>NZ_BAUA01000052.1 GCF_000710915.1 Nocardia brasiliensis IFM 10847
CTCCTCGATGTCGTTGGCCAGCGCGCAGTTCTCCGGCAGTTTCAGCACCCGGGCCATGATCTCGATGATCCGGCCGTTGGCCTGGTGCGGAATCATCGCGTTCAGGTCGTCGGTGGACAGCCCGGCGCGGTCGACGGCGTCGCGGCACACCTTCTCCAGCGAGTGCGCGGCCCAGCGGAACACCGCGGTGCCCTCCATCGCGAGGTAAGGGCGCACCGCGTCGGTGCCCTTCTCCTCGATCTCGCGGAAGAACTCGACCCAGTCCTTGTCCTGCCGGATCGCGTGACTCTGCGTGCCGTCCGAACCCCACACCGTGGGGCCGATGCCGGGCACGTCGGCGGGGCCGACGATGACGGCGCCCGCGCCGTCGGCGAACAGGAAGGCGGTGGAGCGGTCGGTGGGGTTGATCGTGTCGGTCAGCTTCTCCACGCCGATCACCAGCACGTGTGCGGCGGTACCGCCGCGTACGAGGTCGGAGGCCAGCGCGAGGGCGTGGCAGAAGCCGGCGCAACCCGCGGAGACGTCGAAGGCGGCCGAGCCGTTCATGCCGAGTTCGGTGGCGATCCGGGGGGCGGCGGCGGGGGTGAGCAGCAGATGCGTCGACGTCGCGACGATCACACAGTCGACCTGGTCGACGTCGATGCCCGAGGATTCGAGCGCGCCGCGGGCGGCCGCGACGCTCATGCTCTGCACGGTTTCGGAGTCGTTCGCGAAGCGCCGGGTCTTGATCCCGGACCTGGTCTGGATCCACTCGTCGCTCGAGTTGATCGGGCCCGCCACCTCGTCGTTGGTCACGACTCGAACTGGGCGGTATACGCCGAGCCCGAGGATCGCCGTGTGCTCTGCCCCGGTGGTCTGGGCGATTCGAGCAGCCATGTGCGTCTCCTATGTACCTGCGGCACCGCCGCCGGGTTGTCCTCGAAGCCTCGAATTGGAACCCTCATCAGCCACGCCCTACGGAACCGTAGACATGAGGCGACCTCATATTAGCCCGAGAATCGCCGTTTTGTCGTGCGTATTCTCACAAGCCCCGGGTATACCCTCGAAGCACGCCAAAAAGCTCCAGCGGCGTGAAACCCAACTATGTGCGGGCCGTCCTGCACGAGACGGCCGGCGCGGATTGCGAGGACACCATGCTCGGTCTCGGGATTATCGGGTGGATCATCATCGGCGGTCTTGCCGGGTGGATTGCCAGCAAGATCATGAAGACCGATGCCCAACAGGGCATCCTGCTGAACATCGTGGTGGGCATCGTGGGTGGCCTACTCGGTGGGTTCCTGCTGAAGGTGCTCGGCGTGGACGTCGAAGGCGGTGGCCTCTGGTTCAGCTTCTTCACCTGCCTCGGTGGCGCGGTGATTCTGCTGTTCCTCGTGGGTTTGGTCACCGGACGCAAAGTCCGTAGCTGACAGCCGTGCCACAGGCTCCTTTCCCGTAAGGTGTGAACGCTTGCGCCGGTCCTATCGTTGAAGGCGCAATCCGACTGCATCTAGCACGAAAGAGGAGCCTGTGGCCCGCCGTCCCACGCCGCCCGGCACGCCTGAACGCACCGGAGTCGGCCACGTCGCCGACCTGGTCCGCAATGCGATTCCCCCGTTGCATCCCGCCGGGCTTCCGTTTGTCGCCGCCCCGCTCGCCGTCGCCGTCGTCGGCGGTAAGCGCAAGTGGGTGCGCCGGACGGGACTGCTGGCCGCGGCCGCGTGTGCGACGTTCTTCCGGCACCCGAACCGGGTGCCGCCGAACCGTCCCGGCGTGGTGGTCGCACCCGCCGACGGCGAGATCGCGCTCGTCGATTCCGCCGCTCCCCCCGCGGAACTGGGACTGGGTGACCAGCCGCTGCCCCGGGTGAGCATCTTCCTGTCCGTGCTCGACGTGCATGTGCAGCGCACCCCGGTGTCCGGTGTGGTGCGCACGGTTCTGCACCAGCAGGGGCAGTTCCGCTCCGCCGACCTGCCCGAGGCCAGCGCGGTGAACGAGCGCAACAGCATGGTGCTCGACACCGCTGACGGCGAGCAGGTGGTCGTGGTGCAGATCGCGGGCCTGCTCGCGCGCCGGATCGTCTGCGACGCCCAGGTGGGCGATGTGCTGACGATCGGTGACACCTACGGCCTGATCCGCTTCGGTTCCCGGGTGGACACCTACTTCCCGGCGGGCACCGAGCTGCTCGTCGAGCCGGGGCAGCGCACCATCGGCGGCGAAACCGTCCTCGCGGTGCTCGGGTCCGCTTCCACCAGCGGTTCATGATGGAGGCGGCTGCTCCGACCCAGCGACGGCGGCGCCGCTCCATCCGGTTGCTGCCGAGCGTGGTGACCATTCTCGCGCTGTGCTCGGGCTTGTCCGCGGTGAAGTTCGGCCTGGACAACCAGCTCGACATCGCGCTCGCGATGATCGGCGCCGCCGCCGTGCTGGACACTCTCGACGGGCGGCTGGCCCGCATGCTCGACGCCACCACCAAGATCGGCGCCGAGCTGGACTCGCTGTCCGACGCCATCTCGTTCGGCGTCGCGCCCGCGCTCGTGCTCTACGTCACGCTGCTGCACACCGAGACCGCGGGCTGGATCATCGCGCTGTTGTTCGCGGTGAGCATCGTGCTGCGCCTGGCCCGGTTCAACACGCTGCTCGACGACGACACCCGGCCGGAGTGGGAGCGGGAGTACTTCGTCGGCGTGCCCGCCCCGGCGGCGGCGCTCATCGCGATGGTGCCGGTCGCGCTGTCGGTGCAGTTCGGTGACGGGTGGTGGCTCGGCTTCTACGCGGTCGCCGTGTGGACCGTGCTCGCCGCGGCACTGGCCGTGAGCACCGTGCCGACGCTGGCGATGAAGTCGGTGTCGGTGGCACCGCAGGCCGCGGCGGGACTACTGGTGCTGGTGGCGCTGGCCGCGGCGCTGCTGGTGACCTATCCGACCGTGCTGCTGCTGATCCTGGTCGCGCTGTACCTGTGCCACATTCCGTTCGCCTGGCACTCGCAGCGCTGGGTCGCCGCGCGCCCGGAGACCTGGCAGCACAAGCCCGCCGAGCGCCGCGCGCAGCGCCGGGCGCAGCGGCGTCCGGTGATCCGCCGCCCGGCGATCCGGGGTTCCACGGCGCGCCTGCGGCTGCGTAGGCCCGGTGCCAAAGAGCGCGGTATCGACGACCTCACCCGCTGACCGAACCCCTGGAAGTCCGGCCTCTTAAGGGCCGGGTTTCTCAACACTGGGATTTCTTAAGGACTTGGCAAGTCCGACCGAGAAGGCTCCCGGTATGGACACTCTTGCGACCGCCGGCGGCGTGGGCTTCGGAGGGTTCGGCATCGGCGGGTTCGGCGCGGCCCGCTTCGGCCTGAAGCGTCTGCTCGGCATCGAGCCCTCGTCCGGCGCGATGCGGGGACGCCTGTCCGCGCGGGGGAGCGGTACGGTCGTACCGAACGGCCGGACGCGGAGGAAGGTGGCGATGGAGCCGGACGGGTTGCGCGAATTCGTGGAGCACCGCCCGCGCCTGTTCGCGCTGGCCTACCGGATGCTCGGCTCGGCCGCGGAGGCCGAGGACGCCGTGCAGGAGACATATCTGCGCTGGGACGCCGCCGAGCGGTCCGAGATCCGTTCCGCGGAAGCGTGGTTGACCACGGTGCTGGTGAATCAGTGCCGCACCTGGCTGGTTTCGGCGCGGGCGCGCCGGGAGACCTACGTCGGCCCCTGGATTCCCGAGCCCGTGCCGACCGCGCGCGGCGAACTCGGCCCGCTGGAAACCGTGGAAGAGCGGGAACTGGTGTCGCTGGCGCTGCTCACCGCGATGGAGCGGTTGACGCCGGTCGAGCGGGCGGTGTTCGTGCTGCGCGAGGCCTTGGGTACGCGCACCGCGAGATCGCGGACATGCTCACCATCACCGAGGCCAACTCGCAGCAGATCTTTCGCCGCGCCGGGCAGCGGGTGCGCGAGGACCGGGCGCGTTTCGACGTGCCCTCCGCGTACGCGGGCGAGCTGATCAGCCGGTTCGTGCAGGCGGCCCGCAACGGGGACGTGGCGTCGCTGGAACAGCTGCTCACCGCCGACGTGACCGCGACCGCCGATGGCGGCGGCGAGGTCACCGCGGCGCGCAGGCAGATCGTCGGCGCGAACAACGTGGCGCGCTATCTCTGCGGTTTGCTGCGCTGGGCGGTGCCGGGCATGGAGGTGCACATCGAGGAGATCAACGGTGCGCCCGCCGTGGTCGCCCGGGTCGACGGCGCGCCGCTGATGGTGGCCGGCGTGGAATTGATCGGCGGTGCGATCGCCACGCTGCGACTGATCGTCAACCCGCACAAGCTGCGGTACCTGGCGGCGCCCGCGTCCTGAGCGGGGGCGTGACGCGCTTCACGGGCGTCTTTGTCATGGATCGTGGCGCTGTTCGGTCTGGTTGGTGTCGGCCGATCGAAAGGAAGTCACACCATGACCGGACAGCATCGGATCGTCGTCCTCGGCGCCGGATACGCGGGGCTGGCCGCAGCCCGGCGGCTCGCCCGCAAGGCACGCGGAGCCGAGATCACCGTCGTCGACCCGCGCGCGCACTTCGTCGAGCGGGTACGCCTGCACCAGCAGGCCGCAGGGCAACGCATTTCGGCCTGGGACATCAGAGAGCTGCTGGCGCGCAAGGATATCGGTTTCGTCCGTGCCCGCGCCACCTCGATCGACCCCGCGGATAAGCGGGTATTGCTCGATACCGGAACCGAACTGGGCTACGACACGCTGGTGTACGCACTGGGCAGCGTCGCCGATCTCGACGGTGTGCCCGGGGTGGCCGAGCACGCTTACTCGGTGGCGACACCGGAGGACGCGGATCGTTTCGTCGCGCCGGACGGGACCGTCGTCGTGGTCGGCTGCGGTTCCACCGGCATCGAATTGGCCGCGGAACTGGGCGAGTCCCGGCCGCAGGTGCGCGTGCTGCTGCTCGGCTCGGAGGCGCCTGGCGCGTGGCTCTCGCCGCGGGCGCAGGCACACATCCGCCGGGTGCTCGAGCAGCTCGGTGTCGAGATCCGTTCGGACGCGAAGGTGATCGAGGTGACCGAGCAGGGGGTGCGGCTCGCCGACGGCACCCTGGTCGAGGCCGCCGCGACTGTGTGGACGGCCGGTTTCCGCGTGCCCGACCTCGCGCAACGGTCCGGCATCGCCGTCGACGGCATGGGCCGGGTGCACACCGATGCCACGCTGCGGTCGATCTCGCATCCGCAGATCTACGCGGCCGGGGACTGCGCCGTGATGGCCGGGCCCGGAGACCGCGCGCTGCGCATGGCCTGCGCGACCGCGCTGCCCGCCGGTCGGCAGGTCGCCGACGCGATTGCCGCACGCCTGCGCGGTGCGCAACCGCACCCGCTGCGGTTTCGCTACGTCGGCCAGGCCATGAGCCTGGGCCGGCGCAACGGCATCATCCAATCGCTGCATGCCGACGATTCACCGGCCGGCTTCATACTGACCGGCCGGACCGCGGCGTGGGTGAAGGAGCGCGTGGTGCGCGCCGCGGCGCGCCAGACCCGTCCTTGAGCGAAATGGGCCGCGGCAGCGGGGTTTCCGGCAGCGGTGCGGTACTCCAGCACCGCTGTCCGGCGACCGAGACGAAATCGTCAACTTGGGGTTGACGACAGTGGATCGTCAACTTATCGTTGACGCATGACCTCATCAACGCCTCGCCTCGACGATCTGATCGACGGCATCAAGAAAGCCCGCCCCGACAATGTGCTCGACCAACTGTCCGACGCCGTAGTCGTCGGCGACCACCTCGGCGAGGTGGCCGATCACTTGATCGGCCACTTCGTGGACCAGGCTCGCCGCGCGGGCGCCTCGTGGACCGATATCGGCGGCAGCATGGGCGTCACCAAGCAGGCCGCGCAGAAACGGTTCGTGCCCAAGGGGCCCGCCGATGCCGCGCAGATGGACCCCAACGCCGGGTTCGCGCGCTTCACGCCCCGCGCCCGGGCGATCGTGGTGGCGGCGCAGGAGTCCGCCCGCGATGCGAGCAACGACCAGATCACCGTCGCACATCTGGTGCTCGGTCTGCTGTCGGAGCCGGAAGGCCTTGCGGTGAAAGAGATTCTCACCCAGGGTGTCGATCCCGCGGAACTGAAGGCGGCGGCGACCGCCGCGCTGCCCGCACGCGCGGACAAGTTGCCCGCGCTGATCCCGTTCGACGCCGAGGCCAAGAAGGCGCTCGAGCTGACCTTCCGTGAGGCACTTCGCCTCGGGCACAACTACATCGGCACCGAACACGTCCTGCTCGCACTGCTCGAACAGGAGAACGGCACCGGCATCCTGGCCGGGGCCGGGCTCGACAAGGCCAAGGTCGAGGCACACCTGGTGGAGGTGCTGTCGGTGATAGCGGCCGGAAAACAATGACCCGCAGACGGCCGAATGGCGCTGCGGTGGCAGCGGCCGTCTTGTTCGTAGTCGGCGCCGGACTGGTCGGCGGCTCTGCGGCGCGGCGTCGGGTTCGGTACGCGCAGTGGGGTTTTCGGGTGGTGTGGTCCGGGCGGTCCCGGCGGCGCCGGGCCATCCGTACCGCCCGGGCGCGGGGCGGGCCGCACGGCGCTGCTTCGTTCGGTCTGCCGCGGGCGGCCTGAGCTACGCCCGCCCGCGTAACCCGCCGCCCCAACGCGGCCAGCGCGCTTGGGGTTTCGGCTCGGAGATGAGCGAGCCGCGGCCGGTGTCGGTGACGAACAACGGTAGATGCGGGGCGAGTTGGTCGAGCACCGCGCGCGTGTTGCCGCCCTGCGCGGCGCGGTACTCCGTCATCGTCAACCCGACTATCTGCAGGAATCGCATACTGCCGTGCGGGGTTTCGATGGTGCCCAGCTCGGGATCGGCGGTGAAGCAGACCGCGTGGATGCCGGAGTCCGGCTGGTCGGCGGCGATCGGTCCGTTCGCTTTGATGGTGTGCCCGGGCTCGAACCACTTGCCGGACTGGAAGACATAGCGCGCCAGGTTCTGCAGGAAGTTCGCGGGCCAGGCGGGCGGCTCGGTGTCGGCGGCCGTGCGCACCAGCCGGAAGGTCAGCTCGAAACCCCAGCCGGATTCGGCCGGGTTGTCCCATTCCTTCTCGTACAGCTCGGTCATGCCGTAACTGATGTAATGCCAGTGCGGTACCGGCTCGGTCCGCGAATAGGCACTGATCCCGTCGAGCGGATCCGGCCCGCCGAGTGACCAGCGGTGATCGGTGGCCCAATGGAAAGGTTCGGTAGCGCCGTACAGCGGCTGCAATGCGTCGTCGATGGCCTTCCAGCCGGGTGCTTCACTCACACCGCCACCCTAAGTCCGCCGAGCCGACCGGTGCCGGGCGGATTGTGTTGCCGGGCAGCCGGTGCCGCGCCGCCCGGCTCACGGCACGTTGCGGGCGAGTTCGTCGAGCCAGGCCGCGGCCGACGCGTCGCTGGGCGCGCGCCAATCGCCGCGCGGTGAGAGCGAGCCGCCGGAACCGACCTTCGGCGCGTTGGGCAGGGTCGAGCGTTTGAACTGGCTGGTCTGCACGAATCGGCGCAGGAACTCGGCGAGCCAGTGCTTCACGGTGGGCAGGTCGTAGGCGTTGCGCTGCTCGACGGGAACCAGATCGGGCCAGCTGCCTCGACTCGGATCCGACCACGCGTGCCTGGCCAGGTAGGCGATGCGGCTCGGCCGATAACCGAAGCGCAGCAGGTAATAGAGGTGGAAGTCCTGCAACTCGTACGGCCCGACGGTGGCCTCGGAGCTCTGGCTCGGCGCCGTGCTGTCGCCGGCGTGCGGGGCGCCGGTGTCGGGCACCAACTCCGGTGAGATCTCGGTCCGCAGAATGGATCCGAGCACCTCGCCCGCGGCGGGCCCGAACTCGCCGGTGTCCACCGACCACGCGATCAGGTATTTGATCAGCGTTTTCGGCACCGAGGCGTTCACGCTGTAGTGCGCCATGTGGTCGCCGACGCCGAAAGTGCACCAGCCGAGGGCGAGTTCGCTCAGATCACCGGTGCCGAGCACCAGTGCGCCGTGCTGGTTCGCCAGCCGGAACAGGTGTGAGGTGCGCTCGCCCGCCTGCACGTTCTCATAGGTGACGTCGTACTGCGGCACCCCGTCCGCGGCCGGGTGCCCGAGGTCGCGCAGCATCTGCGTGGCCGAGGGCCGGATGTCGATTTCGCGCGCGGTGACCCCGAGCGCGTCCATCAGGCGGTGCGCGTCGGTGCGGGTCCGGGTGCTCGTCGCGAAGCCGGGCATGGTGTAGGCCAGTACATTCGCCCGGGGCAGGCCGAGCCGGTCCATGGTCTTCGCCGCGACGATGAGCGCCAGCGTGGAGTCCAGCCCGCCGGACACGCCGATCACCACGCGCTCTGTTCCGGTGGCGCGCAGCCGGGTGCTCAGTCCCGCCACCTGGATCTGGTGTACCTCGGCGCAGCGTTCGTTGCGCACCGCTGGATCGGCGGGAACATAAGGGAAGCGCTCGATTTCACGGCGCAGCGGCACGGCCGCGCGCGGGATCGGCAGGGTCACGTCGATGCGCCGCAGCCGCGCCAGCCGCTCCCGGTGATCGTGCACATTGTCGGCAAAACTGGTGGTGCGCAACCGATCAGCGGCCAGCCGTCGCAGATCGAGATCGGCGGTGACCAGCTGCGGCCGGTCGGCGAAGCGCGCACCCTCGGCGAGCAGGTCGCCGTTCTCGCATACCAGGGCTTGCCCGTCCCAGGCCAGATCCGTCGTCGATTCGCCCTGTCCCGCAGCCGAATACAGGTAGGCGGCCAGGTAGCGCGCGGAATGCGAAGTGCAGAGCGCACGTCGGTAATCGGCCTTACCGATGACGATATTGCTCGCGGACAGATTGACCAGCACGGTCGCGCCTGCCAATGCGGCATAACCGCTGGGCGGCAACGGAACCCAGCCGTCTTCGCAGATCTCGAGATGAAAAACGAAACCCGCGAGATTGTTCGCCGTGAACAACAGATCCGCGCCGAACGGCACCCGCTGACCGGCGATGGTGAGGTGCGTGTCGAGATTTTCCCGGGCCGCGGCGAATTGCCGCTTCTCGTAGAACTCCCGGTAATTCGGCAGATAGCTCTTCGGCACCGCGCCGAGTACCGCGCCCGCGCATATCGCGATCGCGCAATTGAACAGCCGCCCCTGGCTGCGCACCGGCGCGCCGACCACGAGCACGGTGTCCAGGTGCGCGGACGCGGCCACCACCTCGCCCAGGGCCGCCTGCACCGCGTCGTCCAGCGCGTCCTGGTGGAACAGGTCGTCCGCGGTGTAGCAGGACAGCCCCAGCTCAGGAAATACGGTCAGCACCGCGCCGTCGGCCGCGGCCTGCTCGGCCAGTCGCAGGGTCTGCGCCACGTTCTGCGCCGGATCGGCGACCCGCACCGTCGGCACGGCCACCGCCACCCGGGCGAAGTCGTGCCGGTAGAGCGAATCGAAGGGCAGGTCGTGCACGGCCGTCCCCCTTAGCGGAGAATATCGAAAATGATCATGATTCCCTTCTGCAATCTACGCTGCCCCGCGGCCCGCTAAGCTATAGCAATGGCGGATGAAACGGATTCCGACCTAATCGCGGGGGAACGACGCGCGGATCTGCTGCGTGCGCTTTCTTATGTGTCCACGGAGTCGCAGCCGGACGGCAGTTATGTCGTCAACGGCGACCTTCCCCCCGACGTGGCGCCTCCTTTTATCAGGGCGATCATGCGGGTCGAAGCGGAGTTGTTGTTGCACGACGCGGAGCTGGTCACGGTGGAGGGCGGCGAGCCGCGCACGCCGGAAGAACGCCGGACCGACGCATTCGTGGCGCTGGTGCTGCGCGTCGACGATCGCGCCTGAGTCGAGCGAACCGACCTTGCACTCGGCACCCCCGAGTGCTAGAAATGGCATTGGCACTCCCTACCGGTGAGTGCCAGGTCGGGACGGTGAGACCGGGTTCCATCGACACCCTCGGTCGTCCGTCGCGGGCACCGAACCTGGCCAGCGTAATGGGGCGATCCAACCTGCGGTCGTCCTGTGTGTCAGCCATATACATGGAGGATCTCAACAACGCCATGGCCAAGACAATTGCGTACGACGAAGAGGCCCGTCGCGGTCTCGAGCGGGGCCTCAATGCCCTCGCTGACGCGGTCAAGGTGACGCTGGGGCCGAAGGGTCGCAACGTTGTCCTGGAGAAGAAGTGGGGCGCCCCCACGATCACCAACGATGGTGTGTCCATCGCCAAGGAGATCGAGCTGGAGGACCCGTACGAGAAGATCGGCGCCGAGCTGGTCAAGGAAGTCGCCAAGAAGACCGACGACGTCGCGGGCGACGGCACCACCACCGCCACCGTGCTCGCCCAGGCGCTCGTGCGTGAGGGCCTGCGCAACGTCGCGGCCGGCGCCAACCCCCTCGGCCTGAAGCGCGGCATCGAGAAGGCCGTCGAGGCCGTCACCGCCAAGCTGCTCGACACCGCCAAGGAGATCGATACCAAGGAGCAGATCGCTGCTACCGCCGGTATCTCCGCGGGCGACTCGTCCATCGGTGAGCTCATCGCCGAAGCCATGGACAAGGTCGGCAAGGAAGGCGTCATCACCGTCGAGGAGAGCAACACCTTCGGGCTCCAGCTGGAGCTCACCGAGGGTATGCGCTTCGACAAGGGCTACATCTCGGGTTACTTCGTCACCGACCCCGAGCGTCAGGAAGCGGTCCTCGAGGATCCGTACATCCTGCTGGTCGGCTCGAAGGTCTCGACCGTCAAGGACCTGCTGCCGCTGCTGGAGAAGGTCATCCAGGCCGGCAAGCCGCTGCTGATCATCGCCGAGGACGTCGAGGGCGAGGCCCTGTCCACCCTGGTGGTCAACAAGATCCGTGGCACCTTCAAGTCCGTCGCCGTCAAGGCGCCGGGCTTCGGTGACCGCCGCAAGGCGCAGCTCGCCGACATCGGCATCCTGACCGGTGGCGAGGTCATCACCGAAGAGGTCGGCCTCTCGCTGGAGACCGCCGGCATCGAGCTGCTCGGCCAGGCCCGCAAGGTCGTCATCACCAAGGACGAGACCACCATCGTCGAGGGTGCGGGCGACGCGGAGGCCATCAAGGGCCGCGTGGCGCAGATCCGTGCCGAGATCGAGAACTCGGATTCGGACTACGACCGGGAGAAGCTGCAGGAGCGTCTGGCCAAGCTGGCCGGCGGTGTTGCGGTGATCAAGGCCGGTGCCGCGACCGAGGTCGAGCTCAAGGAGCGCAAGCACCGCATCGAAGATGCCGTGCGTAACGCGAAGGCCGCCGTCGAAGAGGGCATCGTCGCCGGTGGTGGCGTTGCGCTGCTGCAGTCGGCGCCCGCGCTCGACGATCTGACCCTCACCGGTGACGAGGCGACGGGTGCGAACATCGTGCGGGTCGCGCTGTCGGCGCCGCTGAAGCAGATCGCCTTCAACGCCGGCCTCGAGCCGGGCGTTGTCGCCGAGAAGGTCTCGAACCTCCCGGCGGGCCACGGCCTGAACGCCGACTCGGGCGTCTACGAGGACCTGCTGGCCGCCGGCGTTGCCGACCCGGTCAAGGTCACCCGCTCGGCGCTGCAGAACGCGGCGTCCATCGCGGCGCTGTTCCTCACCACCGAGGCCGTCGTCGCCGACAAGCCGGAGAAGGCCGCCGCTCCCGCGGGCGACCCGACCGGTGGCATGGGCGGCATGGACTTCTGAGTCCTGCCTCCCGGCAACACCTGCAGAAAACCGAAAGCCGGTCCACCCTCGGGTGGGCCGGCTTTCGGCTTGTCGCGGCGTCCCTTCCGCTTACTCCGCGACTTACTATACAGGTAAGCCTAACCTTAATTCCAGTCGGGTGTAACTACAGGGTCGGATTCCGGCTACCGCGAGCACGGCGAACGGCTCCGGCGTGCCCGGACCCAACGGGCCGCCCTTGTCGAATTGTGAGGAGACGGCCAGGATTCGGTCGTCCACCCGCACCAATGTGGTTGGCAGGGCCAGGGATTCGTCGGTGAACCGCGCGTCCAGGGTGGCGGTGGTCCCGTCGTCGGCGAGCGTCCAGCGCGAGATCGTCGCGGCCGTGTTCTGCACCGCCCACAGGGTGTGGTCGTGCAGGTCCAGCCCGTCGCCGAGGTCAGCTCGCTGCCGCGCAGCGCGACCTTGCGGATCTGGCCGATTGCGTTGGGGGTGAGGTCGATTCGGAACAACTCGCCCACGTGCATGTCGACGGCCAGTAGATAGCGACCGGCGGGGTCGGCCACGGTGCCGTTCAGGGTGAAATCGCTCGGAGCGTGCGGCGCCATCGCCGAGTTCAGGTCGAAGTGTGTGGTCAGTTCGGCCCGTCCGCCGTGCGCGGCGGTCGCGCTGACCTGATCGGCGGTCACGCGATAGATCACGCCGCGACTGGAATCGGTCAGATAGGCCGTGCCGTCCGGCGTGACGGCGAGGTCGTTGACGAATCTCGGCGCGGTGCCGGCGACGTCGAGGCGGGCGAGCGGCGCGCGAGTCGCGGTGTCGTACACGGTGACTCCGTCGGTCGAGTCCGTCACCCACAGGCGCCCCGCCTGGTCGACTTTCAGGCCGTTGGCGGTTTTACGGCCGTCGGCTCCCTCGGGGAGGAAGACCTCGGCGGTCGCGGTGCCGGGGGTGGCCCGGTAGATCGCGCCGCGGTGATGCGGGATGCCGACGCCCGTGCGGTTCGGGTCGAGCGTGCTGTCGCCGCCGGTTTCACCGACACCGAACGCGCCGCTCTGCAAGACCTGCTGACCCGCTGTGCCGACCTGTTCGACTCGGTCCGGCCCGAAACCTGGGCCGCCCCAAAGGGTTGACCGGTCGGCGCTTGTCCGGGCCGCCGGAGAGTCGAACGCCGGGTTGGTGGGGATCGCTTGTCGCTCTTGGCGTTCGGTCAATTCGGAGCGTATTCGCAGATGGGATGAATCCGGCAAAACCAGCGGACCAGTTCGCTTTATGAATAATTCTATCAATTCCCGTCAAAATCGTCCGCGCGTGCTGTGACCGAACTGTTAGAACCGTTTCGGCAAACATTCAGTGACAAGGCAGCTGTCCGCAATCCGCAGAAGTATCGGATGGTCTGAAAAACTGTTGTCCGTGCTCGGAAGGATTCCGTTAAGAGCTGCTCGTCCCGGTTTTCATAGGACGACATTGTGCGCGCAACGAACCTGCCAACTCTGGGCAAACGCCCGGTCAGGCCATGGTTGAAACGAACAGCCCGATCCATGTCGAGCGCTTCTGGCGCTTCTGTATTGTCTGCCCCAATGTCACAGGATGCGAATACGGGTCGAATGTATGCCGGGCAACCCGTCGAGGACCGGCAACGTCAGCGGCGTGCGCGTTTTCTGGAATCAGGCCTGACGGTCTTCGCGCGCGACGGCTACGCCAATAGTTCGGTCGGCGCCATCTGTAAGGACGCCGGACTCTCCTCACGACAGTTCTACGAGGAGTTCACCGGCCGCGAGTCCTTACTACTAGAGCTCTATGAGCAGATCGACCGCGAATCGCGCGACGCGGTCGCCAAGGCGCTGGAGGCGAAGACCGACGCGAGCGTGCTCGAGATCATCGACGCGTCCGTGCGCGCCTACGTCGAATCCATCGGCGCCGATCCACGCAAGGCCCGCGTCGCCTTGGTCGAGGTGGTCGGGGCGGGCCCCAAGGTGGAGAAGTTCCGGCTGGAACTGCGCCGGGTCTGGGGCTCGCTGCTGGCCGGCGCCGCGGAGGACGCGGCCCTGCAGGGCGAGATCCCGACCGGCGACTACGAGATGCGCGTGCTGGCGGTGATCGGCGCGGTCAACTACGTGGTGGATTCGTGGAGCGGTTCGGATCCGCGCCCGCCGCTCGACGACGTGATCAGGGTGCTGAGCAGGGTGATCATGGGAGCCGTGCGGGCTTGAGCCGGTCGCGGCGCGGTAGCGTGCCGGGCATGGAAACGGTCCCGATCCAGATGCCGGACGGCAGCACGGTGCCGATCCGGCTGATTCCGGCCTCGGGGGCGCACCGGCACCCGGTCACGCCGGACGCCCCGCGTCCAGTGCTGGTGGTCGTGCCCGGCCTCGGGGTGCCCGGCGAGTACTACGACGGTTTCGCCCTCGGTCTGTCCAGGCGCGGTTTCGACGTGGCCATCGGCGAGTTGCGCGGCAACGGCGCGAGCACGCCGAAGCCGAGCGCCGCGAGCACCTACGGCTACCACGAACTGGTCTCGGTCGACTTCCCGGCGATCTTCCAGGTGGTGCGCGACCGGTTCCCGGCAAGCACGCCGTACCTGCTCGGGCACAGTATGGGTGGTCAGCTCGCCGTGCTGTACGCCGCGCGGATTCGCGGGCGGCTCGGCGGGCTGATTCTGATCGCCTCCGGTACGCCGTATCACCGCGGCTACCGGGGACTTTCGGGTCCGGGCATGCTCGTCGGCACCGCGGCGGTCTCGTTGACGGCGAACCTGGCGGGCTTCTGGCCGGGCGATCGGATCTCGATGGGGTTCGGCAGGCAGTCCAAGGTGTTGATCTCGGACTGGGCCCGGCTCGCCCGCACCGGCCGGTTCGTGCCGGTCGGGGCCGATATCGACTACGAGGAGCGGATCGCCCGGCTGAAGCTGCCGGTGCTCTCGATCACCATGACCGGCGACGAACTCACCCCGCCGGGCTCGGCCGAGCATTTGCTGGCGAAGCTGCCCAAAGCCGACGTGACGACCTGGCGCGCCCCGGAACCGTTGGGGCACAACGGCTGGATCCGCGATTACACCGGCACGGTCGATCAGATCGAGAAGTGGTTGCGCGATCGTCAGTGATGTCTGCGCGGTGTCTCGACGTACCGGGCGAACCCGTCGAGCATTGCGTCGACTCCGATATCGAAGTGGTCGGCCGGTGAAATGTCCTCGGCCGCGTCGGGTTCCGCGCGCACCGCGGCGACGGTGTAGCTGAGCAGGTGGCCGAGCACGTACTCGCGCAGGCACATGGTCAGCTGCTCGGCGACGCTCGCCGGGAACCCCGCGCCCTGCAGGTGTTCCACCAGCCAGCTGCCGGTCTCCAGTGCGGACTCGCTGCGCACCGGCCGAGTCGCGAAGACCGGCACCGCATTCGGATGCCGGCGCAGCGTGGAGCGCAACCGGTGGGTGTAGGCGCGCATGAGCTCGCGCCAAGGTTCCTGCCAGGGCAGTGAGGCCATGTCCAGCTCGTTGAACATGGTCGCGGCGACGGCGTCGAACAGGTCCTGTTGATCGGTGAAGTGCCGGTAGGCCGCCATCGGGTCGGCGCCGAGCGCGGCGCCGAGTTTGCGCATGGAGAAGCCGTCGACACCGGTCTCGTCGATGAGTCGCAGCGCGACCACGGCGATGTGGTCGCGGTTCAACGCGACCCGCCGCGTCGGCGCGGCGCGGCGTATCGGCTTTCCGGCGGCGTTCTCGCCCTGCACGACCACTCCTCCCGAGCCGGGTCTACGGCGTAGACGACTCTCCTACACCGTAGGCCCCGGCCGCCGAATCGGCCGCTATTTGCCGCGCTCGATCAGCATCTGCGTGAAGAACTCGTAGATCAGGCCCGCTTGGAAGGCGGACTGCTTGTTGTCCGCCGCGCCGCCGTGGCCGCCCTCGATGTTCTCGTGGTACCAGAATTCGTGCCCCTGCTCCTCGAGCAGCGCGGCCATCTTGCGGGCGTGGCCCGGGTGCACGCGATCGTCGCGGGTGGAGGTGGTGAGCAGGATCGGCGGGTAGGCCACGTCGGCGCGGGCGTTCTGGTATGGCGAGTACTTGCTGATGTACTCCCATTCCTCGGGCTTGTCCGGGTCGCCGTACTCGGCGATCCAGGAGGCGCCCGCGAGCAGCAGGTGGTAGCGCTTCATGTCCAGCAGCGGCACCTGGCACACGATCGCGCCGAACAGCTCCGGATAGCGGGTGAGCATCACACCCATCAGCAGGCCGCCGTTGCTGCCGCCCACCGCGCCGAGCTGGTCGGCGGTCGTGATGCCGCGGGCCACAAGGTCTTTCGCGATCGCCGCGAAATCCTCGTATACCTTGTGCCGGTTCGCCTTCTGTACCGAGGTGTGCCACTGCGGACCGTATTCGCCGCCGCCGCGGATGTTCGTCATCACCCAGGTGCCGCCGCGTTCGAGCCAGCCCATACCGGACGCGCCGCTGTAGGCGGGCGTGCGGGAGACCTCGAAGCCGCCGTAGCCGGACATCACCGTGGGGCCGGGCACACCCTTGCGGTCGCGATGCCGGATCACGAAGTACGGCACCGCGGTGCCGTCCTCGGAGGTCGCGAAGAACTGCTCGGTGTCGATGCCCTCGGCGTCGAAGAAGCCGGGCTCCTGCTTGAGCTGGATGCTCTGCCCGCCGACCGAACTGGCCAGCAGCGTGGCGGGCGTGGTGAAACCACTGGTGGTGAGCATGAATTCGTCGCCGCCCTCGAGCGGGTCGAGATTCAGCACGCTGGTCGTCGCCATCGGCGGGGTGTCGGCCAGCGACTCCCGGCGCCAGCCGTCGGCGTCCGGTGTCACCACGTACAGCTTGGTCTGCACGTCTTCCAGGGTGATCAGCAGCAGGTGGTGCTCGGTCCAGCCGTAGCCGTGCAGCGAGGTGTGCGCGTCCGGGGTGAAGATCACCTCGAAATCCCTTGCCCCGGCTAGGAACCGCTCGAAGTCGGTGGCCAGCAGCGCGCCCGCGGGGTAGGTCCGGCCGCCGACCTCCCACGGCGACTTCAACCGGACGAGCAGCCAGTCCTTGTACCAGGATTCGCTGGCGTCGGTCGGCGTGTCCAGGTGGGTCAGCGCGCCGTCGGGACCGATCAGGTACACCTCTTCGTTGAAGAAGTCGGTGGCCCGGCCGACGAAATGCCGTTCGTAGCCGGGGGTCCGGTCGTAGCCCGCCGAGACCGCGACGTCCTCGGCCGCGCCCTCGAAGACGGTCTCCGCCGCCGCCAGGTCGGTGCCACGCCGCCAGCGCTTGGCGATGCGCGGATAGCCGGAATCGGTGAGCGAGCCGGGACCGAAATCGGTGCCGATGTACACCGAATCCAGATCGATCCAGCGCATCTCGGACTTCGCCTCGGGCAGGAAGAACCCGCCGTCCTCGGGATCGATGAATGCCCTTGTCGCGAGGTCGAATTCGCGCACCACCTTGGCATCCGCACCGCCCCGGGACAGGCTGATCAGCGCCCGGGACTGTTCGGGCCGCAGCACCGCGGCGCCGCCCCAGACCCAGTTCTCCGCTTCGGCGGCGGCCAGTGCGTCCAGGTCGATCAGCACGTCCCAGTCCGGCGACTCCTTGGTGTATTCGTCGAACGTCGTGCGCCGCCACAGGCCGCGCGGATGCTCGGCGTCGCGCCAGAAGTTGTAGAGCCAGCGACCGCGCCGTCCCGGATAGGCGATCTTGGTGTCCGTATCGAGCATGTCCAGGATGCGGTGCTCGAGTTCGCTGAACCGGTCGGAGGAGGCGAATCGCTCGACGACGACGTCGTTGTGCGCTCGCGCCCAATCGAGGGCCCGCTCGTCGGTCACTTCTTCGAGCCAGAGGTAGGGATCGGTCACGTTCTGCTCAACGCCGCTCATCCCCACATTGTTGCCGAGCGCCGCGCATCGGCACGTGGGGGTTACCACAAGTGTGCTACGTCGACCACGACGCGCAGCCGCTACCCGGGGCCGTCGAGGGTGCACACCTGCATCGGCAGGCGAGCGCGCACACCCGGGCCGACGGTGGTCCGGGCCTCGAACGAGCCGGCCCACGCGACCTGGCGGAAGGTGCGGTTACCGGCCAGGTCGATGACCAGCCGGTCGAAACATTCGTGGCGGCCGGCGCGCAGACCGGCGACCGGCGCGGGTTTGCCGGTGACCGGGGCCGCCGCGGCGCCGGCAGTAGGATCGCAGCTCCGACGCCGGTCCGATCAGGAGGTT
Source organism: Nocardia brasiliensis IFM 10847 (assembly GCF_000710915.1). Taxonomy (GTDB): domain Bacteria; phylum Actinomycetota; class Actinomycetes; order Mycobacteriales; family Mycobacteriaceae; genus Nocardia; species Nocardia brasiliensis_A. Next base: position 17,789 of record NZ_BAUA01000052.1, read on the forward strand.
CGCGGTTGCCGCACTTTCTCTGGGAGCAGCACTGCTGTCTGCCGCTGCTGCCGTCGGCGCGGATCGCGGATCTGGCGCGCTATCCGTCCGGCTCGTATCTGTCGGTGAACGTCGGCTATTCGGCGCAGTCGACCGCCGACTCGCTGGCGCTGATCCGGCAGTACCGCGCGGACGCGCATGCCGATGGCCGATTCCGGTTGGTGCACAAGCACTCCGACATCGGCGACGCGGAAACCATCGCGCTCGCCTTCGATCTGGAGGACTCGGGTCCACTCGGCGGTGACCTGGACAACGTGGCGCGGTTCTACGAGTTGGGTGTGCGTTCGCTGCTGCCCACCTACAACCACGCCAACGCGGCCGGGTGCGGGTGTCTCGACACCGAGGACACCGGGCTCACCGCCTACGGCCGAGATCTGGTGCGCGCGCTCAACGACGTCGGCATGTTCGTCGACGGGTCGCATTGTTCCCGCCGCACCGCACTGGATCTGGCCACGCATTCGCAGGCGCCGGTGATCTACAGCCACTCGAATTTCGCGGCGCTGTGGGAGCATCCGCGCAACATCACCGACGAGCAGGCCAAGGCCTGTGCCGCCACCGGCGGGGTGATCGGTTTGAACGGCGTCGGAATCTTTCTGGGACACAACGGGGTCGATGCCGCGGGCGCGCGGATCGAGGCGCTGGCCGATCACGTCGAGCACGGTGCCGCACTCGTCGGCATTGAGCACATCGGCATCGGCTCGGACTATTCGTTCGACGCCGCGGATTTCAACGACATGCTCGCGCAGCATCCCGAGGCGTTCTCCGAGTCCTACACGAAATGGGGGCCGCTGCAATGGGTTCCGCCGGAGGACCTGCTCGGCCTGGGTGCGGTGCCCGGCCTCGACGAGGTACTCACCCGGCGCGGCTTCAGCGCCGCCGATCGAGCGGCGGTGTTCGGCGGCAACTTCTCCCGCGTCGCGGCACAGGTCTGGCGGGACTGACCGAACGTGCGGGGCCGGCCGAAAACACAGCGCTGAAACAGGTGTGGCGCGACCATACCGGTCGCGCCGCGTAACCCGTGCGGAGCTCAGCCGAGCCGCACCAGCATCTTGCCGGTGTTGGCGCCGGAGAGCACGCCGAGGAAGGCGGCCGGCGCCTGCTCGAGTCCCTCGTAGACGGTTTCGGTGGTGCGGAGGGTGCCCTCGGCCAGCCAGCCCGCGGCCTTGCCGATGTACTCGCCGAAGATCGGAAAGTAGCTGTTGACCAGCATGCCGCGCAGCGAAACCTCCCGGGTTGCCGCCTTGTACAGGTCCGGACCCGGCGCGTCGGTGGCGCCGTTGTATCCGCTGATCGCGCCGACCAGTGCGATCCGGCCCTTCGGCCGCATCGCCTCGACCGCGACGCGCAGGTGTTCGCCGCCCACGCTGTCGAGGTAGACGTCGATGCCCTCGGGCGCCGCCGCGGCCAGCTGCCCGGCCAGATCGCCGGCCCGGTAGTCGAGGGCGGCGTCGAAGCCGAATTCGTCGAGCAGCAACCGGGTCTTGGCCGGGCCGCCGGCAGAGCCGATCACCTTCCCTGCGCCGAGCGCCCGGGCGATCTGGCCCGCGACGCTGCCGACGGCTCCCGCGGCGGCCGAGATGAACACGGTGTCACCGGGATTCACCTTCGCCACCTCGGTGAGCGCGGCGTACGCGGTGAGGCCCGTGGTGCCGAGCGCGCCGAGGTAGTGGTGGTCGGCCGCGAGTGCGGGATCGATCGGGGTGGCCAGGGTCGCGTCCAGCACGGCGTACTCTCGCCAGCCCGCGAAGTGGGACACGGTGCTGGCCACCGGAATTCCCGGCGCCGTGGCGGCGACGACCTCGCCGATCGCGGATCCCTCCAAAGCCTCGCCCAGCTGGAAAGGCGCGATGTAGGACGGCCGGTCGTCCATCCGGCCCCGCATGTACGGGTCCACGGACATCCAGGTGTTGCGCACCAGGATCTGCCCCTCGCCCAGCGCCGGAATCGGCTTGTCCACCAGCACGAAATCCGCGGCGGTCGGTGCGCCGTGCGGCCGCGCCGCCAGATGGACCTCGCGCGAGGTCCGCGGCAGGCCGGTCCGGGTGGTGCCGGTGGCTTCGGTGGTCTGAACGCTCATTGCCCTGCCTCTGTTTCGGTGACTTTCGCGGACCCCGTCGATCCGGTACGGCTAACGCTATGAGCTGCGCGTCTTCGGCCCCAGGTCCATAAACGCCACGCACCGGTCCAAACGCGACAGGCTTTGGATCAGCCGATTGCGAGGCGCGAGGGCGACGTGCCGCTCCAGCGGTGCACCGCTTTGCGCAGGGCGCGATCGTCGGTGAAGCCGAGCCGGTCGGCGATCACCGCGGTGGTCAGATTCCCTTCGGCGAGTAGCGCCTTCGCCTGTTCGTAGCGGACCTGGTCGTATTCGGCTCGCCAGCTGGTGCCGTGTTCGGCGAGCTGCCGCTGCAGGGTGCGCGGGCTGACCGCGAGGCGGCGGGCGACGGTCGTCAGCGCCGCGTCACCGGCGGCGAGGCCCGCGCTCAGCGCGCCGCGGAACGCTGCCAACGGACCGGGGATGGTGCGCGCGGTGGCCAGGACCAGGTCGGCGTGGCTGCGCAGCAGTTGCGCCAGCATCGGGTCGGCGCGGGGCAGCGGTGCGGTGGCGTCGGCGGCGGTGAAGGTGATGGTGTCCGCGGACGCGTCGAACTCGATGTGATGGGTACCGAAGGCGTCCACCAGCACGCCGTGATCGGCCGGCGCGGCGCGGCTGAAGGCGACCCGCTCGGGCACCACGTGCCTGCCGGTGGCTTCGCGAGCGCGCCGCAGGTAGTAGGCGAGCACGTACTCGTTGACGGCCGCGACCACCGCCGGATCGCCCGCGGTGGTGCGGAAGCCGACGGTGAGCGCGCCGTCGTGGGTGAGGTCGAAGCCTTCGGCGGCCGCGGTCACCAACCGGTGATACGGCTGCGCGGCGAGCAGCGCGTCGGTGAGCGTCGGCCCGTTCGTGACGAGATAGTCCCAGGTGGTGAGCGTGCCGAGCGGAGCGGCCGCGACCACCGCGAGTCCGGCCCCCGGCTCCGGATGAGCCTGGGCGAGCAGCTCCCACAGCCGGATCAGCGAGGGCAGCGGAATGCGGTCGAGTTCACCCGACAGCGCCGCGTCGTCGACCCCGTGGATCGCCGCGAGCCGGTCCGCGCCGACGCCGAACCGCAGCGCGGTGTCGCGGACCAGCCGGATCAGGTGCGTCGAGGCCGTGCCGTCGATCGGCGAGGCCGGTGATAGATGGCCGCCTGGTGCAGCCGTGTGGTCGGCGGCGATCTCACCCGCCGATCGACCCGCTGCCACGGGTCAACAGTAGCGAGCCCGGACCGCTCGGTCTCGATCCGATCCGCTCCGCGACCGCCGGGCTGTGGCCCGCCGCGCATTGTTGTGGGGGACCGGTGGGCCAACTCGCGGCGACGGAGTTAGGCTCGGTGGCGTGACTTCCCATTACGACGTTGTCGTTCTCGGTGCCGGTCCTGGCGGTTACGTCGCCGCCATCCGCGCGGCACAGTTAGGCCTCCGTACCGCGATCGTCGAGCAAAAGTACTGGGGCGGTGTGTGCCTGAACGTCGGCTGCATCCCTTCCAAGGCGCTGCTGCGTAACGCCGAACTCGCACATATCTTCACCAAGGAAGCCAAGACCTTCGGGATCTCGGGCGAGGTGGACTTCGACTTCGGTGTGGCGTTCGATCGCAGCCGCAAGGTGGCGGACGGCCGGGTCAAGGGCGTCCACTTCCTGATGAAGAAGAACAAGATCGACGAGTTCGACGGCAAGGGCACCTTCACCGACGCGAACACCCTGTCGGTCGAGCTGTCGAAGGGCGGAACCGAGACCGTCACGTTCGACAACGTGATCATCGCGACCGGCACCGTCACCAAGCTGCTGCCCGGCACCCAGCTCAGCGCCAACGTGGTCACCTACGAGGAGCAGATCCTCACCCGCGACCTGCCCGGCTCGATCCTGATCGTCGGTGCGGGCGCCATCGGGATGGAGTTCGCCTACGTCCTCAAGAACTACGGCGTGGACGTACGCATCGTCGAGTTCCTCGACCGCGCGCTGCCGAACGAGGACGTCGACGTCTCCAAGGAGATCACCAAGCAGTACAAGAAGCTCGGCATCACCATCACCACCGGTGCGGCCGTGCAGTCCATCGATGACGACGGCTCGAAGGTCACCGTCTCGATCAAGGACAACAAGTCCGGCAACGTGGAGACGGTTACCGTCGACAAGGTGCTGCAGGCCGTCGGCTTCGCGCCCCGGGTCGAGGGCTACGGCCTCGAGGCGGCGGGCGTGCAGCTCACCGACCGCGGCGCCATCGCGATCGACGACTACATGCGCACCAACGTGGATCACATCTACGCCATCGGCGATGTCACCGCCAAGCTGCAGCTGGCCCACGTCGCGGAGGCGCAGGGCGTGGTCGCGGCCGAGACCATCGCGGGCGCGGACACCGTCACCCTGGGCGATTACCGGATGATGCCGCGCGCCACCTTCTGTCAGCCGCAGGTCGCCAGCTTCGGCCTGACCGAACAGCAGGCTCGCGACGAGGGCTACGACGTGAAGGTCGCGACCTTCCCGTTCACCGCCAACGGCAAGGCGCACGGCCTCGCCGATCCGACCGGCTTCGTCAAGCTCGTCGCCGACAGCAAGTACGGCGAACTGCTCGGCGGCCACCTGATCGGCCCGGACGTCTCGGAGCTGCTGCCCGAGCTGACCCTGGCGCAGAAGTGGGACCTCACGGTCAACGAGCTGACCCGCAACGTGCACACGCACCCGACGCTCAGCGAAGCCCTGCAGGAGGCCTTCCACGGCCTCGCCGGGCACATGATCAACTTCTGAGCCGAGCCCTGAAGCGGTGGCGCCCTGCGGGACGCCACCGCTTTCGCGTGCTGCCGTCCTGCGCGGCAAGACCGTGCGCGGCAAGGGAAATCGTGCGCCGCGCACTGGTGAACCTCCCGCGGGTTTGCTAGACAGCAATGATGCGGAAGTGGCTCATCGGCGGGGCGCTGGTCCTCGTCGTGCTGCTGGTGCTGGCGGTCGGCGGGTACTACCTGATGAACTCGCGCAGTTTTCAGTTGGCCGGGCGGTTGGTGAACCGGGTGGACACGGCCGACAAGGTGGTCGCGCTGACCTTGGACGACGGCCCGACCGAACGCACCCCTGAGGTGCTGAAAACGCTTGCGGACGCCGAGATTCCGGCCACGTTCTATCTGGTGGGCGGTGATCTCGCGGCCCATCCCGACTACGGCAGGGCGATCGCCGCAGCCGGCCACGAGATCGGCAACCACAGCTATCGCCACCGCCGCATGGTCTTCACCTCCGCCGGTACGGTCCGCGACGAGATCGAGCGCACCGACGCCGAGATCGCGAAAACCGGCTACCGGGGCGAGGTCACGTTCCGGCCGCCGTACGGCAAGAAGCTCTGGTCGCTGCCGAAGTACCTGTCCGATCACGACCGCACGACGGTGACCTGGGATGTGGAACCGGCCACGGGGGAATCCGGCACCAGCGACGAGATCGCCGCGCAGACGGTGCGCGAGGTGCGTCCCGGCTCGATCATCATCCTGCACGTCATGCATCGGTGGGCGGGCCCGGCGCTGGCCGCCATACCGCGCATCGTCAGCGAACTCCGCGGCGCGGGCTATCGCTTCGTCACGGTCGCGGAGCTGCTACGGCACTGATCAGAGCATGCCGTACGCGTGCGTCGGGGTGAGCAGGGCGAGCGCGCGACGATCCGCGACCATGGCCCGGCGGTAGTCGTCCCAGTCGGGGTGTTCGCCGTTGGCGGCCCGGTAGTAGTCGACCAGGGCTTCCACCGTCTCGTCGTGCGGGTCGGCGGCCACGGGCGTCACCGAGGCGATGGCCTCGACGACGGCGTAGGCGAAGAAGTCCTCGCGGGTCACGTGGATGGCGGCCCACGGCTCGCGGACCAGATTGTGGTACTTCGCGCGGTCGGCGGTGAGCGAGATCCGGATGTTGCCGTCCGCGCCGATCACGTGCAGCACGTTGGACAGCTGCGGCCGGCCGTTGCGGCGAATCGTGGTCAGCACCGACCTGCGGTGGCTGCGGGCGAAGTCGACTGCTCGGGCGAGTTCCATACCGGTTGCAACCGGCGGTGATCCAGGTCTCTTCCCCGGCTCACTGACGGTGGTAGGCCGCCTGTGCCTCGTGCACCCGCGGCATGTTCTGCTCGACCACCAGGATCAGGGCCTCGAGCCGGTCCGCGATGTCGGCGCCGAGCTCGGTGAGCGTGTATTCCACTCGCGGCGGGATGGTTTCGTGCACCTCGCGATGCACCATGCCGTCGCGCTCGAGCGCCTGCAGGGTCTGCGACAGCATGCGCTCGCTGACGCCCTCGACGCGGCGGCGCAGCGCGCTGAACCGGTACGGCCCGTCGCGGAGCGCGACCAGCGCGAGGATGCCCCAACGGCTCGCCACATTCTGCAGAACCGGCCGTGACGTGCAGTTCTTCGCGAAAACGTCGGCTTCGAGGGTCGGATCGTCCAGTTCTGGCGACGCGGTGCGCGCAGTATCGCCGGAAAATCCAGTGCTCATGAACCCAATAGTACCCAACGGGCGGATAGTGGTGTATGAATGTGTAGTACTTACTATTAGTTAGCACTAACAATTCGTACCAACCTCTGGAGGTAAGTCATGACCGTTGCCGTCACCGGTGCCAGCGGGCAGCTGGGCCGTCTCGTCGTCGAGTCCCTGCTCCGTGCGGGCGTCACGCCGATCGTCGCGATCGTGCGTGATCCGCAACGGGTGGCCGACCTGGCCGAACGGGGCGTGCAGGTGCGCGCGGCGAGCTACGACGATGCCGAGGCGCTCGACCGCGCGCTGGCCGGCGTCGATCGGGTGCTGCTCGTCTCCGGCAACGAGTTCGGCGCTCGAGTCGCCCAGCACACCAATGTCATTCGCGCCGCGGAACGGGCGGGCGTGCGACTGCTCGCCTACACCAGCATTCCGCTGGGCGCCGACAGCCCGCTCATCCTGGCGCAGGAGCATGTCGGCACCGAGGCGGTGCTCGCCGAATCGACTGTCCCGCACGCGATTCTGCGCAACAGCTGGTACTGGGAGAACTACCTGGGCGGCCTCGCGCACACCGTCGAATCGGGCGTCCTGCGCGGCGCGGCGGGCGCGGGCCGGGTATCGGGTGCGGCCCGTGCCGACTATGCCGAGGCGGCCGCGAAGGTGCTCACCACCGAGGGGCACGAGGGGCAGGTCTACGAACTCGGCGGGGATGAGCACCTCACCTATGCCGAACTGGCCCAGGTGATTTCGCAGGCTGCGGGCAAGCCCGTCCGTTATGAGAATCTCACCGAAGCGCAGTACCTCGCCGCCTTGGTGCAGGCGGGCATGCCCGAGGAACAGGCGAAGGTGATCGCGGACGCGGATTCCGGCATCGCCGCGGGCGTGCTCGATGTCACCAGCGGTCATCTGCAGAAATTGCTCGGGCGGTCCTCGACTCCCGCGCTCGAGGTCTTTCGCGCCGCGCTCGTTTGATCCGGGCGGCCGATCGGCCACTGCCGCTGCGGCTGCGGCCTCGAACGGTGAGCTCTCCGATGCGAGAGCTCACCGTTCGCGCTAGGGGCTCACACCCATTGCACGAGTTGCAGGATGATGCCGTTGGGGTCGCGCATCTGGAAGTAGCGCTCGCCCCATTCCTCGGTCTCGATCGGCGTCTCGATCGGCACGCCCTCGCCTTGCAGCCGGGCGTACTCGGCGTCGATGTCGTCCACCTCGAATACGACGAGCAGTCCCTCGCCCGCGCTGCCCGCGCTGTTCGCCGGCTTGAACGATTTCAGGCCGGTGCGCAGGTAGATGACATTCATGCCGGCATTGGGTCGCTCCAGTGAGACGAAGCCGTCGGCGGACATCTTCTCGGTGAACCCGAGGTGCTCGATGAGGAATTCCGCCGAGGCGCGCGGGTCGGCGACGTTGAGGGAGATGGCGGAAGCGGTGATGTTCAAGGGGTCCTCCTCGGGCTCGCGATTAACTCTATACTAAGTACGTTGTACTTTGTAGAAGAATTTTCACCTGGTCGCACTATGACCCGCGTCACGTCGATACGATCGGACCGACCAGGGCGAGGAGGCAGGGTGGCAGACGGTGCGACACGAGGCCGCGGCAAGCAGGACCGCAGCAGTGCGGGCGATCCCGTGCGCACACTGGAATTGCTGTGGCGGGTGCCCGGAACTCCGGTGCGCGGTCCGAAGCAGCGCAGCAGTGTCGATGCCGTGGTCGACGCGGCCATCGCGATCGCCGACACCGCGGGTATCGAGGCGCTCACCATGCGCGCGGTCGCGAACGCACTCGGCATGACGCCGATGGCGACCTACACCTATGTACCCGGCAAGGCCGAACTACTCGATCTCATGGTGGACAAGGTCTATGGTGCGATGGCCCGGCCGGATCTGACCGAAATGCCTTGGCGTGCCAGGGTCACCGCGATCGCGGACGAGAACCGCGCACTGCTCACCCGGCATCCGTGGCTGGCTTATCTGCCTACCACCCGGCCGCCGCTGGGCCCCGGCCAAGCCGCCAAATACGACCACGAACTGCGCGCCTTCGAGGGACTCGGCCTCGACGACGTCACGATGGACGCCGCACTCACCTTCGTCCTCGGCTTCGTGAACTCCGTAGCGCGCATCGCGATCGATACCGCCCGCGCGGCCGCGGACAGCGATATGTCCGACCCCCAGTGGTGGGACCGCGTAGCCCCGGTCCTCGCGCAACTCGTCGACCCGTCCCGCTACCCGGTGGGTTCCCGCGTCGGCACCACCGCGGGCCGAGTCCACGACTCCGCCTACAGCGCCGACCACGCCTACGATTTCGGCCTGGCCCGCATCCTCGACAGCCTCGCGCCGCTCATCCCCTGAGCGGGCAACACCTTTCGCCGCCGCGGCCAGCACACCATCGTGGCGGCGTCGCGCGATTTCGCATGCCACGCCCTGTGTGTCGGCTCGACAGGGCTCAGACGCCGTCGCGTTGGATGCGCAGGGCGGTGATGGTGGCGGCCAGGCCCTCGTATTGGTTTACCAGGAGGACGATTTCGATGAGGCTGCGTTCGTCGTAGTGCTCGGCGAGGGCGGACCAGTGGGTGTCGTCGAGGTCGCGGGTCTGCACCAGTTGGTCGACGGCGGCGATCAGGGCGCGGTGCTTGGCGGACCAGCCGGGTGCGTCCGGGCCGGTGCGCAGCCGGTCCAGGATCTCCGGTGTCACGCCCGCCTTTTTGCCGAGGCGGATGTGGTGATCCATTTCGTAGTCGCAGGCGCGCAGGTGCGCGACCCGGATGATCACCAGTTCCGATTCGTGCCGGGGCAGCCTGCCGCCCGGCATGAGCTTGCCCGAATAGTGCAGCCAGCCGCGGAACAGCCCCTTGGTGCGGCCGAGCGTGCTGAACAGGTGCGCGTCTTCGGTGCCCGCGGCGCGGGACAGGGCCCGCCAGACCACCCAGTTGACCGGCCCGAGTTCCCGCAGCCGTCCGGGCGAAATGCGTGGTCGCAGCGCTGAAACCATGGTCGACCGGCACCTCCGCGTGATCGGTGAGCGGCCGCGCGGTGCCCGGCCGATTCGTCAGCCTACCGGCGAGTTCGCCCCCGATCGAGGGCTGCGCGCCGCATGGCCGGCTGGGTTCGGTGCCGAATTGCCTGCGCACCCTGGGGATTACCCGGTTACGATCGGATTCGTGGGCAGCTGGGCAGCGTGTGGGGGACAGCCGCAGCGCGCCGTGCCTTCGACCGCGGGCCGTCGGCGCAGCGTATGCGGCGGCGCGCGGTAGCAGCCCGGAAGAACGCGGAGAGGCGGACGAGCTCGACATGCTGGTGAGGGTCAGGCCCGGGGCGCAGCTCTCCGGTGCCGAACAAGAGTTCGTCGAATGCCTGCGGTCCTATCCGTCGCCCGCCCTCGCGATGGTCGATCTACAGGTTGCCGAGCGGCAGATCGACGCGGTGGTCTGGACGCCCCGCGGGCTCACCGTGCTGGAGGTCAGAGGCTTCAAGCGCAGGCAGAGCGGCATTCTCAACATCCGCGCCGACGGTCCGTGGAAGATCAGCGACGCCGACGCCGACCTGGACGAGCAGCCCGGCCGCCCGTCCGACCGGCTGGAAAACGGCATGGTCGCGGTGAAGCACACGTTGGAGCGGGCGCTGCTCGACGCGGGACACGTCTGCGGCGCCGTGGTTCTGGTGCCGTTCCGGGGCGCGGTGGTCCGGCCGTCGCGCACCAACCTGCGCCCCGGCCTCGACGTGGTGGTCGGCAATGTCTCCGACGCCACCGAGCTGCGCATCTATCTCGAAGGTTTCTCCGCCGGACCGCGGCGCTGGACCGCCGACCGGGTGATCGGCGATTGCAACGCGCTCGGCCTCGGCGAGCTCACCCCGTCGCGCGCGGAGCTGATCGACGCGGGCTTCGAACAGGTGGCCCAGGAATCGCCGAGCGTCATTCCGCGTCCGCCCAAGCCGCGGGTCGAGCCGACCCCGGGCGTCGCGACCAAGCGGCAGTCCTACGCGGGCTGGGGCGTCGTCGCCCTGGCGCTGGCCGGGATGGTCGTCGTGCTCGGCGTGATCGCGAACTCACTGGTGCACGACTCGTCGCACCCGCAGACCGAGACCAGCACCACGAGCCCGACGCCGTCGCCGCCGCCGTATCGCCCGACGTCGTGCTACCCGTTCCAGACCGACTGCTGAGCTCGGCGCTCAGATCGCCATCGCCGCATGGACCGTGCCGACCGCGGCCTCGCCGCCTGCGCCGGTGGCGGTGACGCGACCCGCCTGCAATATGTAGAAGTGCTGTGCTGCTTGTAATGCGAAGCCGATGTGCTGCTCGACCAGCAGCACGCTCAGTCCGCCCCGCTGCGTCAGTTCGATGATGGTGCGCTCGATCTCGGCGACCACAGAGGGCTGAATGCCCTCGGTGGGTTCGTCGAGAATGAGCAGTGTCGGCTCGGTGATCAGGGCGCGGGCGATCGCCAATTGTTGCCGCTGCCCGCCGGAGAGCAACCCTGCTTTGCGGTCCAGCACCTCGCGCAGGGCGGGGAACAGGTCGAGCGCCTCGCCGATCAGCGCTTTGCCGCGCCGGCGTCCGTCCGCGACCACCTGCAGGTTTTCCGCCGTGGTCAGCTGCGGGAAACTCTGTTGCCCCTGTGGCACATACGCGATGCCGCGCCGCACCCGGCGCGACGGGGACAGCTTGGTGAGCGCCTCGCCGTTGAACCGGATCTGACCGGATCTGGTGGCGATCAGTCCGATCGCGGTGCGCAGCAGCGTGGTCTTGCCCGCGCCGTTGTGCCCGAGCACCGCGACGACGCTGTCGTCCGGGACCGTCACCGAGACGCCGTGGAGCACCTCGGTCCGGCCGTATCCGGAATGGATATCGATGAGCTCCAGCATCAGGCGGACTCCTTGTCCGGTGCGCAATCACGTTCTGTGGCAATCTCGTCGAGATCGGACCCGATCGCCGCGGCGGTGCCGAGGTAGACCTGCTGCACCTTCGGATCCGCCTGCACCTGTGCGACGGTGCCCTCGCTGAGCACCTGCCCACCGGCGAGCACGGTCACCGAACTGGCGAAGGCGCGCATGAATTCCATGTCGTGCTCGACCACCACGACGACCCGCTCGGCACCGATGCGGCGCAACAGGTTTCCGGTCTCCTCCCGTTCTTCGGCGCTCATGCCCGCGACCGGTTCATCGAGCAGCAGTATCGACGCATGCTGCACCAGCAGCATGCCGATTTCGAGCCACTGTTTCTGACCGTGCGCCAGTACACCCGCGGGCCGGTCACGCAGCTCGCCGAGGCCGGTGAGTTCCAGGGCCTCCTCGATACTGGGCAGCACCGACCTGCGGCGACGCAACATGGTGCGCGCCGAACGGCCCGCACCGGCCGCGATATCGAGATTTTGCAGCACGCTGAGCTGTTCGAAGACGCTGGCGGTCTGGAAGGTCCGTCCGACGCCGAGCCTGGCGATCTGATGCACCTTCTTGCCGAGCAACTCGACGCCGGTCTTCTGGGCCGAGCCGGTGGCGGGCACCAGGCCGGTGATCGCGTCGATGAGCGTGGTCTTCCCGGCGCCGTTGGGGCCGATCAAGAAGCGCAGATCGCCCTGCAACACGGTGAGGTCGACGTCGGTCACCGCCTTGAAGCCGTCGAAACTCACCGAGAGACCGCGGATTTCGAGGTATTCACTGGACATGCCCGCGTTGCCGCCGAGCTTCGGTTCCGCGATCATCGTGCGTGCGCCTTCCGTAGCTCCGGCGCCGGCTCGGCCACCGGTGTGCTCGCGGCCGAACGCCGGAATCGGTTGCCCAGCCTGTCCTTTGCCAGCAGCCACACCCCGGCCAGGCCGGCCGGGACGAAACCGATCACCACGATGAAGAGCACCCCCTGCAGATAGGTCCAGCCGGACGGGAACTGTTCGGACAGAGCTGTCTGCGCCCAGGCCACTCCGATCGCGCCGAGTACCGGGCCGAGCAGCGTGGTCCGCCCGCCGATCGCGACCCCGATGAGCAACGCGATGGACGGCACCACGCCGACGTCGGCGGGGGAGATGATGCCGACGATCGGCGTGAACAGCGCACCCGCGATACCCGCGAAGAACGCCGCGACCACGTAAGCGACGATCTTCACGTTGGCCGGATCGTAGCCGAGGAAACGGACCCGTTCTTCCTGGTCGCGCACCGCGATCAGCAATTCGCCGTAGCGGCTGCGCATCAGCTGGCGCGCCAGCGCGAGCACCACGAGCAGCGTGCCCGCCGCGATGAAGAACAGCATCTTCCGGTTCGCCGGATCCGACAGCTTGAAGCCGAAGAACGCCCGGAAGTCCGACAGCCCGGTGAAGCCGCCGATGGCCTGCTGACCGGTCAGCAGGATCGCCAGCGCGGCCGCCAGCGCCTGGCTCAGAATGGCGAAGTACGCACCCTTGACCCGGCGCTTGAAGACGCCGTAGCCGAGCATCGCCGCCACCAGCGCGGGCAGCACCGCAATAGCGAGCAGCGTCACCGGTGCGGACGCGAAAGGCCGCCAGAACGCGGGCAATTCGCGGATGCCGGCGATCTCCATGAACTCGGGCACCTCGTTGCCGAGCCGAGCGGCGTCGGCCAGTTGCAGGTGCATCGCCATGAGGTAGGCGCCGAGGCCGAAGAACACACCCTGCCCGAGCGTGAGCATTCCCCCTCGGCCCCAGGCCAATCCGATGCCGACCGCCACGATGGCGAAGCACAGGAATTTGGCCAGCAGATTCAACCGGAAGTCGCTGAGCACCGCGGGCGCGACCGCGAACAACAGGATCGCAGCGATCCCGAAACCTCCGAGAACCCGCCAGGCGGAGTAATCACGTCCCGATCGTGCCGGAGTGGTCATACGAGACTCCTTGTCCGGGTGGTGAACAGACCCTGCGGGCGGAGCTGAAGCAACACGACGATGACGACGAAGACGATGACCTTCGCGATCGACGCGGTCGTCGAGTACTCGATGAACGAGTTGAGCAGGCCGAGCGCGAACGCGGCGAGCACCGTGCCCTTGATCTGGCCGAGTCCACCGATCACCACCACGAGGAAGGCATCGATCAGATAGCTCTGTCCGATGGTCGGGCTGGTCGAACCGATCAGGGTCAGCGCGACACCTGCGATCCCGGCCAGGCCCGAGCCGATGAAGAACGTGCTGATATCGGTGAAACGGCTGGATACACCGCTGGTTTCGGCCAGGCCCCGGTTCTGCACCACGGCGCGGATGCGCCTGCCCAGTGGTGTGGACTGCAAGACCGCGGCCAGCGCGAGCACCGCGATGACGGCCAGCAGCAGGATGAACAGGCGGCTCTTCGGCACCACCGCGCCGAGTATCGTCACACCGCCACTGAGCCATTCGGGTGCGACGACATTCTTGGCGGGTGCGCCGAAGACGTCGCGGGCCAGCTGCTGCAACACCAAGCCGACGCCGAAGGTGACCAGCAGCGTGTCCAGCGGTCGGTCGTACATCCAGCGGATCAGGCCCATCTCCAGCACCGCGCCGAGCAGGCCGCCGATCAGGAAGCCGACCAGCAACGACACCACCAGCGACGCGCCGGCCGACGAGATGACCTTCTGCACAACATAAGTCGTGTAGCAGCCGGCCATGATGAACTCGCCGTGGGCCATGTTGATCACACCCATTTGCCCGAAGGTCAGCGACAAGCCCAGCGCGGCGAGCAGCAGAATCGAACCGAGGCTCAATCCGGTGAAGAGCTGGCCGACAACGACATCCATCTACTTGAGGCCTTCGGCCCACTCGTAGGACTTCAGATACGGGTCCGGCGTGACGGCCTTGCCCGAGTCCCACACGGTGTAGATGAGCCCGTCCGGTCGGATCTCACCGATCCGTGCGGTCTTGGTGATGTGATGGTTGGCGCCGTCGATGGTGACCAGTCCCTCGGGGGCTTCGAAGCTCACGCCGCCGGCCGCCGCCTGTATCTCGGCCACCTGGAACGATTTCGCCTTCTCGACGGTGTTCTTCCACAGGAAGACCGAGGTGTAGGCCGCTTCCATCGGGTCCGAGGTCGGCTTGTCGGCGCCGAACGCGGCCTTGTAGTCAGCCACGAATTTCTTGTTCACCGGGGTGTCCACGGTCTGGTAGTAGTTCCACGCGGTGAGCTGCCCGGCGATGTTCTGCGCGCCGATGCCCGCGACCTCTTCCTCCGCGATCGACACCGAAACTACCGGCATCTCAGCGGCTTTCAGGCCGGCGCTGGTGTACTCCCGGAAGAACGCCACGTTCGAATCACCGTTGAGGGTGTTGAATACGGCGCCCGCCTTGGCGGTTCGCACCTTGTTCACGATGGTGGAGAAGTCGGTCGAACCCAGTGGGGTGTAGTCCTCACCCTTGATCTCGATGCCGTTGGCCTTCGCGTACGCCTTGATCTCCCGGTTGGCGGTCTGCGGGAAGACATAGTCGGAGCCGACCAGGTACAGCGACGTGATGCCCTTCTGCTTCAGGTAGTCCAGCGCCGGGATGATCTGCTGATTGGTCGTCGCGCCGGTGTAGAAGATGTTCTTGCTGTCTTCCAGGCCCTCGTACTGGACCGGGTAGTACAGCAGCGAGTTCAGACTCTCGAACTTGGGTTTCATCGCCTTGCGGCTCGACGAGGTCCAGCCGCCGAACACCGCGGCGACGCAATCGGAGCTGATGAGCTTCTCGGCCTTCTCCGCAAAGGTCTTCGGATCCGATGCGCCGTCCTCGAGCACCAGTTCGATCTTCTTCCCGAGGACGCCGCCCGCCGCGTTGATCTGATCGACCGCCAGTTTGGTCGCATTGGCGACGGTCACCTCCGAGATCGCCATCGTGCCGGACAGCGAGTGCAGCGAACCGACCTTGATCGAATCCTTCGAGGTGTCCAGGCAGGAGGTCGCGTTCGAGCCGGACGATGTGGCGTCGTCCTTGGCGCCACAGGCGGTCAGCAACAAGCCGGCGAGCGCAATTGCGGTCGGTACCGCCATCGCCTTGGCCATACGCCGGGAACGGAGTCGGGGGATGGCACGGAAATCTGACATGGGGCGGAACCCTTCTCACTTCATCAGGCACTGTCTGCGGCATGCCGTGCGCCACAGCGAAAAACCCCTGCCTGCGCCCCGGTCGGCGCTGTCGACCGAGATGTATACAGAAGGTGTTTTCGTGGTGCGAACGTTAGACAGAAGTTGTTGCGCCGGAATATCTCTCGATGACGAGTCCGTTTCGTCTGTTTCTGTCGTGTGAACCTTTGTGGTTACCGTCTGGTGAACTGTTGTGAGCACAGCCCCCGCCTACGGTTGCGTAGCGTGACCGCGGTACGGCACGCTGCGTTTGTACAACGTCAGAACGGCCGAACCGTGGGAGGACCGTCGTGGGTCACTACAAGGCGAACGTGCGAGACATCGAGTTCAACCTGTTCGAGGTGTTCGGACTGGACAAGCTCCTCGACACCGGTGCTTACGGTGATCTGGACTCCGACACCGTGCGCGAGATCCTGGCCGAGGTGAAGCGGCTGGCCGAGGGGCCGATCGCGGAATCCTTCGCGGCCGCCGATCGCGATCCGGTGGTCTTCGACCCGGCCACCCACTCCATCTCGGTGCCGGACGCGCTGCGCAAGACCATCACGGCCGTGCACGAGGCCGACTGGAGCAGGCTCGGACTGCCCGAGGGCATGGGCGGTACGCCCGCGCCCGCCGCGGTGGTCTGGGCGGTGCAGGAGATGATCAACTGCGCCAACCCGTCGGCGAGCTTCTTCAACATGGGCCCGGTGATGGCCTCGGTGCTCTACAACGTCGGCACCGAGCAGCAGCAGCACTGGGCCACCACCGGATACGAGCGCGGGTGGCAGGGCACCATGGTGCTCACCGAGCCGGACGCCGGCTCCGATGTCGGCGCGGGCCGCACCAAGGCGATCGAGCAGCCCGACGGCACCTGGCACATCGAGGGCGTCAAGCGGTTCATCTCCGGCGGCGACGTCGGCGATACCGCCGAGAACGTCTTCCACCTGGTCCTCGCCCGGCCGGAAGGGGCGGGTCCGGGAACCAAGGGCCTGTCGCTGTTCTACGTGCCGAAGTTCCTGTTCGATCCCGAGACGCTCGAGCTCGGCGCCCGCAACGGCGTGTACGCGACCAATGTCGAGCACAAGATGGGCCTGAAGTCCTCGCCCACCTGTGAGCTCACCTTCGGCGGCGACGTGCCCGCGGTCGGCTGGCTGGTCGGCGACGTGCACAACGGCATCGCGCAGATGTTCCAGGTGATCGAGAACGCGCGCATGATGGTCGGCATCAAGTCCTCCGGCACGCTGTCCACCGGTTACCTGAACGCGCTCGACTACGCCAAGCAGCGCGTCCAGGGTGCGGATCTCACCCAGATGACGGACAAGGCCGCGCCCCGCGTGACCATCACCCACCATCCCGACGTGCGGCGCTCGCTGGCCCTGCAGAAGGCCTACGCCGAAGGCTTGCGCGCGGTCTACCTGTATACGGCCGCGCATCAGAATGCCGATGTTGCCCAGCTGGTTTCGGGCGCGGACGCCGAATTGGCGCACCGGGTCGACGATCTGCTGCTGCCGATCGTCAAGGGTGTCGGTTCCGAGCGCGCCTACCAGTACCTGACCGAATCGCTGCAGACCTTCGGTGGTTCGGGTTATCTCCAGGACTACCCGATCGAGCAGTACATCCGGGACGCGAAGATCGACTCGCTGTACGAGGGCACCACCGCCATCCAGGCGCAGGACTTCTTCTTCCGCAAGATCATTCGGGACAAGGGTGTGGCGATCGGCCACGTCACCGGTCAGATCGCGGCCTTCCTCGACACCAAGAGCGGACGCTTCGACACCGAACGTGAGCTGCTGCGTACGGCTTTGGCGGACGTACAGGCGATGGCGGCCTCGCTCACCGGCTATCTGATGGCGGGACAGCAGGATCCGGCCGAGCTGTACAAGGTCGGCCTCGGCTCGGTGCGCTTCCTGCTCTCGGTCGGCGATCTGCTCATCGGCTGGCGGCTGCTGGTGCAGGCCGAGATCGCGGCGGCCGCGCTGGCCGCCGAGGCGTCGGCGAAGGATCGGCCGTTCTATACCGGAAAGGTCGGTGCGGCAAGCTTCTTCGCCAAGAACGTGCTCCCGCAGCTCACGGCGAACAGGGCGATCATCGCCGCGATCGATGACGACATCATGAAGCTGGACGAGGCGGCCTTCTAGCCCATCGCCGACCGGACCGGCCGCATGCTCGAAAGGGCATGCGGCCGATGGCTTTCGCCAGGGTTTGTGCTCAGTCGGCGAGCAACTTCAGCACGACGGGCCGCGACAGCGTGCCCGATACCCGGCGGGCGAGTTGGTTGGCGCTCGCGCCCGTCGCGTGTGCGTCGCGGAGCGCGGCGGCCAGCTCGTCGCGCGCGGCCTCGGCCGCGGCCTGTGCGGCGCGCAGGCGTTGTGCGGCGCGGTCGACCGCGGCGTCGGGATCGAGGCCAGGGTCGGGGTCGGTGGCATCGCACTCCGCCTGAGCGGTCAACTCGTTGACCGGTTCCGCTCCTGGCTGGACGGCGGGCTCGCGCCGCTGATAGGCGCGCGGGAAGTTCTGCATCGCCGCGCGGGCGAACTCCTGCATGAACTCGCGGGTCGCGTCCCTGTCCTCGGCCGCGTCGCCGAGTAGCAGCCGGGTGGTCTGCGGCACCGCGAGACTCCAGTTGGACATGCCGCAGAGCGCGAGCAGCAGGTGTCCGGCGTAGCGGGCGTCGACGCCGAATTGGTCGATGGCCCTGTCGAATTTCTGCTCGTAGTGCTGGGCCCGCCAGCCGTCGATGTCGTGCGCGTCCACCCCGCGGTGCAGTCCCTCCCAGAGCAGCAGGCGCAGCAGTTGCGGGTTGTTGTTGTGATAGTCGAACAGCTTCGCGACGTAGCGGCCCGGATCGGTCTCGGTCAACGGCTGGACCACGTCCATGAATTCCCGCATGGTGTCGATCAGGATGACGTCGAACAGCTTGTCCTTGCTGCCGAACAGACCGTAGATGCGTTCCTTGTTCACCCCGGCCGCTTCGGCGATGCGGTCGACCCGCGCCCCGGCCAGGCCGTACTCGGCGAATTCGTCGCGGGCGGCGCGCAGCAACGCCTGCTTGGTCGCGTCGCTGCGCTTCATCGTTGCCGTCATGGGTTCGACTTTACCAGCCCATTAAACCAACTATTTGGTTGACATCTTTGCGGTAGCAGTCCTAATGTCGTCCGCATGGCAACGCAGACACTTCTCGCGGCCGGCGCCCCGGCCACCGCGCCCACCCGTAGCGCCCCATCGCGCGCTCACACGGCGCGCACCCTGCCTGTTTTCGTGCTGTCCGCCTTGCTCGCGACCGGCCAGATGTATGTCCCGATTCCGCTGTTCACCGCCATGAAAGCGGACTGGAACGTCGGCTCGGGCGTGATGACCTGGATCATCAGCGCGTTCGCCTTCGGCTACGCCGGCGGGTTCGTACTGTTCGGCCCGCTCTCGGATCGCTACGGCCACCGCAGGGTGCTGATGACCGGCATGCTCGTGGCCGCGGTGGTCACGCTGTTGACCGGCTTGGCGTTCAGCGCGCCGGTGGCGGTCGCGCTGCGCGTCGTCCAGGGTCTGGTCGTCGGCTCGATACCGCCCGCGATCATGGCCTATGTCGCCACCCGCATCACGCCCGCGCACCGCGCGGTGGTGACCATGTCCATCGCCACCTCGTTCCTGGCGGCGACCGTGATCGCGCAGATCGTCTCGCAGGCGGTGGTCGCCTCCTTCCCGTGGCGCTCCGTATTCATCGCCTCCGCAATCGTTTTCGCGGTGCTCGCGGTCGCACTGCGCAAGGTGATGCTCGAGGACGCCCCCACCGGGCGCGACCTGCCGCTGCGGCACAGCTATGCCGCGATCCCCGCGGTGTTCCGGCTGCTGCCCCTGGTGCCGATGCTGGTCGCGGGTGCGATGAGCATGGCGGTGATGGTCGGCATCTACACCGGTCTCGAACTCACCGGAGTGGTCGAGAGCTCGGGTGAACTGCTCACACTGCGGGCGGGCGCACTGCCGGTGATGCTGTTGCTGCCGTTGCTCGCGGTGCCGCTGGCGCGTCTGTCCAAGCACAACCAGATCGTGCTCGGTGTGCTGGTCGCCGCCGCCGCGATGGTCGCGGCTACCTTCGAGGGCAGCCACCTCGCCGTGCTGACCGTGCTGCTCGCCGTGATGGTCGGCGGACTCGGCGTGATCGCGCCGGCCGTGCTGCAGAGCGCGGGCGAACTAGGCGGCGAATCCCGTGCCGCCGCAATGTCGGTCGCCATGTTCAGCTTCTATGTCGGCGCCACCGTGGGGCCGCTGGTGGCCGCGGCCGCCGCGCCGCACGGGTTCGCGGCCTTGGCCTGGACGCTGGCCGCACTGCTGGTCGCAGCCCTGGGCATGACGGTGATCGGCTTGTTGCTGCAGCGCCGCGTGCAGGCAAAGGCTGCGGCCCTCGCCTGATCATCGGCGAAACCGAAAGGCCGGCATCGCGATTCAGCGGTGCCGGCCTCGGGTGCTACTTGAGCACGTAGGGCGAGACCGAGCTGCGGTGCTCGCTGATGTCGAGGACCTTGCCCAGCGGCGGGAACGCGCGCTGCGGGCAGTTGGTGCGATCGCAGACGCGACAGCCCGCGCCGATAGGGGTGGGCTGGACCTCGTCGAGATCGATGCCGTCGGCGTAGATCACCCGGCCCGCGTGGCGCAGTTCGCAGCCGAGACCGATGGCGAAGGTCTTGCTCGGCTGGCCGTAGCGGGTGGCGCGGCGCTCCACCGTGCGGGCCACCCACAGGTATTTGCGGCCGTCGGGCATCTGCGCGATCTGGGTCATGATCTTGCCGGGATAGGCGAAGGTCTCGTAGACGTTCCAGAGCGGACAGGTGCCACCGCTGGCGGAAAAGTGGAAACCGGTGGCGGACTGGCGTTTCGACATGTTGCCCGCCCGATCGACCCGCACGAAGGAGAACGGCACCCCGCGCAGTTTCGGCCGCTGCAGCGTCGAGAGCCGATGGCAGATGGTTTCGTAGCTCTGGGTGAAGAACGCGGACAGCCGCTCGATGTCGTACCGGAAGTCCTCCGCGACCTCGTGAAAATGCGTGTACGGCAACACGGTTGCCGCGGCGAAATAGTTCGCCAGCCCGAGCATCGCCAGCTTCTTGGTGTCCTCGGAGGCGAAATTGCCTTCCTCGACCAACTTTTCGAGCAGCTCACCGCATTCGAAATAGGCGAGCTCGGCGGCCAGTTTGAAGGTGCGCTGCCCGCCGGACAGATGTGGTGCGATCTCGAGTCGCTGGGTCTGCTCGTCGTAGCGGTGCAGCACGCCCTCGCCGAGGTCGATGCGTTCGACGATGCGCACGTCGTGTGCGCGCAGGATCCGGGCCACCTCACTGTGCACGTCGCCGCCGTGGAAGCGGATGCGCGCGGTGAGTTCCTCTGCGGCGGTGTCCAATTCGTGGATGTAGTTCTGCCGCTGATAGAAGTAGTCGCGCACCTCCTCGTGCGGCTTGCTGATCGTCGCGCTGCCCGAGCCGTCGGCGAACCGGTCTTCGGTCGCGGCGGCCAGCTGGGCGGAGGTGTTGCGGTAGCGGTTGTGCATGTTGACCAGGGCGCGCGCCATGCTGGGATGCGCGGACACCATGTCGGCGATCTCCTGGGTGTCGGCCTCGATGCCCAACTCCTGGTCCATCACGACCTCCTGGAGTTCGGCGATGAGCCGGGTGTCGTCCTGGGAGGAGAAGAAGGTCGCGTCGACGCCGAACACCTCGCTGATCCGCAGCAGCACCGGCACGGTGAGCGGACGCACGTCGTGTTCGATCTGATTCAGGTAGCTGGCCGAGATCTCCAGCTTCTGAGCAAGCGAGACCTGGCTCAGTCCCCGTTCGGTGCGCAGCTGGCGTAGCCGCGCCCCGACGTAAGTCTTGGCCATTCGTCCAGTTTATGGTCGATTTCGCAACCCTGCCAATGGGGAATTAACAGCAGAGCTGAGCGATTTGTCACAGCGAGGCGCTACCGTCGTCGGGTGTTGTTCTCGCATGTCGTCCAGGCTTCGGAGACGGTTCGCGCAACCAGGTCACGGAAAACGAAGATCGCCGCCTTCGCCGAGTTGCTGACCACCGCCGGACCGGACGAGCTCGCGCCCGTCGTCGCATGGGTCTCCGGCGAGCTACGCCAGGGACGCATCGGCACCGGCTGGCGCACCCTGGCCGGGCTGGACACGCCCCCGGCTCCCGTTGCGACGCTGACGGTTTCGGCCGTCGACACGGCGCTGAGCAAGGTGGCCGCGACCTCGGGTACCGGTTCCACCGCCCGCCGTAAAGAGCTGCTGGTGGCGCTGTGGACCGCGGCGACGTCGGATGAGCAAGCCTTTCTGCTGCGGCTGCTGACCGGTGAACTCCGCCAGGGTGCGCTCACCGCGATCGTCAGCGAGGCCGTCGCGGTGGCCGCGGCGGTGCCGGTGGAGCTGGTGCGGCGGGCCTACATGCTGTCGGGCCGGCTGCCGGTCACCGCACTCGCCGCATTGACCGGCGGGGTGGCGGCGCTCAGCGAGTTCCGTTTGGAGGTGGGCCGCCCGATCCAGCCGATGCTGGCCTCGCCGGGGGCCTCGCTCGACGAGGCCCTGGCCGAATTCGACGGCAAGGTGAGCGCCGAGATCAAGATGGACGGCGCGCGGATCCAGGTGCATCGCACGGGCCCGCGGGTGTGGGTGTTCACCAGGACGCTGCGCGACATCACGGCCGGCGTACCGGAATTGGTGGACCTGGTCCGCGGACTCGACTGCGACAGCGTCGTGCTGGACGGCGAGACCCTCGCGCTCGACGATTTCGGGCGGCCCCGCCCGTTCCAGGAGACGATGAGCCGCTTCGCCGAGGTGAGCTCGACCCGGGAACTGCTGCTGCATCCGTACTTCTTCGACTGCCTGCACCTGGACGGTCAGGACCTGCTCGACGCGCCGCTGTCCGAGCGGCGGGCCGCGCTCACGAGAGTGGCCGGGGAACACAGCATTCCCGCGCTGCTCGAACCGGACGCGGAGGCGGCCGCCGAGTACTTCGACGGCGCGCTCGCCGCGGGCCACGAGGGTGTGATGATCAAATCGCTGGTCGCGCCGTACGCGGCGGGCCGGCGGGGTCGCGCCTGGCAGAAGATCAAGCCGACGCACACCCTGGACCTGCTCGTGCTCGGCGCCGAATGGGGCTACGGCCGCCGCACCGGGTACTTGTCGAACCTGCATCTCGGCGCCCGCGATCCGCACACCGGCGAACCGGTGATGGTCGGCAAGACCTTCAAGGGGCTCACCGACGCGCTCTTGCAGTGGCAGACAGCGGAATTCCCGCGGCACGAGCGCACCCGTGACGAGCACACCGTCTACCTGTATCCCGAACTCGTGGTGGAGATCGCCCTGGACGGAGTCCAGGTCAGTCCGCGCTATCCCGGTGGCGTGGCGCTGCGCTTCGCCCGGGTCGTTCGCTATCGGCCAGACAAAGAGGCCCGCGATGCCGACACCATCGACACCGTGCGCGCGCTGCTGCCCTGAACGGCGGTGCGGCTTCGGCGATTCGGCGCACAGCCGCGCCGCCGCGATGCGAAGATGGCGCTGCCACTGCAAATAAGGGCTCCTCAGGGGCGTGGGGTGCGGGCCAGAATGCAGTGGGTTCGGCGGGATGCTGCTTCGGGATCGGGGATGACGGTTGGGTTCGATGGTGTGGCGGCTGCGCGCGCTGGCGCTGGCCGCGGTCGTGGCGGTGAGCGCGGTGCTCGGCACCCTCGCGCACGCCGATCCGATCGATGATCTGCTCTTTCCCTCCAAGAACATCGCCGATGTCATGCCGACGCCGCTGGGCGATCCGTTCTACGTCCCGCCGGCCGGCTTCGAATCCCGCGCTCCGGGCACGGTTCTCGCGTCCCGCCCCGGCGGCACCGGTGTCACGGGTGTGCCGCTGACCTCCACCGAGCTGCTGATCCGTTCGAACGACGCGAAGGATCAGCCGGTGCCCGTGGTCGCCACCCTGCTGATGCCGACGACGCCGTGGACCGGTCCGGGCCCGCGGCCACTGGTCACGCTGAACCCGGCGATCGATTCGCTCGGGCACCAGTGCGCCCCGTCGTACGAGCTGCGGATGGTGTCGAGCAAGTTGTGGATGGCGCAGATCCCGCTGTCCAAAGGATTCGCGGTGCTGGTGCCCGATCATCAGGGGCCCCGGCAGGCGTACGCGGCGGGTCTGATGGCCGGGCACGCGGTGCTCGACGCGATCCGGGCCGCGGTGCGCACCTCCGAACTCGGACTGGAACCCGCCGCGCCGACCGCGATCACCGGTTACTCCGGCGGCGCCATCGCCTCCGCCTGGGCCGCTCAGCTGGCGCCGCGCTACGCGCCGGAGCTGAATCTCGTCGGGGTCGCGTTCGGCGGGGTGCCCGCCGATTTCGAGATGCTGATCCACACCATGAACGGGCGCGACGCCGCCTCCGGGGTCTTCCTCGCCGCGACGCTGGGCCTGGCGCGCGAGTATCCGGAGATGCTCGACCTGATGAACGACAACGGCTGGCGCCTGGCGCGGGTCGGCCGGGACTTCTGCATGGCCGCGGAGGAGTTCGTCGGCCTGGTCGCGCCGATTCCGGTGCAGGCGCTCACCGACGTGCCCGCGCCTACCGAGGTCCCGTTCATCCGCGAGATCCTGGCGCAGAACCGGCTCGGCGCCCTGCCGCCGACCATTCCGGTGTTCATGTATCACGGCGGGAACGAATGGTGGGTGCCGCTGGCCGGTGCCGAGAACCTGTATCGGGACTGGTGCCGCGGCGGTACACAGGTGGATTTCCAGGTATATCTCGGTGAACATTTCATCGTCAGCACCAGCGGCATTCCTGGTGCATATGCCTGGATCGAGGACCGCGTCGCGGGCAAGCCGACGGCGCCGGGGTGCACCCGATTCGGCTGATGGACGCGGGAATCCGGGCCGATAGAGGACAGGAACCAACTTAACGCACGGCCGACGCGCGGTTAACCGCAACCACCTGGCAATCCTATTGACCCGTACCGCACACTAGAGGCGTGACCGTCGAATTACTGGTTCTTCTGATCGTCATCGTCACAGCACTCGCATTCGATTTCACCAACGGGTTCCACGACACCGCGAATGCCATGGCGACCTCGATCGCCACCGGCGCCCTGCGGCCACGCGTCGCGGTCGCCCTGTCGGCGGTGCTCAACCTGGTCGGGGCCTTCCTGTCCGTGGCGGTCGCCGCCACCGTGGCCAAGGGGATCGTCCGGCTCGATGCGGTGCAAGGCCACGACCTGCTGATCATCGTCTTCGCCGGCTTGGTCGGCGGCATCCTCTGGAACTTGCTCACCTGGCTGTTCGGACTGCCGTCGAGTTCCTCGCACGCCTTGTTCGGCGGGCTGATCGGCGCCACCCTGGCCGCGCTCGGCTGGAGCGGAGTGATCTGGGCGGCCGGCTCGGACGGCGTGCTGACCAAGATCATCTTGCCCGCCGTGCTCGCCCCGATCGTGGCGGCGCTGGTCTCGGCCCTGGGTACCTGGCTGGTCTACCGGATCACCAGGGGGGCCGATCCCGGCAAGGTGGAATCGGGCTTCCGCTGGGGCCAGATCGGCTCCGCCTCGCTGGTCTCGCTGGCGCACGGCACCAACGACGCGCAGAAGACGATGGGCGTGATCTTCCTCGCGCTGGTGGCGCACGGCACGCTCACCAAGAACGACGAGATGCCGCTGTGGGTGATGGCCGCGTGTGCGGTCGCCATCGCGCTGGGCACCTACCTCGGCGGCTGGCGGATCATCCGGACGCTCGGCAAGGGCCTGGTGGAGATCGAATCCCCGCAGGGTCTGGCGGCCGAAACGGCCTCGGCGGCCATCATTCTCAGTTCGGCCCACTTCGGGCTGCCGCTGTCGACCACGCAGACCGCGACCGGCTCGATCCTGGGCACCGGCCTCGGCAAGGGCGCCGAGGTGCGCTGGGGCGTGATGGGCCGCATGGTGGTCGCCTGGCTGCTCACGCTGCCGCTCGCCGGGGTCGCCGGCGCGCTGTGCTGGGCCATCGCGCATTTCATCGGCGGGCTGCCGGGCGTGCTGGTGGTGTTCGCGATCCTGCTCGGGCTGTCGGCCCTGATCTATCTGCGGTCGCGCCGGGATCCGGTGGACACCACCAACGTCAACGAATGGCCGGGCGACACGCCGGGCACGGCAGGCGATTTCGGGGGAGTTGCGAAGCCGGACGAACCGGCCGCCGCCGCGCCGCACGCATCGGGAACACCGGAAACACCGCAGGCGCCGGAGACAGAGCGTGCGTCGGGCGCGCCGCAGCCGCCCGCCCGGGAGGGGCAGCCGGCCGAGCCCGGTACGCCGAACCGGTCGGCTCAGGTCTAGGGAGGACGCGACGTGCATACGCTCATCACGAATCTGAACTCGCTGTGGAAGGTCATGCTGGCCGGGCTGGTGCTCGGCGCGGGCCTGCCCCTGGTGTTCGCGATCGGGGTACGGTTCTGGTCGGCGGCCGAGACCGTGACGGCCGATGGTCGTGTGACCCAACGCAATTACCCCGCGCTCGCGGTTGCGTTAGTGTGTTTCGGGCTGATCATCGCGGCGATCGTCACCGGGATCCTCTATACGGCAAAGGCTTTCATCGCCGCCAGGTTCGGTATTCACCTGTTCGGACAGTCCTGAAGGGCGGAACGTGACCGATCAAGCCAAACCCGCGGAACTCCGGCCGAATCTGCTCGGCCGGGTGATCGGCTGGCTGCGCGCCGGCTACCCGCAGGGGATTCCGCATTCCGACTATGTCGCGCTGTTCGCCGTATTGCATCGGCATCTCACCGATTTCGAGGTGGTCGCGATCGCCGAGGAGCTGGCCGCCTCGAACCCGGACAGCGAGATCACGCGTGCGGAGATCGAGGACGCCATCGCGCGCGTCGCCAAGGAACAGCCGGCCGACGTCGACGTGGCGCGCGTCGCCTCGCACCTCGCGGCCGGTGGCTGGCCGCTCGCCGACCCGCCCTCCGACTCGGACTGAGCGAGCAGCGTTCATGCCACCCTTCCTGAACGCCATCATCGACTGGCTGCGGGCCGGATATCCGGACGGTGTCCCGGAATCCGACTACATCCCGCTGCTCGCCCTGCTGCGCCGCCGCCTCTCCGAGGACGAGGTGCGCCAGATCGCCGCCGAACTGGCCGGATCCGGGGACCTGCCCGCGGACAAGACCGATATCCAGGTGATGATCACCAAGGTCACCAACGAGATGCCCTCGGAGGCCGACGTCGCGCGGGTGCAGACGCGGCTGGCCGCGCACGCTTGGCCGCAGGACGGCCCCGCGTCGTTCGACGAGCGCTGATTCACCCTGGTGCACAATGCCTTTCGGGGTCTACTCAACGGCGCGCCGGGTAGGCGCTGTGTCCCCGGTGGGGCGACGCGGCCGGGCAGGACACACAGCCCACTCCCAGCTGTGCCTGGGCGACCCTCGAGGTGCGTCGGTCACGCTGAACAGGCCGGAACCGCGCCCTCCGGCACACCCCCGGTGGGCCTACTGCCCTGGCCCGCCGGCCCGCAGGTCGGCGGCGCTCGCCCCCTCGCCCGCGCCGCCGGCCGTCCACGTCATCGGCTGGTTCGTGCGCGTTCGCGGGCCTCGGCCCGGATCTGCTGGGGCGTGGTGCCGTACCAGCGGCGCACGACACGGGTCAGCGCGGATTGTTCGCGCAGCCCGACGATCGCGGTGATGCGGCCCATGGGCAGATCGGTTTCGCAGAGCAGGCGGTAGGTCGCGTCACGGCGGGCGGTGTCGAGTACCGCGGTGAATGTCGTTCCCTCTGCGGCCAATGCGCGCTGCAGGCTGCGTTCGCCGATGGTCAGCATGTCCGCGACGGTGCTGATATCGGCGCCGCCCTCGAGCAGGGCGCGGTCGATGGCCAGCCGGACTCGGGCGGTCATGGTCTGGTCCAGCCCCGAGTAGTTGCGGTCGAGGTAGTCCATCGCGAGCTTGTGCAGCATCGGATCGGCGTCGATCAAGGGTCGCGCGAGCAGATCCGCCGGGAAGCGGAACAGCGTGGTCGGCATGTCGAAACGCACCTCGGCGTTGAAGAATTCGAGGTAGCGGGCGAGCGGCGCCCGCTGCGCGTGCGGTAGGTGCAGCGTGCGCAGTCCGTAGTCGCCGCCGACGGCCCGGCACACGAACCGGTGCACCAACCCGGCACCGTGATCGATGCCCTGGCTGAAGGATGTCGCCTCGGCTATGTCGCGGTAGTGCAGGGCGATCACGCCGCGCTGCTGGGCCGGATCAGGACACAGCTGGACCGAGATCCCGGCGTGCTGGACGAACAGATAGCGTTGCAGGCAGGCCAGGGCCGCACCCATGGTGGCCGCGTTGAGTAGTGCGACCGCGAGCGCCCCGAGCGAGTTCAGGTCCTGTCGTTCGGCCAGGCGCAGGCCGAAGTCGGGGCAGGCCAACTCCGCTGCCGCGGTTTCCAGCGCCCAACCCATCGATTCGGCGGTCAGGATCGCCTCGTCGGAGTCCGGCGCCTCCGGGGCGATGCCGAGGCGCTGCAGCAGCGCACTACCGTCGCCGCCCAGCTCGTCGACCAGTTCGCGGTATCCGCGCAGGGTCGCCGCCCGCCCCATGACCGCCATCGCACTCCCCTCCACCTGCCCGCCGTGAATTGTTACCGGCGGGTTCGCAGAATAGCCAGCTACGCGTTCGCGGACAAGGCGTGCGGCAATTGTCTGGGCCGCTCATGTGCGCGTCACCGGGGGAAATGTCCAGTGCTGCCCTTGTCGGACCGGCACCCTGTCGCGCTGGGGTAAAACGATGTCGCCCAGGGACGAGTCGTAGTTACCGGCCGGTAGCAACAATCTGGCCCATGGATCGAATGAGAGTCAGGACACACGGGATGGTGGCTCGTAAGCGAACGAAGCGGTTCGTGACGCAGGGCATAGTGGCCGTCTCGGCGGCTTTGGTGGGGGCATCGTTCGTGACGCCGATCGCCTCGGGTGAGCCGGTCGGGGGCTTCACCGGGATCGACGGTGGCGACCACGCCGCGCAATGGACTGCGGCGGTGGACGGACCGCAGCCCTACCACGGAATCGCCCCCGATCTCGCGGTGCCGATCACTATGAGCGACGGCAAGGTGCTCAAGGCCGACATCATTCACCCGGCCCGGGACGGCCGCGTCGCCGATGGCAGGCGGCCGGTGATCCTGCAGATGCAGGGCTACGGAAAGCTGCCGGTTCTCATCGGACAGGCGGTGCTGGCCGCCTCGGACGGGTTGGGTATCAAGAAGCCGCTGGAGGATTGGATCGCCTCGATCAATCTGCCCGGTGTCGGCATCGACGGACTGTTCGATATGACCCGCCAGCTCGATGGCGGCGCAGTGGAGGCCGCCGCGCAGGACTGGGCGTTGACCGAAGCCGGATACACCCTGGTGCAGGTCGACATGCGCGGCACCGGCACCTCCGAGGGCTCCTGGCAGGTCTTCGGCGACCGGGAGAAGCAGGACACCGCCGAGGTGATCGACTGGATCACCCGGCAGCCCTGGAGCGACGGCAACGTGGGCACCATGGGGATCTCGTTCACCGCGATCTCTGCGATCGAGGCCACCGACCGGCGTCCGCCGGGCCTGAAGGCCGTCTTCGCCTATGAGGGCAGCGCCGATATCTTCAACGACATCGCGGGTCCAGGCGGTGCGGTGGGCGTCGGCTTCCTGGTGCCCTGGTTGATCGGTGTCAACGCGCTCAAGATGATTCCCGACGTCACCGCGCTCGCGGTCGGAAAATTCGATCCCGCACAGCAATTGCAATGGCTGAAGGACCGGATCGCCGATCCGCTGACCCTGGTCGACATGGTGGCCAACGGCTACACCGCATTGACGCCGGACCAGCTCACCCCGCGCACCCGCCAACTCGTGGACCCGGATTCGCCGTTCCGGCAGGGGCTGAAGGCCAAGGTCGAGAACATTCAGGTGCCGACCTTCATGGTGGGGGCGTGGTTCGACATCTTCGGCACCTCGCCGACCGATACGTTCAACGCTATTCCGCTGCCCGCCGAGCAGAAGAAGCTGATCATGGGCGACGGGTACCACATCGGTTCCGGGATAGCGGGTTTCGGGCACCAGGGGATGCCGCCGCGGTTGGATGTGTTGCAGCGGGCCTGGTTCGACCACTGGTTGCGTGGCGTCGACAACGGTATCGAGGAATACGCGCCGATCGTGGTCAAGCAGCAGGGGGGCGGCTGGACCGACCTTTCCGAGTTCCCGCGCACCGAGGCGACCTATCGGCGCGTGTATCTCAACGATGTGCCCTCGGGTACCGCGACGTCCTCGGTGTTCGACGGCGGACTCGCGGAGAGCCCGCGGCAGGCCGCACCCCGTGACCTGACGGTCGCACCGGGCCTGCTGAGCCTGTGCGGTCGTGACGTCGCGCGCATCACGGCGGGCGCCACCGCGCTGCTGGATGTGTGCGGCAACGACTCACGCGTGTGGGAGCACGACGGACTGAGCTTCACCAGCAGCCCGGTCATCGAGGCCACCACCATCTCGGGGCCGATCAACGTGCACCTCAACGTGGTGCACGACGCGGCGGACGGCTACTGGGTGACCACCGTCAACGACGTCGCGCCCGACGGCACCTCGCGCGAGATCGCCACCGGCCAATTGGTTTCCTCGCTGCGTCAGGTCGACGACGCGGCCAGCAAGACCTCCGCAAACGGCGACTACACCGAACCGCGCTACCTCCTGGATCTGGACAAACGGCAGCCGACCGTGCCCGGTGTGCCGGTCACCTTGGACATCGCCGCAACCCCGATCGATGCGGTCTTGCAGCCGGGGCACCGGTTGCGGGTGGACGTGTACGCCAGCAACTTTCCGAAGGGATTGCCGCCCGCCCCGTTCCTGATCGACTCCGGTCTGCGCCCGGAGCACCTGCGCCTGGACCCGAACGAACCCAGCTGGGTCAATATCGCACTGAGCGCCGCGATCCCCGACTAGAGGCGGGTCGTATGGGTTCCTAACGGAATCTCAGGTGCGTCAGGGGAAGTGTTCAGGTGGGGAGGGCAGGGTGGATCGAGTTGGTGGATCGGCTGCCCCGATGCACCCCTCCCCGAGCGGTCGGCGGCGGTATTCCAGCTGCCGCCGGCCGCCCTCTCCCGGGGGACCGAGCTTCGGTGGACCGCATGGGAACGGTTCACCCTTCCCAGCGGTCGGCGGCGTGGAAGTCAGCGTCGCCGACTGCGCTCTTTCCTGGTCAGGCCAGGAGCTGAAGGAAGCGCGTGACTTCGTTTTGCACCGCTGCGCGGCCGGGGCCCAGGTATTTGCGCGGATCGGACAGTGCGGGATCGGCCGCCAAGGCGGTGCGGACCGCCTCGGTCATCAGGACATTCAGCCGAGTCGCGATGTTGACCTTGGTGATGCCGTGCTCGACCGCGGCGCGCAGCCCGTCGTCGGAGACGCCGGAGGAACCGTGCAGCACCAGTGGGACCGGAACCTTGGCCGCGAGCCGGGCGATCAATTCGTTGTCCAGGGTCGCGGTGCGCGTGTGCATGGCATGCGACGATCCCACCGCGACGGCCAGCGCGTCGACGCCGGTGGCGGCGACGAACTCGACGGCCTCGTCCGGATCGGTGCGGACACCGGGGGCGTGCGCACCGTCCTTCCCGCCGACCTCGCCGAGTTCGGCCTCGACGTGCACGCCGCGCTCATGGCACCAGCGGGTGATCTCGGCGGTGCTCGCCACGTTGGCGGCGTAGTCCAGGGTGGAGCCGTCGTACATGACCGAGCCGACGCCGAGTTCGACCGCGGCCCGCACCAATGCCGGATCGGTCGCGTGGTCGAGGTGCACCGCGATGGCGGCGCTGCTGTCGGCCGCGACCCGTAAACAGGCGAGGGCCAGCGGTGCGAGGCCGCCGTGATAGCTCGCTGTGTTCTCCGAAAGCTGGAGCACCACAGGTCGTTTCGCCGCTTCCGCGGCGGCCGCGATGGCCTCCGCGTGCTCCAGCACGATCACGTTGAACGCCCCGAGCCCGCCGGGCGCGGCGGTGGTGACCAACTCGGAAACAGGCGTCAGCGGCATCGGTATCTCTCTCTGGGGGACTCAGCCCGCCGCGGCGCTCACGCCGTCGGATCCTGGGCGGTGGGTAGGTCGAGCCGGGTGACTCGGACAGTCGGGGCGATGCGGGTGCGCAGGCAGCGATCGATCTCGCCGGCCACCGGGATGACCACGGCGGCGGCGGAGGTGGCCACCGCGTCGGTGAGAATGGTCGGCCAGTCGGGGACCTCGTCGGCGGTGAGCGCGGCGATCACCGCGGCGGTGGCGGAATCGCCCGCGCCCGTGGGATTTCCGGCCAGCGGTTCCGGCAGCGCGGCGAACCAGGCGCCCTCGGCGGTGACCGCGACCATGCCGTCGGCGCCGCGGGTGGCGATCACCGCGCGCACCCCGCTCTCGATCAGCGGGTACGCGGCCGTGACGACCTCCTCGGCGGTGGCCGGCTTGACGCCGGTGAGCCGGTGCAGTTCGTCGCCGTTGGGCATCAGGACGACGCCGGGGACCTGGGCGGCCAGGCGCAAGGCCTCGCCGTCCACATCGCAGATGGTCGGCACGTCGGCGGCGATGGCGCCGCGGGCGATCTCGGCGGGCAGCGTCGGCGCGATACCGCCGGGCAGCGAGCCGGAGATGACCAGGCCGTCGATATCGGGCAGCATGCCGGTGACCCGGACCGCGAGCTGTTCGGCGGCGTGCGGGTTGGAGACCCGGGCGCCGGGCTCCCACAGGGCGGTGGCGGTGCCGTCCTCGGATTCGCTGATCACCACGGTGCGCCGGACCCAGGGCAGCGCGTGCACGAAATCGACCGGCATCTCCAACTCGGCGGCGGCCGCGAACGCGTGATCGGCGAAACCGGTTGCCCGCGCGTACTTCCCGAGCTGGTTGAGCACCCGGGTGACGTTGATGCCCTTGCCGCCGATGCGTTGCTCGACGGAACGGACCCGGTGCGCTTGGCCGCGTTCGAAGTGCTCGACCCGGTAGGTCATGTCGTAGGCGGGGTTCATGGTCACGGTAAGGATCACGACAACCACTGTCCTCGCCTGAGCACCCGATGCATATGGAGATTGTCACCGACGATCAACAGGTCGGCGAAATATCCCGCGCGCAGGTCACCGACGTCGGCGAGGCCGAGCGCCGCCGCGGGCGTCGCGGTGGCGGCGCGGACCGCCGCCTCGAGCGGCACCCCGGATTCGCGGACCGCACGCGCGACACAGTCCAGCAGGGTGCTGACGCCGCCCGCCAGCGACCCGTTCGCGATGCGGGCCACGCCCTGGCGCACGGTGACCGACTGCGGGCCGAGCTGATACTCGCCGTCCGAGAGGCCCGCCGCCTGCATCGCGTCGGTGATCAGTGCGACCCGGGTGGGCGCGGCCGCGAAGGCGAGTGCGGCGAACCCGGGATCGACGTGCACGCCGTCGCCGATCAGCTCGACGATCGCGTGCCCGGCCGCGGCGGCGACGAGGCCGGCGCCGACCGGTCCCGGTTCGCGATGGTGCAGCGGCGGCATGCCGTTCGCCAGGTGGGTCACCACGCTGCCGAGGCCGCTGGGCCGCAAGGCCTTCAGGAACGAGGAGAAGTCGGCGTTGCTGTGGCCGAGCGCGACCACCACGCCGTGTTCGGTGAGCCGCTGCGCGACCGCGTCGTACCCGGAACGTTCCGGTGCGAGCGTCATCATCCGCAGCGCGCCGCCGCCGGCCCGCAGCAGCTGCTCGGTCAGCTCGAGATCCGGGTCGCGCAGGAACCGCGGATCCTGCGCCCCGCAGCGGGCCTCGGACAGGAACGGCCCCTCGGCGTGGATGCCGCCGAGCACGCCGTCCTCGGCCAGTCCGCGCAGCATCGCGGTCTGCGCCACCATGTCCGCGGCGGCCGCGGTGACGATGCTCGCGACCACGGTCGTGGACCCGCTCGCATGGTGGAAGGCCGCGGCGGCCCGCGCCTCGGCGGGATCGACGGAGTCGAACCGATGCCCGAGCCCGCCGTGATTATGGATGTC
The DNA here is from genome assembly GCF_000710915.1 of Nocardia brasiliensis IFM 10847. GTDB lineage: Bacteria > Actinomycetota > Actinomycetes > Mycobacteriales > Mycobacteriaceae > Nocardia > Nocardia brasiliensis_A. Next base: position 51,311 of record NZ_BAUA01000052.1, read on the forward strand.
GATCAGTCCGGGCAGCAGCGTGCCCGTGAACTCCGGCTCCGGTGACCCCGGATGTGCCGCAACCCATTCCGAATAGGGCGCGACCGCACTGATCCGATCGCCGACGATCGAGACGACACCGTCGTCCCACTGAGCGGACGCGCACACCACGCGCCCGCGAATGGCCAATTCGGTACCCGGACTCATAGGAACACCCTATTGGCGCGCCCGGTGCCCGCCGCTCGCACACGACAGCCTGCGCCAGGCACCGCTCGTGCCACCTGCCGGTCGCGGCGCACTACGGCGACCAGCGGTCCATCCCATGGTCGGTCGGCCGCGCGGTACCCGTCAATCTGGGGCGGGTACCCAGTTGGGCGCGAGATGGCAGCCTCCGCCTCGACGCCCGGGGCGGGGAAGGCGGGCGGGCGGGGACTCGGGGCCGGGCGGACCGTTGTGCGGGCCACCGGGCTCATGCCAGGGCTCCTTGCCGGGCGAACAGGGCGGCGCCCATCAAACCGGCGCGGGCGCCGTATTCGCCGAGCACGACGTGGGGGGCGGGGACCAGGCGGAGCCGGTCGGCGATGGCCTGGTGCAGCGGGTCGGTGAGGGCCGCGCCCGCGCCGGCGAGTCCGCCGCCGAGGATGATCAACTCGGGGCAGGCCGCGTGCACGATGCCGATCAGTCCGTCGGCCAGCGCGTCCACCGCGTCCACGAGTACGGCTTTGGCGTCGGCATCGGTCTCGACCAGCGCGAAAACCTCTGCCGCGCCCTTGATTTCGCGGCCGGTGCGGCGGGTGTAGGCGCGCGCGATCGACGCGCCGGAGGCCACGGTCTCCACGCATCCGGTGTTGCCGCACGGGCAGGGCAGCCCGTCCGGGCGCACCGGGATGTGCCCGTATTCGCCGACCTGGCCATAGCTGCTGCGCACCAGGTGTCCGCCGACGGACAGCGTGCCGGAGATGCCGGTGCCCAGGATGACCACGCAGACGTTGTCGTGCCCGCGACCCGCGCCGAAGCGCCATTCGGCCCAACCCGCCACGGCGACATCGTGTTCGATGAGTACGGGGATGCCCCAGCGGTCGCGGAACCGGTCGCCGATGTGCACGTCCCGCCAGCCGACATTGCTGCTGAACACCGCGATCGAGCGGACGGAATCGACGATCCCGGGCAGGACCACGGCCGCGCGGCGCACCCGATCCCGTTGGGCCGCGGGCAGTTCGGCCAGCAGTTGATCGCCCAGCGCGCCCATCGCCTCGAACGCCGCCTCGCCCTGCGGCGTGGCCACGGTCGCGACGGCGAGCACTTCGCCTGCGCGGTCGGTGATTTCGCCTTTGATCGTGGTGCCGCCGACGTCCAGTCCGAGGACCAGTGCGTCGTCGGGCAACGGGGCAGGCC
>NZ_BAUA01000051.1 GCF_000710915.1 Nocardia brasiliensis IFM 10847
GCTGCTGCTGCTGCTGCGGAGGCTGCAGCGGCGGAGGAGGAGGCGGCGGAGGAGGAGGCGGCGGAGGAGGCGGAGGCTGCGCCGGATCAGGCGCTCCCGTCCCGTCCCTGGTCCCACCCCCATCCGACGCCGGCGGCTTCGGCGTCGTCGGCTGCCGCACCAGCACGGGCCCGGCCCACCCGACCTGACCACCCGAAGCGGTGAGAACCTGCGCAGGACCAAGGCCCGCTGCCCCGTCCCTATCCGGCGCCGCCTTCGGACCGACCAGCAACCGCGCCGGCACAGAGCCCAGCTGGCCGCCGGAACCGGTGAGAACCCGCCCTGTAGCGGCGCCCGCTCCTCCACCCCCGTCAGACCTCGCCTTCGGACCGACCGGCAACCGGACCGGCACTGGCTCAGCCCAGCCGTCATGAAGCCCGGAGCCATCCGCATCTCGAAAGACGTCTCTGCTGTCGAGGACGAAGAGCAGCCCGTCTACACCCGTCTTATCCGCGCGCAGCTCTTGCCGCGCTATGTCTGCCCTCGGCGACAAGTACTCAGCGGCCCGGCCGTCGACCAGCCAATTCCCTTCTCGCCCACCGCCGACCACCGGGAAGAGGAACTGCGCGTGCCACCGCACGGCGGCACCCGATCCCGCGTCGGCGAACACTTCAGCACCTTGTGACGCGCTGATGGCCGCCGCGCCGCTGCGGGGCCAACTGATCCTCGGCACGACAGTCGACTCACCATGCGGGGTCGGGGTGAACCCCACCACGCCAGAGCCGCGTTCAGCCCCGACGAATGCACCACAGCTCAGCACCACGGCGCATAACACCCCCAGCCCAGCGACTTGTCTCGCATGCCGGGTTCGCGCTTGCCGGGACCGTGCACCGACACGCGCAACGACTGGTGCCAACGTCCCCATCGGCCGTGCTCTCGCTAGGCGTACCTCCGCCGTCGCTTCGGTCAAGTGGTGTGCCGGCGGAGTCCGTCCGGCCGCCCCCTGATGCGTGCGGATCACTAGCATCGTAATGCTCTGTGCGCCAACGCGGAGCCAACTCCGGCGTGCCGCTCCCCGACTGTCCCGCGGCGGGGCGTGCCGCCCGCCGCGCACATCCCGTCGTGCCGCGCGTGTGTCAGTCGAACGACACGCGCGCGCGGTACGAAACCATGCGCGGCACGCACATATGGCGTTGCCGCTGCCCACGTTTTCAGGCGCCGGGCGCGGCGCATGTTCCGCGCCCTGGACGTTCCCAGTGCATACCATCGAGGTAGCCGGTCCACTGCCCGACTCAGACACTGCGAAGAGGACAATACGAACTATGCACCGTAACGGGCCGACCCAGGATATCGACGAGTCCGAGCTCACCGTCTCCGCGCCGAAAGAGCAGGCGGCGGGTGTCACCGCGGTCGCGGTGTCGCTGCGCCGCGCGGTGGAGGAGATGGGCGTGATTCGCACTGCCCGCACTTTGGCGCGGGTCAACCAGGTGCACGGCTTCGACTGCCCCGGCTGCGCCTGGCCGGAGCCGACGGGTCATCGCCGCCCGGCCGAGTTCTGTGAGAACGGCGCGAAGGCGGTGGCCGAGGAGGCCACGCTGCGCACGGTCACGCCGGAGTTCTTCGCCGCGCATTCGATCGATGAGCTGGCGGGCAAGTCGGGGTATTGGCTCGGCCAGCAGGGCCGGTTGACTCATCCGGTGGTGTTGCGTCCCGGCGACACTCATTATTCGCGGATCGGGTGGGACGACGCCTACCGGTTGATCGCGGATCATCTGGGCGCCTTGGCTTCTCCCGACGAGGCCGTCTTCTATACCTCAGGTCGCACCAGCAATGAGGCCGCCTTCCTCTATCAGCTGCTGGTCCGCAGCTTCGGCACGAACAATCTGCCGGACTGTTCGAACATGTGCCACGAGTCCTCGGGCGCCGCGTTGACCAGTTCGATCGGCATCGGCAAGGGCTCGGTGTCGATCGACGATTTCGCCGCGGCGGACCTGATCATCGTCGCCGGGCAGAATCCCGGCACCAACCATCCGCGCATGCTGAGCGCCCTGGCGAACGCGAAATCCGAGGGCGCGCGGATCATCGCGATCAACCCGCTGCCCGAGACCGGCTTACTCGGTTTCCGGGATCCGCAGACCGTCAAGGGTTACACCACCGGTGTCGCGATCGCCGACGACTTCCTGCAGATCCGCCTGGGCGGTGACATGGCGCTGTTCCAGGCGCTGGGGCGGTTGCTGTTCGAGGCGGAGGACCGCGCCCCGGGCACCGTCGTCGACCGGGAATTCGTCGACGCGCACTGTGCTGGTCTGGCCGAGTACGAAAAGCAGGTCCGCGCCGTCGATTTCGATACGGTGCTCGCCGCGACCGGACTGAGCCGGGCCGAGATCGACCGTACCGCGAAGCATCTGGCCGAGGCGAACAACGTCATCATCTGCTGGGCGATGGGCTTGACCCAGCAGTCGCACGGTGTCGCGACCATCGAGGAGGCGACGAATCTGCTGCTGCTGCGCGGGATGATCGGCAAACCGGGCGCGGGGGTCTGCCCGGTGCGCGGGCATTCGAACGTGCAGGGCGACCGCACCATGGGCATCTGGGAGAAGATGCCGGACACCTTCCTCGACGCGCTGGACCGGGAGTTCGGCATCACCAGCCCGCGCAAGCACGGTTGGGACACCGTCGACGCGATCCGCGCCATGCGGGACGGTCGCGCCGCGGTGTTCGTCGGGATGGGCGGCAATTTCGTCTCGGCCACCCCCGATACCGAGGTGACCGAGACCGCCCTGCGCAATTGCGCACTGACGGTACAGATTTCCACCAAACTCAACCGCAGCCATGTCGTGCACGGCCGGACCGCGCTGATCCTGCCGACGCTCGGCCGCACCGACAAGGATCTGCGTGACGGTGTGAAACAGCAGGTTTCGGTGGAGGATTCGATGTCGATGGTGCATCTGTCCACCGGTCGGCTCGATCCGGTGAGCAAGCACCTGCGCAGCGAGGTCGCGATCGTCTGCGATCTGGCCCTGACCCTGTTCGGTGCGGATCATCCGGTGCCGTGGGCGCGTTTCCGCAGCGACTACGACACCATCCGCGACGCGATCTCCCGGGTGGTTCCCGGGTGCGCCGACTACAACACGAAGGTGCGCGCCCGCAACGGGTTCGTCCTACCGCACCCGCCCCGGGACAGCCGCGAATTCCGTACCAGCACCGGCAAAGCCAACTTCGCGGTGAACGAACTCACTTGGACACCGGTCCCGGAGGGCAGACTGATCCTGCAGACCCTGCGCAGTCACGACCAGTACAACACCACCATCTACGGCTTGGACGACCGCTACCGCGGCGTGCACGGTGGCCGCAAAGTGGTGCTGGTGCACCCCGAGGACATCGCGGCGCTCGGCTTCGCCGAAGACGAACTGGTGGACGTGATCTCGGAGTGGACCGACGGCACCGAGCGCCGCGTCGAGGGTTTCCGCCTGGTCGGTTATCCGACCCCGCGCGGTAACGCGGCCGCCTACTACCCCGAGACGAATCCGCTTGTGCCACTGGACCATGTCGCGGCACGCTCGAATACGCCGGTCTCCAAATCGATCACCATCAGATTGCAGCGTGCCAGTCATGAGTAGAGTCACCGCCCGCCGCCGGACGCGCCGGATCTCGCCGACCGGGGAGATCCAGCGCCCCGACACCCTGGCCGTCGAAGAGCCGCTGGAGATCCGGATCGGCGGCCGATCGCTGACCGTCACCATGCGCACACCGGGCAACGATGTGGACCTGGTGCACGGATTCCTGTTGAGCGAGGCGATGATCGGCGTCGCCGAAGACATCACCGCGGCCCGCTACTGTTCGGGCACCGACGACGACGGCCGCAACACCTACAACGTCCTCGATCTCACCCTGCGCAACCCGGTTCCGGTGCAGACCCGCAGCTTCCTGACCACCGGCGCCTGCGGGCTCTGCGGCAAGACCGCCCTCGACGAGGTGCGCAAGAACACCCGCTATCCGATCGCCGAGAAGGGCATCGCGGTGGACCCGCACACGCTCGGCGGCATGCCGGAAACGTTGCGCGGCAAGCAATCCCTGTTCGAGGCCACCGGCGGGCTGCACGCGGCGGGTCTGTTCGCCGCCGACGGCACGGTGCTCGCCGTGCGCGAGGACATCGGCAGGCACAACGCGGTGGACAAGGTGATCGGCTGGGCACTGCGGCAAAATCGCGTCCCCGCAGCCGATCTGGTGCTCATCGTGAGCGGGCGCGCCTCGTTCGAGCTGGTCCAGAAGGCTGTGATGGCGGGCATTCCGATACTCGGCGCGGTCTCGGCGCCCAGCTCGCTCGCGGTCGACCTGGCCGCCGAAGCGGGGCTCACGCTGGTCGGGTTCCTGCGCGGCGACACGATGAACGTCTACACCCACCCGGACCGGGTCGTCGCCTCGAACGCCACGCCGATGCCGGCCTGAGCACCCTTGCCCGACCCGAATGCCGGCTCTACCGTGACAGCTACGTGATCGGAGCGGTTCGGCGGGAACGGAGAGACCGATGCGGATTTCGGTGGAGGGCACGCAGGAGGGGCTGCGCGTACGGATGCGGTTCGAACAGTATCGCCGCCGCCTGCTGGCGACTCGAATCACCCTGGTGGTGTTGGCCGTTCAGGGCGCGATCAGCGGACTGTGGGCCACGGTGGCGCCGCATTCCTGGTACACCAGCTTTCCCGGCTTCGGCATGCGGTGGGTCGCGGCGGACGGCCCGTACAACCATCATCTCGCGGCCGATGTGGGCGCGTTCTTCCTCGCCTTGACCGCGGTATCGATCGCTGCTCTGGTGGTCGACGGCACCACCGTGGCGCGGATCGCGGGCCTGGGCTGGCTCTTCTTCAGCGTGCCGCACGTCGTCTATCACCTCTTCCACCAACCCGACGGGATGAGCACCGTGAGTTTCACGCTGAGCGTGCTCGCCTCCGCCCTGCTGGTGGCGCTCGCCGCGGCCTGCGTGCTGCTGCCGCCGCGCGGCGATATTCCGATGTCGGATCCGAGCCCGATCAACGTCCGGTTTCCGCGCCGCAAACGCGGTTAGGACGACAACGCCCCACAGCCCGTGCCGGCGCTGTGGGGCGTTTGAACTGTCTATGCGGTCGTGCGCGGGCGTAGCCGCGCCACCGAGGTAGAGCTGTTCGGTCCGCTTAGCCCCGTCAGTCCTTCAGGGCGTCGAGCAGGGCCGCACGCTGCCGCGCGCCGAGCCCGCCGATACGACGATCCTCCGGGATCTCGGCCTGGTCCATCAGCTTGGCCGCCTTCACCGGTCCGACACCGGGCAGAGCCTTGATCACCGCGGCGACCTTGGTCTTCTTGACCAGCTCATCGGAGTCGGCCTTCTTCAGCAGATCGGCGACCGAAACCTTGCCCGCCTTCACCTTGCCGATCAGTTCGGAGCGCGCCTTGCGGACCGCTGCCGCTTTGGCCAGCGCCTCAGTGCGCTGCTCCGCGGTCATGGTAGGCAGTGCCATGTCTCCTCCGCTTCCACTCGTCACTCGAACATCTGGTTGACCGGACCGAGTAAACAGCACTTCACCGGCAGCGCAAGGTCGACACACCGGGACCATTTCGGCGGAGTTAGCGATGAGTTTCCTGGACCGGGGGCGTTGGGAGCAGTAATCGAGTGGCACACAACGGGCAAATGGGATGAACAATGACTCCCGGTCCGCACACCGAAACGGACGTAACACCGCACCCGACCGATGCGACACAATGGACGAAAGCATCAGCGCGGGATCAAGGTTCAACGGCGAACCACGGGAGATCAACGGCGATTTCCGGCTCCGGGCGCGATCGGTTTCCCCGATCGTCACCGTGTCTCGTCAGCGTTGGTGCCGACAAAAGAAGAGCGACTGCGGGGGCCAGCCAAACTTTGGGGGGACTTCGCGACGGGCCGAAGCGCCGTCGCCCGTTCGACGATTGAGCGGATCCATTGCTTGACCGCCCCCGCAGGCGTCGAACGAGGACGGAAGCAGCGGCGTCCACCGTTGGGTTCTGTCCGAATCAAACCATCGTCAGCGCGTGCCGGGCTTCTTACCGTGCACAGTCGTGACCACTCATCTGAGCGCTCCGCTCAACGATATCGGCGACGCCACCGCGCAAGCGGTCGCGACCGACCCGGCGAACGCGCTGGTGGTATTTCGCGCCGCAGGTACCCCGGAAGGCACCGTGGGCAGCACGATCACCGCGCGCCGACACGTCGTCCGGGTGGACGAACCACCCACGCTCGGCGGTGACGACACCGCCGCCAATCCCGTCGAGGTCTACCTCGCCGCGCTGATCTCCTGCCAGGTGGTGACCTACCGCTTCTGGGCCCAGCGACTCGGGATCACCGTCGACGAACTCGATGTCCAGGCCGAGGGAGATCTCGACGTCCGCGGCTTCTTCGGCTTGGACGACAGCGTCCGGCCCGGCTTCCAGGCCGTCCGGGTGACCGTCCGGATCTCCGGACCGGAGACGCCGCAGCGGTACGCCCAACTCCAGCGCTCGGTGGACGCGCACTGCCCGGTCCTCGATCTCAGCACCGGTGCCACACCGGTCGAAACCACCCTGATCACCAACTAGCCACCGCGATAACCCAGGAGCATTGATGACAGAGTCGCTCGACCCGTCCGCGACGTGGAGTTTCGAGACCAAGCAGGTCCACGTCGGCCAGGTCCCTGACGGCACCACCAGCGCCCGCGCGCTGCCGATCTACCAGACCACCTCCTACACCTTTCGCGATACCGACCACGCGGCGGCGCTGTTCGGCCTCGCCGAGCCGGGCAACATCTACACCCGGATCATGAACCCCACCCAGGACGCGGTGGAGCAGCGGATCGCGGCGCTCGAGGGCGGCGTCGCCGCGCTGTTGCTCTCGTCCGGGCAGGCGGCGGAGACGCTGGCGATTCTGAACCTCGCGGGCGCGGGTGATCATCTGGTGTCCAGTCCGCGGTTGTACGGCGGCACCTACAACCTCTTCCACTACACGCTGCCCAAACTCGGCATCGAGGTGTCCTTCGTCGACGACCCGGACGACCTCGAGCAGTGGCGCGCCGCGATCCGGCCGAACACCAAGGCGTTCTACGGCGAGACCATCTCGAATCCGCAGAACCACATCTTCGACATCCGCGGCATCGCCGACGTCGCGCATGCCGCGGGCGTTCCGCTCATCGTCGACAACACCGTCGCCACACCGTATTTGATCCAGCCCTTCGCGCACGGCGCCGACATCGTGGTGCACTCGGCGACCAAGTACCTCGGCGGGCACGGCTCGGCCATCGCCGGCGTCATCGTCGACGGCGGCACCTTCGACTGGACCGTCAGGTCCGGCGAGGAGCCGCGTTTCCCCGGTTTCGTGGTCCCCGATCCCAGCTACCACGGTGTGGTGTACGCGGATCTGGGTGCGCCCGCGTTCGCGCTCAAGGCCCGCGTGCAACTGCTGCGTGATCTGGGCGCGGCGGTCTCGCCGTTCAACGCGTTCCTGATCAGCCAAGGCCTCGAGACGCTGAGCCTGCGCATCGAACGGCACGTGAGCAATGCCCACCAGGTGGCCGAATTCCTCAGCAGCAGGCCGGAAGTCACCTCGGTGTCCTATGCCGGGCTGCCGTCCTCGCCGTGGTACGAGCGCGGGAAGACGCTGGCGCCGCGGGGCGCGGGCGCGGTGATCGGGTTCGAACTCGCCGGCGGCGTCGACGCGGGGAAGCGTTTCGTGGAGGCGCTGACCCTGCACAGCCACGTCGCCAATATCGGCGACGTGCGCTCGCTGGTCATCCACCCGGCCTCCACCACGCACTCCCAGCTGACCCCCGACGAACAGCTCAGCTCCGGCGTCACCCCGGGACTGGTCCGGCTGGCGGTGGGCATCGAGGGAATCGAGGACATCCTCGCCGATCTGCGCGCCGGGTTCGCCGCCGCCGGGTAGCGGCGGGCACGCCCTCGGGCGGGATGGGCGAAACCATCCCGCCCGTTGCCGTTTCGTCCGCGCCGACATGCTGCTACGCTGCCCGGAATTAGAACACGTTTCAATTCCGCAGGAGTTCAGATGACCGAGCAGATCCGTGATGTCGTCGACCGGTACGTCAAGTTGGTCGGCTCGGGTCCGACCGAAGCCATCGTCGAGCTCTACGCGCCGGAGGCGACCGTCGAAGATCCGGTCGGCGCGCCCGTGCGGCACGGGCACGAGGCCATCCGCGAGTTCTACGACATCCTCGCGCCCCTGGACCGCGAGACCGAGTTGCGCACCGACTCGGTGCGCGTCGCGGGCAACGAGGTGGCCTTCCAGTTCACGATCATCACGCGCGTGGGCGGCCAGCGCTTCACCATGTCGCCCATCGACTACATGGAATTCGACGACTCAGGCAAGATCGTGCGCATGCGCGCCTTCTGGAGCCAGGACGACATGGCCATCGAACCGGAGTGACACGCCGCGTTTTTCGGTGCAATCGACCGCGTGGCGTGTTGTTGGCGCGCGGAATCGACTAGGAAGAGTGGGTATCGGAGCCTCCCGTCCGATACCCTCTCATCGAGCTGGGACCCAGCTCTCGGTGAGCGGGCTGCCCGGCGTCTTGCTATTTGTCGAGTTCCGTTCAGCACATCCACTTTTGGAGCCGCATGCCCGACGAACACCCCATCGACGAAGTCGCACAGCTGGCCAGGCGGGTCGAGCGGGCCCGCGGGCGGCTGGCCTACCAGTTCGATCCCGCGCTGACCGATGTACTGGCCGAGGACGAGCTGGAGGCCGAGCGCGAGCTGGCCGAGCGCATCCGCACGCAGGAGCGCGGCCAGCGGTGGAAGTACGCCCAGGCCGTGTCCGCCGCGGCCGACCGCGCCCGGCAGACCAAGGAGGCCATCGATAAGGCCGACATCCGCGATCTGCTGATGGCGCGCAAGGCCATTGCCGCGCAACGCCGGGAATCCAGCCCGCACGCCCAGCTGGCGTCGCTGTACCGGCACCGGACGTGGTCGCTGCGCGCACTGGCCGGCGTGGTGATCGCGGGCATGCTGTGGTCGGCGGTCAACGTGCAGCACAACATCGCGCCGGACGGCGCCGGCGACCCGCTGTACTGGTTCAGCTACCTGGTCGAGGCGATGATCAGCGTCTGTCTGGTGATCATCATGGTGGGCACCACCAAGATCACCGAGTGGGGCGTGCTGGACAGTCGCACGCAGGTCGTCGCCGCCGAGGTCGCGTTGCTCGCGCTGACGGTCGGGCTCAATACCTACCCGCACGTACGCGACGGCCGCTGGTTCGACGCGGGCGTGCACGCCGTCGCGCCGGTGATGATCGGCGTCGCGCTGCTCACCCACGACGCCGCGAATTCGCGCTACAGCCAAGCGATCGCGCGCGCCACCGAGCACATCCGCGACAACCCCAACACCCCCTGGCCGAGGGCCGAAAGCGGTCTGCTCAACACCGCTCGCGCGTAATCGCACGGTCGCGGCAAAGTCCGCGCAGCTCCCCGCACGACTGCTCGGCGGGGCATAACTTGCTGAGCGGGCACATCACTCGCTCGACTGCGCACCCCTTGCTCGGCAGCACACCCCTTGCTGAGCGACGCACCCCTTGCTAGACCGCGCACCACTCGCTCGGCCGCGGCCCACTTGTGGAGCGACGCCCGGTTTGGTGGGCCGCGCGCGACTTGCTGCGCCGCCCACACCGGTCCGCGGTAGCACGGCCCCGCCAAATCTCGGCTGCCACCGATCCGATCGCGTGGCGCCCTGGCACACCGCGACACTCTTCCGTTGCGCCGCACACCTTCTGCGCCGCTGCACACCTTCTGCGCCGCCGCACACCTTCTGCGCCGCCGCACACCTTCTGCGCCGCCGCACACCTTCTGCGCCGCCGCACCTTTTCTGCGCCGTCGCACCCCCTACGGCCCGCCACAGCAGGTGCGCGAACGCAGAACGGGTGCGGCCCGCGTTCGGTGGCGCAGCGGCCGCTGCGCACACGCACGCGCTCGCCACCCGCGGACTTCGCTAGCGCTTGTGCTGCACCGGAACCGGTAAGGGGCGGCGGGGCACCGGCTCGGACACGACGATCGAGGTGGTGGTCTGCCCGAACATGAGGAATCCGTCGAGCAGTTCCTCCAGTTCGCCGATCGACGGACCGTGCACCTTCAGCAGGAAGCAGTCCTCACCGGTGATCCGGAAGCATTCGACCACCTGCGGGGTGTCGCGAGCAGCCGCCACGATCTTGGGCAGTTGGCCGGGTCCGGGCCGGATGCGCACCAACGCGGTCACCGGCATGCCGAGCGCCGCCGGGTCGACCTCCATCCGGAAGCCGGTGATCACGCCGCTCTGCTCCAGTCGCTGTACCCGGTCGGTGACCGCGGGCGCCGACATACCGACGCGGCGCGCGAGCTCGGACATGGACAGTCGCGGATCGGCGTGCAGCTCGTTGAGCAGGCGCACATTCACCTCGTCCAACAGCCGCGCGCGATCGGTGAAGGCAATGTGGCCGTTCTGCCTTGATTTTCCAGACAACTCACGCCATCTTCCTGGATAGTGCCATTCCGGCCGCGGGTATTTCTTCGGAAGATACTCCGCATGACCGAATCGTCGCGGGGCACTGCGCAGCGCACGGCCCCACGAATGCCCGCCGTGGCCTACTTCGGCATCAGCGCGGTCTTCCACTACCTCGGTCCCGCCTGCGCCGTGCTGCTGTTCGCCCGGGTGGATGTGCTCGGCGTGGCGTGGTTGCGGATCGTCAGCGCCGCACTGGTGTTCGCGGCCTGGCGCCGGCCGTGGCGGCTGCTCCGGCATGGCACCTCTGCACAGCGACGGGTGCTGCTCGCGCTCGGGATCGTGCTCGCGGCGATGAACGCGACGTTCTACCTCGCCATCGCGCGGCTACCGCTGGCCACCGTCGGCGCGATCGAATTCCTCGGGCCGATCGTGCTCGCCGTGATCGGTCTGCGCAACGGGCGCAACATGATCGCCCTCGTGCTCGCAGTCGGCGGGGTCGTCGCGCTGACCGACATCCAGCTGGCCGGCGCACCGACCGGATTCGTCTTCGCGTTCGCCAACTGCGCGCTGTTTCTGCTGTACGTGCTGCTCGGCCACCGGATCGCCAACAGCGCAGCAGTGTGCGGCCTCGACCAGCTCGCCGCCGCGATGTCGATCGCCGCGGTGGTGGCGACGCCGTTCTGTCTCGGCGCTGCCGTCCCGGCGTTCACCAGTCCCGTGGCATTGCTCGCCGGGATCGGCGTCGGGGTCTGCTCCTCGGTCATTCCCTACGTGACCGATCAGCTCGCCATGGCGCGGTTACGGCGCAGCACCTTCGCCCTGCTGCTCAGCATCTTGCCTGCGGTCGCGGCGGTGATCGGGATCGTGGTGCTCGCCCAAGTCCCCACCGTCCAGGAACTGGCCGGCATCGCGCTGATCGCCGCGGGCGTCTCGATCCACCGGCAACACGAAAACAAGGAGAACTGATGGAATACATCCGGCTGGGACACACCGGCCTCACCGTGTCCCGGATCTGCCTGGGCATGATGAGCTACGGCGATCCAGCGTCGTGGGCGTGGGTGCTCGATGAAGACGCCGCCGAACCCATCGTCCGGCACGCCGTCGAGTCGGGGGTGAACTTTTTCGACACCGCGGACATGTACTCCGCGGGAGTCAGCGAATCGATCACCGGGCGGCTGCTGGGCAAGCTGTTCCCCCGCCGCGACGACTACGTACTGGCCACCAAGGTGTACTTCCCGATGGGTTCCGGACCGAACGACAAAGGCTTGTCCCGCAAGCACATCATGTCCGCCATCGACGCCTCGCTCGACCGGTTGGGCGTCGACCACGTGGACCTGTATCAGATCCACCGCTGGGACGACGAGACGCCGATCGAGGAGACCATGCAGGCGCTCCACGATGTGGTCACCGCCGGGAAAGCCCGGTACCTCGGCGCATCCAGCATGTTCGCCTGGCAGTTCGCGAAGGCGCAGCACGTCGCCGAAACACACGGCTGGACGAAGTTCGTCGCGATGCAGAACCACTACAACCTCGTCTACCGGGAGGAGGAACGCGAGATGCTCCCGCTCTGCCGCGACCAGGGCGTCGGCGTGATCCCCTGGAGTCCGCTCGCACGCGGACTCCTCACCGGCTCCCGCACCCGCGGCGGCCACCCCGCCACCGCCCGCTCCAGCTCCGACCACATCGCCGCGAACATGTACACCGACAACGACTTCGACGTCGTCGACGCGGTCCGCGAAGTAGCCGCCGCCCGCAACCTGCCGCCCGCCCAGATCGCCCTCGCCTGGCTCCTCAGCCGCCCCGGCGTCACCGCCCCCATTATCGGCGCCACCAAACCGAACCACCTGAACGATGCACTCGACGCCGTGCGGCTACATCTCATCGAGGACGAAATGACCACACTGGAAGCCCCTTACCGTCCCCACCCCGTCCTCGGCCACCACTAACCCGGTGGCCTGGTGGCCCGGGCCGCTGTACGCACCCTCGTCCGCCGCCGAATGCGCCTGCACCCACCGGTGCGGGCGTGGTTGACTCGTCGGATGATCGAGTACGACGTGCTGCGTGTGTTCTGCGGAGCCGGTGGTGGCTTCGGTAATCGGCTCGCAGTGGTGCGGGACGGGGGTGCTGTCGAGGATGTCGGTGCGCGGCAACGTTTTGCCGCGAAGTTGGGGTTCAGCGAGACGGTGTTCGTCGATGATGCCGAGCGCGGGATCATCGATATCTACACCCCGACGGTGCGCCTCCCCTTTGCCGGGCACCCGTGCGTCGGCACCGCCTGGCTGCTCCGTGCGTCCGAACTCGTGACCGCGGCGGGCGTCGTCGGCGCCCGGCACGACCACGAATTCACCTATATCGCAGCGCGATCCGAGTGGGCGCCGCCACGGACGTTGCGCCAGTACGGGTCCGCCGCCGACGTGGACGCACTGACTGTGCCCGAGCCGGGCGAATGGATCTACGCGTGGGCATGGCAGGACGAGCGCGCCGGTCACGTGCGGGCACGCGCCTTCCCCGGCCGCGGCGACGGCATCGACGAGGACGAGGCCACCGGCGCCGCCGCCCTGCTACTCACCGCCGAACTCGCACGCCCCCTGCATATTTCGCAAGGTCTAGGCTCGATCATCGTGACCACACCGCAACCGGACGGACTGATCGAAGTCGGTGGACGCGTAACAGCCGAATAGGACTCAGATCAACCGTTCCACCAGCAGCAACCCGCCGATCACAAGCATCGCTACGCCGGAGATCCGGGTGACGATCCGGGCCGCGGTCGGTCGGGCGCGCAGTACGGTCCGGGCGAGCACACCGACGCAGAGGTAGATCACCGCGCAGCTGAGGGTGTGGATCAATCCCAGGGCGCCGATCTGGGCGGCGAGCGGCCAACTCCCGGTCCGGTCGGTGAACTGCGGCAGCAGGGCCACGAAGAGCAACAGCGCCTTAGGATTCAGGCCGCTGATCCCGATGCCGCGCAGCAGGCTCGCACCCCACGGTGCCGGATTCTGCTCCCCCGCTACCGCGGCGGGCGCGTTCGACGCCGCCAGCGTCGTCCCGCCGAGCCACATCAGATACAGGCCCCCGAAGACCGTAAGTGCCGTCAGCACAACCGGATTGCGATCGACGACCGCCGCGACGCCGGCCGCGACCACCACGGTCAGCGCGACATAACCGAGCAGCAGCCCACCGACCGCGGGCACCACCGAACGCTCCCGCAGGCCCGCGGCGATCGCGTACGCCCAGTCCGCGCCGGGAACCAGGATCAGCAGCACCGACACCGTCCAGAACGCGGCGATGTACCCGACAGCCATACCCAACCCTCTCCCTCGAAACAGCGACCCCAGGAAGGATAGGCGTGATCAACAGGGAGGTGATTTCAACTTTTCGCAGGTAAGGCCGGTATTGTGGAAGAATCTTCTCCATGGATCGGATCGACCGGAAGATAATTGCCGAGCTGCAGCAGGACGGCCGCTTGACGATCACCGAACTCGCCGCCCGCGTACGTCTCAGTCTCTCGCCGTGTCACCGCCGCTTACGAGAGCTGGAGAAGTCCGGGGTGATCCGCGGCTATCGCGCGCTGGTCGACGCGGCGGCCGTCGGGCTGACCTTCGAGGCGCTGGTCTTCGTCACGATGCGACAGGAAGATCGCCCCACCGTCGCCGCGTTCGAGCAGGCGGTCGCGGAGATTCCGCATGTGCTGCAAGCTCAGCGCCTGTTCGGCGACCCCGACTTCCTGTTGCGCGTCGTAGCCGCGGATCTTCCTGCGTTCCAACAGCTTTACGACGAGCGCCTGGCGACGCTGCCCGGCGTGCAACACCTCACCTCCACCCTGGTGATGAAGCATGTGGTGCACGAGCGACCGGTGCCGCTGTGACGGTAACAGCGCTCAGTACCGCCGTTCGTGTTGCTCCACAGCGTCTTTGGCATCTTTCAACCCCGCACCGGTAAGCTCACGGTATCGCTTGATGGCCTGAATCTTCTTGCCCTGCACCAGAAGATCATCGATCTCGGCCCAGCTGAACGACGCGGGACGCGGGGCGACCGGCATCGCAGGGATGGGTTTGGCGGTGGTGAGGTCGGGTCGTTCCTGGATCCCCAGATGATCGAGGATCAGATCCAGCTTGACGTGCAGTGCGTCGATCTTCCGCTCGAGGCGGCGGTGGGCGAACATGCTCGAATCGTAGTGACCGCCGTCGGCGATCAGGCAGCGAGCACCGCGTCGGCGAGATTGTCGGTGGTGTCGAACTCGGCGTCGTCGCCGGCCGCGGCGAGCAGCCGATTTACACAACGCGGGCCGGTGACCAGGCGAATCCTGCGGTCGATGTGCTCGGCCCAGTTCCGGGCCTCGAGCAGCACCTGCAGCCCGGCGACGCCGAAAAACGTCACCTGGGACAGGTCGATGACCACGGTCGAGGCGGCGTTGCCGAGCGCATCGGTCAGCCGGGAGCGGAACAGCTCAGCGGTGTAGAAATCGACCTCGCCGGCGAGCGCACACAAGGTCACTGTGTCGCTGGGCGCCGTCAGGGAAACGCGCAGCCGGTCCAACGGGTCGGGCCGATGCGGCGCCGTGACTCGACTCGGTGCCCCACCTCGCTTCGGGATGGTCGCGGATCTCGCCGTGTTGTCGAGGAGGAATGCTGAAGTAGCGAGTGTGGTCGACATGAGGACCTCGGTCCTGTCGCGCGCGGCAAATGAAGTGCGGTTGCCGGCAAGTTTTTTCGCCCTGATGCGACGGTGCCATCCCGAGCTGGGCTGTCTACTCAACCCTCAAGGGAGATTACCCAGCGACGACTCGCGATAAACCAAAGAAGCCACCGCGAGTCGCGGTGGCTTCTTTCGACGGTGCGTCCGTACCGGAGGACTAGGCCGACTTCTCCCGGCGCTCGGCGCGCTGCGCCTTGCGCGGCACGATCGTCGGGAGCACGTTCTCGGTAACGGTGTCGGAATCGACGACCACCTTGGCGACGTCGTCGCGGCTGGGGATGTCGTACATGACCGGCAGCAGCACTTCCTCCATGATGGCGCGCAGGCCACGGGCGCCGGTGCCGCGCAGGATGGCTTGATCGGCGATCGCCTCGAGCGCGTCGGTGGTGAACTCGAGGTCCACGCCGTCCATCTCGAACAACCTGATGTACTGCTTGACCAGCGCGTTCTTCGGTTCGGACAGGATCTTGACGAGCGAATCCTTGTCCAGGTTGGTCACCGATGCGACGACCGGCAGCCGGCCGATGAACTCGGGGATCAGACCGAACTTGATCAGATCCTCCGGCATCACCTCGGCGAAGTGGTCGGTGGTGTCGACCTCGGCCTTGGAGCGCACCTCGGCGCCGAAACCGATGCCGCGGTGGCCGGTCCGGTCGGAGACGATCTTCTCCAGGCCGGCGAACGCACCCGCCACGATGAAAAGCACGTTGGTGGTGTCGATCTGGATGAATTCCTGGTGCGGGTGCTTGCGTCCGCCCTGCGGGGGCACACTCGCCTGGGTGCCCTCCAGGATCTTCAGCAGCGCCTGCTGCACGCCCTCGCCGGAGACGTCGCGGGTGATCGACGGGTTCTCGCTCTTGCGGGCGATCTTGTCGACCTCGTCGATGTAGATGATGCCGGTCTCGGCGCGCTTCACGTCGTAATCCGCGGCCTGGATCAGCTTCAGCAGGATGTTCTCGACATCCTCACCGACGTAGCCCGCCTCGGTCAGCGCGGTCGCGTCGGCGATGGCGAACGGAACATTGAGCATCTTGGCCAGGGTCTGCGCGAGATAGGTCTTGCCGCAGCCGGTGGGCCCGAGCATCAGAATGTTCGACTTGGTGAGCTCGACGACCTCGCCGCGGCTGTCGCGGCCCTTGTCGCCGGCCTGAATGCGCTTGTAATGGTTGTACACGGCCACCGCGAGCGTGCGCTTGGCGGTGTCCTGCCCGATGACGTAGTTCTCCAGGAAGTCCCGGATCTCCGCCGGCTTGGGCAGTTCATCGAGCTTGACCTCGCTGGACTCGGCGAGTTCTTCCTCGATGATCTCGTTGCACAGATCGATGCACTCGTCGCAGATGTACACCCCTGGTCCCGCAATGAGCTTCTTGACCTGCTTCTGGCTCTTTCCGCAGAACGAGCATTTCAGCAGATCGCCGCCATCTCCGATGCGCGCCATCTCGTGGGTCCCTACTTCCTTGTCCGCGTGCAACCGTCGTCCAGGTTGCCAGTTATCTGCCGCCTTGCTTGTCGGCACCACGGCATGGTCGAAAACGCGTCGACCGGTTCCGGTGTGTACGGCAGTGCTGTCAACCGGGAGCAAAGGTCCCTAGGTTGACCGTACCTGGTGTGTGCGATGGAGGTCGACAACTCGAGCATGTTTCTCCGCCGGGTTGTGCGAGTTCTCACGGCACCGGAGCGCGTTCTGTCATTGCGACGGCCTGTTCGAGCTCCGGCCGCTTGTTCATCGACGCCGGAGACCGAAGTGTTTCGGCGCCGACGTCGTCATTGAAGCAGTCCGGCCGGGCCGCATGCCATCTGGCGTGCTTCCCGGCCGGAACTCCGTGGGGTACAGCTATTCGCGCGCGAATCGCCGCCGGGAAACGGCGACCCGCGACGAGATCACTTCTGTGCGCTGAGCTTGCGGTAGTCGAACACCGTATCAACGATCCCGTATTCCTTGGCCTCTTCGGCGGTGAGAATCTTGTCGCGATCGGTGTCCTTGCGGATGGTGTCCGCGTCCTTACCGGTGTGCCGGGCCAGCGTGGTCTCCATCAGGCGCCGCATGCGCTCGATCTCGGCGGCCTGGATCTCCAGGTCCGACACCTGCCCCTGGATGCCACCCTCCAGCGACGGCTGGTGGATCAGCACGCGGGCGTTGGGCAGGCAGGCGCGCTTGCCCGGGGTGCCGGCCGCGAGCAGCACGGCGGCGGCCGAGGCGGCCTGACCCAGGCAGACGGTCGCGACATCGGCGCGCACGTACTGCATGGTGTCGTAGATGGCCATCAGCGAGGTGAACGAGCCACCGGGCGAGTTGATGTACATGGTGATGTCGCGGTCCGGATCGAGCGACTCGAGCACGAGCAGCTGCGCCATCACGTCGTTCGCGGAGGCGTCGTCCACCTGCACGCCGAGGAAGATGATGCGCTCCTCGAACAGCTTGTTGTACGGGTTGGACTCTTTGACGCCGAAGCTCGAGTGCTCGATGAACGACGGCAGGATGTAGCGCGACTGCGGGCTCTGCGGCGCCATGCCGCCGAGTGCGCGTGGGTCAAACTGGTTGGCCATCTTGGTCTCCAAAGTCTCTGTGGGTAAGCGGCTGGGGCGTTGGCACCGACGAAGAGTCGCCGATCGCGCCTAGTTGTCGCTCACGCCGCCGGTCTGGTTCGCGTGGCTGACGACCCGGTCGATGAAGCCGTATTCCAGGGCCTCCTTGGCGGTGAACCAGCGGTCGCGGTCGGCGTCGGCCGTGACCTGCTCCACGGACTTGCCGGTGTGCTGCGCCTGCAGTTCGTTCAGCTCACGCTTGGTGTGCGCGAACTGCTCGGCCATGATCGCGATGTCGGCGGCCGAACCACCGATACCGGCGGAGGGCTGGTGCATCATGATCCGTGCGTGCGGCAGGGCCAGGCGCTTGCCCTTGGTGCCCGCGGTGAGCAGGAACTGGCCCATCGAGGCGGCCAGCCCCATGCCGACGGTGCGGATATCGCACTCGGCGAACTGCATGGTGTCGTAGATGGCCATACCGGCGGTCACCGAGCCACCCGGCGAGTTGATGTAGAGCGAAATATCCTTGGTCGGATCCTCCGCCGTGAGCAGCAGGATCTGCGCGCAGATCTTGTTCGCGATGTCGTCGTCGACCTGGGTGCCGAGGAAGATGATGCGCTCGCGAAGCAGGCGCTCGTACACCGAATCACTGAGGTTGAGCCCAGCAGTCGCGGACGTCATAGCGATCCCTGCCTGATTACTTGTCACGGATACCTGCCTTCTCATACCGGCTCGCTGGCCGACGGCCATCTCTGGTTCGTTGTCACAAACATTAACGAAGCAGGGCGGCACCGAACTCCCGGTACCGCCCTACTTCGCTCACAGCGCAACTTCGCGGCGCTCAGCTGCGCTGTGCTCTACTACTCTGCCTTCGCCGCGGCGGTCTCGTCCGACTCGACCTCGACCACGCCGTCGGCCTCGATCTCCGGCGCGGAACCCTCAGGCGCACCGAACATTTCGGCGGTGTCCACGGCGTTGCCCGCGGAGTCGGTCACCTTGACCTTGCCGACCACGCCCGCCAGCGCCTTGCCGCGACGGACGTCGGCGAAGATCGCGCCGAGCTGGCCCGCCTGCTGCACCTGCTGGATGAACTGCTCCGGCGCCAGGCCGTAACGCTGCGACTGGAACAGGATCCGCTCGGTGAGCTCTTCCTGACCGACCTGGGTGTTGTCCGCCTCGGCGATCGCGTCCAGCAGCAGCTGGGTCTTCACCGACTTCTCGGCGGACTCCTTGGCGTCCTTGTCGAACTCTTCGCGGCTCGAGCCCTGCGCCTCCAGCGCCTCGGCGAGCTTGGCCTCGTCGTGGTCGAAGCCGTGCACCGCGTCGTGGGTGACAGCGTCGATCTCGGCCTTGACGACGGCCTCGGGCAGCGGCACCTCGACCTGCTCCAGCAGGGTCTCGAGCACCTTGTCCCGGATCTCGCCGGCCTGTTGCACCTTCTTGCTGCGCTCCACCCGGGTGCGCAGGTCTTCCTTCAGCTCGTCCAGGGTGTCGAATTCGCTTGCCAGCTGGGCGAAGTCGTCATCGGCGGCGGGCAGCTCGCGCTCCTTCACCGACTGCACGGTGACGGTGATGACGGCTTCCTTGCCCGCGTGCTCACCGGCCACCAGGGTGGAGGTGAACTCCTTGGACTCACCGGAGTTCAGGCCGATGAGCGCCTCGTCCAGACCCTCGATCAGCTGGCCGGAGCCGACCTCGTGGGACAGGCCGGTGGTGGCCGCCTCGGGCACCTCTTCGCCGTCCACGGTGGCGGACAGGTCGATGGAGACGAAATCGCCGTCCTGCACGGCCCGCTCGACACCGGTCAGGGTGCCGAAGCGCTGACGCAGCGAGAGCAACTGCTCCTCGATGTCCTCGTCGCCGATGGTGAACGCGTCGACGGTGACCTCGATGCCGTCGTAGGCGGGCAGCGTGATCTCCGGCCGCACATCCACCTCGGCGGTGAAGGCGAGCTCCTCGCCGTCCTCGATCTTGGTGATCTCGATCTCGGGCTGGCCGATGACCTTCACCTGACCCGCGGTGACGGCCTCGCTGTAGCGGCCCGGCAGCACGTCGTTGACGACCTGCTCCAGCACCGCGCCGCGACCCAGGCGGGCCTCGAGCAGCTTGGCCGGCGCCTTGCCGGGACGGAAGCCGGGGATCTTGACCTGCTTGGCCAGTGCCTTGTACGCGCGATCGAAGTCGGGCTTCAGTTCCTCGAAGGGCACCTCGACATTGATCCGGACCCGGGTCGGGCTCAGCTGCTCGACGGTGCTCTTCACGGACATGCTCCTTGTTCGTCGTCTGTTCTGGTTGAGACGCGATCCCCCGTCATCCCGGACATGCTCCGGGACACCGGCACCCGCCGGGTGGCGAGGGACGCGGCGTACGCATCCCGACCAGGTTAGTTGACCGGCCGGGGCGGGCTGCACTCGGCCGGTCGCCCGGCCCCTACTTTCCGATCGACACCGCGTCGGTGACGAAGACCAGCGTTTCGTTCGGTGCGATCCCGCGCCCGCCCGCGCCGTAGCCGAGGTCCGGCGGCACGATCAGCAGCCGGCGCGCGCCCTGCTGCACGCCGACCAGGCCCTGGTCCCAGCCCTGGATGACCTGACCGGCGCCGAGGGTGAGCTGGAACGGCTTGCCACGGTCGAAGGAGCTGTCCTTCTTCTGCTTGTTGGACCAGGTGATCAGCGCGTAGTTCATGGTCAGCTGCTGGCCCGGCTCGGCACCGGGTCCGCTGCCCGGGTTCAGGTCCTTGGTGATCAGCTGCTTCGGCGGATCGCAGTCGTCCGGGATGGTGATCGTCGGGGCGGCGCCGAAGTCACCGCTCACGGTGATGTCGTCGGCGGTGCATTCCCGGCCTTTGCTCGGGGTCGGGCCCCCGGCGGCCGTGGTGGCGGCGGCCCGCGCGGCCGAGGTGGTGGAGGGAGCGGGCGACGACTTGTCGTCCGAGCCGCACGCGACCAGCGTGCACGCCGCCGCGGTCATGGTGCCGATCGCGATGATCCTGCCGAGTGTCTGCATGCGGCGGACCCTAGACCACACCGGCCGGAATGTCCGAGCCGACATGTCCGACTACCGCGTCAACCGTGCCATCGAGCACTACGCTGGCCGTGAAATCTCCGTGCGGACTTGTGCACACCGTTCAGTTGGGTATCGCGGCTACTGAGACCCCCGAATACGAGGAGAGGCGGCGCATGACCCACATGGCGAGCGCGGGCGGTGACACCGCCGCCGACAATGTCGAAAGCACCGGCGGCGAGACGGTCGCACCGGAGCCGTATCGGCTGGCAGCGGTCGACGGACCACTCGAGCGCGACGAACTCACCTCGATCGACGCGTGGTGGCGGGCCGCGAACTATCTGGCGGTCGGTCAGATCTATCTGATGGCCAATCCGCTGCTGCGCGAGCCGCTGCGCGCCGAGCACATCAAACCGCGGCTGCTCGGCCACTTCGGCACCGTGCCCGGATTGAATCTGGTGTGGGTGCACGCGAACCGGGCGATCCGGCAGCGCGGGTTGGACGCGGTGTTCGTGGCCGGGCCCGGACACGGCGGCCCGGGCCCGAACGCGTGCGCCTGGCTGGAGGGCACGTATTCCGAGCTCTACAGCCATATTCCGCGGGACGGGACCGGCATGGGCACGCTCTTCGCCCAGTTCTCCTTCCCCGGCGGCGTGCCCAGCCATTGCGCGCCGGAGACGCCGGGCTCGTTCCACGAGGGCGGCGAGCTGGGCTACTCGCTGCTGCACGCCTATGGCGCCGCGCTGGACAACCCGGATCTCACGGTGTTCTGCGTAGTCGGCGACGGCGAGGCGGAGACCGGCCCGCTGGCTGCCAGCTGGCATGCCAACAAATTCGTCAATCCGGCGCGGGACGGCGCGGTGCTGCCGGTTCTGGCGCTGAACGAATACAAGATCGCGAACCCGACCATCCTGGCGCGCATTCCGGAAGCCGAGCTGGTCTCGCTGCTGCGCGGGTACGGATACGACCCGATCGTGGTCTCGGGCAGCGACCCGGCCGCGGTGCATCAGACGATGGCCGCGGCGGTGGACACCTGCATGGAACGCATCGCGCAGATCCAGCGGGCCGCCCGCGGCGGCGCCGACGGCAGCAGGCCGGTCTGGCCGATGATCGTCCTGCGCACACCCAAGGGGTGGACCTGTCCCCCGGTGGTCGACGGCGACCCCGTCGAGGGCACGTTCCGGGCCCACCAGGTGCCGCTGCCCGGTGCGCGCTCGAACCCCGATCATCGTGCGGTGCTCGAGCAATGGCTGCGTTCGTATCGTCCCGAGGAGCTGTTCGACGATCACGGCAGGCCGGTTTCGGAACTGCTCGATCAGGTGCCCGAGGGCGATCGGCGCCTCAGCGCGAACCCGATTGCCAACGGCGGCATGCTCGTTCGCGATCTGAACCTGCCGGACTGGCGTGACTTCGGGGTCGAGGTGAGCGCGCCCGGCGCCACGTCGCACGAGGCGACCAGGGTGCTCGGCGGTTGGTTGCGCGAAGTGACCCGGGCCAACCCGGACAACTTCCTCACCTTCGCGCCGGATGAGCTGGCCAGCAATCGGTTACAGGACGTCCTCGACGTCACCGGGCGCAATTGGCAGGCCGAAATCGGCAGTCACGACGAGAAACTCGACCGCACCGGCCGGGTGATCGAGGTGCTGTCCGAGCACATGTGCCAGGGACTGCTGGAGGGCTACCTGCTGACCGGCAGGCACGGCGTGTTCACCTGCTACGAGGCGTTCATCCACATCGTCGACGCGATGTTCAACCAGCACGCCAAATGGCTCGACGCCAGTGCGGCGGTGCCGTGGCGGCGGCCCATCGCCAGCCTGAATTACCTTCTCTCCTCGCATGTCTGGCGACAGGACCACAACGGGTTCACCCATCAGGATCCCGGATTTCTCGATGTGGTGCTCAACAAGAAGCCCTCGATCGTGCGCGTCTATCTGCCGCCGGACGCCAATACGCTGCTGTCCACCTACGACCACTGCCTGCGGTCACGCCATTACGTCAATGTGGTGGTCGCGGGCAAACAGCCGCAGGCGGACTGGCTTTCGGTGCACGACGCGGCCGAGCACTGCGCGCGCGGCATCGGGATCTGGGACTGGGCCGGGCACAACGACGAACTCGGCACCGTCCCGGATGTGGTGCTCGCCTGTGCCGGCGACGTGCCGACGCTGGAGACGCTCGCGGCGGCGGCGATCCTGCGGGAACGGTTGCCGGAGTTGCGGATTCGCGTGGTGAATGTGGTCGACCTGATGCGCCTGCAACCTCAGGACGAACACCCGCACGGCCTGCCCGACAGCGAGTTCGACACCTTGTTCACCCACGACCGGCCGGTGATCTTCGCCTTTCACGGTTACCCGTGGCTGATCCACCGGCTCACCTACCGACGGACCAACCATGCCGGACTGCACGTACGCGGTTACAAGGAACGGGGCACCACGACGACACCGTTCGACATGGTGATGCTCAACGACCTGGACCGCTATCACCTGGTCATGGACGTGATCGATCGGGTGCCGAGCCTCGGCGAGCGGGCCGCGGGCCTGCGCCAGGAGATGGTGGACGCCCGCTGGACGGCACGGGCCTGGACGCGCGAGCACGGCGAGGACATCCCCGAGGTCGCGGACTGGAGTTGGCCGCAGCCCTCGCGGTGACGGGCTGCCAGGCACTGCCACCAGGATGAAACTTCCTTGCGCGGGTTCCCGCGGCTGGGCGACGATCGCTGCATGCTGCTGACGATCACCTGTACCCCGCCGGACGGCGCCGCGTGGCCGGCGACCGACCTGGGGTTCTTGCTGCACAAGAACCCCGACCGGGTCCAGGCGTTCGAGCAGTCGTACGGCACGGCGCACGTCGTCTACCCGGAAGCCACGGCCGAGCGGTGCACCGCCGCCCTGCTGCTGGAGATCGACCCGATCCGCCTGGTGCGCGGACGTTCCCGTGGCACACCGGATTTCAGCCTCGGCCAGTATGTCAACGACCGGCCGTACGCGGCGTCGTCGCTGCTGTCGGTGGCCATCGGCGCGGTGTTCCGGACCGCGTTGCACGGCCGCTGCACACTGCGACCGGAACTGGCGCAGACCGCGCTGCCGCTGCGGCTCGAATTGCCCGCCGTGCCGTGCAAGGGCGGCGCCGAGGTGGCCGAGCGGATGTTCGCGCCGCTGGGCTGGACGGTGACCGCGACTCCCCTGCCACTGGATCCGGCCTTCCCGGACTGGGGCGATTCCCACCATCTGCGGCTGGCGCTGACCGGCACGATGCGGCTGGCCGACGCACTGTCGCACCTGTACGTGCTGCTGCCGGTCCTCGATGGGGCCAAACACTATTGGCTCGCCGCCGACGAGGTCGACAAACTGATCCGCGCCGGCGAAGGCTGGCTGGCCGAACACCCCGAACGCGCCTGGATCACCCGGCGATACCTGGCCCGCCGCCAGTCACTGGTACGAGCCGCACTCGCCCGCCTCGCCGAAGTGGACGAGGTGGAACCGGAGGAGCTCGACGCGGTCGAGGAGGGGGTGGACGAAGGCGCGGAGATCGCGGCCACCGACCGCGATGCGGCGCAGAACGATCCGGCTCACCGCGCGCCGCGACAAACCGCCTCGGCTCAGCGGGAACCGGCGCAGTCCAGTTCGGCGCAGCCCGACGCGGCGTTGTCCGACACGGTGTTGTCCGATCCGGCGCAGCCTGATGCGACGTTGCCCGGTGCAGCCCAGCCTGGCCCGGCGAAGCTTGATGCAGCGTTGCCCGACGCGGCGCAGCCTGGTCCGGCCCAGCCTGGCCCGGCGCAGCTTGATGCGACGTTGCCCGGTGCAGCCCAACCCGATCCGGCGTTGCCCGGCACGGGTTTTTCCGGCGCGGCGAGACTCGCTCCGGCGAATCCAGAACCGGCACAATACGCTTCGGCCGGGTCGGGGTCCGCGGGGGCAGAGGAAACCGCTCCACGTACCCCGTCGTTGGCGGTGGCTCGGCGGGCGGCGGTGATTGCCGCGCTGCATGAGGTCGGGGCCGGGCGGGTGCTCGATCTCGGGTGCGGTGAAGGCGTGCTGTTGCGGGAACTGCTGGCGGACAAGGCCTTCGGGGAGGATCGTCGGCGTCGACGTCTCGATGCGGGCGTTGCATATCGCCGAACGTCGCTTGCGGCTGGATCGGCTGCCCGAGCGGGTCGCGGCCCGCTTGACCTTGCGTCAGGGCGCGCTCACCTACACCGACGCCGAGCTGCGCGGCTACGACGCGGCGGTGCTCATGGAGGTCATCGAGCACGTCGATCCGCCGCGGCTCGGCGCGCTCGAGCACGCGGTCTTCGCCGCGGCCGCACCCCGCGCCGTGCTCGTGACGACGCCCAACGCCGAGTTCAATGTGCGTTACGAGAGCTTGCCCGCGGGGAAATTCCGGCATGCCGATCACCGATTCGAGTGGACCCGTGCAGAATTCGAGTCGTGGGCGGCGCGAGTGGCGGCCGCGCACGGTTACGCCGTGCGCTTCGTGCCGATCGGCCCACTCGACCCAGCAGTGGGCGCGCCGACCCAAATGGCGGTCTTCACCACATCGATCCAGGAAGGAGCAGCGTGATGGCGGAACTCTCGGTGCCCGAACTGTCGCTGGTGGTGTTGATCGGCAGCACCGGCTCGGGCAAGTCGACTTTCGCGCGCAAGCACTTCCGGTCGACCGCGATCGTCTCCTCCGATGCCTGCCGCGGCGTCGTCAGCGACGACGAGAACGACCAGTCGGCCACCGCCGAGGCTTTCGCCCTGCTGCACCACATCGCGGGCGTTCGGCTGCGCCGCGGTCTGCGCACCGTGGTCGACGCGACGAATGTCCAGGCCAAGTCGCGGCAGGAACTCATCGCGGTGGCGCGCGCCCACGACGTGCTGCCGGTCGCCATCGTGCTCGACGTCCCGGATTCGGTTTGCCTGCAACGGAATTCGACCAGGCCCGACCGCGCCGGTCTCGGCGCGCACGTCGTCGTCCGGCAGCAGCGCGAGCTGCGCCGCAGCCTGCGGAGCCTGGAACGGGAGGGTTTCCGCAAGGTCTATGTGCTGCGCGGCGTCGCCGAGATCGAGGCCGCGACGATCGTGGACGAGAAGTCGTGGAACGACAAGCGCGAGCTCACCGGCCCGTTCGACGTGATCGGCGACGTGCACGGTTGCCGGGGCGAATTGGAAACGCTGCTCGGCGAACTCGGTTACACCATCGACCGGGACGACAGCGGGCGCGCGGTCGGCGCGCACCATCCGGCGGGCCGGACCGCGGTGTTCGTCGGCGACCTGGTCGATCGCGGGCCCGATACACCGGGCGTGCTCCGGTTGGTGATGGGCATGGTGGCCACGGGAACGGCCCTGTGCGTCACCGGCAATCACGAGCACAAGCTGGTCCGCGCCCTCGACGGTAAGCAGGTGCGGGTAGCGCACGGCCTGGCCGAGTCGCTGACCCAGCTCGACGCCGAGGACGAGGTGTTCCGCAAGGCCGCGCACGAGTTCTGCCGCGGCCTGGTGAGCCACTACGTGCTCGACGGCGGCAAGCTCGTCGTCGCGCATGCCGGGTTGAAGCAGGAGTACCACGGCCGCGCCTCGGGCCGGGTCCGCTCCTTCGCCATGTACGGCGAAACCACCGGCGAGACGGACGAATACGGCTTGCCGGTGCGTTACCCGTGGGCCAACGACTACCGCGGCACGGCCACCGTGCTGTACGGGCACACCCCGGTGCTCGACCTGCAGTGGGTGAACAACACCCTGTGCCTGGACACCGGCGTGGTGTTCGGCGGCAGGCTCTCGGCGTTGCGGTACCCGGAACGCGAGCCGGTCTCGGTTGCCGCGGAACAGGTTTGGTACGAACCGGTACGGCCGTTGCAGGCCACCACGATCAGCACCGCCGAAGGCGTGGTGCACCGGGATCCCGGCGTGCTCGATCTGGCGGACGTGATCGGCCGCCGGGTTGTGCAGACCCGCTACCACGGCCGGGTCGGCGTCCAAGAGGAAAACGCCGGTGCCGCACTGGAAGTGATGAGCCGGTTCGCGCTCGACCCCCGCTGGCTGGTGTACCTGCCGCCGACGATGGCGCCGTGCGCGACCTCGGAGCTGGACGGCTACCTCGAGCACCCGGACCAAGCCTTCGCGTACTACCGCGCGGAGGGCGTCGACCGGCTCGTGTGCGAGGAGAAGCACATGGGTTCGCGGGCGGTGGTCCTGGTGGCCCGGTCCGCGCAGGCGGCGCGGGACCGCTTCGGCGTCGACGACGGCGGCACCGGCGTGATCTACACCCGCACCGGGCGTCCGTTCTTCGACGATCGGGACCACACCGAGGCCGTGCTCGCGCGGGTCCGTGCGGCCGCCGAGCGTGCCGGGCTCTTCACCGAACTCGGCAGCGAGTGGCTGCTGCTCGACACCGAGCTGATGCCGTGGTCGGCGAAGGCGCTCGGCCTGCTGCGCTCCCAGTACGCGGCGGTCGGCGCGGCGGCGCGTGCCGCGCTCGACGCCGCAGGCGAGGTGCTGACCGCGGTGACCGCCCGCGGCTTGGACGTGGGCGAACTCGCGCATCGCACCGGCGCACGCCGAGACGACGCCGCGGCGTTCACCGCCGCGTACGGCCACTACTGCTGGCCGGTGGACGGCACGGCGGGGCTGCGGCTCGCACCGTTCCAGATCCTCGCCGCCGAAGGCGCGAACCACGCGGTGCGCGAGCACGATTGGCACCTGGAACGGATCGATCGGCTGGTCGCCGCCGATCCGGAACTCTGCGCGCCGACCGGGCGGGTGTTCGTCGACCTCACCGACGAGCACAGCGTCGCCGCCGCCACCGCGTGGTGGAGCGAACTGACCACGGCAGGCGGGGAAGGCATGGTGGTCAAGCCGCGCCAGGCGCTGGCGCGTGGTCCGCGAAAGGACGAGGCGGCCACGGACGACGGCCGACTGGTCCAGCCCGGCGTCAAATGCCGTGGGCCCGAGTATCTCCGGATCATCTACGGGCCGGAGTACCTGCGCGAGGACAACCTGCGACGGCTACGAACCCGTGGCCTCGGCCGCAAACGCTCGATGGCCTTGCGCGAGTACGCACTCGGGCTCGAGGCACTCGACCGGCTGGCCGCGGGCGAGCCGCTGTGGCGGGTGCACGAGGCGGTTTTCGCGGTGCTCGCACTGGAGTCGGAACCGGTCGACCCGCGGTTGTGACGTCCCTCACGCGGGGCTGAGCGCGAGGCGTCCGCACCTCGCGTTCGAGCACCGGACCCCCTTGCACGGGGCAACTGAAACACGTTACCGTGCGAGTTAGCGGGCTGCTTGCAAGTGTTATACAGCGAGCCGCCCGGCGTACTGGACAAGGGAGTCTGACCATGCCCGCAGCGACCCCGGACGGCGCCTCGAGCACCGGCCGCATGCTGGTCGACGACCGTTTCACGGCCGTCGCCGCCAAGTTCTTCGCCATGTTCCGGCGTAGGCGACAGGGCGGCGGCGCGCTCGCGGTCTACCTCGACGGCGAGCCCGTGCTGGACATCTGGGCAGGATGGGCCGATCCGGAACGACGCTGGCGCTCCGACACGATGGCGCTGACGTATTCGACCGGCAAGGGTGTCGCCGCGACCGTCGCACACCGGCTCATCGAACGCGGCCTCTTGGACCTCGACGCACCGGTGGCGACCTACTGGCCCGAGTTCGCGGCGAACGGCAAGGACGCCATCACTGTTCGCGACGTCCTGAACCATCGTGCGGGACTGCAACGCATCCGCGGACTGGTCGACAGCCAGGGCACCCTGCTGGACGATGACGCCCTGCTCGACCACGACAGCCTGGCCGCGGCACTGGCCGCGTCCGCGCCGGATCCGTTGCGACTGCGTGCCTCCGGCTATCACGGCCTCACCTTCGGCACCCTCGTCGCCGAGTTGGCGCAGCGCGCCACCGGCCGCTCGTTCGCCGACGTGGTACACGCCGAGCTCGCGGAACCGCTGGGCGACAACGACTTCTGGTTCGGCGTCCCGCGCGGCGAACGACACCGGCTGGCCACTCTCTCGCCGCGGCTCACCATCGGCCGGGTTCCGGTGGACCGCCTGATCGCGCCGTTCGGCGCGCTGCGCAGGGTGCAGTCCGCGCACAGTGCGATCTACGACGGCTGGGCCGACATGAGCATCGGCCAGCGGCCTTACGATGCCGTGATGCCCAGTTGGGGCGGCGTTTTCACGGCCCGATCGCTGGCCAGGATGTATGGCGCGCTCGCCAACGACGGCGTGGTCGGCACCCGCCGCCTGCTGCGGCCGGAGACCACCCGGATGATCGCGCAGATGCTGCCGAACAGTCGTTTCGACTATGTGCTCGGCGCGCCACCGCACTGGGCCCTCGGTTATCACCGCGGCATCGTCGGCACCAGGCTGACCCGAGAAGCACTGGGGCACTTCGGTGTCGGCGGCTCCGGGGCGATCGCCATGCCGGGCGTCGGCGTCTCCGTCGCCTTCGTGACCAATCACCTCGGCTACTCCGGGATGACGCTCGGCGACGCGCGACTCCCCACGCTGTCCGCCCTCGCCAGACGTGCGGGAACGGTCAGCCGGGCCGCGGGCAGCGTGCCGGTCACGCGGCAGGCCGCGGCGGGCTGATCCTGCGCGGTCCCGCACCGAGGGTCGGCGCGGTACTGCGCCCAGGATCGGATACGCCATTGCCGCGGCGTGACCCGCGCCGCGAGTCGGACGGTGACCGATTCTCGCCAGCCTGAGTACGATCGACCGTATGGAAAGTGGCCCCGACTCCGTCCTCACCCGGCGCGAACCCGCCGAGATCACGGACAAGCGGCTGCTGCGCGGGGCACGAACCCGGGAAACGGTGCTGCGGCACGCCGTCGACATCGCCTCGCTCGACGGACTGGCGGGCCTGAGCTTCGGCCGACTCGCGGCCGAGTCCGGTCTGAGCAAGGCAGGCATCCAGACGCTCTTCAAAACGAAGGAAGCCCTGCAACTCGCCGCGATCGACCACGCACGCGACCTGTTCGTCGAGGCGGTGATCGAACCCGCCCGCACGACGCCACGTGGCCTGCCCCGGCTGCGGGCACTGATCGAATACTGGCTGGCCTACATCGAGGCGCCACTGTTCACCGGTGGCTGCTTCTGGATGGCCGCGCTACCGGAACAGGACAGCAGGCCCGGTCCGGTGCTCGACGCGCTGCTGCGCGACCGGCACGCCTGGGTACGTGTGCTCGAACACGAACTGCGGCGCGCGGTGACGGCCCGGGAGATCGCCGAACTCGACGTGGAACTCGCCGCGTTCCAGATCGATTCGGTCCTCTGCGCCACCAATACCGCGCTCCGCGTCGGCGACCCGGCGGCCATACGCCGCGCGCGCCGCATCGTCGACGGATTCCTCACCGCCCCCTGACCCACCCGATCCAGGTCAAGCCGACTTGTGCGCCACCGCGAAGATGCGGCGAAACGGAAACCATGTGGTGCCGTCGGGCAAGGCCGGGTAGACGACGCGCAAGCGCGGGGCCAGCTCGGTCCGGAATTCACGCCAGTCCTCGTCGTCCAGTGCGGCCCGGATCGGTCGCAGCGCCGTGCCGGTGACCCACTCCAGCACCGGGTCCGGTCCGTGCATACGCTGGTAGTAAGTGGTCTCCCAGATATCGGCGACGGTGTGCTCGGTGCTGAGCACCGCTGCGTACCCGGCCGGTTCGGGTACCGCGTCCACCCCGCGCAGCATCGCGTCGGCGAGCCGGGACCGCCAGCGCGCCTCGCCGGCCAGCGCGCGAATCTCCCGGTGCGACGGCGCGTCGAAGTTGCCGGGGACCTGCATGGCGAACCAGGCACCGCGCGGCAACTCGGGCAGCCACTCGGCGAGCAGCGCCAGATGATCCGGAACCCATTGCAGGACAGCGTTGCAGACGACGACGTCGGTTTCCGCGTCCGGCTGCCAGTCGTGCACGTCGAGCACCTTCGCGTCGATCCCGCGCTGCCGCGCATCGTCCACCATCTCCGGCGAGGAATCGAACGCGTCCAGTCGCGCGTCCGGCCAGCGTTGCGCGAGCACTTCGGTGAGATTGCCCGGCCCGCACCCGAGATCGACCACGCGCCGCGGCTTTTCGGCGTCGATACGCCCGATCAGCTCGAAGAACGGGCGTGCCCGGTGATCGGCGAAGTCGAGATACTTCTTCGGATCCCACATACGAACCCTCCTCGTTTAACAGTACGGGCGTACTTAGTACGATTGTACTGTATGGCTTGACGGGCAGATATGTCGAACCCCTATCACCCCCTATCGGCCGCGCCGATGATCGGGCGCTGCCCGAGTACCCGGCATTACGGGCGCTCACACCTCACTCTGCCGACCTGCGCGGGTGCGCTGATGTTGTTCCGGGGCAGCAACTTTCGCGATACGCACAGTTGCGGATAACCCCCGGTCACGAGGGCCTTTCGGCCTCGCGGCGTGTGGCAGGGTGATCGGCTATGAAGACGATCCTGATCACGGGGGCCACGTCGGGTATCGGACTCGCGGCGGCGCGGCAGATCGCGGCAGGGGGCGATCGACTGGTGCTGGTCGGCCGGAATCCGCGCAAGCTCGCCGAGTCGGCGGCCGAGGTGCGCGCCGCCGGGGCAGGTGCGGTCGACACCCTCGAGTGCGACTTCGGCGAGCAGGATTCGGTACGGCGACTCGCCGAGGCGGTGCTGTCCCGGTACGACCGGCTCGATGTACTCGCGAACAACGCGGGCGGCTACCAGAAAGATCGGACCGTCACCAAGGAGGGCGTCGAAAAGACCTTCGCCGTCAATCATCTCGGCGGCTTCCTGCTCACCGAGTTGCTCACCGAACTGATGGTGCGCAGCGCGCCCTCGCGCATCCTGTTCACCTCTTCGGTCCTGCATTTCGGCGCGGGCCTGGATCTCGACGATCTCGCGTTCCGACGCGGATACTCGGGCGAAAAGGCCTACAGCCGATCAAAACTCGCGAACATTCTGTATGCCCGGGCGCTGGCCCGAACCCTGGAGGGCACCGGGGTGACGGTCAACGCTTTCCACCCCGGGGCGGTGGCCACCGGTATCTGGGATGACATGCCGTGGTTCGGGCAGCCGCTGGTCGCGCTGGCCAAGCGACTGTTCATGATCACCGCCGAGGAGGGCGGGCAGGCGCTGGCCTACCTCGCCATCGGCGCGGAAGTGGCCGGGGTGAGCGGCGCCTACTTCCAGCACAACCGCATCAAGACGCCGTCGCGCCGGGCCCAGGACGAAGCGCTCGGCCAGCGGCTCTACACGGTGAGCGCGAACCTGGTCACCGCCACCGGATAGGCACGCCACACAGTCAACGACAACGTTGTCGAAAGTCCTAGCGACACAAATGGTTTGTCACCGACTGAGTTGTAGAAAGCAGGGACAATGCAGCGTACGCGTTTCGAGTCCATCGGCTCGTACACTCCGGCCACTGTCCGTTCCACCGAAGAACTGATCGCCGGCCTCGCGATACCACGGTCGTTGGATCTGGCGCGGATCACCGGAATCGAACGGCGGCGAGTCTACGATTCCCATCCGGACCGCTACGAATCGTCGTTCGAGCTGGCCTTGCGCGCCATCGACGACTGTCTGCGCCATTCCGATTACGCCGCAGACGATCTGGACATCATCATCTCGGCTTCGATCACCCGCACCCGCGGGAGGGAAATCTTCTGCTACGCACCGGCGTTCGCGCTGATGCTCGGCAACGCCATCGGCGCGACCGAGGCCAGGCACTTCGATGTGTCCAATGCCTGTGCCGGGATGATGACCGGCGTGCTCGTGCTGGACCGGATGATCAAGGCCGGGGTGGTGCGCAACGGCATGGTGGTCAGCGGTGAGCAGATCACCCCGATCGCCGAAACCGCGATGCGCGAGATCAGCCAACCGTACGACCCGCAGTTCGCCGCGCTGACCGTCGGTGACGCGGCGGTCGCGGTGATCCTCGACGATCAGGGCGACGACCATGACGAGATCCACTACGTCGAGCTGATGACCACCGCGGAGGGCGCCGAGCACTGCCTCGGCATGCCGAGCGACCGGTCGGCCGGCATCGCGCTCTACACCGACAACCGCGCCATGCAGAACGAGTCGCGCTACCGCCAGGGCATCGAGCGGATCGACACTTTCCTGCGGGAGAGCGGAAGATCCTGGGAGACCGAGAAATTCGACTACTGGATCCATCACCAGTTCAGCGCTCCGGCGCTCGAATACCTGGGGCAGCTCACCGGACAGCACTTCGGCACTGCGATGCCACAGGCGCTGAATGTGTTGCAGGAGTATGGCAATACGGCGTCGACCTCACACTTCCTGGTGTTGCACGAGTATCTCGCGCGGCAGCAGATACCGAAGGGTTCGAAGATCCTGATGATCCCCGCGGCCTCCGGCATCGTTTCCGGCTATCTCGCCGCGACCGTCTCCCGACTGGAGGCCTGAGTCATGGCGACCACCATCGTCGCGGCGGCGACGAACACCGATCTGGACACCGGCAGCTATTTCGAGCTGGCGACCCGCGCGGCGATGTCCTGCCTGGAGCAGGCCGACGTCTCCGTCGACGAGGTCGGCATGCTGGTCAATACCGGCGTGTTCCGCGATGACAATATTTCCGAGCCCGCGGTCGCGGCGCTCATCCAGAAGCGGGTCGGCATCGGACTCGAGTACGAGCCGGGCCGGGTCCCCGCCTTCTCCTTCGACCTCATGCACGGTTCCACCGGCCTGCTGCACGCGGTCACCGCCGCCGAATGCTTCCTGTCCACCGGCGAAGTCGAGTACGCCCTGATTCTGGCCGGTGATACCCATCCGTCGCGCCAGCGATATGTCGCCGGGTTCCCCTACACCACCGGGGCAGCCGCGGTACTGCTCGAAAGCACACCTTTCGCAGCGGGTTTCGGCCGCCTGTACACCACGCGGACCGACGGTGACGCCCAGCCCAGCGCTTGGGTGGCGCTCGGCGAGGCGGGCGCGAACGGCCGCTCGGCCATGCGCGTGCGGCACGGCGACGAAGACCCGCTCACGCTCGCGGCGGCCGCGGTACGCGCCTGTACAGCCGAGGAGGGCATCGACAGCCACGACTTCGCCACGGGCCGGACCCTGCTGCTCACACCAGCGCCCGCGCTGGGGTTCCGGGCGCGCTTGGCCGAAATCCTCGGGCTCGCACCGGAATCACTTGTCGGCGTGCCCACCGAGGTCGGTGACCCCTACTCCGCGGCGCCGGTACACGCGTACCTGAACGCGCAGGAGTCGGGCGTGCTCGCCGCCGCGGAGACAGTGCTGTTCCTGGCCGCCGACGACGCCTCGGCGGCCTGTCTGCCCTATCGGCAGCCGGTGCCGGCCTTCGTCGGCCGCGCTGCCGTCACAGAGACCGAAAGGCCTTGACGTTCGGGAGCTTCCACGGTTTTCCACGCATTACCGGCATTCCGGCAGCCTTGTCGCCGCAATGCCGGGACAGGTCAGAGAAGGCGGCTTAGGCTGTTTGCACCGGCTGGATCAACGGGGCATCCGGACATGCCCCTGCTGCGACGACGCATCGATGGTGCCCTTCCACAGTCGGGCACACTCATCGATGAAGGGACTAGGGCATGCAACGGCCGATCTCGGTACAGAACACCCAGTGGTCGACCATCGCGGAATCCAGTATCGGCCAGGCCATGGCGGTGCTCGGCGGGTGCAGCACCGTCGGCCTGATCGCGGAGCTGCTCGCCGTGGACGAGACGGCGGTCCGCACGGTGGTGCGCAGGCTGGCCGCCCGGTCCTCGACCCGGGTGGTGATCGACGATCTGGACGCGGTGGAGCGGCGACCCCGCGAAATCCCCGCGCCCGCCCATCCGGAACTGCGCTGCCGCGCGGCGGAACTGTTGCACAGCAAGGGATTCCCGGCGGCGACGGTAGCCGACCAGCTGGTCGAGGCCGGCGTCGCCGACTACCCGTGGGCGGCCAGGGTGCTGCTCGCCGCCGCCGACGAGGCCTTGGCCAACGATCAGATCGACCGGGCGGCCGACCGGTTGGAACTGGCCTATCGCGCCACCCGGGACCCGAGCGCCCGCGGCGCGCTCGCGGTCCGGCTGGTCTGCGTCGACTGGCGTGGCAGCCCGTCGAGCCGGACCCGGAACTTCAGCCGGATGCGGGCGGCGCTGCGCGGCGGGCGGGTGCCTGCCGCACAGTTGCCCGCCGCCGTCATGTTCCTGCTCTGGCACGGCCAGACCCAGCGCGCGGATCATGCGCTGGGACAGCTGGGTTCGTGCCCGCGCGACGAATCCGCGCCGCAGGCCGAGTTCCTGCGCGCCTGGCTGCGCTTCACCCACCCGCCCTACGTGTCCCGGCACCAGGGTCTGTTCGCCGACGGGCGGCTACCCGCCGACGACCGATTACCCGAACCTGCGCCCGGGACCGTCGCGCCACGAAGACCGACGCAGCCGGACCAGCGGCCTCCGCATCTGCTCGGCGCCGAGCTGCTGACCCGGCTGTGCACCCCGCATCCGCTCGACGACACCACCACGCTCGCCCAGCGCCTGCTCACCTGTCATCGGCTCGCCTCCACCACCGTGGAAACCCTTGCCGCGGCCGTACACTGCCTGATCTACACCGATCGGCTCGATACCGCCGCCGCGTGGTGTGATTCGCTGCTCGCCGAGGCCGAGGCACGCAAAGCCCCCACGTGGCAGGCGATCTTCGCCGGCCTGCGCGCGGAAACCATGTTGCGCAAGGGCAATCCGCGCGCCGCCGCCAACGAGGCCGCGCTCGCGCTGAATCATGTTCCGGCCGAGCATCTAGGCGTGTGGATCGGGATCCCGATCGCGGTGCGGGTGCGCGCGTTGACGTCCGCGGGCCGACTGGCCGAGGCCGAGGCACAGCTGCGCAGGCCGGTGCCGCGCGCGCTGTTCGAGTCCCGCTTCGGGCTGCTGTACCTGCACGCGCACGGCCACTTTCAGCTCGCCACCGGGCAGCCACGCGAGGCGCTGCGCACCTTCCGGCGCTGTGGTGAGCTGATGCGCCGCTGGCGGATGGACTTCCCGTGGCTGGTGCCGTGGCGCAACGACATCGCGGTCGCGCATCTGGCGCTCGGCGAGGGCCGACATGCCCGCGCCTTCGCCACCCGGCACCTCGACCTGCTCGGCGGTGCGCCGGCCCATCGCACCGGCGGTGTCTCGCTGCGTCTGCTCGCCGCGACGGCCGACCGCTATCAGCGGGTCCGGTTACTGCGCGAGGCGACCGCGATCGCGCGGTCAGCCGGCTGCGATCTCGAACTCGCCACGGTCCTCGGTGATCTCGGCGCCGCGCACCGGGCTGTCGGCGATCACGAGAAGGCGCGCATGCTCGTTCGCGAGGCGGTGCGCATCGCCGAAGCCTGCGGCGCCGACCCGCTGCTGCGCGAGCTGCTCGGCGAACGCCAGCCCGCGCCCACGGTCTCTCCGCTCACCGCCACACCCACCGGCGTGGCCGCCCTCAGTCCCGCCGAACGCCGCGTCGCCGAGCTCGCCGCCCACGGTAAACGCAACCGCGAGATCGCCGCCGCCCTGGCCATCACCACCAGCACCGTCGAACAACACCTGACCCGCGTCTATCGCAAACTGGAGATCACCCGCCGCACCGAACTCACCTTCACCCTGAACGCCCCGAACTCGGTGTCGGCACCCGCCTGAGGATGCTAGGCCGGCGCGACCGTGGCTCAGCGCTGCCGGGCATCAAGCCAGCCGGGAACGTGCTCTGCGCTGCGCGGAAACATCTGTAGTTCCTGCTGGTACGCGCGCGCGTCGGGTCGATGGTCCCAGTCCGGCTCGTGGTCCCAGTCGTATTCCGCGTGGTACTTCCCGTTCACCACGAGGTGGAACCGGACAGAGGTCCACGTGCCCTGCCACGGCCGGTACATGTCGCGGCGCAGCTCGCTGAAGAAGGTCCGCGCCTGTGGAGCCTGCCACTCGATCGCCTGACCGAGCACGGTGAGCACTTGCGCCCGCGTCTCCACATACTCGCCGACCGACCGGAAGTCGATGAACAGCTGTTGCCAGTCGCTCGGCAACCGGTGCAGCAGATGATCGCGGTAGCTGTCGAGCTCCTGGGCGACGAGCTGCATATTCAGCGGTATGAGCTCGGTGATGTCGACGTCGGTGTTCTTGGCCCGCCCTTGCCATTTCGGCAACCGATCGAGCAGCCATTCCGGCGTGTACTCGAGTTCGCGCGGAAACCGCTCGAGTTCTTCGACATACGTCGCCTCATCGATGGCGAACGGCCAGTCCGGCTCGTAATCGATGTTGTACGAACGGAAGAACGAGCCGGACGAGTCGATGAGGAACCTGGCCGACAACCACCCGCCGCGTTCCGGATCGCGCCGGTAGTGCGCGATTTTGATGGCGTCCAGCAGCGGTGTCAGCTCGGTCGGCGCCGCGAGCACGGTGGCCGCACCGTGGTCCGGCAGCACCGTCAGCGACAGATCGTGGACCCTGCCACTCACTCGCGCGATCAGATCTATCCGGCGCCAGCCTGTTTCGCCGACCAGATCGACCAGTCGATTGCCGAGCCGCTGAGTGAGCTCGTCGAGGTCGCCACCGGCGTCCACGGGAGCTGCCCCGTCGTCCGAGGCTCGGGTGAGATGGGCCAGCCAGGTACGCACCTGGTCGGTCAGCTCGTGCTCGACACCGTAGACCCGTTCGGAATCCGCCAGCACGCGCGTGTAGGTGGCGACGGCGTCGTCCAGACGTCCGGCGTTCTCGTACACGCCCGCCAGGCTGTTGCGCATCGCCAGCAGATCGGCATGGTCCGGGCCTACCACCCGGACGTATTCCTCGATCACCCTGATATGCAACGCGATCGACTCGTCGAAACGTCCGGCCGCCCGGTACCCGCGAGCCAGCGTGTAGCGAATCAGGATCGTCTGCTCCTGTGCCGTACCGACCACGCGCTCGTGCTCGGTCAGCGCCGTCTCGTACGCGGTGACCGCCTCCTCGATTCGTCCGGCGAAACCGTATGCGCACGCGAGGCTCAGCTGCGTTCCGAGAGTGTCGAGGTGGTCGGCACCGAGCTCTCGACGGCGCAGCCGCAGGTTGGTCTCCCGCAACTCGATGGCGCGGTCGAAGCGATCGGCGGACTCGTACGCGTCGGCGAGGAAGTCCCGGTAGCCGACCGGATTGTCATGAGCCGGACCGAAATACCGTTCACGCGCGGTGAGCACGGCTGCGTCCAAGGGAATCGCGTCATCGACTCGTCCCACGTCCCGGTAGCAGTTCGCGAGGCAGGTTCGGGTCGTGATGGTGAGGGTGTCATCGGCGCCCAGCACTCGTTCGCGAGCGGCGAGCGTCACCTCGAAATGTGTTATGGCACTGTCTATGTCACCGATGGAGTGATAGGCCTGGGCAAGTTCGTGCCGGATCATCAGAGTATCCGGATTGTCCGGGCCCTGTGTTTGCTCGGCCCCAGCCAGCAACACCTCGTACAACGTCGCGGTGGTGCGATCCGCCGCCGGGTTGCCGAGCGCGGTATCTACGAATTGCTGTGCCGCGTAGAGCAATTCGGAATCAATGTCGGCGTGGTTGGCGACGAAGGCAGCGTTGAGCGTCGCGCGAGCCGTGGCCGAATCCGGTTCGGCCGCAATGTCTCGCAGGTCGACTCCGGGATAACGCTGACCGATCAGGTTCCGCAACTCACCGTAGGCGTCGAGCACGACGGCGGTGGTGACACCTGGTTGTCCGGCAGCCCCGGCTGCCACGGCGGTCGTGATGATGTCGATGGGATGCACGTCTCGGGTTCGAACCTTTCCAGCGATAGCGGTCGGACGCCGCCTCGCTTGCCGATGGCGCGGAACGGATGTCGAAATCGTGCGCGTCGCGGCCAGCGGCCTCCCCTGCGCGCCGACACTAGGTGTGGAACGGGTTGTCCGCAAGATTGCGAGATCAGGTGGGCGGCACGGTTCGCCGGCTACGGCAGTCCGGCCCAGCACCCTCCGCCCACCCTGCCCGCCGACGCCGACTCCACGGACAAGCCAGGCACAGAGGTCGTTTCACAGGACCGGTGGCGCTTCGGCGAGCGAGAGGCTGTTCCCGTCGGGGTCGAGCACGTCGACATGGCGCACGCCGTTGCCGTAGGTCTCGACCGTTCCGTAGGCAATGCCGTGTTCGTCGAGACGAGCCAGGAAGACGTCGAGGTCCGTGACGCCCAGTGTGATCATCGAACCGCCCACCCGGGCGGCCCGAACCGCACGATCGTCGACGACGACCCACGCGTTCGCACCGGTTTGCCACAGCCATTCCTCGCCGATGACCTCGTCGGCCGCCCGCCCGAAGAACGCCGCATACCAAGCCCGCGCTCGGGTCCGATCACTGACGCCCATGACGCTGTAGAGGTCCACGTCCACCATTCCTGTCGTCCGCTACGAGGGCGGATAGACAAACCTAACCGCGGTGTCGGGTCGCGAGGAATTGGCGACGGTGCAGGCGAGATCCGGCGAGGCGGAGCGTGCACCCAACGTGCACTACGCACCAAACGCCTACGGTCCAATCCGAGCACCATCGGCGCATCGAGCAGGCTCGGCCGTACCCGGCATGAATCTCTGACCTGCTAAGACAGAGTTGAAACTGGTCGGGGTGACAGGATTTGAACCTGCGACCCTCCGCTCCCAAAGCGGATGCGCTACCAAGCTGCGCTACACCCCGTGTCCCTCGCGGCGGGTGATCGGCCGCCGCCGAGGCTGAATCCTGTGTGGAGCGGGTGACGGGAATCGAACCCGCACCATCAGCTTGGAAGGCTGAGGTTCTACCATTGAACTACACCCGCAGGCATACGACATCTATGGGATCGCCACGATGTCGTGTGCGTTGAGACTGTACCGAACCCGGCTTCCCAAACGCCAATCAGCCCCCCGCGCAGTGCGATCACGCGGGTGCCGGGACCGGTCGTCGTCGCAACGCCCGGCAGGAGTCTCGCACGGTACCGCCCCGGTCAGCGTGGGGCGCGCAGAACAGAACTAAATGAAATTAAAAGGGGTCTCTTCCTTGAAACTCGGGCGTGTCGGACCGGAAACGGGGAGCATATGGTTCGCGTGACGACTCCTGTCGGGGGGGAGCCGTGGCCCACGGGGTGGCCATTTGTCACGCTCGACCGGTCGCGGAGAGGATGCCACCCATGGGGACATCACGACTCGCCGCAAAGGCAGCAGCAGTTTCTTGTCAGCTGCCGCCGACCGCCGAGTGTGCTACTGGCAGGAAAATCCGGCCCAACACCCTTACCGGGCCGAAGACTCGCGCATCCTCGGCTACTCCTCCGGCTACTTCGATGCCGAGGTCCGAAACATGGACCGGCGGCCGGCGAGCCCGGCCCCACGGCATCGAGGCATCGCGAGGGGTCGCGGGGACCCGTTCGGCGTGGCGCTACAGCGTGTCGCCAGCGCGTCCTGGCGCGACTTCACAGCGAACGAAATCCTGGTGTAACACTGGCGCGTCTGCTGCGATCACATACCCGATCGCCATTCGCGAGGGATCGAGAACACGTTGTAAAACAGCGTTTTTCGATGCCGGGTGGCTTGCTAGGATCCTTTTTGCCGGACGGGGGTATCTGGAAAGGGGGCGGTGAGCGTGCACCGAGCGAGGTGGACCCAACCGCGTAGCAGTGCGAAGGATCGGGGTGAAACCGGCACCAGTGCCGGCGCCGTGCCGCAAGGCACCGACGTTACCTGCGTCGGGTGAGTTCGATGTCGATCGATATCGAGCCCCCCGTCGCCGCGATGGCCCGCGCCTGGGCCCGTGCGGTGTGCGCCGAGCCGGGTTCCGGCGCGGCGCCGCAGCAGCTGGAACCGGTACTGATCGAAATCGTCGACCGGCTGCTCACCCTGGCCCGGTCCGAGCCGTTCCCCGTGCCCGAGGCGCGGATGCTCGGCGCCCGGCTCGCCGAGGCGCCGTTCGACCGCATCCGGATGCTCGCGCAGGCCACCCGCTGGCTGCTCGGCTTCCCCTCCGGCGCGCCGGGTTCACTGGTCGCCACGCGCTGGCCGTTCGTCGCGAGCCAGGCCATCGACAGCTACGCCCAGGCGCTGCAGGAACGCGCGCTGGCACAGCAGGAACAGAATCTTTCCGCGAAGGTGTCGCTGCGCGTCCAGGAGATCGCGGCGTTGCAGCATCGGCTCCGGCACGAGGCGACCCACGACGCGCTCACCGACCTCGCCAACCGAACCCTGCTCCAGGATCGGGTCCGGTTGATGTCCACCGACCCGAACCGCGGCGTCGGCCTGCTGCTGATCGACCTCGACCGCTTCAAGCAGATCAACGACGGCTACGGCCACGCGATCGGCGACGAGGTACTCGTCGAACTGGCCAACCGGCTACGCGAGGTGTGCCCGCCCGACACCGTGATCTGCCGGTACGGCGGCGACGAATTCGTGCTCGCGGTGAATCCGCCGCACAACACCCTCGGCGACCTCGCCCATCGGATCGTGGCCGCGCTGCGCGACCCGGTCTGGTCGACGGCCGGCCCGGTCCCGGTCTCGGCGAGCGTCGGCACCGCGTACTGCCCGCCCGGAAGTTCCTGCGATTTCAGTGA
Source organism: Nocardia brasiliensis IFM 10847 (assembly GCF_000710915.1). GTDB lineage: Bacteria > Actinomycetota > Actinomycetes > Mycobacteriales > Mycobacteriaceae > Nocardia > Nocardia brasiliensis_A. The sequence goes on from NZ_BAUA01000051.1 coordinate 41,135, forward strand.
TCTGCTGCGTCGCGCCGATCGCGCGATGTACTCGGCCAAGACGGCAGGCGGACGCCGCTTCGCCCTCGCCGACGAACCGGAGATCGACACGGCCGTCGCCGGATAGCGACGGCCGTGTCTACTCAGTCAGGCTGGCAGGTGGGGCACCAGAACAGGTTTCGGGCCTCCATGACGGCATGGCGACCGGGATGCCGCAGCGGCGGCAGGCGGATACCTCGAGTCACGCGATCGCGCAGAAGACGGCTGCGAATGCGGTCGCATACCGTTCGTTGGTCTGCTCGGTGTTGACGCTGATGGTTGCCGCGGTTCCCGCGCTCGTGGCTATCGCCATCGTGCTGAAGCCAGGAATCCCGCCCGAGTGCCCCCACGCCTGTTTCACTTCGTTCCCGCAGGGCACCTCGAAACGGACCAAGCCGAGTCCGTAGGTCATCTCGGTGAAGGACGGCATCGGCATCGCATCTTCCATCTGCGCGAGTTGCGCTGCCGGTAGCAGTTTGCCGGTGACCAGTGCGGTGAAGAACCGGTTCACGTCGGCGCCAGTAGAGACGATCGCGCCGGCCGCTCCCGTCCATGCCACCTCGGCGTCGGTGGCATCGACCCACTTGTCGTCGATCTTGCGATAGCCCCGCGGGTGCGGATCGCGTAAGCCGGTGTCACCGCGCGACGGAATGTAGCTGTCGCGCATGGCGAGAGGTTCGAAGATGCGGCTGCTGATCTCGGCGGCGAACGGACGGCCCGCGACGTGTTCGATCAACATCGCCAAGAGCGCATAGTTGGTGTTGGTATACCGGAACTGCGCTCCGGGCTCGAACTGCGGCGGCATACTCGTCGCGATACGCACCAGGTCGGCCGGTGTGAAATCACGATAGGCCCTGCCGTCGGTCGTCTGATCGAGTTGCTGAGGCAGCTTCTCGGAGCCGCCTTCGGGGGCGAAGTCCGCAAGGCCACTGGTGTGCTGGAGCAATTGGTGCACCGTGATCCGGTTGCCGTCATTGCCGTTGCCATGCACCAGGCCCGGTAGATACCGCTCGATCGGAGCCTCGAGCTCGACGGAGCCCTCGCCGACGAGTTGCATCACCACCGTGGCAGCGAAAGTCTTTGTGACGCTGCCGATTCGGATGTGAGCCGCGTCCGCATATGGTGCGCCGGTGGCAAGGTCACCCGCCCCGGCGGTGAAGGTGTGCTGTCCGTCCGGTCCACTGATAACTGCCTGCGCGCCGGGCATCCCGGAGCGGACCAGATCGGTCAGTGCGTCGGCGACTCGACTAGACATCGATGCGTCAGCACTCCGGCTCGCGGTGCTGTCGGCCGCTGTGTTTTCATCGCAACCCGCCGCGACCAGCATCGCCGCGGTGAAGACGAGGTACCGGCCGCGCCCCCGAAATATGCCCCAACCCACTCTGTTGAACCTCTTTCCACCAGATGACCGATTTCCTTCTCGATCTGACGGTAGAGACGGAGTCCATCCGTGCCTATCCGGTGACGCCCGGAATTCGCTGTACCCCCAGGGTGGTACTTCCAGGTTTACGAGCGCCGGTGATCGGTCGGCGGGGAGGGCGTGATCAAGCCGCTCTCGTAGACGGCGACGACGACTTGCGCACGGCTGGACAGTCCGAGTTTGCCCATGATGCGCTTGACGTGGGTTTTGACGGTTGCTTCGCTGAGTCCCAGGTGCTGCGCAATCTGGGCATTGGTCAGTCCCTTGCCGATCAGCCGCGACACCTCGGTCTCGCGAGGAGTGAGTGCGTTCAGTCGAGGGCGGGCGACAGAGCTGGTCCGGTGCCGGTGTGCATAGGTTTCGATCAGTCTGCGTGTGATGGCGGGCGAGAGGAGTACGTCACCGGCGATAATGGCCTGCACGGCGGTGATGATCCGCTGCGTCGGGGTGTCTTTGAGCAGGAATCCGGACGCACCGGACGCGAGCGCTGCGTAAACGTATTCATCGAGGTCGAACGTGGTGAGGACGATTACCTGCGGTCGATTGTCGTGCGGAGCATCCAAGAGCTGTCGGGTGGCCGCGATCCCGTCGAGTACGGGCATGCGGATGTCCATCAGGATCACATCCGGGGAGGTGCGGTTCGCGAGTTCGACGGCCTGGCGACCATCGGCGGCGGCGCCCACGATCTCGAATCCAGGTGCGGCACTGAACAGGGTGACCAGACCGGTACGGATGAACGTCTGGTCGTCAGCGATGAGTACGCGGATGGTCATCGCACGCCGTTCATCGGCAGCCGCGCTTCGACAGCGAACCCGCCACTCGTGCGCGGGCCGGCGGTCAGGACTCCGCCGTAAAGCGCGGCGCGATCACGCATGCCCGAGATACCTTGCGGCACAGCGGAGCTCGTCGATGCTCCGCCCGCACGACCGTTATCGATCACCCGCACCGTCAGTGTGCGCTCGCCGTAGTCGAGGTAGATCCGCGCCGCCGCGGGCCCGGCGTGCTTGAGGACGTTCGTGAGCGCTTCCTGCGCGATGCGGTAGGCGCACAGGTCTATTCCCGGCGGTAGAGACCGAGCGCGCCCGGTGCGGATGAGTTCGATGGGCAGACCAGCCGCACGAGTGCGGTCGGCCAGTTCACTCAGCTGCGCCAGTCCCGGTTGCGGGTGGTAGTCCGAAGTATCTTCGGGGTCGGTGCGCAGCACCGCAAGCATCCGTCGCATCTCGGCCAGTGCCTGGCCACCGGAATCTGCGATCGCGGTGAGCGCCGTACGTGCGGCCCGCGGATCGGAATCCAGTACGTACTCGGCAACGCCGGCTTGCAGGGAGATGACCGAAATGTGATGGGCGACAATATCGTGCAGCTCCCGCGCGATCCGCGCCCGCTCCTCAGCGGCGGCCTGCGCCGCGCGGTGGTCGGCCCGCTCGGCCCACCGCCGGAACGCGTCGCCCAGTGCCCACGCACCCACGGTCTGCAACACCGCGTTCACCACATCCGGCCAGCTCAATCCGGCCGCCGTAGGCAGATAGGCGAACAGCGCGGCGGCTATCGCCAGACCCCAGATGGCCGCCGCAACCCTGGTGGGCCGATGCTGCGCCACGCTGAACATCCCGACCAGCAGGCCGATCCCGTAGAGCGGGAAGTCCCCGCCATGGCCCAACAGGAGATAGGCGACCACCGCACCGCTGATGATCAGCATGCATGTCACCGGTGCAAAGCTGCGCACCACGATCGGCGCTGTCGACAATGTCGCCAACATCACGGCCGGCCAACTCATACGATCCGTGGTCGGCATGCCGACCACGGTCAAGGCTGTCAGTGTTACCGCGAGCAGTGTGTCGATCAATAGTGGCCGATGATTTGCCAGCACTTGCCTCACGATAGCCATGCCGACGTATAAGCAACCATCGGCGGAACCTCAGCGAGCCTGACAGGCTGGGCACCAGAACAGATTCCGGCCCTCCATCACCGCATGCGAGATGGGGCTGCCGCACAGGCGACAGGGTTCACCGACGCGCCGGTAGACGTAGGTACGGGGACGGTCGGCAGCGTACGACGGTGCGCCATGGTCGTGTTCGGGGCGCACCACGTGCATCAGGCCGCGACGAACGCCGACCTTCATCAACTCGACCAAGTCGAGCCAAACAGCGTCCCACTCGGCGCGGGTCAACGACCGGCCCGGGCGATACGGCGAAACATTATGACGGAAAAGGACTTCCGCCCGGTAGACGTTGCCGACGCCGGCGACCACCTTCTGGTCCATCAGCAACGCGCCGATCGGCCGCTGCGAACGGTGTATGCGGGCCCACGCGCGCTCGGGGTCGGCGCCACGACGCAGCGGGTCGGGACCGAGCCGGTCGGTCAAGGCCGAAACCTCCGGCGGCAGCAGCACTTCGCAGGCGGTGGGACCGCGCAGATCGGTGCCGAAGCCCGGCTGCCCGTCGGGCGCGCCGAGCATGCGCATGCGCACCTGCCCGACGGGCTCCCCCATGGGCAGCTCGGAATCGTAGAACTTGCCGTAGAGGCCGAGATGCACGTGCACGACCAGACCCGAATCGTAGTGGTGCAGCAGGTGTTTGCCCCACGCCTCGGCCCTGGTCAGCAGCTGCCCGTCCACTTGGGCGGCGCCGGCGGCGAACTTGCCCTGCGGGCTCGACACGCGCACCACACCGCCCGCGAGCCGCCGCTGATGCAGCTTCGCGAGACGGTGCAGCGTATGTCCTTCAGGCACAGCCGGTCTGCGTCAGTACGCGGGGACCGCCGGTGCCTCGCCGGACTTCTCGTACTCGGCCAGGATGTCGATGCGACGCTGGTGGCGCTCCTCTTCCGACCACGGGGTCGTGACGAACGCGTCCACGATGGCGAGCGCCTCTTCGGTGGAGTGCATGCGGCCGCCGATACCGGCCAGCTGCGCGTTGTTGTGCTGACGGGCCAGCTTGGCGGTCTCCACGCTCCAGGTCAGCGCGCAGCGGGCGCCGGGCACCTTGTTCGCGGCGATCTGCTCGCCGTTACCGCTGCCGCCGAAGACCAGACCCAGGCTGCCGGGGTCGGCGACGGTGCGGCGGGCTGCTTCGATGCAGAAGGCCGGGTAGTCGTCCAGCGCATCGTACTCGAGTGCGCCGCAGTCGACCACCTCGTGGCCCGCCTTTTCCAGATGATCCTTGACAAGATTCTTGAGTTCGAAACCGGCATGATCGGCACCGAGGTATACGCGCATGGCAGGCATTCTGTCAGGCGGCTCGATTAACACCGGGGGCGGCTGCCGCGAATCGAGAGATACGCCGCGAGCGACCGGCAGACCCAGGTCTGCGCGCCGTCGCGGCACCGCCTGTTCCCAGCAACTGAATAGAGTTCATTTCATGCAGCCGCACGAACCCCAGCCCCCACAGACGGGCCAGCAGGCCGACCCGTATGCCTCGGCCGGGTGGGCGCAGGTCCCGAACACGCCCTACGGCTCCCCGCCGAACCCCGCTCCCTACGGGCCGTACCCGAGCGCGCCGGTACCGCCCCAGCAGCAACCGCGCGGGCTCTCGCCCTACGGCATGCCCGCCCGGCACAGCTGGGAGATCCCGATGCTCGTCGTGATCGTCACGCTGACGGTGATCGCGTACGCGATCGCGGTGCTGCTGCTGGTGACGGGCAGCGTCGACCAGTACGTGCTGCTGCTGGTCTTCGCGCCGGTGCTGTTGTGGGTGGGTCGCGGCATCACCTACTCGACCCAGCGGGTCAACGGGGTGCGGATGTCGCCGACACAGTTCCCAGAGGGGTATCGGATGGTGGCCGAGGCGGCCGCCCGGTTCGGCATGGCCAAGGTGCCCGACGCCTATGTGGTGCTCGGCAACGGTCAGATCAACGCGTTCGCCAGCGGGCACGGCTTCCGCCGCTACGTCGCGGTGTACAGCGACCTGTTCGAGATCGGCGGCGCGGCACGCGAACCCGACGCGCTCGCGTTCATCATCGGGCACGAGGTCGGGCACATCGCGGCGGGCCACACCTCCTACTGGCGTCAGCTCGGCATGTTCCTCGTCCCGTTCCTGCCGTTCCTGGGCAACTCGCTGATCCGCGCGCAGGAGTACACCGCCGACAACCACGGCTATTGCCATCGGCACACCGGCGCGCCCACCGCGATGGCCACGCTGGCCGCGGGCAAATACCTGAACACGCTGGTCGGCTTCGACGAGATGGCCGACCGGGCGGCGCTGGAGAAGGGCTTCTTCGTCTGGGTGGTCAACGCCATGTCCTCACACCCGGTGCTGACCTGGCGGATGTGGGCGCTGCGCGACCGCAGCAGGCACGGCAAACTCTGGTTGCGGCCGAACCCGCCGGGCGCAGCGACGCCACCGGTCTATCCGAGTTCGTACGGCCAGACTCCGGCGTTCCCACCGAAACCGGTGCAGTAGCGAACGAGTGCCGCGGAACCCTCCGCGGCACTCGCCGAACTACTCAGTCGAACTCGGGCTCCTCGTTGCGCGTGCGCTTGAGTTCGAAGAAGTGCGGGTAGTCGGCCAGCGTCACCGAGGCGTCCCACAGCTTGCCCGCCTGTTCGCCGCGCGGGATCCGGGACAGCACCGGGCCGAAGAAGGCGGTGCCGTTGATGTGGATCGTCGGTGTGCCGACATCCGGGCCGACCTTGTCCATGCCCGCGTGATGGCTCGCGCGCAGCGCCTCGTCGTAGTCGGTACTCTCAGCGGCCTGTGCCAGTTCGGCGGGCAGGCCCACCTCGGCGAGCGCGTCGGCGATCACCGCGGCCAGCGACTCCTTGCGCGAGTCCCGCTCGTATTCGGCGCGCCGGTTGTGGATCCGAGTGCCCATCGCGGTGTAAAGCGGCAGCAGCACCTTGTCGCCGTGCTCCTGCGCCGCGGCGATGGCGACGCGCACCGGCCCCCAGCCGGTGGCGAGCAGTTCTTTGTACTGCTCGGGCAGGCCCTCTTTGTTCTCGTTCAGCACCGACAGGCTCATCACGTGGAACCGGGCCTCGATGTCGCGTACCTGCTCGACCTCGAGAATCCAGCGGGAGGTGATCCAGCACCAGGGGCACAGTGGATCGAACCAGAAATCGGCAACATCCTTCGCGGAGCCTTTGTCACTCACGGCGGGTCCTCTCGAATCGCAGGCTTGTCGGGGCGGTGTCCCCCCAACCGCTACCTCCAGCAACCACGGCGGGCGCCGATTCGTTCCCGCCCGCCGCGGCGTTTTCCGCCGATGCCGTCGCCGGCCCGGTTAGGGTTGATCGCCAGGAGTCCAGTTCCCTCTCGACAAGGAGTCCGCCATGAGCTCGGGGCAGCGGTTTGTCATCGTCGGCGGCGGGCTCGCCGCGGCGAAGCTGGCAGAAGCATTGCGCGCCAACGACTTTCCAGGGTCGGTGACCTTGATCGGCGCGGAGGAGCACCTGCCCTACGAGCGCCCGCCGTTGTCCAAGGAACATCTGCTCGGCAAGAAGGCGCTCGCCGAATTCACCGTCGATCCCGCGCAGTGGTATCGCGACCACAACGTCGATCTGCGACTCGGCACCACGGTCACCGGGCTGGACCCGGCCACGAAGACCGTCGAATTGCCGGACGGTTCCACCGTCGCCTACGACAAGCTGGCCCTCGCCACCGGATCGACGCCGCGCACCCTTTCCATCCCCGGGGCCGACGCGCCCAACGTGTACACGCTGCGCACCATCAACGACTCCGACACGTTGATCGAACTCTTCGCCAGCGCCGCGCAACGGATCGTCATCATCGGGGCGGGCTGGATCGGCCTCGAGGTGGCGGCCGCGGCCCGCACCGCCGGTGTCGAGGTGACCATCGTCGAGAGCGCCGAACAGCCGCTGCTCGGCGCGCTAGGTCCCGAGATGGGCGCGGTCTTCGCCGAGTTACACCGGTCGCACGGGGTCGATCTGCGCCTCGGCGCAAAGATCAGCGAGATCACCACCAGGGAGGGCATCGCAACCGATCTGGCCACCGGCGTGAAACTCGACGACGGCAGCACCATCGAGGCCGAAGCGGTGCTGGTCGCCGTCGGCGCCGAACCGAACGTCGAACTGGCGCACGCCGCCGGGCTCTCGGTGGACGGCGGCGTGCTCGTCGACGAACATCTGGTCACCAGCGACGCGGACATCGTCGCGGTGGGTGATATCGCCGCGCAGCAGCATCCCGTGCTGAACCGCCGGATTCGGGTGGAGCACTGGGCGAACGCGCTCAACCAGCCCGCCGTCGCGGCCGCGACCATGCTCGGCAAGCAGGCGAGCTACGACCGGCTGCCCTACTTCTTCACCGACCAGTACGACCTGGGCATGGAGTACACCGGTTACGCCGCGCCCGGCGACTACGCGCGGGTGGTGACCCGCGGCGATGTCGCGGGCCGCGAGTTCGTCGCGTTCTGGCTGGACGGGGACGATCGAGTGCTCGCGGGCATGAACGTGAACGTGTGGGACGTGACGGATCGGATCAAAGAACTCATCCTGGCCGGGGCCCCGGTCGACCCCGACGCGCTCGCCGACACCTCGAACCCTCTGTGATACGGACACCCGATGAAATACATGCTGCTGAAGACCTACAACACCCCCGCCTACTGCGACACACCGATCAACGAGTGGTCCCCCGAAGAAATCCAGGCGCACATAGACTTTCAGCGCGCCCTCGGCGAGCAACTGGCCAAGTCGGGTGAGCTGGTAGACGCGCAGGGGCTCGCCGGTCCGTCCGAAGCCCGCATCGTCAGCTCCGACGGCCGGTCCGCGCCGATGGTGACCGACGGACCGTTCCCGGAGACGAAAGAGTTCTTGGCCGGGTACTGGATCGTGGATGTGGAAAGCCCGGAGCGGGCCTACGAGATCGCCGCGCAAGCCTCGGCGGCCCCGGGTCCGGGTGGTAAACCGATCGGCGAATACATCGAGGTGCGACCGGTCATGCACGCCCCGGCCACCCCGCAGTGACCAACCGGCGAGCGGTGCCCGACGACACACCGCTCCCGGCGAGGGCCGAGGACCTGTTGCGCGAGTTGGCGCCACAGGTCCTCGGTGCGCTGGTCCGCCGCTTCGGCGATTTCGACACCGCGGAGGACGCGCTGCAGGAGGCCATGCTCGCCGCCGCGACCCAGTGGCCGGTCGAGGGCCTGCCGGACAACCCACGCGGCTGGCTGATCCAGGTGGCACAGCGCCGGATGGCCGACGCGGTGCGCGCCGAGGTGGCCCGGCGGCGCAGGGAGACAACGGCATTCGAGCGGGCGGTGACCGACGCCATGCCGGTCGAGCAGGACGACACGCTGGCCATGTTCTTCCTCTGCTGCCATCCGGCGCTGTCCCCGGCCAGTGCCGTGGCGCTGACGCTGCGCGCGGTGGGCGGGTTGAGCACAGCCGAGATCGCGCAGGCTTTCCTGTTGCCGGAAACGACGATGGCGCAACGGATCACGCGCGCGAAGAAGAAGCTGGCGACGTTGGACCGGCCGTTCGCCGGCTCGGATACCGCGGAATGGCGCGAGCGGCTCGGCGCGGTGCTGCACGTGCTGTACCTGATCTTCAACGAGGGCAATACCAGCACCTCGGGCCCGGACTTGCACCGAACGGACCTGTCCGGCGAGGCGATTCGGCTCGCCCGCGCCGTGCACCGGCTGGTGCCGGCCGATACCGAGGTCACCGGTCTGCTCGCGCTGATGCTGCTGACCGACGCCCGGCGCGCCGCCCGCACCGGCACGCACGGCGAGCTGATCCCACTGGCCGAGCAGAACCGGGCGCTGTGGGATCACGCGCAGATCGTCGCGGGTGTCACGCTGACGACGGGCACGCTCGCCGCGGGGCTCGACGGGCCGTACCAGATTCAAGCGGCCATCGCGGCGTTGCACGCGCAGGCGCGGTCCACCGAGGACACCGACTGGCCCAAAATCCTCACCCTCTACGAGTTGCTGGACAAGCTCTCGGACAACCCGGTGGTGACCCTGAATCGAGCGGTCGCGCTGGCGATGGTGCACGGGCCGGCGGCCGGCCTGGAACTCGTCGCCACCATCGACGACCAGCTCGCCGACAACCATCGACTCGACGCCGTCCGTGGTCATCTGTACGAGATGGCCGGCGATCCCGCCGCCGCGATCACCGCCTACACCGCGGCCGCGGAACGCACGCACAGCGTCCCGGAGCACCGCTACCTGACGCTGCGTGCCGCTCGGCTGCGGCACGCGTGAGCCGACATGCGCCGCCGAGTGTGGTTCGACCGTTGGGGCAGACTGCGAGGGTGACGGATAAGACCAGTGCCGGTGTGCTGCTGTTCCGGCGGACGAACGACGAGACGATCGAGGTACTGCTCGGGCACATGGGTGGCCCGTTCTTCGCGAAGAAGGACGACGGCGCGTGGTCCATCCCGAAGGGCGAGTACGAACCGGAGCTGGAGGACGCCAGGGCGGCCGCCAGTCGCGAATTCCACGAGGAGCTAGGGCTTTTCGTGCCCCCGGGCGACTGGATCCCACTCGGCGACGTGCGCTACGGCAGCGGCCGGGGCAAGAAGACCCTCACCGTGTGGGCCGTCGAATCCGACCTCGACCTCACCGACATGGCGCCGGGCACCTTCGAGATGGAATGGCCGCCCCGCTCCGGCAAACAGGCCACCTTCCCGGAAATCGACCGCGCCGACTGGTTCGACCTCACCACCGCGCAGCTCAAACTCGGCACCGGCCAACGGCCGTACCTGGAACGCCTGCGCGAGCATCTCGCGCAGGCGTGAACCGGTCTACGGCCAGGGGTTGCCGGTGATGAGTTCGTAAGCCTCGCGGTACTTCTGGCGGGTGGCCTCGACGATGTCGGCGGGAATTTCCGGACCCGGATATTCCTTGTTCCACCCGGTCGAAGTGGACCAGTCCCGAACGAACTGCTTGTCGAAGGAACGTTGCGGGCGGCCGGGTTCCCACTCGGCTGCCGGCCAGAAGCGGGACGAGTCGGACGTGAGCACCTCGTCGCCCAGGGTGAGTGTGCTGTCGTCCCAGCCGAACTCGACCTTGGTGTCGGCGACGATCACACCGCGCTCGGCGGCGTGCGCGGCACCGCGCGTGTAAACGTGCAGGGTCAGCTCGCGCAGCCGCTCGGCGACCTCGCGGCCCTCCTGGTTCACCACGTCGTCGAAGGTGATCGGCTCGTCGTGCCCCTCGGACGCCTTGGTGGTCGGGGTGAAGATCGGCTCGGGCAGCTTGTCGCCCTCGCGCAGCCCCGGCGGCAGCACCACACCGGACACGGCGCCGGTCTGCTCGTACTCCTTCAAACCGGAACCGACCAGGTAGCCGCGGGCGATGCACTCGACCTGCACCATCTTCAACGGCTTGACCCGGATCCCACGCCCGGCGAACTCGGCGGGCACATCGGTGGCGGAGATCACGTGGTTGGGCACGTCGGTGAAGTAGTCGAACCACCAGTTGGACAGCTGGGTCAGCATCGCGCCCTTGTCCGGGATCGGGGTCGGCAGCACCACGTCGTAGACCGAGACCCGATCGGACGCGACGAGCAGCAGGGTGTCGCCGTCCTCGTAGAGGTCGCGCACCTTGCCGGCGTGCACATGCTTCACTCCGCAGCTCCATTCCTGGATAGGGTTCTGGAAAAAAGTCCCGCGCGGGCAACCTTACCCAGGTGGCATCGTGGGGAGCGCCCGAGTAGTTCTTCGAACCCGAAGGAGCCTTATGTCCGCACCGAACCTGACTCGTGACCAGGCCGTCGAACGCGCCTCGACCGTGTCGGTCGAGAACTATCGCATCGACCTGGACCTGACCGACGGTGCCGGCAAACCGGGCGAACAAACCTTCTTCTCCCGCAGCACGGTCACCTTCACCGCGACGCCGGGTGCGAGCACCTTCATCGACCTGGTCGCCCGCGGCGTGCGCTCGGCGGTGCTCAACGGCACCGCGCTCGATGTCTCCGGCTACGACGAGTCCACCGGCATCGCACTGCCCGATCTCGCCGCGACCAACGAGCTGGTGGTGGAGGCCGACTGCGAGTACTCGCACACCGGCGAGGGCCTGCACCGCTTCGTCGACCCGACCGACGACGCCGTCTACCTGTACTCACAATTCGAAACCGCCGACGCCAAGCGGATGTTCGCGTGCTTCGACCAGCCCGACCTCAAGGCGACGTTCGACGTGCACGTCACCGCAGCGCCGGACTGGAAGGTCATCTCCAACGGCGCTGTCGTGGAAACCCTTGCGGCAGAACCGGGTAAGCACATCTTCCGCACCACCCCGCGGATGAGCACCTACCTCGTCGCGCTGATCGCGGGCCCGTACGCCCAGTGGACCGATGTATACACCGACGACCACGGCAGCATCCCACTCGGCATCTACTGCCGCGCCTCGCTCGCCGAGCACATGGACGCCGAGCGGCTGTTCACCGAGACGAAGCAGGGATTCGGCTTCTACCACAACAACTTCGGCGTACCGTACGCGTTCGGCAAGTACGACCAGCTGTTCGTGCCGGAGTTCAATGCGGGCGCGATGGAGAACGCAGGCGCGGTGACCTTCCTGGAGGACTACGTCTTCCGGTCCAAGGTGACCCGTGCGTCCTACGAGCGCCGGGCCGAGACCGTGCTGCACGAGATGGCGCACATGTGGTTCGGCGATCTGGTCACCATGAAGTGGTGGGACGACCTGTGGTTGAACGAGTCGTTCGCGACCTTCGCGTCGGTGCTGTGCCAGGCCGAGGCGACCGAATACACAAGTGCCTGGACCACTTTCGCGAATGTGGAGAAGTCCTGGGCATACCGGCAGGACCAGCTGCCATCCACCCACCCGATCGCCGCCGACATTCCCGACCTCGCCGCGGTCGAGGTGAACTTCGACGGAATCACCTATGCCAAGGGCGCTTCGGTGCTCAAGCAGCTCGTCGCCTACGTCGGGCTGGAGCCCTTCCTGGCCGGTCTGCGCGCCTACTTCGCCGAGCACGCCTACGGCAACGCCACCTTCGACGACCTGCTCACCGCGCTCGAAAAGTCTTCTGGCCGCGACCTTTCCACCTGGGGCGCGCAGTGGCTCAAGACCACCGGCCTGAACACCCTGCGTCCCGACTTCGAGGTCGACGCCGAGGGCAAGTTCACCTCGTTCGCGGTCGTTCAGGACGGTGCCACGCCGGGCGCGGGTGAGCGCAGGGTGCACCGGCTCGCCATCGGCGTTTACGACGACCAGGACGGAAAGCTCGTACGCACCAAGCGCATCGAGCTCGATCTGGACGCCGCCGAGCGCACCGACGTCCCCGAGCTGGTCGGCGTGCCGAGCGGACAGCTGGTTCTGGTCAATGACGACGATCTGACCTACTGCTCGGTGCGCCTCGACGCGGGTTCGCTGGACGTGCTGATCAACCGGATCGCCGATATCGCAGAACCGCTCCCCCGCACCCTGGCGTGGTCGGCCGCGTGGGAGATGACCAGGCAGGCCGAACTGCGGGCGCGCGACTACCTCGCGCTGGTCCAGCGCGGCGTCGGCGCCGAAACCGAAATCGGTGTGGTGCAACGACTTCTGATGCAAGCCAACCTCGCGCTCAGCAGCTATGCCGACCCGGAGTGGGCGGCGAGCACCGGCTGGACCGAGTACGCGGACCGGCTGCTGGAGCTGGCTCGGGAAGCCGCGGCGGGCTCGGATCACCAGCTGGCCTTCGTCAACGCGCTCACCGGCGCCAAGCTGTCGGCTTGGCACACCGAGGTGCTGCGTGAACTGATCGATGGCGATCCGGCCAAGGTCGGGCTGCCCGGCCTCGTGGTCGACACGGACCTGCGCTGGCGCATCGTCATCGCGCTCGCCATCGCGGGCGAGATCGACGCCGACGGCCTGGCCACCCCGTTCATCGACCAGGAACTGGCCAACGATCCGACCGCGGCGGGCAAGCGTCAGGCGGCGACGGCGGCAACCGCCCGGCCGATCGCGGAGGTCAAGGCGCAGGCGTGGCGCACGGTGTTCGAGGACGATTCGGTCTCCAACATCACCACGCGCGCGATCGTCGCGGGCTTCGCCCCGGTGGGTCAGGCCGAGTTGCTCGCGCCGTACGTCGAGCGCTACTTCGCCGAGGTCGCGCAGGTGTGGGAGCGTCGCTCCAGCGAGGTCGCGCAGACCGTGGTGGTCGGGCTGTACCCGTCCTGGGATGTCAGCGCCGACGCGGTCGCGGCCGCCGACAAGTTCCTCGCCGGTGACCACCCGCCCGCCCTGCGCCGCCTGGTGACCGAGGGCAAGGCGGGCGTCGAGCGCGCCCTGCGCGCCCGCGCCTTCGACGCGCAGTAGCAGTCGCGGCCCCCGCCCCCGCCGGGGCGGGGGCTTCCTCGCTCAGCTGAACGCGGCGGTGTTGGCGGCGGCCCAGCTCGCGAAGGTGGTGGCGGGGCTGCCGGTGAGATCCGCGACGGCGGTGGTCGGTTCGGGCTGCCAGCCCAGCATCGAACCGGTCGTGTCCACGTACCACTCGGCCCCGTCCCCCATGCTGCGGGCGAAGATCTCGATCGCCTCCTCGCGGGGCACCTTGCGCACCGAGAGGGTCCGCCTGAGTGCCGTGCCGATCTGCTGGATGCGCTCGGCGCGGGTGAGCGCTTCCGGCCCGGTCAGCTCGTAGGTCCGGCCCGCGTGACCGTCGGAGAGCAGGACCGCCGCGGCAACGCGCGCGATATCGTCCATCGTGATCGGCGTGCTCGCGACCTCGGGGAACGGATCGAGGATTTCGTCCGACTCGCGGATCTGATCTGTCCAGATGGTGGAGTTCTCGATGAAGTCACCGGTGAACAGGTGCGTCCAGTCCAGACCCGAATTCTCGACGGCCGTGGCGATCGGCGTCCAATGCGCTTCGCCGGAAAGATCCACGATCTGACCGACGCCCGCGTCCTTGGCCAGTGCCACCACCTCATCGATGGTGTCCAGCAACGGTGCGAGGTACATCCGGTCCACCCCCTCGAAGGCGGCGGGCAGGGTGGACACCCGTCCGAGATAGCCCTCGGCGACTTCGACACCCGGAGGTAGCGCCGCGCGCGCCGGATTGTTCGTGAGCGCTCGCACGTTCTGGGCCCCGGCCGCGACGAGGTGGTCGACGACCTTGCGGCCGATGTTTCCGGTGGCTCCCGTGACAAGAATCTGCATATCCCCAAAGTGCGCGAGCGGGGCCGCGACCAACAAGCCCAAGTTCTTGTGCTTGCCGAAAAAAATCGGACCGCGTCTGCGCACGTGGTGTGGGCAAAACGAAACCGGCGCGCACACCCTGCTCGGGTGTGCGCGCCGGAAGAACACGCTCGTGGTCCGCGTCGGTAAGGCTCAGGCGCGGTAACGTTTTCGGATTGTCAGCGGCCGATGGCGGCGGCCATCACGCGCACCGCCGACACCAGCCCATCGATCAGCTGGCCCTGCCGGAACGAGCTGAGCGCGGCGGTGACGCCGAGCTGGCAGACGCGGTCGTTCGCGCGGTCGGCGACCTCGCGGCCGGAGCGCACCTCGATCGCCTTGTCGTTGGGCGAGACCGCGATGAGCACCGAAGCCGGCGCTTCGGGAGTCGAGGGGAAGATCGCTTCCGCGCCGGCTGCCGGATCGGCGCCGAGATCGCCGATGAAGATGTTGAACCGCACCTTGGTCGCGCGGGTCGCCTCGGTGAGCACGTTGTCGATGGCCAGCCGCTCGTCATCGCTGAACGGGGCTTCCTTGAACACGTCACCGGCCTCGTGCACGCCGGACACGCGCCCGCTGCTGGTGACGACGTACCCGTGCGGCAGGTCGGCCTCGACCACCGCGGGCCACTTAGAACTTGCCACTTGCCCGGCCTCCGATCAGCTCCGCCTTGGGGGCGTCGATGGCCGCGTGGTGACCATGCGGCTCCGCATGCCCACCGTGCGCCTCCTCGGCCCTTTCGTGATGAACCGCCGAGGTCACCTCGTCGGTCGCACTCCACAGCACCGGCGCCGAGGTCCACTGCTGACCGAGGTCGTAGTGGGCCGGCTTCTCACCAGCGAGTGGCTTACCGAGATACGACAATCCGGCGATGGCGCCATAAATCACCAGCGGGATGCCGCCGAAGATCAGCACTGTCTCGAGAATGCTCACAGTCCAACGGTAGACGATGCTGTGTAGTAGTTCGCCTTCTGGTCGTCCCGACCCCGTCGTGTCGAGGAGTGACACGCCACGGGCGGGCGGTTTGCCCGCCCCGCCCGGCCGCGTGCTCAGGCGCGAGGACCACGGAAGCGGATGCGCAGGGAGATCTCCTCGGGTCCGCAGTACCGCCAGACCGCGCGGACGATCGGCCACGCGGTGCGCGCCGCGAACAGCACCGCGCTTCCCGCCATCGTCGTCTCCAGACCGTCGTCCGGCCAGCCGTGTGCGGCCAGCTGGGTGAACGTCGCAGCCGTGAACGTACTGCCCGCGATCAGCCGGAGGTCGACCTTGGCTCGCCGTGCCAGCGCACGGAAGGTCGTGGGTTGCTCGACGACCATCGGTGCGGGGAGTGGCGCCAACGGCGGCTCGTGACCGCAGGTGTGCTGGTCCTCGGCGTGGGCCGCCGGTTGCGCCTCGGCCGGCGGCATTACCGTGGGGTGCACCTGATCCGGGACGGCGCCGAGGCGCTCGACCTCGTCCGCGGGATGTCGGTGTGAATTCAGCATCTCTGTGTTGTTCTCCTCGTGTGGAATCCGTGTTCCAGGACCGCGTCAGCCCGCCGAGCAACGGACTCGTGAATCTTCAGGGAATGTGACCAGCACACAATCAAGTGCACGTTTCGAATTACCGGCGAACCCGATCCGCAAGTTTGTCGGAGTTCGCCCACCTCGCCGGACCGGAAGGCGATCACGAGCATAACTAAAAACGGCTAGGTTTCAACGTTTGTTTTGAACCGTTCCTACTGGACCGTTCCGAACGCGAGGAGAAGTGTTCCAGCGTTGATCGGACCCGAATTGGACGTGACTCCGAGTCCGGCTATTCCAACGTGGTGCAGGCTTCCATTGGAATTCCGCATCGATTCCAATTAATTCATGCTGACAACCGGCGCGCAGGTGGGTGGTCGCCTCCAAGCCATTTGAACGGGTCCAGAATCGGTATTTACCAGCTATTTTGGAATCTCGAATCGGGCTGGACACCTCTAGGACAGCACTACCGCACACTTGTCAGGGTTGTTCCGACCCCTGGTCCGTGGTTCACTGGACGGCGAGTTGAGCGCGGCGATCTCCTCGCGCGCCGACTCCCCCGGACTCAAACAGGGAATGTGACCGAGAATCGGGGTGAAACCGGTGGGCTTCCGTCGCAAGCGGAGGTCCACCCTCAGCATTCCGGGCTCGGTCTTGTTCATGCCGGACCGTCCGGTTCCATTGTTCGAAATTGGGTGGGAGCATTATCGGCGGCGAATAATCGGGCACGATTATGATCGGATGGAAGCATTCCGGGTGGGTGTGCTCGGCGATGAGGTTTTCGGGTGAGTGCATATCGCCATCCAACTGGCGCGAGGTCGGCCCGTTCCGGTGTTCGATGCTGGTTCCGACAGACCGGTGCACAAGTTGTTCCTGCGCACTTGCGTTTGGGTGGTCGGCTGGCCGCCGAAGTTCGCCAGCTCAGTTTGGTGCAGCTGCCGCGGGAGTTTCATGGATAGCGCTGAGCACGTCGAGTGCCGTTCCCAGCCGTAGGTGCAAGTCAGGCGCTCGATGTCTCGTTCCGGCGTGGTCGACTGGCTGTGGTGCCGTTCTCGAGAGTTTCTTTTCGAGGGCGGGGGTATGCGGGCGCCCTTGAGATCTGCACCACTTCCCGGGACTCGCACCAGTTCTCGGGACTCGCACCAGTTCTCGGGATCTCCACCAGTCTCACGGCTCGCACCAGTTCCCGGGATCCCCACCGGTCTCGCGACTCGCGGAAGTACTGGGACCTCCACCAGCCTTTGGATCTCCACCAGTCCCCGGGATCCCCACCAGCTCTCGGGATCCGCACCGCCTCCCAGGATCCGCACCAGTCTCACGACTCGCACCAACTCTAGAGATCCACACCAACTCTCGGGATCCGCACCGCTTCGGGGGGTTAGACTGGGTACCGATCCCGAAAACTGGTGCAGCGGTGGGCTTTCTATGTGTCGACACGCACCAAGCTGTCGCTGGTACACACCACCCTCGGGGACTTCCCTGAGGTCGCCGGCTCCGCGGAATCCGCAGTACATCAAAGCAACCAAGTCTGGGCGGTCCCCTGGATTTGTGCGTGATCCTCTGCGCGACAGTGCAACCCATGGCCTCACAGAGCTTCCATACGGTTCACAGCAGCTACAACCCCTGTGAACCGTACCGAACCTCTGTGAACCCCCACCTA
>NZ_BAUA01000050.1 GCF_000710915.1 Nocardia brasiliensis IFM 10847
TGCCCGGCGCGGCGACCATCGGCATCGCGGCACCGTTGATCCTGGTGCTGCTGCGCTTCGGTCAGGGCTTCGCCGTCGGCGGCGAATGGGCGGGCGCGACCCTGCTCACCGCCGAGTACGCGCCGCCGGGCAAACGCGGTCTCTACGCGATGTTCCCGCAGATCGGTCCCGCGTTCGCATTCGCGTTGTCCAGCAGCACGTTTCTCATCACCGGCACCTTTCTCGGTGACACCGACGACGCCTTCCTCACCTGGGGCTGGCGCATCCCATTCGTGTTCTCGATCGTCTTGGTCGGCGTCGGGCTGTATGTGCGCTTGGTGATCGAAGAGACGCCGGTCTTCCGTGCGAACGCGACCGAGCGCGCGCTCGACACCGGGCCGGCGCGGCTGCCCTTCCTGGAGGCCTGGCGGCACCAGACCAAGGAGATTCTGCTGTCCGCAGGCGCTTTGGCCACCTTGTTCGCCTTCTTCTACATGGGCACCGCGTTCCTCACCAGTTACGGCACCAAGACGCTGGGGTTCAGCCGCCCGTTCGTGCTGACCGTCGGCATCGGTGCGGCGGTGATATTCGGTGCGGCGACCGTGCTTTCGGCCATCTACTCCGACCGGCTGGGCCGCCGCCGGGTCATCATGGCGTCGTCCGGGTTGGCCATCGTCTGGTCTCTGGTGCTGTTTCCCTTGCTGGACAGTGGATCTCGGCCCGCCTTCGTGCTCAGTGTGCTGACCACCCTGGCCATCTTCGGTGTCGCATACGGGCCGTGTGGCGCCCTGCTGCCGGAGATGTTCCGGACCCGTTACCGGTACACCGGCGCGGGTCTCGGCTACAACCTCGCAGGGGTGCTCGGCGGTGCGATCCCACCCCTGGTCGCCACGCCGCTCTCGTCGGCGTACGGCAGCAACGCGATCGGAGTCATGCTGGCCGGTCTGGCGGTATTGAGTTTCGGCTGCGCCAAGGCGCTGGTGGAGACCAAGGATCAGGCGCTGTAACCGCAGCGAATACCGAAGACCACACCTGACCGGTTTCGGGTGTGGTCTTCCACTGTGCGACAACGCCCTGCGGCGCTGAGCTGGTTACTTACCTGGACGTGCGCAACTCCCGCGGAAAGTGCGTACTTGTCCACGCTGGTCGCCTGCCTCGACACTGGCGGAGCACGAGGCCTCGAGCCTGTCTGATAGACAACGCAATTGGAGCGGCAATGACGCAACAGAGAACGCCCGTGACGGTGCTCGGCACCGGATCCATGGGTGCCGCGATCGCCGCGGCCTTCCTCGCGGCGGAACACCCCACCACCGTGTGGAACCGGAACCCGGAGCGCGCGGCGCCGCTCGTAGCCGCCGGCGCGCGGCAACACCTGCCGATCGCCGACGCCGTGGCCGCCAGCCCCCTGATCATCTCCGCCATGACCACGTTCGAGGCGACCAGGACAGCGCTGGCGGCCGCCGAAGCCGAGCTGGCGGGTCGCGTCGTAGTCACCACGAACAGCGGAATCCCTTCCGAAGCAAGGGAATTCGCGAGCTGGGTGACCGGACTGGGCGCGCGCTTCCTCGGTGGCGCGATCAAGAACGTGCCGTCGGCGATCGGCGCGCCCGACACCCTGCTGTACTTCGGCGGCGCGCAGGCGGTCTTCGCCGAGCACGCGGACACGCTGCGGGTATTGGGTGGGGAGGTGGTCCACCTCGGCGCCGAACCGGATCTCGCGGCGCTGTTCGAATCCGCGGTCGGCGCGACCCTGCTGCCCGCGCTGCTCGGATTCTTCGAGGGCGCGGCGATACTGGGCGGGCGGGGTATCCCGGCACGGTCGATGGTGCCGTACTCGATCAAGTGGCTACAGATGATCGAATCAATCCTGCCGGTCATCGCCGACGAGATCGACAGCAAGGACTACACCCGGCTCGGGTCGTCGATCGCGTTGTTCCACACCGCGATCGACGACGACGTGCGCCTCGCCCGGGAGTCCGGGGTGGACATGTCCTGGCACGGCCCGATGCACGAGCTCCTGCGCCGGGCGGTGGCCGACGGGCGGGGTGCGCAGAGCATCACCGCCCTGATCGAACTGCTGCGCACGGATCAGGGGCACCTCACGGTGTAGTCCCACTTGGTGCCGTTCGGGCCGGTGACGCGGACCATGACGGCGGTGGCGCTGCCCGCGGGCAGGCCGACCGTGATGGAGCCGGTGCCCTGATTGAGCTGGTCGCCGACATAACCCGTGGTGCGCACCAGCGCGCCCTGGTAGAAGACGTCGATCTTGTCCGGGATGTCGTAGGTCTCGTAGGCCAGAACGAAGGAGAGCGGGCCGCCGCGGCCGAGCTCGTGCATGGTGTCGGTGACGCCCGCGCCGCCGGATTTGGTCGACTGGTTGCAGCGCTGGGTGGGCGGCTGGGGCGTGCCGGGGCTGCTCCCGCTTCCGGCGCTACCACTACCGCTGCCGGTGTCCGAGCTGCCGGAGCTGCCTGTGCCCGGCGCGGCCGCGCCGGTCGCGGCCGCGACGGTCAGTGCCGCGGCCAAGGCGGCGGCCGCAGCCGCGCCGCGCAGGCCTGTACGACGAATCACACTCTGGCTCAACACGTTTCCTCCACCGAAGATTGATTTCGATTGCGCTGACCACGATGCCACCGGCGCGAGCCGGGGGATATCCGCCGTTCGGCGGACAGGTCGATGTCCGCGTTCGGTAGCGGTGGCGGGCCGAACTCGCGTCCATGACGTCAGCTCACGATCGACACGCGGGCGCACACGCCGGACGGGGGCCGTCTCTTGGGCGAGCATCTGCACCGGTTGGCGGCACTCTGATCTCCCGTTCGCGAATCCGCTACTGCGGCAACATGGGGATGCTGCTCGGCTCGGCCACGGCGACCAGCACGACGACGTCGGCGTAGGGGGCGTCGCCGTGCCCGAGGCGATGGGCGAAGCGTGCCATGGGAATTCGCCACCGGTACTTCGCGGCGATCTCGGACTCGACGTAGGGGAGCAGAGTGCCAGCGGTCACCAGCTGGGCCTGGCCCTGCCGCTGATGGGAGCCGAGGGCGGGTGTGCCGCGCCGGTCACCCGGCTGCACCAGCACGCGGCCGTCGCGGGCCAGCTGCTCGGCCTCGGCGGATTTCGACGACACCCGGAAGGCGAGCTGGGTATCGCCGATGGGAATGACCAGCCGTGGCACGGTCGTCAGCTGTCGCGGACCGGTAATCCTGGTCACCAGTACGGTTTTGGCGTCGCGCCATTCCGTCGCGGCAGCGGAATGACCACTGCGCCAGGGTGATTGCCCTCGGCTATCCGGTCGCGCGACCTGTCCGCTGTCGGCCGTCAGATCGACCAGGGTGTCTGTCATCGCGTTTGTTCCTTCCCCTGCGGAATTGCTGCTGAATCGGCGCGGGTCCCGGCGAAGCGCGCTCCCCGCATTCATCAGCCGTACCCCGCGGATCGCCGGTCAATCGTGTTCGATCACCGTTGCCGCCGGAGGAAGCCGCTGGGCCGGCCAACTGGCGTCGGAAGTCGTTGTGGCCGCGACATTCCGCCCGGACACGGTTGTTGCCGCCGAGGGCAGGATCGACCCCGGCGGCAACAACGCGGCGGCGCGGCCGAATGCTGTGGGGTAGGGCTCGCGCCAGGTCAGCCGGGCGAAAGCAGCTGACCGGAACCAGGCTATGACGTGTGCGCGGCTGCGGGCAGAGTCGTTCGTCCCCGCTGTGGCGGACCTTCGGTCCGGCGTCGCCGCCGCGCAGGCCCACCACGGTTGGGGACGAAGGTCATCTGGCGGGTTGCCAAAAGTCATTTCCTTTGTACGGAGGGTGTTTTCGGGGGAGTTCCGGTGTTTACGGTCGGGTTCGGCCGTGTGATTCGCGGACCGACGGCGACCTACGCCGAG
>NZ_BAUA01000049.1 GCF_000710915.1 Nocardia brasiliensis IFM 10847
TGGCGATGGGCAACCAGGGCCCCGGCACCAATGGCAGCGAATTCTTCATCGTCCATTCGTTCGCCAATATTCCGGCGAACTACTCGGTGCTCGGTCAGGTCGTAGCCGGTATGGATGTCCTGGATCGCATGGTCGCCGCGGGTATCACGCCGACCGAACGCGGGCCGCGCGACGGCCTGCCCGCCGAGCCGGTCGTGATCACCAGCGCCACGCTGTCCTGAACGCCGCGCCGGCCGGAACCGAAGAGCCGCCCCACCTTTGGGGCCGAGCGGCCGACCGGCCTCCGGACTAGACGCCTGCGGCGACCTTCTTGCCCGTCTTCTTCGCGGTCTTCTTGGCGGGTTCGACGAACGAGGGCACCGCGGGCTTCTTCGAATTCGCCGCGGGCGCCTTGGCGGCCTCGACCGGGGCGGCCTCCGGCGCTTCGTGCGCGGCCCGGTAGGCGGCGGTGACCTCGGCCGAGATCCGGCCGCGCGTCGAAACCCGGTGGCCGTTCTCGGCGGCCCAGGTCCGGATGGCGGCGAGCTGGCCGTCGCCCGAGGCGCTGCGGGCCCGCGGGGTGGCGCTCGCGCGCGCACCGGCGCGGCCCGTCTTGCGCGCCTTTTCCGCCCACGGATCGACGAGGGCACGCAGCTTGGCCGCGTTCGCATACGACAGGTCGATTTCGTACATGCGGCCATCGAAACCGAACGAGACCGTTTCATCAGCCTTCGAGCCGTCAAGGTCGTCGATCAACGCCTCGATGATTTGCCTTGCCATTCTTGATTCCCTTCGAGGAAATACGGAGCGGGTCAGCGGCGACGTTAGCACGACGGATACCGCGACATACAGTTGCATACGTTGCCCGGAGCGCATTTTCAGCTTTGAAATCCGGCGGCGAAGATAGCCGCACCGCATCACCGATCCGCGCAATTCGTACGCATTCCCGGTGGATCGTCGCGGCAAGTGGCGCGGATATTTCGATGAGCGAACCGGACCGGCGACACCGACGAGGTGACCATGTCAGGGTGGGCGGGCCGGGAGCGGAGCACGAACGAATCGAGAGCGGGAAAGCATGGTCGAGCACAAGGACGCGGTCACCCGGCCGGACGGAGCCGAACTGTTGTATCGACCGGCCGGGCGGGCGAGCGCGCAGAACGCCGCCTTTTCACCGGACGGCAATGCCTTGGTGTTCACGCAGTTCGACGCGGGCTACAACCTCGGTGGGGCGAGTTTGTGGCTGCTGCGCACGTCCGGTGGGCCGCCGGAAGTGCTGGTGCGCAAAGGCGATCAGGCGGCGGTGAATCTGCCGGGCGCCGCGTGGAACAAGCCGACCGGGCTGATCGCCTTCTCCTATGACGTCACCGACCTGGACGAGATCTGGACGATCGCCCCGGGCAGCGCACCGACGCGGGTGACCACACACGACAGCATCCGCGGTTACACCGAGCCCAGCTTCGCCCCGGACGGCGAATGGATCGTCTTCCAGGACAACGACACCCAGACCGGCCCCGGTGCACGCGGCAGCATCTGGAAGGTGCGCCGAGCCGACGGCCTGCCCATCGAACTAGTGGACGGCCCGGGCACCGACACCGACAACCGGCAGCCGAACTGGTCCCCGCGCGGTGATCGGATCGTATTCCAGTCGCGCCGTGCGGATTCCGCGGACTGGGACCTGGTCACCATCGCGCCGGACGGCACCGGACGCGCGACGCTCACCGCCGGCGCGGACGAGGACACCGACGCCAGCTTCTCGCCGGACGGGAACTGGGTGGTGTACTCCTCCGATCACGCGCACACCCCGCACGCGCAGATCTTCGCGCGCCGGGCCGACGGCACCGGCCTGCCCGTACGCGTCACCACCTCCGAACACTACGACGGCGCACCGAGCTGGTCACCGGACGGACGCTGGATCACCTTCGAGTCCAGCGCCGACGGCGAATCCGCCACGGCCCTCTGGCGCATCCCGACGCGGATCCTGGGCTGAGCCCTAGCGGAACGGCGGCTCGTTGAACGTGCGCAGCTTGCGAGAATGCAGCCGGTCCCCCTCGGCACGCAGGAATTCCACTGCGCGGATACCGATTTGGAGATGCTCGGAGATGGCGCCCTCGTAGAAGCGGTTCGCCTGACCCGGCAGCTTGATCTCGCCGTGCAGCGGCTTGTCCGAGACACACAGCAGCGTGCCGTAGGGCACCCGGAAGCGATAGCCCTGTGCCGCGATGGTGGCGCTTTCCATATCGACGGCGACCGCGCGGCTGAGGTTGAACCGCAGGGCCGACGCCGAATAGCGCAGCTCCCAGTTCCGGTCGTCGGTGGTGACCACCGTGCCGGTGCGCAACCGCTGCTTCACCGCTTCGCCCGGCATGCCGCTCACCGTCTTGGTCGCGTCGTACAGCGCCCGCTGCACCTCCGCGATGCTGGGAATCGGAATATCCGGCGGCAGTACGGAATCCAGCACATGGTCGTCACGCAGATAGGCGTGCGCGAGCACGTAGTCGCCGATCGCCTGGCTCTCGCGCAGCCCGCCGCAGTGGCCGATCATCAACCAGGCGTGCGGGCGCAGCACGGCGAGGTGATCGCAGATGGTCTTCGCGTTCGACGGGCCGACACCGATGTTCACCAGGGTGATGCCGCGCCGTCCGGGCGCGGTGAGATGCCAGGCCGGCATCTGATGTTTCTTCCACGCGAGATCGGAGATCAGCCCGACGCCCGCGGTCTCGGCGCTGATCACGGTGCCGCCCGCGCAGGAGAGACGGTCATAGGGGCCGTCCGGATCGGCGATCTGCTCGCCCGCCCAGCGCACGAACTCGTCGACATAGCGCGAGTAATTGGTGAACAGTACGAACGACTGGAAGTGCTCGGCGGGCGTGCCCGTGTAATGCTGCAACCGGGCCAGCGAGAAGTCGGTGCGCAATGCGTCGAAATGACTGAGCGGGAAGGTGTCGGCCGGATCGAGGATGCCGTCCGCGGTTTCGTCACCGATCGTGGCCAGGTCGGTGGTGGGGAAATACTTCGCGAGCGCCGCGGCCATCGAGCGATCCAGCGCGAGGTCGGCGCGATCGATCACGTACGGGAACGGAATGTCCTGGTGCGACGGCGACACTTCGACGCGCACGTCGTAGTCGTGTTCGATCATCGCCAACTGCTCCGACAGATAGTGGCGCAGCAGGTCGGGCCGGGTAACGGTGCTGGCGTAGCTGCCCGGACGGGTGAACCGCCCCCACGCGCGGGAGCGGTTCTTCGGCGCGGCGTCACCGTCCCAGCTGATCCGCAGTTCCGGGTAGGCGAACACGCCGGCGGCGCGCGCGGCCGCGTCCGGCACGGTGCCGTTCTCGACGAAGTCCCGTAACGCGGTCCGCAGCGCGCCGACCGACTGCTGATAGAGCGCGTCCAGGCGGTCCAGCGCCTCGGCCCCGGTCAACGAGGTGCCTTCGTGCCTGCCCGGCATGTGTCCTCCCAGCTCACGTTCGCCCAGCCGTCGTGAGGACACCGTATTTCAAGCCCGACGCGCCTTCAAAGTGCGCTGGTGACGGCCCCCGCCGCGGATCGAGCGGCCATCCGTTTCGCCAGCAGCAGCACCGCCTGCTCGCGCAGCAAGCCGATCCGGCCCGCGCAGTTGTCGGCCAGAGCCAGCGCCATGCCGTCGTGCACGCTGCCCGGATCGCTCAGCAGTTCGTCCAATTCCATACCCGCCCTGGCCTGCTCGAAGGTGAGCATGCGGTGGGGCAGCCAGCTGAGGCACCAGGCTTTGCGGTCGTGCGCCGCGGTACGGGAGGCGAACTCCGGGGTGGTATCGCTGGTCATCGACCAGGCGGTGATGTAGAGCGCCATATCGAACTCCTTCTGTGCCTGGATCCGAGCGCTACCAGGCCCCGCCCGGACCGCCGGCGGTGAGCCCGCCCAGGGCGTCGCCCACGGCGCCTAGCCCGCCGAGCGCATCGCCGAGCCCGCCGAACTCGTCGCCGAATTCACCGAAGACGTCGCCGAGGCCGCCGTATGCGTCACCGCCGCCGGTGAGATCGCCGAGCCCGTCGTCGAAGCCGTTGCTCCAGGGATCGAACGAATCGCCGGTGTCCGGCGTCGCACCGTCCTCGGCGAAGTCGTCGAAGCCGTTGCTCCACGGGTCGAACGACGAATCATCGCTGTCCTGCGTCGCATCGCCGGCATCCTCGCTCCAGGAATCACCGGACGGCTCGCTGTCGTCGGAACCTTCGCTCCAGGGGTCCTCGAACGCCCCGGTTTCGTCCTCGGTCGAACTGTCCTCGCCGGACCGATCGCCTTCGTCGCCGGACGACGGGTCCGAGCCTTCGTCGCTGGTGTCGCCGAAACCGTCGTCGCCGGCTTCGGTCGAAGAGTCCTCGCCACCGGGTGCTTCGTCGTCGCTACCGGGCTCGTCGTTGTCACCGCCGGACGGTTTGTCCTTGTCACCACCCGACGGTTTGTCTTTGTCACCACCCGACGGCTTGTCCTTGTCACCACCCGACGGTTTCCCCTTGTCCTTTTCTTTGTCCTTACCCTTGTCGTCCTTGTCCTTGTCCTTGTCGTCTTTGCCTTTGTCGTCCTTGTCCTTGCCGGAACCGTCCGAGATCCCGAAATCCTGTGTCCAATAGGGGGTTCCGTTACTGCTCTTGGCATAACCGACCCCGATGTCCTGCAGCTTGCAGTCCAGGATGTTCGCCCGGTGCCCCTCGCTGTTCATCCACGCGTCGACGACCTCGGACGCACTCGTCTGCCCCTCGGCGATGTTCTCGGCCCAACCCTGGGCCTGATACCCGGCCGCGCCGATCCGGTCGCCGGGATCGCCCTTCGACGAGTTGTGGTCAAGAAAACCGTTGTCCGCCATGTCTTTCGTATGCGCCTGTGCGGCGGCGGTGAGCAACTTGTCCGCCTTCAGATCCGAACAGCCCGCCTCGGCCCGCGCGGCATTGGTCAGACCGATCACCTGCTCGGCCGGCGAACCGGATTCGGGAGCCGCTGCGGCCCTGGAGGTTCCGGCGATCGTGACGGCGAAGGCCGACACCCCGAACGCGGTGGACAGTGTGAGCATGGTCGCGGGAGAAAAGCGGTTCTTCCGCGGTGCGCTGTGTTTCCCCATCGATTGCCTTCTCGTTGCTCGTTGGCAGTGACCTCGCCGGGCCGGCGCTCAGGCGCTGCCGGAGAGCAGGCCGAGCAGCGGGGCCAACCCGCCCAGGCCCGCGCTGCCGCTGCTAGCGCTGCCGGACACCGCCGTGCTGCCGGTGCCGAGCGCCTTGCCCAGCGGGGCGATGGCCGAGCTGCCGGTGTTCAGGCTCTTCGCCAGTCCGCTCAGCGCGGCGCTGCCACTGTTCAACAGCTCCAACGGATCCGGCGCCGCCTTGGGCTTGTCCGCCGCGGGCTTGGGCTTGTCCGCGGCGGGCTTCGGCTTGCGCTTCTTCGGCGGCACCGCGTTGCGGCTCTCCTGCCCGCCGTGGTGGCTGACGGTCTGGGCGACCGCACCGCCCACCCGCTTCGCCGGGGCGGGCGCCACGTCGTCGGTCCGGTGCGTCGCGGTGATGGTCGAATCCGCCGTGGCCGCACCCGCGCCACTCTGCGCCGAGATACCGAGGCCGATCAGTGTGGCCGTCGACAGAATTGCCAATTGCGCCGGGACATGATTTTTACGAGGTGCGCTGTGCTTACCCATGAATTCTTTCCTTCGATACGGTCGGCCGCGCGCCGAATCGCCTGTCCGCCAATGGATCAGGCTGGTCGCCGCCGAGGTGGATCCGCCTGTCGGAACCCGCCGAGCAGCATTGGTCGGTGGCCTGGCTCCCGGTTGCACCGGATGGTCGAGCACTGATCCGAGACTAGGACGCGGCGCACCGGACGACGAGTTGTGCGCCGCATTCTAAAAGGCAAGTTGAGGCGCGATTAAAAGCGCATCCGCTCAATCACGGCACAATCACACCCGGATCACACCGGATCACGACGTAGCCGGCCCGTACCGAGCCGAGCCGAGCCCAACCACCTTCAGTAGCAGCGGCTCTGGTCCAGGGCCGCCCCGTCGACGGTGCACCGACACGCCGACATCCACCCTCCGCACCGCGACGGTCGCTGCCGCGCAATGTTTCGCGCCCCGCGCGCGTGTCGCTCAACTGACACCCGCGCGGGGCAATGAAATGTGCGCGGCGAGCACGCCGCCTAACGATCAGCTCACCGAAATCGCGGCAAGGTCGATGCCGCGCAACGGGGTCGCGGCGACGTCGTGCACCCGCGGTGCCCAGACCGCGTGGCCGTGACCGGACCACAGGGGTGCGATCGGCAGGTCGCGCAGTAGTTGGTTCTCGGCGAGGCGATACAGCTGAGCGCTGTCCACCGTGACGTCCGCGGCATCGGCGGCGGCCAGCAGCTGGGTGAACCCGTCGTCGACGTACCCGGCGGCGCGGGCAAGAGCGCTGAGCAGCTCGTGTGGGCTGGCCGTGCGCAGCGAACGGGACACCACGAACGGGCCGTCCACGGGTGCGCCCGCCTCCCCGTCCCGCGGCCGCGCGGTCGCCGCCACGCCGAGCGCCGTGTGCCACTGCTCGGCGAGCGACCGTGCCCAATGCTCCTGCCCGGCATCGAAATACACGCTGACCGGGCCGGTGAAGGAAACCTGCCCGAGCAGCGACTTCGCCGCGGGCCCGTCGTGGCGGCACGGACGGCAGGTGGCCGACCGTTCGCCGGGCGCGACACCGGGCGGCAACAGCGTGCTCGCGGGATCTGCCTGCCGCGCCAGCGGTCCCGCGGCCAGAGCCGGGCGATCCACCGCCATGGCGAACGCGAATCGCGCCGCCGCGTCTTCGAAACGCTTGTCCGACAGCGGGAATGCCAGGTAGTCCGCTTCCGGCAGCGGCCACATGACGTGGCGCTCGGCGAAGTCGTGATGCATGGCGTCGTGCCGCTCCCCGGGCACCGCGGCGACCAGATCCAGCTCACCCGCCTTCACCTGGTCGTACTGCTCGGCGGGCGTACCGACCCGGAATTCGATCGCACGGACTTTGCCCGCGACGTCCGCGACCCGCTCGAGCCGTCCGCCCGACCCCGCTCGCCACGGGCCCGCCAACCGGAACGGCCCGTTGCCGATCGGCTGCGCGGCGAAGCCGGTCCAATCCCGGGAGGCCAGCACCGAAGCGGGCAGCGGCAGCAGGGCCTGCGCCGCGAGCACGGCGGGCACCTGGCCGAACGGCCGGTCGAGCACGATACGCAGGGTGTACTCGCTCGGTGCGCTGATCTCCGCGGCGCGCAACACCTCGGTGAGCGCGCCCGCACCGCTCCATCGCTGTTCGACCACGGCGCGCCAGGTGTCCACATAGGATTTCGCGGTCACCGGCGTTCCGTCGTGAAAGCGGCCATCGGTGCGCAGGTCGATCTGCCAGGTGATCCGGTCCGCGGTCGAGATCGCCGCCGCGGCCCGGGGAACGGTCCGCCCGGTGGCCGCGTCGTAGTCCACCAGTGGTGTCCACAATGCGCCGGCCAGTAGCCGACCGGCCTGGTCACGCAGATCGCCGGGGACGAGTCCGGCCGGTTCGCCGATGCCGACCGTCAAGACGCCGGGCCGGGCCGCCGCCTCCCGCGTCTCGGCGCAGCCGGCGCTGCCGAGCAGCAGCGCGGCGCACAGCACCGCGAGCGGCCCGCACCATCCCGGCCTCGCCGACGGCCGCTCGAAGAGCGCCCGTCGCACCTGTATCACCAGAATTGCCAGCATCATTCACCCTCCGCCGCGCGAATCACACACCCGCCTGAGGCATCATGGGACGCGCCGCGCGAAAGTTGTTCCCCAGTTGCGGTATCGCGATGTGGGTATCGCGAATTCGCCACGGCGACACTTACAGTGAGGCTTCCCCATGACCGAGCATCCCCGGTCATGGGGAATTCATGGCCCGCTGGGAGGTAGTCGTGCGCCGTTGGTTGCTCCGCTCGTCTCTGCTCTTGGTCACCGTGACTGCGGCGCTCGCCGCGACCACGCTGCCCGCCATGGCCTGTGGGGAGGAGGAAACGCACGGTCCACGTGCCACCGCCGCCCGGTCCACGGGTGCCCCCGGCGCGGAGAAGAACGTCAAGGCGGTCGGCAACGTGCCGGATGCGCAAGGCGCGATCGCATTGCAGTTCCTCCAGTACGGCCACCGGGACGTGATGGTGGTCTCCGGCGAGTTCGGCTTGAAAACCTATGAACTGACCGCGAATCCGGCGGCCCCGAAACTGATCGGCAAGCTGGACATGCCGGGCATGTGGGAAACCGAGGACACCGAGGTCGACCCGGTACGCAAGCGCGTGTTCCTGTCCCGCGATCCGCGCGCCTTCGGCGGCAACGTGCGCACGGGTGAATCCGGCGTGTACATCGTGGATCTGGCCAAGCCGGAGAAGCCGACCGTGTTGAGCTACGTCAAGGTGCCGGCGGGCCACACCACCAGCTGCATCAACGACTGCCAGTATCTGTGGACCGGCGGTCCGGCCAAGGCGGACAGCCAGCCCGCCGATTGGGGTGGCCGCCCGATCTGGGTCACCGATATCCGGGATCCGCGCAAGCCGAAGGTCTTTCCTCAGCCGATCGAGTTGGCGCGCAACGATGGCAAGACCGATTACGTGCACGACGTCCAGATAGACGCGGCGGGTGTCGCCTGGGCCTCCGGTCGCGGTGGCGTGCGCGGATATTGGACCGAGGGCATGCACAAGGACCCGGTGACCGGCAAAGTCCGGCCCGCGTCGCCGACCGATCCGGTGCCCTACGCCGGCGGTGGGATCAACGAGACGGCCGCGCCGTCCAAGTTCATGCACAACAGTTTCCGGCCGGTCGGCGGCCGCGCCCAGGACGGCGGCAGCGCCGGGCACTGGGGCAACGGGAACCTGATCTACGCCACCGAGGAGAGCTTCCTCGACGGCTGCGCGGGCGACGGCGTGCTGGTGATCGCGTCGCTGGAGGGGTCCTACGGTGGTGAAGGGTGGCGATCGACGCCGCAGCGGCCGTACCGGCTCAAAACGATCGGCACCTGGGGTGTGGCCGGGCAGGAAGGCAGCGATCCCGCCTCGGCGGATTGTTCGGCCCACTACTTCGATGTCCGCGACAAGGTCCTGGTGCAGTCGTTCTACGCCCAGGGCACCCGGTTCCTGGACGTCAGCGACCCGACCAAGCCCAAGCAGATCGCGTACTACCGTCCCGCCGATGCCGCCGCCTGGGCACCGTACTGGCACCGCGGTTTCGCCTACGTGGCCGACAACAACCGCGGCATCGACATCCTCCAGCTCACGGCCTGAACCGACTGCCGCACAACGCAAAAAAGCTGCCCCGCATACGAAAACGTATGCGGGGCAGCAGCAGTGCACTCAGCGCTGCTCGAGCACCTGGTCGAGCAGGGTGGGCGCGATACCGAGATAGTTCTGCGGGCGGAGCAACTCGCGGATCTCCTCGGCGCCGAGCCGCTCGCTGACCGTGGGATTGGCGCACAGCACATCGGCCAGCGATGCACCGGACTCCGCGGCTTCGAAAGCGGCCGCCTGCAAGACCTTCTTGGCTTGGACGCGACCGAGCAGCGGAGTCAGGCGGATCGACAGGCGCTCCGAGACCAGCTGGCCGTGACTCATGGCGAGGATCTCGCTCATCCGGGCCTCGTCTGCGCGCAGGCCTTCGGCCAGTTCGGCTGCGGTGTGCGCGCTGCCGCCGACCAGCAGCAGGCACTCCCGCAGCGGTTGCCACTCGGCATGCCAGGCGCCGGGTGAGCGTTCGTCCTCGGCGAGCATCGCGGCGAACAGAGTGGACGTCAGCGCCGGCACCTGCAGCGAGGCGGACCGGATCATGGTGGCGAGCACCGGATTGCGCTTCTGCGGCATGGCCGAGGACTCGCCGCGGCCGACCGCGGCGGGCTCGTACACCTCCATCACCTCGGTCCGGGCCTGGGAGAGCACGTCGACGGCGAATTTGCCGAGCGCGCCCGAGGTGGTGGCCAGCGCGGCACCGAGATCGGCGATCGGCGTCCGGACGCTGTGCCAGGGCGCCGCGCTGGGCGTCAGCGACAGCTCCGCGGCGAACTCGTCGGTCAACCGGGCGTAGATCTGCGCCGGACTCGCGTCGGCCAGCGCGCCGCCGCTGCGCCGGGCACATTCCACGTAGGACGCGAATGTCCCTGCGGCACCGCCGAGTTGGACGGGCAGACCGTGCTCGCGGACCCGCCGCAGCCGCTCGGCCGCGGCCAGCAGGCCCTGGATCCAGGTGCTGACCCGGGCCCCGAAGGTGGTCGGCACCGCGTGCATGCCCAGGGTTCTGGCGGCGATCACGGTATCGCGGTGCTGGTCGGCGAGCCGGGCCAGCGAGTCGACGCTCGCCTCCACGTCGGCGATGATCGCCGTCGACGCCCGCGCCGCGACCAGCATCGACGCCGTGTCGAAGATGTCCTGGCTGGTCGAACCCCAGTGCACGTGATCGGCGGCGGCCGAATCGGTTTCGGCGACCACGCGCTGCAACTGCTGTACGAACGACACCACGGGATTCGCGGCCCCGCGCGCGGCGGTGGCGATCGCGCGCGCATCGAATCGATGGGCGCCGACCGCCGCGGTGATCTGCCCGACGGCGTCCACCGGGATCAGGCCGAGCCGCGCCTGCGCGCGGGCCAGGGCGAGCTCGACCTCCAGCATCGCCTCCAGCCAGGCGTCGTCGGACACCACCGACTCCACCGGCACGCCCGCGCGCACCGGGGACAGCAATCCCTTATCTATGACCATCGGCGTAGTCCTTTCGCTGCGGCGGGCCGGCCGCCGTCCGGTAGGCGGTGAGGATGGAACGCGCGACGCTGTCGCTGTCGGACAGCGTCACCGAGTTCACGCCGGGCCGCGGCCCGGCCGCGGTCACCCAGTGCACGGCCTCGGTGGGCACGCCGAGCGCGAAACGACGCGGATGCGGCCGGCCGGCGGCGTCGAGGACCGCGTGCGAGTCACGGGCCACCTCCAGACCTCCGGTGCGGTAGTGGCTGCCGTCGGGGTTCGTCAGGGTGAAACCTCGAATATCCTCCGATCGCAGCAGATTCCGCAACAGCACGTCGCCGGTCGCCCGCAGATCTGGCTCGGGCAGCCGCGCGTCGATGAGCACGCTGCCGGTCACCGTCGAGCCTGCCACCATGGGCGAACTCGCCACGAAGCATCCCGCCTCGGCGTCGAGCCGCACCCGCATGCCCGGCCCGATGATCCGCACGACGCCCGCTCTGATCAGCGCCGCCAGTTCGGCGATCCGCGCGGTGGGCGGGCCGATCGAGAGGAAGGCGTTCAACGGCGTGTACCAACCGTCGAGATCGTCGCGGTACGACTGGCCGGTGATACCACCGTGGTCGACGATCAGGCGCACCTCGTTGCGCAGATCCCGCAGCACGTCCAGGGTTGCCTTGACCGGGCCGCGCACATTGCCGAGCCGGGCGTTGCGCACATCGGCGTCCAGGTAATCGACCAGCCAGCTGTGGAATTCGGCGACGCCGCCGAAGTGCCGGCCTGCGGTGGGATCGCCGAGCAGCTCCCAATTCCACCGCTGCTCCGGCGCGATCCGGTACTCGTCGAGGATGGCCGCGGCCGCCTGCTCGGTCGGCGCCGCGAGGTAGCGCGCGCGGAAACCGCGCAGCTCACGGGGACTGATCTGATCGTCGATCACCAACGAGTAGTAGACCGTCTCCACCTCCCGAGCGACCAGGGGCCATACGTCGCGCCGGAACGAGATGTCACCGAAACGATCTGCCCGGCTGCGTAATTCGGCGATCCGCAGCGGGTCGAGCAGGGTGGGAATGTGGCGTTCGTCGATGCCCTTCTGATTCTCGCCGCGGGCGTGATGCGGTACGCCGCGACGGCACCCCGCCACGATCAACGGCTCCCGCCCGGACGGGATGTACTTCAGCACCCCGTCGGTGTCGGTCTGCTCGAATCGGCCGTCCCGGCCGACCGTCAGCAGCGCCATGTAGTCGAAGAAGGTCAGGCCGAGACCGCGGATGATCGTGGTTTCCCGCTCGGGTACCTGATCGATGTCGACATCGGCGGCGTTGACCGGGGCGATGTGCAGCAGCCCCAACCGCTGCACCTGTCCGACGGGCCAGCCCGGATCCACCGGCTGCCGTGGCGAGACGTGGCCCTGCGCGAGCACCACCGCGTTCAGCGCGTCGATGCGCTCCCCCGTATCCAGCGTCAGCTCTTGGCGACCCGTCGGATCGTCGCGCAGATCGGTTGCGGTGGCGGTGATCTCGTAGGTGCGCACCCAGCCGGCGTATCGATCGCGGATGTGCTCGTAGGCCCAGCGCAGGTAGTAGCCGTAGATGGCGCGGGTGGGATAGGTATTGGGGGCGGTGCGGCACGCCTCCGCGTAGAACTCGTCGGGCAGGTCGGCGAAATTGCCGACCTTCGCCAGGAAACTCGTCCATTCGTACAGACTCGGCCCCGGCACCACGGGACCTTCCATCGCCACACTGTCGTCGGTGAATATCGTCACCTGCGAGGCCACCGTATTCATCAGCAGATGTGCGGATTGGTCGGTGCGCCAGACCGATCCGGTGCCGACCCGGGTCGAATCGATCAGATAGATCTCGGTGCGGAAGCGATCGCCGTTGCGCACGATATTGGCGCAGATCCGCTCGTAGCAGCTCAGCCCGCGCGGGCCGACACCGACCACGGCGATGCGCAGTGCGTCGGGTGCTCCTGAGCGGTCGGGCCGGGGGAACCTGCGCAGCGTCTCGGGATAGAGCACCACTGCCGATTGATCGCCGTCTTCGGGTTCCTCGACGCGGGGTGGAGTTATCAGTTCACGGGTTCCTAGTTTGTGGCTGGACACGGTGTCACCTTCATCAGATTCGCGCGTAGCGATGCGGGTTACAGACACAGACCTGGCCATGTCCGGAGACAGCTGTGCGCCCGGGTACCGGAATCGGTACCCGGGCATGGTGACAGCGTCAGACGACCACCTTTTCGGGTCGCGATTCCACCACGGCGTCCGCTTCTTCGCCGCGCGTGTTGACCGTGCGCAGCGCGGTCAGCGCGCCCACCGTCGCGAAGATCGCCGCGACCAGCAGCGCGCGCCGGAACCCGGCGGTCGTCGCGTCCAGCGGCAGCGCACCGTGCGCCAGCTCGGTGTTGGTGTGCGAGATGGAGATCGCGGTGAGCACCGCGACACCGATGGCGACACCGAGTTGCTGCGCGGTGCTGAGCAGCGCGGCGGCCAATCCGGCCTTGTCCGCGGGCACGCCCGCGTTGGCCGCGGTGGTATTGGCGACGAACACCGCGGCCGAGCCGGCGGCCGTGATCATCAAGCCGGGCAACAGGTCCGACAGGTACGCGCCGTCGGTCGGGATCTGCGCGAGCAGGAAGATGCCGATGCCGGTGATCACGGAGCCGACGATGATCACCGGACGGGTTCCGGTGCGCGGCACGATCTTCGTCGTCACGCCGGAGACCACCACGATGGTCGCGCTGAACGGCAGGTAGGCCAGACCCGCCTTGATCTCCCCCCAGCCGAGTACTTCCTGGGTGTAGAGGGTGATGAAGAAGAACAGCGACATCATGCCCGCGGCCACCAGCATCTGCGTCACGTCGGCGGCGCCGAGGCCACGGATGCGAAAGATCGACAGCGGTACCAGCGGATTCGAGATCTTGTGCTCGTTGATCACGAAGCCGACCAGCAGCGCGGCGGCCGCCGCCAGCACGAGAACCGTACGGGCACTGCCCCATCCGTGCTCCGGCGCCTCGACCAGTCCGTAGACCAGCGTCATCAGGCCACCGGTGCCGAGCGCGGTGCCGAGGATGTCGAAACTGCCCTTGATGTCGTTGCGCCGGTCGCTGGGCACCAGCAGCGGCAGCACGATCATGATCAGGATGCAGACCGGCACGTTGACGTAGAACACCCACCGCCAGCCGGGCCCCTGGGTGATCAGACCGCCGAGCAGCAGCCCGGACGCGGCGCCGAGACCGGCGATGCCCGCCCATACACCGAGCGCGGTACTGCGGTCGGTGCCGCTGCGGAAACTCGTGGTCAGGATCGACAGCGCGGCGGGCAGCATGAGCGCGGCGCCGATGCCCTGGGTGAACCGGGCGCCGATCAGCAGTTCGCTGTTCTGCGCCAGACCTGCTGCGGCCGAGGAGATTCCGATGATGGCGGTGCCCGCCATGAGGATCCGGCGCCGCCCGAGCAGGTCGGCCAGGCGCCCGCCGAGCAGCATCAGACCGCCGTAGGTCAGCAGGTAGCCGGTGGTGATCCACTGCAGGGTGGACACCGACAGATCCATCTCGCCCTGGATCGCCGGGAGTGCGAGATTGACGATCGAACTGTCGA
The DNA here is from genome assembly GCF_000710915.1 of Nocardia brasiliensis IFM 10847. Classification (GTDB taxonomy): domain Bacteria; phylum Actinomycetota; class Actinomycetes; order Mycobacteriales; family Mycobacteriaceae; genus Nocardia; species Nocardia brasiliensis_A. Next base: position 14,264 of record NZ_BAUA01000049.1, read on the forward strand.
CGAAGTCGAGGAACGCGGCCGTGCACAGCAGCACCAGCGTGAGCTTGCCGCGGCGGGTCGCGAGAAAGGACGGTGACTCGGTAGGTGCACTCACTACGCTGTCTCTCTTTCCGGGATGAATGAAGTCGTATTTCGGCTGTGCGGCGCCTCACCACTCGACGAGGGTGAGCCCCACCGCCATTCCGCCCCCGAAGCCGACGAGCAGAACTTTGTCGCCCGGGCGTATCCCGCCCGTGCGTGCCGCGTTGTCGAGGGTGATCGGTATCGACGCGGCACCCGTGTTCCCGTAATAGCGAACCGTCGTGTGCATAGTGGCGTTGACCAGCCCGAGTTCCTCCGCCAGTGCGGCCAGCATGACGCCGTTGGCCTGGTGCGGAATCAGGTGGGTGATGTCGTCCGGCGCCACGCCGGAGTCGTGCAGGAACTGCTTGACCAGCACGGGCAGCGACCCGTTGACGAAGGCCCGGACGCCGCGGCCGTCCATCGTGAAGTACTGCGCCCCGAGTTCGTGCGCGGCCGGATCGTAGGGCTGGCGGCTGCCGCCGGCCGGGACCCGGATCAGCGAGGTCAGATCGCCGAAGGTGTGCAGGCCGAATCGGCGCAGGCCGCCGGACGCGGACGGCCCGAGCACCACCGCGCCCGCGCCGTCACCGAACAGCACCACCGTGCGCCGGTCCGCCGGATTGAGAATCCTGGAGTAGACGTCGGCGCCCACGACCAGCCCGTATCCCCCGCCGGCCCGCGCGATCGCGGCCTCTACCGCGGAGAGCGCGAAGACGAAGCCCGAGCACACCGCGTTCACGTCGAAGGCCGAGGCGCCGCGGGCGCCGAGGTTGTGCTGGACGAAGGCGGCGGTGGGCGGTTGCGGGTGATCGGGCGTGGAGGTCGCGACCACGATCGCGCTCACCTCGTCCGCACCGATGCCCGCGGCGTCCAGCGCGGCGCTCGCCGCGCGGGTCGCCAAGTCGGAGGTCGCCTGGTCCGGCAGGGCCCAGCGCCGCTCGCGAATCGCGGTCTTGCGGATGATCCATTCGCTGTCGACGTCGGCGCCGGAGCCGACCTCACTGTTGGACACGATGCGATCCGGCAGATAGGACCCGGTGCCGAGCACGGCGATGTTGTTCACGTGACGTTCCTCCTGGCATGAATGCCGTCGACGGCGGCCGAATATTCGGCCGCGGCGCAGCCGCAATAGCACGGCGTGCGGTGGTCGGCGACACGGGAATTCCCTGCCGGATATGCGGTTTTCTGCGGCCGTTCCGCAAGTTCTTGGCGCATGATGATCCACCGTTGTTTCTGCTCGAATAAAAAGGCACCGGCCGCCGGAGGTGCATGTCCGAGCGGCCGGTGCGTTATGGGTGGCAGGTCAACGGACGGTGGAATTCACTGTCTGCGGTTCGTTCGAACTCGCCACCACGGGCTTCGGTTCGCTCGACACCACCATGGTTTCCGGTTCCTCCGCGCTCTTCGGCGCGGTGCGCCGGCGACCGGAGAACCGGGTCATCAGTGGCAGATCGATCCAGTGGTACATGGCCGCGCCGGCCACGGTCGAGACGACCATGGACAACAGTGCCCACCCCAGCCAGCCGGCCCAGCCGAACTGATGCCCGCCGATGAACAGTCTGGTGATCAGCACCATCACCGGGAACTGGATCAGATAGAAGGCGAACGAGACGTTCCCGAGCCACACCATCGTCTTGGACGAATTCAAACCCGGGATGCCTTGCAGATCCCGCGCGGCGAGCGTGGCCACCACCGCGGTCATCGGCGCCAGCAGCAGCGCCGACATCTTGTAGTTCACCGGCAGCACCCAGGTGGCCGCGTAGGCGACCGCGAGCAGTGCCAGCGGCGGACCCATCTTGACGTTGCGCCACCGGCCCTCGAGCACCATCCGGGCCGCGAGCACGCCGAGGAAGAACTCGGGCAGCCGCGACAGCGGGAAGTTGTAGCTCAGCCAGTACGACAGCGCCACCGGGATGTCGTCGCGGGCGAACCACGCGGGCGAGGCGTGCAATTCATACATCGGCGAGGCATCACCGGGCACCAGCCTCGGCGCGAAAGCGTTCTCGATGCCCTTCGGGCCGTCGACGAACAGGAAATACGCGGTGTGCAGCGCGAGGATGAACAGGAACAGCACCACCATCGCCCGCACCAGATGTTCGGTGCGGATGCGCCGGACCAGCGGCAGCACCAGCGGGAAGCTGAGGTAGAACAGCATCTCCGAGGCCAGCGACCAGGACGGCACATTGAGCCCACCGACGGTGGTGGACTTCGGAATCCAGGTGTGCACCAGCAGCAGGTTCGGCACCCAGACCACCAGACGGTGCAGCGGCACACTGGCGACCACGATGAAGGCCAGCGCCGCCACCAGGTGCGACGGATAGATCTTCAGTACGCGCCGCCAATAGAACCGCAGCACCGAAGCGCCGGGCTTGAACGACCAGTAGATGATGAATCCGGAGAGCACGAAGAAGAACGTGACGCCGGCCGCCCCCAGCTGCATGGGCATGAAGAAGTGGATCTGACGGAACAGTTCCGATTTCTGGAACGGATAGACCGGCAGAAACACCAGGGCATGTAGGAGAAAGACGGCGAATGCCGCCCACCACCTGGCCCCCGTCAGCGACGGCAGGGCTGGGCGGCTTTGCGCGATCTCGGGCGACACCGCGGGGGTTCCCCGCGGTGTCGATCGGGTGTCGGTCACGGCGACCTCGTTCTATCGCGTGCTCAGTAGCCGGGCTTCGGATCGAAGCCGGGGTCCGACAGGGTCGGCGGGGCCGGCTTCGGCGCGGGCGCGGGCTCCGGGGCCGGCTTCGGCGCGGGCTTCGGCGCCGGGGCGGGAGCAGGAGCGGGCTTCGGCGCGGGTGCCGGGGCGGGCTCCGGTGCCGGGGCGGGGGCAGGAGCGGGGGCGGGTTCGGGAGCGGGCGCCGGGGCCGGGGCGGGCGCAGGTTCCGGAGCGGGCGCGGGCGCCTGCGAGGAGCTGGCGACCGGGGCCGGGACGACGGCCGAGGTGCTCGGCGTCGTGGTCGACGAATCGGAGTCGCTGCCGCAGGCCGCAGTAGCGGTCACGATGGCCGCGCTGCCGAGAACCGCCAGAGCTACACGAATTGGCAGAAGGGATTTCATCACGTCAACACCTCAATCGGATACATATGGCGATCAGATACATGGACGGGACCGAATGCCGGGTAAGGCTTTTCGATCCCCCGTTTTCGAATTACTTACGGGCGGCGGCGGGTTTGACCGCACCGGCTGCCTTGGTGGCGCCTGCCGCCTTGGTGGCACCGGCCGCGCCGTTCGACGTGGCGGCCTCGTTCGCCTTGCTCGCGGCCTTGGCCCGCCCCGCCGCGAACGCCTGGTCCGCCGCGGAGCCCACGTCCTCGCGCGGGACGCACACGACGACCGGAATATCGCGGTCGGTGCGGGTCTGGTAGACCGCGAAACCGTGGTACGCCTTGACGATCCGCGGCCACAGCTCGGCCTTCTCCGCGCGATCGGCGGTGTGCGCCAGCCACGGTGTGGTGACACCGTCGATGGTCAACTCCACCTCGGGAGTGGCGACCAGGTTCTTGTACCACTCGGGATCGCGGTCGTCGCCTTCCTTGGACGCCACCAGCACCACGCGGCCCGGTTCCATGACCGGCACCCACAGCACGGCGGTGCGCCGCGCCTTCGACTTGCGGCCCAGCACATGCAATTCGATGGCGGCCATGCCGAATTGCTTGTTGCCCCACTTGCCACCGCTGACCTTCAGCATCAGGTGGTGGATGTTGCGGATCAGCTTCAGCACCTGGTCGAAGATGTAGTTGCGCGGCTTGGCGAGCCAGCCCTGCCGGGTGCGTTGCTGCGCCTTGCGCGGCGAGGTGATCGCCACCTCGGCGGTCTTCAGCACGCTGCGGTAGCCGGCCGCGAGCACCGGGAAACCGAAAGTGCGCGTGGCGAAGTCGGCGCCGAACGGGATCGCGGCCTCGGCCGTGGTGGTCAGCACGACCCGGGTGCCGCCCGCCACCTCGCTGAAGTTCAGCTCGGCCCCCTGGTGCCGGATGGCCGGGAAACCGCTCTCGATCACCCAGCCGATCTTGCGCGGGGCGTCGTAGGTGGTGATGCGCTCGGTGTATCGGCCGAAGAACCAGGTGACCTTGCGGACCGCGCCGACACCGTAGGGCACGTCGGCGGCCGGCTCGATCAGCTTGTTCTGCAACACAGCCTGAGAGGCCGAGTAGTTCTCGGTATCGGCGAACCAGTTGAAGACCGTCTCGATCGGAGCCGCGATGACGCGCTCCACCGTGAGTTTCTGCATTGTCAATCCTGTCGGGTCTGGGTGGTCGAGGAGCTAGCCGAGCTTGCGCAGCCGGGGCGCGAGGTCCCTGGCGAACAGCTCGAGGAATCGGGACTGGTCGTGCCCGGGGGCGTGGAAGACCAAGTGCCGCATGCCTGCATCGATGTAGGGCTCGATGCGGGAGACCACTTCGTCGGGGTCGGTGCCGACGATCCAGCGCTTGGCGATCTGCTCGATCGGCAGTGCGTCGGCCGCGGCCTCCATCTCGATCGGATCGGAGATGCTGTGCTTCTGCTCCGGGGTGAGCGACAACGGCGCCCAGAACCGTGTGTTCTGCAGGGCCAGGTCGTAATCCGTCTCGTAGGAGAGTTTGATTTCGATCATGGTGTCGACGTCGGCCACGGTGCGGCCCGCCTTCTCGGCGCCCTCGGCGACCGCGGGCATCAGCTTCTCGGTGTAGAGATCCATGCCCTTGCCGGAGGTGCAGATGAAACCGTCGCCGACCCGGCCCGCGTACCGGGCCACCAGCGGCCCGCCCGCGGCGATGTACACCGGAACGCCTTCGGCGGGAACGTCATAGATGGACGCGCCGACGGTCTTGTAGTACTCGCCCTCGAAGTCGACCCGGTCGCCGGTCCACAGCGCCCGCATCAGCTCGACGGATTCCCGCAGCCGCGCGTACCGCTCCTTGAACTCGGGCCATTCGCCGATGAACCCGGTGGCGATCTCGTTCAGCGCCTCGCCGGATCCGACGCCCAGCATCACCCGTCCGGGGTAGAGGCAGGCCATGGTCGCGAAAGCCTGCGCGATCACGGCCGGGTTGTAGCGGAAGGTCGGCGTCAACACCGAGGTGCCGATCTGAATACGGCGGGTGCGCTCACCGACCGCGGCCAGCCACGCCAGCGAGAAGGGCGCATGCCCGCCGTTGAATCGCCACGGCTGAAAGTGATCGCTGATCATGGCGCTGTCGAAACCGTTTTCCTCGGCCGACACCGTGAGCTCGACAAGTTCACGCGGAGCGAATTGTTCCGCCGATGCCTTGTATCCGAGTCGAAGTTCCGTCACGATTATTCCCTCGATTGCGTTTTGCGGATTGACCAGAGCCTATCGCCGACTCCGGACTGGAAAAATAACAAGCCCCTGTCAGGAATGACCTGCCATTGCGTGGGGATCTTGTTCGCCTTTCACCACCAAGGCGACGTGCAGCCTGGATGGGCACTCCAGCTTGGACATCACCAGCCGGAGATGGTTGATCACCGTCCATTCGGCAATGCCGAGCTGGCTGGCGATCATTCGGTTCGTCATACCGTCGGCGACCAGCAACGCAATTTCTCGCTGCCTTTTCGTCAAGCTGGCCAGCGGCGAGCCGGAACCGGCGGGAATCGCCGGACCGGACAGCGCCCGATCGACGATATCGCGCAGATTTCCGGCGGTTTCCGGTCGAATGAGATGCGCGGCCCGCGCATTCTCGCTGCCGATATCGTCCGGCAGCGGGATCGCATAGGCGTTGCGCAGGTGATGCACCGCGCCGAACAGCATTGCGGCCGATTCGCCGAATTCGGCGTCGGCCATGCGGTAGGCGGTCGCGCAGCCCTCCACCGCGACGAGCGTCTCGAGCACATGCTCTCCGCTGCGCGAAATCCGCAGGGCGGTCCGGAACAACTCGAGCGCGCGGTGCGCGGTGTCGGCGCCGAGCTGGGTGTGGGCCAGCGCGTTCAGCATGCGCATCCGGTCGGCGTCGCTGCCGAGCCGCTGCACACGATGCTGAATCGTGGCCCAGTCCTCGTCCCGTTGCTCGATCGGCTCTGGGAGCGCGAGCACTTCCAGATAGATCTCGGCCGATTCACGTTCGCCGCCCTTGTTCGCTTTGCGCAGCGCACGCATCAGCTGCTCCCGGGCCCGCGCTGGTTGACCGGCCGCGAGGTGGGCGGCGCCGAGTCGCACCGTCGCCCGGTAGGCCCCCGCGCCGTCGTCGGCGCGGTGGCAGGCCGCCGCCGCGCGGGTGAACAGGTCCACCGCGCGTGCGGATCGCCCGGACCGCAGCGCCCAGTCACCGAGCAGTTCCATGGCGCGCGGCACCGCCGGGTCTGTCGCCGCCGGATCGTCGAGGAATCGGAGCAATGTCCGTTCCACCTCGGGCAGGCACCCGGAGTGCACCCAGACATCCTCGAGCAGCGCGGCGACCTCGACGGCGCGTTCAGCCCGGCCCAGCTCGATCGAGCGGGCGACCGTGGCGCGGAAATCGTGCACCCGCTGTTCGGCGAGCTGCAGCGCCGCGGCCCGCCGATCCGGCCTGCCCAACTCGTCGGCGAGCCGGAAAGCCAACTCGCACAGGCGATCGGCGTGGGTTCGCCGGATCCGGTCGCCGCGCGCCCGGTCGGTCCGCAACAGCCGATGGCAGTAGGCGCGCACCGTGGCGAGCAGTTCGTAGCTGGGGTGGCCGGCGTCGGTCACCGTGCGCTGCAACAGGCTGTGCCCGATCAGCGTGCTCAAGGTGCCGCCGATGAACGTCTCCTCCAGATCGACCATCAGCGAGACGGTGTCCGGATCCACGGCCGACTCGCAGAGCGAAAGATGCAGCAGGACATCGACGGTGCTCTCGTCGAGCCGGTCGATGCCCCAGGCGACCGCGTCGTGCAGCGACCGATGCCGCAGCGGGATGTCCACGAACGGCAGCGGGGTGAGTCCCTCCCCGGAGCGGATCAGCTTCAGCGTCTGCGCCGACCCGATCCGGTTGATGGTGATCGCGGCCAGCTCCAACGCCAGCGGCACCCCGTCCAACTCGTGCGCGATCTCATCCAGTACCAGCCGATTCGCCGCCGAGCTCCGGTAGCGGCTGTCGATACTGGCCAGCAGCAGTTGCGCGGCGGCCGAGGAAGCGGGCCGGTAGGGCCCGGACTCCGACCGGGTACGCAACGGGCGCACCGAGACGACGTACTCGCGCTGCAGGTTGAGCACCACTCGACTGGTCGCTACGACAAGCAGATTCGGGCAGCGCTGCAACAGCCTGGAGACATCGCGGGCGATCGAGCCCGAGACCAGATCGCAGTTGTCCAGCAGCAGGACGGTCCGGTCCGGACCGAGATCGGCTTCGAGTGCCGCCAACGTCGCATCGGCATCGGCACTCGCGTTGTCGACGGACCCGAATCCGAACGCGGCGTATACCTCTCGCCAGACCTCACGCCGATTGCTCGCCTCCGCGAGATCCACGGCGGTGGCTGTCGCCGTGCGGAACTCACTGAGCGCCAGCGCCTCCTGGGCCACCCGGCTCTTGCCCACCCCGGCCGGTCCGGTCAGGGTGAGCAGGCGGACCCGGGGATCGCTCATCAGGCAACGGATTTCGTTGACTTCCTTGTCGCGGCCGACGAGACCGGGCAACCGGAAGCTGTCGATATCCGCGTCGTCGTCGGTGATCAGGCCCAACCCTGTGGCCGGCCACTGCAGATTGGTACTACTCGGCACGTTGTCCTCCTCACTGGTGGCCAACCATGGCCCATGGCGCCGTGCGACCCGTGCTGCGCGACGGCAGCGCCATGGGCCCAAAGCTGTTGATCTGCGCGAATTCCGGCTACGCCGGCAGGCGGGTACCGACCGACCGCGCGCGCCTGCGGCGGGTGGCGACGGCGGCGGCGAGCCGATCGAGTTGCGCGGCGGTGGCGTGCCAGCCCAGGCAGGCGTCGGTGATCGACTGCCCGTAGGCGAGCGCGCCCGCCTCGCCGAGGGTGAGATCCTGGCGGCCGCCGACGAGGAAACTCTCCAGCATCACACCGACCACGCTGCGCTCACCCGCGGCGATCCGTCCGGCGATCTCGGTCACCACATCGACCTGCTTGGTGTGGTCCTTGTTGCTGTTGCCGTGACTGGCGTCGACCACGAGCCGCTGCGGCAGCCCCGCCTTCTCCAGCCGCAGGCAGGCCTCGGCCACCGAGGCCGCGTCGTAGTTCGGCCCGGCTGTGCCGCCGCGCAGAATCACATGGCCGTCGGTGTTGCCGGTGGTCTGGATCAGCGCGCAATGGCCGGCCAGGTCGATACCGGGAAAGACGTGGCTCGCCGCCGCGGCGCGCACCCCGTCCACCGCCACCTGCACATCACCGTCGGTCCCGTTCTTGATCCCGACCGGCATGGACAGCGAACTGGCGAGCTGGCGGTGCACCTGACTGGCTGCCGTGCGCGCGCCGATGGCGCCGTAGGAGACCAGATCCGCGATGTACTGCGGGGTGATCGGATCGAGGAACTCGCACGCCACCGGCAGGCCGAGTGCGGTGATGTCGACCAGCAAGCGCCTGCCGAGGCGCAGGCCGGTGTCGATATCGAAAGATCCGTCCAGGTGCGGATCGTTGATCAAACCCTTCCAGCCCAGGGCGGTGCGCGGCTTCTCGAAGTACACCCGCATCACCACGTGCAGCCGATCGTCGAGCTCGGCCGCTTTGACCGCCAGCCTGCGCGCGTAGTCCAGCGCGGCCTCGGGATCGTGCACCGAGCACGGCCCGACGATCACCATCAGCCGATCGTCGGCCCCGGTGAGCACATCCACGGTGGCCCAGCGACCCGCGTGCACCATGGCGGCCAGCGTCTCGTCGATCGGGTGCGCGTGGCGCACCTCGGCGGGCGAGAGCAGCGGGCTGACACTCAGAGTGCGCCGATCCTCCAGGTCGGCACGCGTGGTGGCGATCGCGATATCAGTATTCATTCCAGTAACCTTTCGGCCTGCAGGTGAAAAGTCAGGCCCCGGTCATGGAACAGCTGCCGCCGCCGGGTGCCCGTGAGGTGCATTTCTCGGCGGCGTCGAACTCGCAGAACAACCGCACCACATCGTCGTTGGGGCCTGAGTCGAGCCGGGCCCGCGAACAATGTGCTGCGCATGTCTTCTCCTTTGCGAAGGTGGAAATCCTCGGGGCGGAGCCCGCGTGTCGCGGCAGCTGCTGGCGATCGACCCTGGTCCCCAGCCGACATGCGGCGACGACGCCCATAGTTCCTATGGTCGCCGGATAACCTGAATTCTCGGTGTAGAGAATGCGCACCGAACGCGCGAACAACAGCGGGAAAAATCTCGCGCATCATTCTGCGCGGGGTGTGCTGAATTCGGATACGGACACAACTGTGCCGCTCCAATAGCGTGACACCCCAAAAAGAGACGGTCAAGTGTGATGCCCGTCACGGCGGCAGCCGATTTATCTGGATGCTTTCTTTTCACTATTGCCGGTCGATAGTGCGGGAATCGCGTGGAAACAATTCGTCGGTAGGCCCGCACACCGGAACGCACGAGACCGCAGCGCGAAGGCCATTCGCGCTGCGGTCCGGTGCGGGGAGAACTCGAAGTGGGTCGCGGGCACAACTGTGCCGCACGAATAGCGTGACACGTCGCGCCATCGCGCGCCTATCGTCGCGCCATCGTCAGCGCGCGCGCCGGGCGTAGCCGCCCGGATCGATGCCGCGCAGCCGGCTGAACTCGGCCAGGTTGCCGCTCAGCAGCAGATCCGTCTGCGCCAGATCCGGCACCGTCTGCGCGCCGAGCACCACCATCAGCTGCCGGATCTGGGTGATCCAGTCGCCGATGGTGGAGACCAGCGCGTCGACCCCGGCGCTCTGCAGGACCGACAGGAAGTAGCCCGACACCCCGACCGCACGCGCGCCGAGCGCGAGCGCCCGCACCACGTCGAGCGGGTGCCGCACGCCGCCCGAGGCCAGCAGGCTCAGCTGCCGCTGCCGCGCCACGTCGGCGGCGTCGATCAGGCAGGCGGGCGCGGATTGTCCCCAGTCCCCCAGGTAAGCGAAGTCCTCGTGCGGGCGCCGCGCGTTCTCGATGGTGGCGAAATTCGTGCCGCCCCGCCCGGATACGTCCACGATCGAGACGCCGAGGTCGGCCGCGCGCGCCACCGCGGCCGCACTCATTCCGAACCCGACCTCCTTGACGATCACCGGCACGTCCAGCGCGTCCACGATCCGCGCGATGTGCTCCGGCCACGCGGAGAAGTCCCGATCGCCCTCCGGCATCACGATCTCCTGGATCGTGTTGATGTGGATCTGCAGCGCGTTCGCCGCGATCAGATCGACTGCGCGCTGGGCCATTTCGGGCGTCGCGTTGGCGTTGACGTTGGCGATGACGAATCCGTCCGGGTTCTCCTCGCGCAGCACCCGGTAGGTCGGCGCCACCGCGGGCTCGGCGAGATAGGCGCTCATCGAACCGGAGGCGATCGGTACCCCGGTGTGCCTGGCCGCGATGGCGAGGCCACGGTTGATCTCCCCCGTGGCGGCGCTGCCGCCGGTCATCGCGTTGATGTACAGCGGTACGTGCCAAGCGATCCCGGCGACCTCGGTGCCGAGCGACACCGCCGACTCGGCACTGCCCGCCAGCGCGTGGTGCACGAAACGAACTTCGTCGAACTGGTTCAGCTCGAGCCCGGCGCTGCGCAGGTGATGCTGCTCCACCGCGAGGCGGACATGGTCGTCTTTACGGCTGCCGTAGATCTCCGACACTGTGGTCACTGGACTTGCCTTTCGCTGAAAACGGTTGATGCACACGCAGTTCGAGCGGCGTGATACCGGCCGCTCGCCACCGCTGCCGCAAGTGCGGCACGTCGGCCGAAGCGACCAGCGCGATACCGCAGTCGCCGCCGCCCGCGCCGGAACTCTTCGCGACCGCGCCGAGTTCGTCGGCCGTGGTGCGCAGCGCGGCCAGCGCCGGGGTCTCGATCGCCACGCCGGCCAGCGCGCTCACCGCGCGCAACAGCGCTCCCGCGGTCGCCACGGCGGTACCCACCGACGCGTCGTCACCGGACTCCAGCGCCGCGACAAGCGTTGCGACACAGGAATTGCTGGCGACCACGAACCGGCCGTACGCCGCGGAATCGCCCGCGATGCCGTTGCGCAGCAGCTCGACCAGCCCGCTGGAGACCGCGGGCTGCCCTGACCAGCCCACTTCGAGAGATAGCGCGCGCGGCGCGGGCAACCGGCGCGCGGACAGCTCCGGCCACGGCTGCCAGAGCAGGTCGGTGAGCTTGGTGTCGGGCTGGGCGAACTGCGCGGCCACCCGGGCCCGATCCGGGGCCCGATAGGCGACCCAGCCGCCGAGCAGCGACGCCGCGACGTCGCCACCCGAGCACCGCGGATCCACCGCGAAGGCGGTCAGCAGGGCCAGCCGCAGCAGCGCGTCGTCGTCCAGCTCGAACCGGTAGGTCTGCGCGAGGGCGCGCACCACGCCGACGGTCACCGCGCCCGAGGAACCGAGCCCGAACTTGCGCCCGGTCGCCGCGTCGTCCAGCGCCGAGCGGATCTCGAGATGGAAGCCGAGCAACTCGTCGCCGCGTTCGGCCGCGAGCCGCTCGACCAGTTCCACCGCGGTGAGCACGTGCCGCAAGGCCGCCGCATCGGCCGGATCGGCCACCGCGGCAACGGTTGTCGCGGTACGAGGGAGCAATTCGACTGGACCCGGCCCGGTGCGCGCGGTGGTGACCGTCCGGCGCGACGGCGCATCCGGCGCGGCCGGGCCGACCGCGACGGTCAGGTAGCGGTCCACCGCGACGAGCACGGCCGCGCCACCCGGCTCCAGCACCGCGTACTCGCCGGCGATGTACAGCTTGCCCGGCACCTCAACGGTGATCATGGGCACTCGATTCGGCTGGAGTGCCGATCGCCGCGCCCGGTCCCGGGGTGGCCACGATGATCCGCATCGCCGGGTCGGTCTCGGCGAGCGCCGCGGCCACCGCGGCACTGTCGCGCCGATCGCACAGCACCTTGACGTTGGGGCCCGCGTCCATCGTGGCGTAGGCCGCGACGCCTTCGGCGCGCAACGCGAGCACCCGATCCAGCACCCGCATCGACCCGGGGGCGAAGTAGCGCACGGCCGGGCGGGCGCCGAGCATCGTCGCGTGCATGCCGAGGGCGTTGCGTTCGGCGATCTCACCGACCGCCGCCAGATCCCCCGCCGCGATGGCGGTGTGCATATCGCGCAGATCTTGTTCGCTGGACCGCACCCACGGTTGATAGAACGGCGACGTGTCGACGGTACGCCGCATCGCCGCCCGGCTGGTGATGGACTTCTCACCGGCGTCGACCAGCGCGACGACCAGCGCGGGATCCAGCAGCGGCGCCGCCACCGGCTCCGCGTAACTGCTCGAATCCCCCTCTGCACCAACGCCTTCGCCGCGATGCCACTGGGCGAAGCCGCCGTAGATGGACCGCGAGGCGCTGCCGGACCCGCGCCGGGCCAGCCGCGACAGCCCGCGCTGGTCGAGGTCGAGGCCGTAGGCGCCGGCCGCCGCCACCGCGAGTGCCGCGAACCCGGAGGCCGAGGAGGCAAGGCCCGCCCCGGTCGGCCCCATGTTGACGGTGTGCACCCGGGCTCGGCGGTGATCGCCCGCCGAATCCCGTACCAGATCGAGGAATCCGACGACCTTGGCGGCGAAAGCCTGCGCCGCGGGGCCGTCGGCGACGGTGACGCTGTCGGCCGGGAGGTCGTCATCGATCGTCACGGTGGTGACGGTCGCGAAGACGCCGAGGGTCAGCGACAGACTGCTGGTGACCGGAAGGTGCAGGGCCTCATCGCGTTTGCCCCAGTATTTGATCAGCGCGATATTCGGATAGGCGGTCGCGGTGACGCCCGTGGTGGCCACGCGCGCGGCCACCGTCTCCGGCGTGCTCACGACCGCACCTCGCTCGCGTCCAATGCCACGGTGTGGCAACGATCCGCGCCCGCGGCGAGCAGGACGGTGTGCAACTGCGCCGCGGCGGCCGCGTCGGCGGCCAGTGCGATGACGCAGCCGCCCAGTCCGCCGCCGGAGAGCTTGGCACCCAACGCACCCGCCTCCAGCGCGGCGCCGACCAGCGTCTCGATCTCGGGGCAGCTCACGCCGAGCCGGTCGAGGATGAAGTGCGTCGCGGTCATCTTCGCGCCCACGTCGGCGAACCGGCCCGCGGCCAGATCCGTCGCGGCTGCGGTCGTCATCGCCCCCGCCCGCTCGAGCAGATCGGTACCGGTCGCACCGAGGGTGACGAGATTGCGGTGCACGGTCGAAACCGCCTGCCGGGTACTGCCGTTCACGCCGGTGTCGGCGACCACCAGGACCGGCTGGGCCGCGCCCGCGGCCACCGGGAGCGGTGCGACCGCACCCTCCTGGAACCACATCGGGCCGCCCCGGCTGATCACGGTGCGCGCGTCCACGCCGCTCGCCTTGCCGTGCGCGAACGATTCCGACTGCTGGATCAGGGCGAACATGGTGTCGCCGTCCAGTTCCCGGCCCCACAGCCGCGCCACCGCCTCGATGATCGCGGCCGAGCTCGCGGCGCTGGAGCCGAAACCGCGCCCCGCCGGGATACCGCTGTCGACCGTGACGAACAGCCCGTCGTCCGGGCGATCGAGGTACTCGCAGACCGCCGAGACGGCCAGCCGCGGCACCGCCGAGGCGTCCAGCTGGGAGGCCGCGGAAAGTTCGCGCCGGCCGGAGTCGAGCGTCGAGGATTCGATCACGACCGGGCCGGGCCTGCGGCGGGCTCGGGCGGTCACCGGCAGCGACGGCACCGGCAGCGAGATCGCGGGCTTGCCGTACAGCACGACGTGCTCACCGAACAAGATCAGCTTGGCGCTCGCGCGCCCGGTGCCGACCTCGCCGTCGGCGCGCTCGGGCACCGCGTGCCCGCGCGCCGCCAGCACACTACGTGGGGGCCACATTCCGTTCTCCATCAGCGCATTTCACTCTCGGTGTGGATCGGTCCGCACCCGCGTCACTGCGCGCGGGCCGCCCCGTAGATTCTCGAATGTCCCGCGATCGCCGTCAGCCGGAACGGACTGCTGCTCGTCTCGTCCAGCACCAGCTCCGTACCGTCCTCCGGCAGCGCGACATTGCGCAGGGCACGATACTTTTCGTACGAGATCGGCTCACGACGTGCGATCGCCGCTCGGTTCTCCGCGGTCCGCAGATGCTTGCGGTACCCAGGAACCATTGTGACCGAGAACAACTCGGCGACACAGCCCGACCCGTAGCTGAACAGCGCCACCGACTTGCCGTCGAGATCCTCGGAGTGGTCGAGCAGCGAGACCAGCCCGACGAACAGCGACGCGGTGTAGCTGTTGCCGATCGCGCGGTTGTAGATCGTGGTCGGCGCCAGGTCGGCGTACAGGCGCGCCGTACTTGCCTCGATGCCCTTGAGCTCGAGCAACCGGGTGTGCGCCTTGTAGGCCATCTTGGTGAACGGCTGGTGGTAGCAGAAGCCGGCGAACTCGGTGACGCCGCGCCCGCCTCTGGCCTCGTAGTCCTTCCACGCCTGCTCCACGGCCTCCAGGTACGCGCCGACCGACAGCTTGCCGTCGACGAGCGGAGTGGACCGATAGTTGGGACGCCAGAAGTCCTGGACGTTCGCGGTGTAGAGCCCGACGGTCTCGTCGAGGATCGCGAGGTCCGGGTGCGCCGCGACCAGCATCGCGACCGCGGCCGCGCCCTGGGTGCTCTCGCCGCCGGAGTCGACGTCGTACTTGGCGATATCGCTGGCGATCACGAGCACGCGCTGCTCCGGATCGCGAGCGACGATGCCCGCAGCGAGTTGCAGGGCGGAGGTACCGCCGTAGCAGGCCTGCTTGAGCTCGACGGCGCGGGTCGCGGCGGGCAGTCCGATCAGGTCCTGCACGTAGACCGCCGCGGCCTTCGACTGGTCGATCCCGGTCTCGGTGGCGAAAAGAATCGTCCGGATGCCCTCGACGCCGTGTTTGGCGACGATCTGCTTGGCCGCGGCCGCGGCCATGGTGACGATGTCCTCGTCGGTGGCGGGCACGGTCTGGGAGGTCTGCCCGAGGCCGATGTAGTACTTGTTGACATCTACGCCGTTGTGCCTGGCCAGCTCGGCCAGATCCATCGCGTAGTGGCCGGTCGCCAGGGCGATGTCGTGGATTCCGATAGGCACGGTCATTGGCCTGTTCCTTCTCCTGATGCCGAGCGCTCGAAGCGGATGTGCGTCCGCATCAACTCGCCCGGATTTGTCTGCGCCGCAAGCAGAGACAGTTCTCCGCAGAGCACGGCGGCAGCGGTGAGCACGGCGAGCCGCCGTGCGTTGCCGCCGACTTCCCGGCTCTCGCGGCACCCCATGCGGGCCAGGTTCGCCTCGACGAAGTCCAGCCCCTTGCCGTTGCCGACGGTGCCGACGATGAGATTCGGTAGCGCGCAGGAGAAATAGAGGTCCCCGTCGCGATCCTCGACGTGAGTGATCCCCTGCGAGCCCTCGACGATGTTCGCCGCGTCCTGCCCGGTGGCCAGGTACACGCCGAGCAGCATGTTCGCGTAATGCGCGTTCGCCGTGCGGATTCCGCCCGCGATCGTGGTGCCGATCAGGTTCTTGCGCACATTGAGATCGGCCACCTGCGCGGCGGTCGTGTGCAGCCGCTGCGCCACGATCTCGCGCGGGATCAGGATCTCGGCGACGACGTTCTTGCCGCGGCCGAGGATCCCGTTGACCGCGGAGGCCTTCTTGTCGGTGCAGAAGTTGCCCGACACCGACCCGTAGCGCACACCGGGCACCGTGTTCACGATGTGCCCGAGCAGCGTGTCGGCCGCCAGGGTCACCATGTTGTGCCCGGACGCGTCGCCGGTGGTGAATTCGAACCGCAGGAACAGCAGGTTACCGACGATCTGGTGGTGCAGGTCGATCAGATCGGCGTAGCGGCTGCATTCGCCGACAATCCGGCGCAGCTGTGGCAGTTCGGCGGTGAGCTGGCGGGCCGCGGCCAGTGCGGTGCCCGCGTCATCGGCCTCCAGCAACACCGACCTGGTCATCCGCTCGTCCACCAGCGTGGCCACGATGCCACGCTCGCACAGGGTGGAGATCTTGGCGCCGCGTCCCACCGAAGGCCACAGGGGCGATTCGTAGGTGGCCAGCGGCACCTCGACCAGACCCTCGGCGACGTTGCCGGAGATCTTGAGCGGCCCTACCCATTGCATCGGCACCGTAGCTGCCGAAAAAGTGTCCTCAGTCATCACAATCCGAACTGTTCCTTGATGCCGGTCGCCGTGACCGTGTCACCGTGCTTGGTCGGGTGGAACGGGATCCCGAGGAACTCACCGGTCGGGTTGAAGTACCCGTTGATCCACGAATCCGCGGCGCAGCTGCCGTGGCCCGCGGTGGCCGCCCTGGTGTCGAAGAAGCCGACGTTCAGCATGGCCGCGGCGGCGCGCTGCGCGTCGTCGACCTTGTCCAGGAACTCGGTCATCGCACCGGCGCGCGGCTGCGACATCCGGCCCACCGGGGACTCCCAGCACCACTGCGGGTTGCCGCGCTCGCCGATCGTCGGGTAGCCGACGAAGACGATCTGCGCGTTCGGCGCGTAGTAGCGCACGTAGTCCACGACCGGCTTGATCCAGGCCACGTACTGATCGGCGTTCACGCCGCGGGAGTCGGGCGCGCGGCCGTCCAGGCCCGCGTCGGGCCCGCAGCCCTGGATGAAGTTCGGCAGGCAGGTGACCTCGGCGTCGAGCGCGCGCTGCCGGTTCGAGCTGTTCCAGATGTCGTTCTGGCCCAGCTGAATCGTGACGAGACGGGTCTTCGCGCCGAACGCGCCGGCCGAAGCGGCCTGCTTGGCCATGTAGGTCGCGGTGTAGTGCGGCGGGGTAGCCAGGGACGCGCCGAGGCAGGAGACGTCTTCGAGGTCGTCGGCGCCGATGTTCATCTGCGCGGCCAGCTGCTTGGGCCACGAGGTGTCCGACCGCTGGCAGGACTTGTCGCCGCCGTAGCCGAAGCCGAGCGAGTAGATGATGTTGCCGTTGGTGGTGTAGGAATCGCCGATCGCCACGAAGGATTTTCCGTCGGCGCTCTCGTCGGCGGCGGCCGGCGCGGCGGTGCCCAGCAGGGCGGACGCGGCGCACAGCGAGGCGGCGGCAAGGAGTCGGATGGGGGTGGAAGTCTTCACGGTTCGAATCTCTCTTCGGGGACGTTCAGTCCGTTTCGGAGTCGGCGCCCCGAACCATTTCGGGGAGGCCGCTGGCAGACAGCGGGGCGCTCGCGCCCTCGAGTGCTAGAGCCCGTTCACGTTCGTGAGCGTGGCGAGCACACCGTCGATGGCTCCCCACATGGTGGTGATGCCGGCGTTGGTGAGATCGCGGGTCGCCGGGTTGGCCAGGCCGACGCCGTTGGCCAGGTTGGTGGCGTTCACGCTGGCGAGCGCGCTGCGCAGCAGCATGGTCGAGCCCACGCCCGCGCCGGTGATCCGATCGAGGCCCTCACCGAAGAAGTAGAACCGCCACAGCGGGCCGACATCGGCGTTGTACGCCTGCTTGGTCCGGCTGACCAGGGCGGGATTGTTGACGGCGATGGCGTCCATCAATTTGAAGTAATCGGCCGAGTTGTCCGGGCCGATACCGGTCGAGGCCAGCGCGTACGGAATATCGACGCTCATATGCGCGTTGTAGCCGACCATCGCCACATAGGCGCCGGACTCCGCGCAATTACCGGCCAAGCCGAAATAGGGCGCCCACTGCCAGGCGACCGGCGCGCCTGTGAATTCGGCGTGCACGGCCCGCAACCAGGTTTCGTAGCCCTCGAAGAAGAATTGCGCGTCGCGCTGCGGATCGGTCAGCCCGGCGCCGGAACGGATCATCGGCAGCACCGTCGCGCGGTCCGCGGTGTCGTTCATGAGTGCGAAGAGTCCACGCCGATCACCGTGTGCGACAAGAATTTCCGCGATCTGCGCGTTGCGCTCGCCGACCTCGACGAGCCGCTGCAGACCGTCGGCGCCACGGATCGTGTCCATGTCCGAGAGTTCGGTGATCGTGGCGATTTCAGCGGCATTCAGCGGCGTGCCGCAGGCTGCGGCCGAGACCGGGGATTCGGCGGCCGCGGGGCCGGCGAATCCGGGCCAGAGCGCTGCCGCGCAAGCCATTGTTGCGACCATGAGTCGCCCATTGCGTAGCATCACGATGATGCCCTTTCTGAATAATCCACGGGATTTACCGGTCGATATTTACCGGTGTATACACAAAGACTAATCGGGCCGGCGGTCGCAATTCCATGGCAGCTACTTGTCACCGGCACGCGGACCAGGCGATTCGCACCGGTCACCCCCAGCGCAGCAGCACCCGCCCCACCGTGCGCGGGCCGGACACCCGCATGGCCCACAGCACCGGCACGTAGCGCGGGATCACCTGCACCGGCCGGTGCCGGATCGCGGTCAGAATCCACTCCGCCGCTTCCTGCGGCGTCAACCCGGGCAGCTTCTGATACTCGGGGGTGGGTGCGCTCATCGCGGTGTGCACCAGTGGATAGTGCACGGAGGTCACCGCGACTCCGCGGCCGGACAACTCGGCGTCCACACAGCGGCCGAACGCGGTCAGCGCGGTTTTGGAACTCTGGTAGGCCGCGAAACGGGGCGAGGTGCCGGTGGGCACGGTCCAGGTGCCGACGTTGACGATCTGACCGCGGCCCGATTCCAGCATGCCGGGCAGCAGGCCGAGGGTGAGCTGGACCGGGCCGAAATAGTTGATGCCCATGGTGCGCCGGAAATCGTGCATGCGATCGAACGATTCCGTGATCGGTCGCCGGATGGATCGGCCCGCGTTGTTCACCAGCACGTCCACCCGGCCGACCGAGGTGCGCACCCAGTCGAGCAACGCGTCGACCTCGTCGTCGTCGGTGAGATCGCACGTTCGATAGACGGCTTTGCCGCCCGCGGACCGGATCTCGTCGGACAACAGCGCGAGTTCCGGCTCCCGGCGCGCCACCAGCACGACCTCGGCCCCGGCCGCGGCGGCTGCCACCGCCGCGGCCCGGCCGATGCCGGCGGACGCGCCGGTGATCAGGATCCGTTTGCCGGAGACCGGCTCCTCGACCTTCGCGCGGCGGACGGGCACCGGCCGGTTGACGAAGTCCGCGACCCGGCCGAGCGCCCGGCGCACGAGCCGCCTAGCCACGGGCACTCACCCGGTCCCCGGCGAGCACGGCGGGCCGGGCGATCAACCTGCTCGCGATGGCGGCGAGCACGGCCGGACCGTCCTGGGACAGCACCGATTCCGCGTGGAACTGCACCGAGGCGAACCGCTCGCCCTGCAGGGCGTACACCTCACCGGTCGCCGGATCGCGACTCACCTCGACCCGGCCGAGCGCGGAGTCGAAGGCGTCGACGGCGCTACGGGCGACGAAGGTGTTGTAGAAACCGGCCCGCACCGGCGTGCCGAACAGCGAAATCACCCGGCTCACACCTTGATTCGGCTTGTCCAGCCTGGTGATCTCCAGCCCCAGTGCGGAGCACAGGATCTGGTGGCTCAGGCAGACCGCGGCGAACGGCTGATCGGCCGCGGTGAGCTGCTTGATCCGGCGCCGCATCGCCAGCACCCGAGGATCGTGCAGCGCACCTGGATCGCCAGGACCGGGACCGAGCACGACCAGGTCGTAGTCGGCGAGTTCCACCTCGGCGTCCCAGCTCACGATCGTCAATGCGAAGCCGAGCGAGCGCAGCATGCTGGCGAGCATCGTGGTGAAGTTGTCGGCCGCGTCGATCAGCAACACCGAGCCACGAGCCTGCGGCGCCGCGCCGATGCGCCGGCTGTCCGCTTCCGCGAACCAGAACTGCGAGGCGATCGAGTTGCGACTCTGCAACGCGGCCGCGATCGCGGGCAACGCGGCCAGCTGCGGCCAGCGCGCCGTGACCGAGCCGTTGATCAAAGCCGCTGCCTTGGCATAGGTTTCGTGCATCTCGCCGACCGGATCGGAGTCGCGCACCAGCGTCGAGCCCACGGTGATCCTGGCCCGTCCCACGGCGTCCACGACGGCGGTGCGGATCAGGATGGCCGAATCGAGCCGGACCGCCCCGCTCGCCCCGCGGTCGATATAGGCGATGGCGCCGCTGTAATAGCCCCGGCCGACCGATTCGTACCGCGCGATGACGTGCGTGGCGCTTTCCAGCGGAGAGCCGACCACGGTCGGCGCGAACATCGTCTCGCGCAGCACCTCGGCGACGCCGAGCTCGGTGCGGCCGCGCAGCAGGTATTCGGTGTGGGCCAGATGCGCCATCTCCTTGAGATACGGTCCGGTCACCGTCCCGCCCGCCGGGCAGAGCGCCGACATCATCTTGAGTTCCTCGTCGACGACCATGAACAGCTCGTCGTTCTCTTTCTGATCGGCGAGGAAATGCAGCAGGCCCGACTCGGTCGGCCCCTCCGGCGGATACCGGTAGGTGCCGCTGATCGGGTTCATCGACACGGTCCGGTTGTCGAAGTGCGCGTGCGCTTCCGGGCTGGCCCCGACGAAGGTCTGCGTGCCGGTGTGCACCAGATAGGTCCAGTACGCACCGCGTTCGCCGCTCAGCAGCCTGCGGAACAGCCCGAGCGAGACGCGCAGATGATCCGGCCCGAACGACCCGATCAGCGATCGGCTGATCACGAAGTTCGAGCCCTCACCGGTGCCGATCTCGTCGGTGATGACGGACTGCACGATGCGGCGGTACTCCTCGTCGGAGACGTCGAACCGGAAGCCCGCCGCATCGATCGAGTCCGGGCCCAGCAGGTCCGGGCCGATCGCCGCGAGCACCGTTTCGCGGTCGGTGAGCTCGTGCTCGCGCACCGACATCGCGAGCAACGGCGTGCGATCGTCGTTGCAGGGGAAACCACGCTCGGCGATCTGGCGGTAGGGCACCAGAACGAGCAGGCCCGACTCCTCGTCGGCCAGCCGCACCTCATCGAGACCGGCCAGTTCGGCGAAGTCGCCGAGCATGATGTCCACGGTGCCCGGCGCCTCGGCGCCCGAGCGCTGCACCATCGCGAACGGCTGCTGCGGATCGGCGAGCAGCCGATCGAGCAGTGCGCGCCCGGCGGGCACGCGGCCCATCACACACCCACCCGGGAGCCGACGTCCGTGCCGGACTGTACGGCGGCGACCAGATCCGCGGTGGTCTGCACCATGGCGCAGCGGGCCGCCGCGTAATCGAGCGTCATCCGATGGTCCTCGCGCGTGAAGTCGGCGACGGCATCGGCGGCGAGGAAGGTCTCGATATCGTTCGAGTAGGACTCGCACGCGGTGACCAACACCCCCACGTGCGCATATACCCCGCTGATGATCAGCTGGTCACGGCCCATCGCCCGGAACCGGTCGAGCAGCCCCGACCCGTGGAACGCGCTGTAGCGCCACTTCGTGGACACCAGATCGGCTGGGCCCGGGGTCAATTCGGCCACGACCGCGCGATCGGTCTCGTCCGTGGTCATGCCCGGACCCCAGACATCACGCAACAACCCGCGCTCGGCCGGAGTCATCCCGCCGGGCTGCGCGGTGTAGACGACGGCCACACCGGCCCGCACGCAGGCCTCGCGCAGCAGCGTGAGGTTGGCGACCAACTCGGTGTAGGGCGAGCCGCCGGCGCGCAGCGGGCGCAGAAAGTAGTTCTGCATATCGTGGATCAACAGCACCGATCGACGGGGTTCGATTTTCCAGTCGACAATATTCTCCGGCATCTCGTCCGGCACCGGCATTTCATACGAAATGACGTCGGGTATTCCACCGAACATCATGACTCCTCTGATCGATCGAAGTTCTGCGCACTCAGCTGCCGAGTGTCGCGCCGCCGTCCACGGTGAGTTCCTGCATCGTGATGTGCCGGGCTCGGTCGGACAGCAAGAATTCCACGGCGTCGACGATGTCGTCGGGATCGGCTATACGGCCGAGCGGAATACCGAGACGGAATTTCTCCGGCACACCGGCGATGGTGGCCTCGGTGCGATCCTCGCCCTCCCACGTCGCCTGCAGCATTTCGGTCCTGGTGGACCCGGGCGAAACGACGTTGCACCGTATTCCGTATTTTGCGACCTCCAACGCGGCGCATTTGGCGAGCATGGTCGCGGCCGCCTTCGAAGCCGAATAGGCGGACATGGACGCGCGCGGCGTCCGCGCGGCATTGGAGGACACCGTGACCACCGCGCCGCGGCGCCGGGAGATCATGCGGGTGAGCACCGCCTTGGTCACTCGGAAGACACCGGTGGTGTTGACCGAGAAGGTTTCTTCCCAGTCGTCCTCGGACAGTTCGACGATCTCGCCGAACCGCATGATGCCCGCCGCGTTCACCAGATAGTCCAGCGGGCCGATATCCCGCTCGACGTCGCCGACGATGCGTTCGACATCGACCGGGTCGGTCACGTCACCCTGGACGATCGTCACCTGACCGGGCATGGAACGCAGCTCCTTCGATGCGTCCGCGGCCCGGTCCACCGCGACGACGACCATGCCCTGAGCGGCGAGCCGGTACACGATGCGATGACCGATGCCACCCGCGGCGCCGGTCACCAATGCGATCCGCTGTGCCCCGGAATCCGAGGCCTGCTGCGGTCCGATCATTATATTCACCACACTTACGTCATGAATCCTGAACAAAGACCCTGCGGACTCGCCGCATATCTTCGAAGGTCAATTCAAAGTCTGCTGCGCATGACTGCAGGCAGGCCGATTGATAAACCCGGCGCGCAGCCGAGTCGATGGTAAATTTATCCCTCGCGGGCCGGGCCCCGATATAGCAGGGTGTTGCCAACAGGGCGCACTGGCAGGGTGTTGTCAATATGCGCCGCGAACTTGTCAGCGCCGGATCGTTGCCGGTGCCGGAAAGCGAACCATATACTCTCCCCTGTAGTGCAGTCGGGAGTACCCAGCGCAGTGTATTGATCCCGCTGATTCATGCGATGCAAACCCCTCTGGAAACAAACGGGCCCACGGTTTCACACCGTCCCGATCCCGTCCGGGTGCAAACCTCAGCCCTGCTCGATCCGGAGCTGCCGGTTTATTCCGGGAACGCCGGCCGACACGAAACATTGAGTGACGCTATGACTCGAAACCACAATCTCATCTACGATCAGTTGATCGAGATCGCGCCGGATGCGCGGCCCTGGATCAGCGACCATTCCTCGGTTGCCGTGCCGGTGGTCGACAATCAGGTGGCATTGACCGATGTCGCCGACGCGGCCAGCCGTGCGGCGACACTGTTCGAGAGCACCGGCATCAAGCCCGGCGACTACTGCGCGGTGTGGCTGGACGCGCCACTGGACATCATGATCGTCATCGCGGCGTTGACCGCGGTGGGCGGTGTACCGGTCCTGCTCAGCCCGGCGCTCGACGTCGAGACCCTCGGCCGCATGCTGGCGCCCGTGACGATCGAACGCATCGTCACCACCGGCGACCGCCGGGCCAAGGTCGAACAGCTCGAGGCGCTCCGGCAGATCGATGACTGGGCCGAGCTCGCCGCCCGGCTGCCCGACACCGCGCCGCGCCGCACCACCGCCGTGTCGATGCCGGGCACCGCCCCCTACATCGTCACGCACACCTCGGGCACCACCGGCGTGCCGAAGCTGGTGCAGTACACCCGGCGCGGCACCGACCACCAGGGCTACGCCCAGGAGGTGCCCGCGATCATCGGCAGGCTGCGCGGCTACGCCGCCGTCGCGGTGTCTCCCGTGCACTACCGCACCGTGACCGGTCTGCTCTGCGCACTGCGCCGCAACGTGCCGCTGGTCATCCTGTCCGATCACGCGGGCGAGGCGGTGGCCCCGTTCATCCGGCGCTACCAGCCGATCTACCTGGAGGCGCATCCGAACACCCTCATGCAGTGGGAGTACCTGGCCGACAACGGAACCCTGGCCTCGGTGCGGCACTACGTGAGCACCTTCGATGTCATCCATCCCGGCACCGTGCGGCGGCTGCTCGCGGGCTCCAAGTACCGGCTCGCGACCTTCTTCGAGGCGTACGGCCAGTCCGAACTCGGCGGCATCGCGGCCAAGGTGCACCTCAAGGGCTTCACCGGCCGCAAGCACCGCGCCAAGGTGAGCCGGCTGCCGGAAGGACATTCGGCCGGCTGGACCGCGCCGGGTTACTCGAAGGCCCGGATCGTCGGCCCCGACGGCAAGCGGGTGCCCAACGGCACCGCGGGCCGGATCCAGGTCACCTCCGCGGGCCAGTTCCAGACCTACATCAACCGGCGCGAGGCGGCCGAGGCCAACACCAGTGCCGACGGCTGGTGGGACACCGGCGATTTCGGCAAACGGACCCGCTTCGGCAAGCTGATCCTGATCGATCGGCAGGTCGAACGGATGAAGCGGCTCCCCAGTGCCATCGCGATGGAGGACGTGCTGCTCGCCCGCATGCCGTGGCTACTGGAAGCCATTGTGCTGGAACAGGATAACGGCGTCGTGCCGGTAATCGCGCTGCGCGACCGGCCCTTCGACGCGGCCGCGTGGCGCGCGGCGGTCGCGGATCTGCCGCTGATGGCCGACCCGGTCGTCGTCGACTTCCACGACTTCCCGCGTACCGCCACCGGCAAGATCCAGCGCACCGCGCTGTCGCAGCTGATCGCGCAGCACAGCTGACAATCGGCCCTCACTGCACAGGACTCGACATGACCACTGAGACTATTCAGTCCACCGGAATCTCGTTCGGCGAGAAGGCCGGTGCCTATTTTCGCCTGGGGAAGCTCCGGGTCTACCACCACTTCTACGCCTGGCTGCTCGCCGTGCTGCTGCTCGCCCACGAGTCGATCAGCAAGCCCGGCATGGCCGCCGCCCTCGGCCTGATCCTGGTCGGCATGATCGCGATGAAGGTCGCCACCTGCGCCGCCGACGACGTCGTCGGCTTCCGGGACGGCAGCGACGCGAAGAACTACGCCACCGGCGGGCACCTGCCCAAGTCCAACAAGCCGCTGCTGTCGGGCATGCTGTCCGAACGCGAAGCGATCACCTTCGGCATCGTCACCGGGCTGATCGCGTTCGGCACCGGTCTGGCGCTGCTCATTCCGCTCGACGGGGATGTGCCGATCCCGTTCCTGATCGGGTACTTCGTGGTGATCGCGGTCGCCGTGCAGTACTCGTGGCTGTTCAAGTTCAGCTACCGCCCCACCGGCTTGGAGTTCGTGATCTTCCTGGTCAACACCGCGGAGGTGCTCGGCCCGTACTGGATCATCGCCCGGCACTGGTCCACCGACGCCGTGCTGATCGGCCTGCTCATCGGCGTGTGCATGCTGCTGGTGGTCTCGTACGCGAATTTCGGTGACCGCGAAGGGGATGCGGCCTCGGGGCGGCGCACCCTCGCGGCCGTCATCTCGCCGACGATCTACCGCGGCCTGATCGCCGTGCTGTCCGTGCTCAGCCTCGCCCTGCTGGTGGCGCCGTTCGTCATCGGCTCGCTGAACCCGTGGCTGGTCGTGTGCGTGCTGCCCGCGATCGTGTTGCGCGCCATGCAGATCCGGGCCGGCCTGATCCAGGATCAGGTACAGCGCGCCGTCATCCTCGGCTTCCGCAGCACCGACGCGGTCGGTCTGGGCCTCGCCGCGGCCCTGGTGCTGTCATGATGCTGCAGCGCACCGCGCAGGTGCTCCGATCGCTGGCCGTGCTCGGCAAGCGTGGTTTCATCCACCCCCGCCATCTGTCGGCGGACGTGCGCTCGGCCAAGATCGCCGCGCACTGCGGACCGTTCCCCGCCATGATCAGCTACATGGCGCGCTACGAGCCCGATCGCACCGCCGTGGTCGACGCCCGCGGCAGCATCAGCTTCGGTGAGCTGGAACGGCAGTCGAACGCGCTGGCTCGCGGCCTGGCCGCCGCTGGCATCGGCCCCGGCGACGTGGCCGGCGTACTGGCCCGCGACCATCGCGGCATGGTCGCGACCATGATCGCGACCGGCAAACTGGGCGTCCGGCTGGTCATCATGAACACCGGTTTCGCGGGACCGCAATTGCGCGACGTGGCCGAGCGCGAAGGCGTTACCGTGCTGTTCCACGACGCCGAGTTCAGCGCCCCCACTACCGCGCTGTCCAGCTCGGTGCGGCTGTTCGAGACCTGGAACGACGGGCCGCGCGGCGCGGACGGTGCGGCGCTGATCGATGATCTGATCAGTGCCAACTCGACCACCCCGCCTCCGCTGCCCGCCGAGCCCGGCGGTCTGGTGCTGCTCACCAGCGGCACCACCGGTACCCCGAAAGGCGCGGTACGCAAGCGCATTTCGCCGCTGCAATCGGCACAGCTGCTCGACCGGGTGCCGCTCAGCCGGGGCGGCACCATGGTGATCGCCGCGCCGCTGTTCCACGCCACCGGCCTCGGGCAGTTCACCCTCGCCATGGCGCTGGGCAAGACCGTGGTGTTCGGCCGCGGCAAGTTCGACGCCGAGGCCACCCTCGCGAGCGTGGCGAAGCACCGCGCCGACACCCTGATCGTGGTACCGACCATGCTCGGCCGCATCCTCGATCTCGGGCCCGATGTACTTGCCCGGTACGACGTTTCGTCGCTGCGCATCATCGCCAGCGGCGGGTCGGCGATCTCGCCGGGGCTCAGCGCCCGCACCGCCGCCGCCTTCGGCGACGTGCTCTACAACAACTACGGAGCCACCGAGGTCGCCGCGGTGTCGGTGGCCACGCCGGCCGAGCTGCGCCGGGCGCCGGGCACCGTCGGCAGGCCGCCGGTGGGCGTGCGCGTCGCGCTGTTCGACCGCAACGACCGGGAGATCACCGAACCCGAGACCCCGGGCATCATTTTCGTCGCCAACGGCCTCAGCTTCGGCGGGTACACCGACGGCCGGGACAAGGACCGGCACGGCGGGATGATCTCGACCGGCGACATCGGGCACTTCGACCGCTCGGGCCTGCTGTTCCTCGACGGCCGCAGCGACGACATGATCGTGTCCGGCGGCGAGAACGTCTATCCCGGCGAGGTGGAGAACCTGCTCGCCGACCGCGACGATATCGCCGACGCCGCCGCCATCGGCGTGGACGATCCGGATTTCGGCCAGCGGCTGCGGGCGTTCGTCGTGCCGCGCGCCGGCGCCGAGCTCGATCCGGAGGAAATCCGCAATTACGTCAAATCCCAGCTGGCTCGGTACAAGGTTCCGCGCGATGTCGTCATCGTCGCCGAGATTCCGCGCAACGGCTCCGGAAAGATCGTCCGCGCGCAATTGGCCGGAATTCCGTAACTACCTCGGGCTATGTCATTCCTCTATCTCCGAAAGGTGGTACTGCGACCATGTGCGCGGCAACCGGAATCTACTCCGTACAAGACACCAGAAACGACATGATGAAGCGTGCCGAACAGCTGGCACTCGAGTTCCTGGAAAAAGAGCACAAGCGCTGGTTTGCCTTGGACAGCGAGGCCGGTGCGACGATCGAGTCGATTGCCGAGCTGATGCGGGCCGGCGGTAAACGGATCAGGCCGGAGTTCTGCATCAGTGGGTATCTCGCGGCGGGTGGTGATCCGGACGGTAGTTCGATCATCTCCGCGGCGGTAGCCACGGAGTTCCTGCACGCGAGTGCGCTCATCCACGACGACGTGTTCGACGAATCAGCGATCCGCCGCGGCGCCCCTTCGGTGCACGAGAAGTACGCGGCCCGACACCGGGCGCACGGCTGGCAGGGCGAATCGGGCCGGTTCGGCGAGAGCGTGGCGATCCTGGCCGGCGACCTGGCCCTCGTGTACGCCGATATCTTCATGGCCGAGGCGATGCCCGCGGTCACGGCGGCCTGGGGCGAACTGCGGGCCGAGCTGATGATCGGTCAGCATCTCGACGTGGTCGCGGCGGCTCGGTTCGCGGGCAATCCGCAGCTCTCGCGCACCATCGCCCAGCTGAAATCGGGTAACTACACGATCCACCGGCCGCTGCTGCTCGGCGCGATCCTGGCCGGCCGACCCGATCTGGCGCAGTCGTTCGAGGCCTACGGTCTCGCGGTCGGCGAGGCCTTCCAACTGCGCGACGACCTGCTCGACATGTTCGGTGACACCGACACGCTCGGCAAGCCCGCCCAGCTGGATCTCGAACGACACAAGATGACCCTGCTGCTCTCGCTCGCCATCGAGCGCGACGATCAGGTCAGGGCGTTGATCGACGCACCGGGAACGACCTCGGCGCAACTGCGCGAGCGGCTGCTCGAATCGAACATCTCCGCCGCGGTGGAGCAGCACATCGGCGCGCTCGTCGAGCGGGGCAGTGCCGCGCTCGCCGACGTGGGTCTGGAACCGGGCTGGCAGGAGGAGCTGATCTCCATGGCTCATGGCGTCGCCTATCGGAACAAGTGAGCTGCGGCGCCGGACGCCGACTTCGCGGCAGGGCCTAGTGCACACCGACGATGAGCAGGGTGGCCAGCACCGCGATGTGCACGGCGTACTGGGTGACCATGAAGGCGCGATACGGGAGGCGGCGGTCGGTGCGGGAAGTGGCGCGGCGGGTCGTCGCGGCGAGCACGCCGACCGCCACCGCACCGACGACCAGGGCGAGCGCCGACGGCACCAGCGTCGGCGCGAAAAGCAGGGCGGCTGCGCCGTATCCGGTGGCGATGAGCGCGGCGTTCACGGTCACCAGCAGACGGACCCGGCCGTCGCCCCACTTGATGACGGGGGTCTGGCGCCCGCCCGCCGCGTCACCCTCGGCATCGGACAGATCCTTGACCAGCGCGCCGACGCCGGCCATCCACAGCGACATCGCGGTGCCGAGCAGCAGCACCGGCAGACCGCCCTGCTGACCGGCGGCCTGCCAGCCCGCCGCGTAGGTCAGCACGCCCATGCCGAGCACGAGCAGGGCAGCGGTGCTGCCGCGGCGTTTGCCGTAGAAAGGCGCACCGGAATAGGCGTAGCCGCACGCCAGATGGGCCAGGATCAACAGCGGCAGCCAGCCGCCCGCGTCGACCACGCCCCCGATGGCCAGCGCGAGGGCGCCCGCCGCGATCACCCCGCCCGCGGCCACCGGCACCGGCAGCGATCCCCGGCTGATCGGCCGGGTCGAGCCGTTCGCCCGGTCCTCGGTGACGTCCATGACGCCGTTGAACACGTAAGCGGCCAGCGTCGCGAGCACCCAGGCCACCGCGGCCAGGACCACCTGGCCACCCAGCACCGACGTCCCGAGCACGGCCGCGGTCCCGAAACGCATCAGGAAGATGATCTGGACCGAGATCCGAGATTCCTGTAGAAATTCTTTCGAAAGCCGGACTAATACTGCCCCCGCCGTAGTATCGGCCGGGAATTGAATTGACGCAGCACCCATATTCATATCGCATTACGCTATGCCGGTGCCGACATATCGGATATTCCCCGAATGCGGTACTCCTCTCAGCGCTAAAAGGTGGATTCAGTGTATTGAAAGGAGCAATGCCGCGTCTGGGGAATACTACTTTCGCAGCATCGGGGCCATGGCACGCCCGGCAGATGTCGGCGATCGCGTAGGGTGGGCGCTCACGTGGGGACAGTCGGGTACATCGAACGGGACCCGACACGGTGCAAATTCCTGAAAGGAGCGTTGCCATGGTGGATAGCCGGCACCGCGTGGCCATCGTGACCGGGGCCGGCAGCGGCCTCGGTGCGGCAGTCGTGCGAAAGCTGGCGGCGCGCAAGTTCACCATCGCCCTGGTGGATCTGCGGGCATCGTGGTGCGACACCTCCCTGGACGCGCTCGGGCCGGACCGGGCCGGGCTCTGGGCGTTCGGCGCGGATCTGCGCTACCTGCACGAGGCGGAGGCCACCGTGCTGCGGGTCGCCGAGACCCTGGGTCCGCCCATGGTGGTCGTGAACGCGCCGTTCCCGGGTCGCGCCGACAGCGCGCCGGAGCTGCCGGACTGGGAATCGGTGGTGCACGCCCGGCTGCGGGCGCCGCTGCTGGTCAGTCGCGCGGCCGAGCGCTATCTGGCGGAGTCCGGCGCGGGCCGGATCGTGAACGTGGCCCAGATCGACTCCTCGGCACGCAAGCGACCCGACGATCTGGTGATCCGGGAGACGTTGCACGCGTTGACCGAAACGCTGTCCCGGGAACTGGGCCCGCGCGGGGTGCAGGTGAATACCGTTGTCGCGGATATCAGTTGCGCGACCCGCACGGCCGACCCCGGATCGCGGGCCCGGCCGGACTGCTGTCTGGCCGCGGAAGACGAAACCGCGGCTCTGGTGGACTATCTGGTCTCCGATGCCGCGGGCACTGTTTCCGGGCGCATGATCGAGTCCCGCCATCCGGTCACCGAGTCACCGCCAGCTGCGGACACCCTGCGGTGACTCCACGTGCTGGCGCGAGATCAGCGCGCGCTCGACCGCCCGGTTGACCGCATCGATGCGCGAGACCGCTTCCAGCTTGGTGAAGATGTTGCGCAGGTGCCGTTTCACCGTCGCCTCGGCCACGCCGAGGCGGGTGGCGATCTGGCGGTTGCTGAGCGCCTCGGCCACCAGCACGAGCACCTCACGCTCCCGGGTCGACAGCGTGCTGGGGTCCTCGGGCTCTTCGGCCTTGGCCCGCAGGCTCTCCGGCGACACCGACAGGGTGACCGTCTGCGGACCTTCGCCCACGGACTGCTGGATCGCCGAGACCAGGGTGTGGCGCCGGGCGCCCTTGTGCAGATAGCCCCGCACGCCGAGCGAGAGCAGCTGCTGCACGAGCTGCTGCGCGTCGTGCATGCTCAACACGATGATCCGCAGCGCCGGATCCTGTTCCAGCAGGCGGCGAACCGTGTCCGGCGGATTGCTCTCGGGCATTTCCAGATCCAGCAGCAGCACGTCGGGGCGATGTTCGGCGGCCAGTTGAATCGCCGAGGTTCCGGTGCCTGCCTGCGCCACGATCTCGAAATCGGGTTCGGCCCGGAGCAGATCGCACAGTGCCTCTCGCAACAGGGTGTGGTCGTCGGCTACGAGAATGCGGATCTGGTTCTGGCTCATAATTTTTGACGCTCCTGGGCGATCGGGATCCATAGGGTTACCCGGGTGCCGCGGCCCGGGGCGGAATCGATGTGCACCGTGCCGCCGACCAGGTCGGAGCGCTCCTGCAGGATCAGCAGGCCGTTGCCACGGCCGGTAGCGCGCAGCGCCTGAACGTCGAATCCTTTGCCGTTGTCGATGATCTCGGCATGGACCTCGTGCGGCGCGATATCGATGTGCACGACGACGTTGGCCGCACCCGCGTGAGTGTATGCGTTGCGCAGGCACTCGCGAACCATGATGAACAGTTCCTCGGTGACCGCGCCGGGTATCCACTTGTCGCTGCCGCGGACCCACATCTGCAGGGGCGCGCCCGACTGCCCCAGCGAGCCGGCGAAGCCGCGCAGCGCGGTCTCCAGTGAGCCGTTCACCCCGGGCTGGCGCAGTTCGCTGACCAGCTCGCGGCTGCGGGTAATCGTCTCCAGGATGGCGTCTTTGGCCAGCTGGACGTGGCGTGATCCCGAATCGTCGCCGGCGCGTTCGCATTCCAGCTCGTAGAGCTCGATCTGGCGCAGCGCCAAGCTGACCGAGTTGCCGATGTGGTCGTGGATCTCCCTGGCCAGCCTGCGCTGTCCTTGCTCGTGCGCCTCCCGCACCCGCTGCAGCAGAAACGCGTCGTAGCCGATCGAACCGGACTCGAGCCGCAGCCCGATCCCCTGCTGCAGCGCGCGCACGGCGGCGACCAGGTCGGTCTGCGGTGCGCCGAGCTGCGCGGCGCATTCGGCCAGCACGGTCATCGCCAGATCGGCGATGATGCCGCCCGCGCGCACCGAATGGGTGATGTGGGCGCCCTGGCGCACCCGCTCGGTGCCGAGATCGAAGACGTCGGTCACATGACTGACCATGGGGTTGCCCGCGGCGAGACTACGGGCGCAGTCCTCGAAAATTCGGGTGGCTTGCAGCTCGCATTGTTCCCAGGCTGCCGAATTGGAAACGAGCGGACTGCCGATCTCTTCGAGGCGGGCACGATATTGCGCAATCAGCGAGGGAATTCGGGCGGTGAACAGTGCCGCGAAATCAGTTGACAAACTATCTGACGGATCGGTCTCGATGCTTTGATTTGGCACTGATCTTCCTGTAGTATCTCTGCCGATCACACCCGCCCACCCTTCTCGCACTGCCCCGCCGCGCGCAACCCGGCCGGCATCCGGGCTCAGCGTAGAACTAGATCGAATCCTACCCCGGCGTCGAGGGCCCATCCAGCGTTCTGCATTGAAACGGCGTGCCGCTCAATACGTTCGATCCCGCGGGTGGGCTCCACGTCGGGGACATTCTCTACTGCAGCGTAGACCAACGGGTTCGATCCCGGATCGAACTTACCGGTCTGGTTATCCCTTCGGAGTAGTCGGTATCTCTTAGGGCGCAGGTCCGTTGCCCGCGCCGGGGTGCCGTGTTGCTATCGAGAAGGCGACACCCGATCGCCGAGACTCGCGCAGATTCGAAGGTTGTTCAGCTGATGGAAGTATCGGAAACACGCCCGCGGAACGAGTTGCGGTTCACCGTGCTCGGCCCGCTCCAGGTGGGTACCGCCGATCGCGCCTACGCGGTGCAGGGCGCGAAGGTCAAGACCATCCTGGCCGCCCTGCTGGCCCGGGCCGATCGCCCGGTGAGCGTGGCCGCCCTCAGCACCGAACTCTGGGGCGGGCGCCCGCCCGGACACCCGGAAACCACTGTCCGCGTACACATCTACCATCTGCGCCGCGCCCTCGGCCGCTATTTGGGCGTGCCCGGCGAGCAGATCGTGCGCACCGAGCCGACCGGCTACCGGCTCGTGACGGACCCCGCTCAGATCGACGCCGGGCGGTTCGACGCCTGGGGCGAGCGCAGCGTGACGCTGCTGCGCCGCGGCCTGCCCGAAGCCGCAGCGGTCCTGGCACAGGACGCACTGCGGCTGTGGCAGGGTTCGAGCGCGCTGCCCTACGTGACGCCGGGGCCGATCGTGAGCAGCTACGTCAACTACCTCGACGAGCGACGGCTGCGCGTGCTCGGTTGCCACGCCGACGCGCTGATGGCACTGGGACAGTTCGCCGATCTCGTTGCGGCACTGCGCGAACTCGTCGCCGATCATCCGCTCGACGAATCCTTCCACCTGCGCCTGATCGCGGCGCTGCACCGATCCGGCCGGCGCGCGGACGCGCTGCGCGCCTGTCAGGAGCTGCGCCGGGTCCTCGATCGCGAGCTCGGCCTCGGCCCCTCGGCCCAACT
This sequence comes from Nocardia brasiliensis IFM 10847, assembly GCF_000710915.1. Taxonomy (GTDB): domain Bacteria; phylum Actinomycetota; class Actinomycetes; order Mycobacteriales; family Mycobacteriaceae; genus Nocardia; species Nocardia brasiliensis_A. Next base: position 47,393 of record NZ_BAUA01000049.1, read on the forward strand.
GCTGGAACTGGAGCAGGAGATCCTGCGGGTGCCCGAGACGGCGAGCGTGTAGCACGCCCAGAGCAGGCGATCCCGTCCCTTTTGTCCGGATAGTAATGGCCGGCCATTCTTGTCGCGCCCCGCCCGGGAATAACAGCGAACGGCAATAACTGCACCGAATTCACCCAACGGTGCGGCGATGACCAAAAAGTGGTACGCAGCCATTGTGACCTGCACGGCCCCGGCGCCGATCCCGCCTGCTTTTACACGAGATTTACCACACTTTTATCCGGTCGACCGAGCATCGCTAATATCGGACACGTAGAAAGGGGGCAGGCATGCGAACCGGGGTGCCGACGGAAACTGCTGCACCGCAGGCCCATTCGACGAAGGAACCGACATGATCTGCGCCGCAGGAACATTCGACAAGGGAAACGACATGACGTCGAAGGACGCCCGGGCCGAGGTCGCCCCGGACGAGGATGACCGCACCGTCCTGGTCGAGGAGGACGGCGTGACGTGCTGGATGGAACGCATACCGCCGGACCGGTGCGGCACCCTGCACCACGACCCGCGCTCCTCGATCACGGTCGTGCTCTCCGGTGGTCCGGTCGAGGTGGTCGACGAGCACGATCATGTGCTCAGCCGAACCACCCTGACCACCGGTCAGATCATCCGCGGCGGTGGCCTGCCCGCACCGTACCGGCTCTACAACCTCGCCGACCAAGCGCTGGTCCTGGTGGTCATCGAACTGCCCGACCCGCCCGCGTCGACGTCCTGACGATTTCCCCTATAGCACAAAGAGATTCGACGGCCCGGTGGTCAGCAGAGGCATCCGCCTCGGACCCCGGGTCGTTATCGTGACCGCGCTGCGAGGATTCGGCCGCCGACCGACCCGAGATCAAATAGACAAAGGCAAAACCGGATGCACGCCCCGATTATCGAGGGCATCGATGCGACGTTTGTGCGATCCGGCTACTCCTTTCGACGCAGCGTGGTCCCACAGGATGGATTGGCGGGCCGGTTGCAGTCGGTTTTGATATTGGAAGTAGGGATGCAACAACGGATTCGCTCGACGAGTCCGGTTGAGATGGATGGACACACAATGGTTGAGATCAGAATTCTCGGTCCGCTGGAGATCGAAGGTGATACGGGAATGCCTCGGCTCGACTCGTACCGGCAGCGAGCCGTACTCGGCTTGCTCGCACTGGAGGCAAACCGCGTCACCTCTATCGAAAGCCTGACCGATGCGGTGTGGGACGGCGAACCCCCGGCGACGGCACGATCGCAGATCCAGATCTGCATCTCGGTGCTGCGCCGGGTGCTCGCCGACAGCGGTTGCCCGGCCGCCATCGAGACGCGCGCGCCCGGGTATCGGCTGGTCTTCGACAGATCCAACCTGGACAGCGCCCAGTTCGACGACCTGCTGGCCCAGGCCAGGGTGCAGGAGCAGGACGGCAATCTCACCGGCGCGCTGGTCGCGCTGCGGATGGCGTTGCGCCTGTGGCGCGGACCGGTGCTCGCGGATGTGCCCAGCGATCGCATCCAGCGCATCGCCTACCCGCTCACCGAGCGGCGGGTGGCCGCGGAACTGTCCCGGTTCCGGATCGAGCTGGCACTCGGCCGGGCCTGGGAAATCGTGCCCGACCTGCAAGCACATGTCGACGCGCATCCGCTGTGGGAAGAAACCTATGGTTACCTGATGCTCGCCCTGTACCGCTGCGGGCGCACGGCCGAGGCCCTGGAGGTCTTTCAGCGGGCGCGGGCCACGCTGATCCAGCAGGTCGGGCTGGAACCCTCCGATGAACTGCGCAAGCTGGAACGGGCCATTCTGGCCGGAGGTGAAAGTCTGCCTCGGCCGGCGCTGTTCGAACCGGCGCGGCGTGCCGGGTGAGCTCGGCGCACTGACGGCCCGCCGCAGCGCGCGATCCGGTCGGCAGAATCGCATCCTGCGGCACCGGGCCGCTGCGGCGGACACCGCACAACCGACGCGGGCACAGCGACAGCGGTATGAAAGCTGTTGCCGTGCCCGCGTTCTCGCTATCGGGCCGGTTCCGGGTCGCCGAGCAGTACGAAAATCTCGGACAGGTCGTACTCGGCGCGACCGGGTCTGCCGTACCGGGTCAGTTTGCCGCGACTCGCCCATTTCCGGATGGTCTCCTGCTTGACTCCCGCGGCGAGCGCGGCGAGTTCGGTCGGCACCAGGCGCCGGTCGGCCAACTGGATGGTCATGCGACCGCCTCCCCGCGCCGCACGGCGTGCCGCTGCGGCCGGCTCACCCGTCGCTGCAACGCCAGCCACTGATGCGGCTGCCAGCTGTGCCCCGCCGAGCAACGCACCAGGCTGTCGCCGGGCCCGGCCGTGGCCAGCTGGGCGTACACCTTCTGGTGGCACCCCGGGCGATCGCAGTCGCCCACCTCGATCTGGTTCGGCACCGGGTCGATCACCTGCTGGGCGAGGGCGTGCACCTCGGCGAACTCGTCCATCGCGTCGATGATCGCCGGATGCGCGGCCAGCCAATCCCCATACTGCAGCAGGAAATCCACCAGCGTGGTGATGTCGCGGCGCGGCCGCCGGGGGCGGCCGGGGCCTCGTCCACCACCATGGCCGCCCACGACGCCGCGAGCGCCAGCAGCTCCGTTCGGGCTTCGACCAGCGCGTCCTTGAGGACGATGCCCTGGCGCAGTCCGCCTCGGGCCGGTGCCATCCTGCGGTTGCGCTCGCCCTGCAGTAACTCGCCGCACCGTGCGTACAGCACCGGCAATTGCCGCAACGTCTCGAAAAAGCGAGACAGGCAATCGGGGCACACGCGCACATCGTCGGCCGGTGGCGTGGATCGCAATGTTTCGATCGCCACGGCGCTGCGGCAGGTCGGATTTTCGCATAATGCCTCGGACATCTGTCTGCTCCTTCGGGCGCTGTCGTCTTGGCACTGCCCACGGTTGCAGAGCCGCGTATTCCCCTGATATCTCCCGCCTGTTGCGCGGCGATAGCGGAACAGGGTGGGTGAATGGAGGCACGCGCACTACTCCGTTCGGATAATTTCCCCGCCCATTCCGCACCGATAGGCTGACGGGGTGGCTCGCGACTGGACCATTACGGAAAGAGAGCCTGTGACCCGCTCTGACCAGCAGCACAGTGAATTCGAGAAAGCGAAAGGAGCATCGTCATGAAGGCCATCATCGTGTGCACCTCCGTGTCGCATGGCAACACGAAGAGGATCGCCGACGTCATGGGCCAGATCCTGGAGGCCCGGGTGGTCGAACCCGGCCAGATCAACGCTGCCGAGCTCGCCACCTACGACCTGGTGGGGTTCGGCTCGGGCATTTTCAACATGGCCTTCCACCCGGAGCTGCGTGACTTCGTCAAGTCCCTCCCGGAGGGGCAGCGCGGCAAGGCGTTCGTGTTCGCCAGCAGCGGCTTCCCCGAGCCGAAGTTCCGGCAGTACACCCGCACGCTGTCGAAGCTGATCGAGCAGAAGGGCTTCTCGGTCGTCGACGTCTTCACCTGCCGCGGTTTCGACACCTGGCTGCCGCTCAAGATCGTCGGCGGGATCCGCAAGGGGCACCCCGACGCCGACGATCTGGACGCGGCGCGCACCTTCGCCGTCGGCCTGCGCTCCCGGATCGGCGCCCCGTCCTGACCTTTAGCGGGCACGCACTCGAAACCCCCGGACACCCCGGGGGTTTTTCGTGTTCCGGCAGCGTTCCCGCGGCCGGCTGCGATCGCAGCGGTACGCACAACCTTCGCAACTTCGCCGATCCGGTTCCGCAAAAATAGGCATTTGCGAGGCGGTTCCGGTCCGCGCGCGGCTCGGTAGCGTGCGAAACATGAAGCATCATCTCGTTCGCACCCACCGCTCCGCCGAGCCGTTCCCGCGCGAAGAGCACCTCGCCTGGCACATCGCCGAGGTCGCCGCCGATCCGGTCGAGGTGGTGCCGGAGACCGCGGAGATGATCGTCAACCGGATCATCGACAACGCCGCGGTCGCGGCCGCGTCCATTACCCGCCGTCCGGTCGCCAACGCGCGGGCCCAGGCCCTGGCCCACCCGTACCGGCCCGGCGCCGCGGTGTTCGGCGTCGGTGGCGCCTACTCCCCCGAATGGGCCGCCTGGGCCAACGGCGTCGCCGTGCGCGAACTCGACTTCCACGACACCTTCCTGGCCGCGGAGTACTCGCACCCCGGTGACAACATTCCGCCGATCCTGGCCGTGGCCCAGCACACCGGGCGCAGCGGCGCGGACCTGATCCGTGGCCTGGCAACGGGTTACGAGATCCAGGTGGATCTGGTGCGGGCGATCTGCCTGCACGAGCACAAGATCGACCACGTCGCCCACCTCGGCCCCGCCGCCGCGGCCGGCATCGGCACGCTGCTCGGGCTCGACACCGAGACTATCTACCAGGCAGTCGGGCAGGCGCTGCACACGACCACCGCGACCAGGCAGTCACGCAAGGGCGAGATCTCCAGCTGGAAGGCCTACGCACCGGCGTTCGCGGGCAAGATGGCGGTCGAGGCCGTCGATCGCGCGCTGCGCGGTGAGGGTGCGCCGGCGCCGATCTGGGAGGGCGAGGACGGGGTGATCGCCTGGCTGCTCGGCGGGCCGCGGGCCGAGTACTCCGTGCCGCTGCCCGGACCGGGCGAGCCCAAGCGCGGCATCCTCGACACCTACACCAAGCAACACTCCGCGGAGTACCAGAGCCAGGCGCCGATCGATCTGGCGTTCCGCCTGCGCGAGCGGGTCGGCGATCTGGACCAGATCGCCTCGATCGTGCTGCACACCAGCCATCACACGCACTACGTGATCGGCACCGGATCCGGCGATCCGCAGAAGTTCGACCCCGCGGCCTCGCGCGAAACCCTGGACCACTCGATCATGTACATCTTCGCGGTCGCCCTGCAGGACGGCACCTGGCATCACGAACGCTCCTACGCGCCCGAGCGCGCACAGCGGCCCGACACCGTCGCACTGTGGCGCAAGATCTGCACCGCCGAGGACCCGGAGTGGACGCGCCGCTACCACTCGACCGACCCGAACGAGAAGGCGTTCGGCGCCCGCGCCGAAATCACCTTGAAGAGCGGCGAAGTCGTCACCGACGAACTCGCCGTCGCCGACGCACACCCGCTCGGCGCACGGCCGTTCGCGCGCGAACAGTACATCGCGAAGTTCCGCACGCTCGCCGACGGCGTGATCGACCCCGCCGAGCAGGATCGGTTCCTCGATGTCGCGCAGCGCACGGCCGAACTCGCACCCGCCGAGCTGAGCGGGCTCACCTTCGCTGTTTCCGACGAGGTGCTGGCACGGTCACCGCAGTCGCCCAAGGGACTGTTCTGATGACCGGCCTGCTGGCGGCGGCGACCTCGGCCGCCGACAAACGCGCGGCGTTCCGGGCGGGCTTGGCCTCAGGCAGTATCCAGCGATTACCCGGCGCCTTCAATCCGTTGATTGCCAAGCTGATCCAGGAGATCGGGTTCGAAGGCGTCTACGTCTCGGGCGCGGTGGTGTCCGCCGAACTCGCGCTGCCCGATATCGGGCTCACCACGCTCAGTGAGGTCACCGAGCGCGGCCGCCAGATCGCGCGGGTCACGGATCTGCCCGTGCTCATCGACGCCGATACCGGTTTCGGTGAGCCGATGAACGCGGCCCGCACCGTGACGCTGCTGGAGGACGCCGGTATCGCGGGATGTCATCTCGAAGACCAGGTGAACCCCAAGCGCTGCGGCCATCTGGACGGCAAGGCCGTGGTGCCGACGCAGGAGATGGTGCGCCGCCTGCGCGCCGCCGTATCCGCAAGACGCGACCCGAATTTCGTGATCTGCGCGCGCACCGACGCCGCCGGTATCGAAGGCATCGATGCCGCCGTGGATCGGGCGAAGGCCTATGCCGACGCGGGAGCCGACCTGATCTTCACCGAGGCGCTCTACAGCGCAGCCGATTTCGCGAAGTTCCGCGCGGGGGTCTCGATTCCCTTGCTGGCCAACATGACCGAGTTCGGCAAGTCCAAGCTGCTGAGCGCGGGAACGCTCGAGTCGATCGGTTACAACGCGGTCATCTATCCCGTATCCACACTGCGGCTGGCGATGTGGGCCGCCGAACAGGGCCTGCGCGAGATCTTCGCCGAGGGCACCCAGGCGGGGCTGCTCGACAAGATGCAGCACCGCAGCAGGCTCTACGAACTGCTCGACTACGAGCGCTACAACGAATTCGACTCCGAGATATTCAATTTCAGGCTGGGGAAGGACCAGTAATGAACAGCGATTCGGTGCGCGACGGCGGCCGGGCGAGCGAGGCCTCCGCCATACCGACGATCTACAAGGGACTCGCGGGCGTCGTCGTCGATACCACCGCGGTGTCCAAGGTGGTGCCCGAGACCAATTCGCTGACCTACCGCGGCTACGCCGTGCAGGATCTGGCCGCACACTGCAGTTTCGAGCAGGTCGCCTACCTGCTGTGGCACGGTGAACTGCCCGACGACGCTCAGCTGGAACGGTTCTGCCAGCAGGAGCGGGCCGCCCGCCGCGTCGATCGGTCGCTGCTGTCGCTCGTGACCAAGATGCCCGACAACTGCCATCCGATGGACGTGGTGCGCACCGCGATCAGCTACCTCGGCGCCGAGGACCCCGCGGAGGCCGACAACAGCCCGGCGGCCAACCGCGCCAAGGCTTTACGAATGCTCGCGGTGCTGCCGACCATCGTCGCCGCCGATCACCGCCGTCGCCACGGCCAGGACCCGATCGCGCCGCATTCGCAGCTGGGCTTCGCCGAGAACTTCCTGAACATGTGCTTCGGCAAGGTCCCGTCCCGGGAACTGGTGCACGCGTTCGAGGTATCGCTGATCCTGTACGCCGAGCACAGCTTCAACGCCTCGACCTTCGCCGCGCGGGTGGTCACCTCGACGCTGTCCGATATCTACAGCGCGGTGACCGCGGCCATCGGCGCGCTCAAGGGTCCACTGCACGGCGGCGCGAACGAGGCGGTCATGCACGACATGCTCGCGATCGGCGATCCTGCCCTGGCCGAACAGTGGTTGCGTGCCAAGCTGGCGCAAAAGGAAAAGGTGATGGGCTTCGGCCATCGGGTCTACAAGAACGGTGATTCCCGGGTGCCGACCATGAAACAGGCGTTCCTCGACATCGCCGCCGCGACCGACGGCGCACGGTGGGTGCGGATGTACGAGATCCTCGAACGCACGATGGCCGAGGCCACCGGCCTCGCGCCCAATCTCGACTTCCCGACCGGGCCCGCGTACTACCTGCTCGGCTTCGATATCGAGGTCTTCACGCCGATCTTCGTGCTGAGCCGCATCACCGGCTGGGCCGCGCACATCATCGAACAGGGCGAATCCAACGCCTTGATCCGCCCGCTGAGCGAATACGTCGGCGTGCCACAGCGTTCGGTCGTCGCCTGATCTCGATCACCCGAAACCGCCAGGTCCTGCCCTGCTGGGGGAACTCATCGTGGAAGATGGATGAATGCCCCCAGCAGCACGTCGTGCGAAGAGCGCAGGCCGGCCACCCCGGTTGTCCCTGGAGGCGGTCGTCGCCGCGGCCACCCGCATCCTGGAGTCCGAAGGGTCGGAGAAGCTGTCCATGCGGCGCCTGGCACACGAACTCGGCACCGCGCCCATGGCCCCCTACTACTACGTGCGCGACAAGGACGAACTGCTCCTGCTGGTGCTGGAGACGCACGCCAAAGGCCTTCCGCGCCCGGAACTTCCGGCCGATCCCCGAGCACGGCTCATCGCCACCGCGACCCTGCTGTTCGAACTGCTCGCCGAGCGCCCATGGATCATCGAGGTACTGACCGGCGACGACCTGATGGCCGACTCCGCGCTCTGGTTCGTCGAGATGATGCTGGGCGCCGCGGTCGACTACGGTTGCACGCCGGAGGAAGCCGTCACCGTGTACCGCACGATCTGGTACTACATCGTCGGCAACCTGATCGTGCGGGTGCACCGGGAACGACGCCGGGCCAGAGGCTCCGACATCTACGAGGAACAGGCCATCGGCGCCGTCCCGGCCGACACCCACCCGCATCTCGCGGCGGTCGCGCGGCGCTGGCCCGAGCTCACCGCCCGCGATTCGCATCGCGAGGGTCTGACCGCGATCGTCGACGGCCTGCTCGCGACCTGCCGGGGAGACAACTAGCTCCCGGCGGGGGTAAGCGACAGATGCCAGAAATCGGCGTACCGGCCCGCGCGGCGCAGCAATTCGTCGTGCGTGCCCTGCTCCACGATCCGGCCGCCGTCCAGGAAGACGATCCGGTCGGCCCGCTGCACGGTCCGCAACCGGTGCGCGACCAGCACCACGGTCCGTCCCGCCAGCAACCGCTCGATGCCCACGTGCACCGCCGCCTCGTTCACCGGGTCCAGCGCCGAGGTCACCTCGTCCAGCAGCACGATCGGGGCATTCTTCAGCAGCGCACGAGCGATCGAAACCCGTTGGCGCTCACCGCCGGACAGCAGCGCACCGCCTTCCCCGACCTGCGTCGCCCAGCCCTCGGGCAGGCGCTCGATCACCTCGTCCAGGCGCGCCGCGGTCGCCGCCGCCCGCACCGCGTCCGCGTCGGCGCCGGGACGCCCGAGCCGCACGTTGTCCTCGATCGTGCCGTCGAAGAGATAGACGTCCTGGAAGACGATGGCGATCTGATCCATGAGCACCTCGGTGCTGATCTCGCGCACGTCCACGCCGCCGACGCGCACCGCGCCCGCGTCGACGTCGTAGAACCGCGCGAGCAGCTGCAGCAGTGTGCTCTTGCCCGCCCCGGACGGTCCGACCACCGCGAGCCGCCGGCCCGTCGGCACCGACAACGACAGCTCGTCGATCAGTGTGCGGCCGTGCTGCCGGAACGTCACCGCGTCGAACTCCAGATCATGATCGCGGGGCTGGACGGGAGCAGCGGGCTCCGGCAGCGGCGCGGCGCGCAACACGGCGTCGAGCTGAGCCAGTTCCGCCCGCGCGCCGCGCATCTTGCCGCCGATCTCCGCCAGGGCCAGCAGCGGATCCGCGCATCGCGCGGCCAGCACGAGGATCACCAAAACCTCTGCCGCGCCTACCGTTCCATGCAGGGCCAGATACGCGCCCAGTGCCAGGAGTGCGGTGAAGAACGCCTGCACCGTGAGCGTCAGGCCGAGAATGCCGGGCAACGCCGACAGCGTCGAACGGCGCGCCGCGCGCTGCACGCCCGACAGTGCGTCATCGAGTGACCGGAAGCGTTCGCCGGTCCGGCCGCCCGCCCGCAGCACCGGCTGTGCCTGCAGGTATTCGATGACACGTGCGGTCGATTCGGCGCTGCGTTCGCAGCGTTCGGCGTCGGTCGCGGCCATCGAGCGCCCGGTCCACACCTGCACCGCCGCCACGACCGGCACGGCGAGCAGCGCCGCCAAGCCGAGCTGCCAGTTGAACGCGAACATCACGACCACGATCGTCAACGGCGTCACCAGCGCGGAAATGAAGGGCGACAACAGATGTGCCGCCCCACTCATCGCTTGCAGCACGCCCTCGCCGGCCAGCGCCGACACCTCCCCTACGCGGCGAGAAGTGAACCAGCCCAGGGGCAATCGGGCCAGATGATCGCCGAAGCGGTGGTACACCCCGCTCAGCATCGCCGTCCCGACCCGGAACCCGGACAGGTCGCTGCGATAGCGCAACAGCGCGTAGGCCGCGACCGCGGCCCCGAACGCGATCAGCCACGGCCACGCGTGCGCCGGAGCGCTCCCGAACAACGCCCGCAGCACCGGTACCAACAGCGCGTAGGACAATCCCTCGGCCACCGCGGTCACGGTCATCAGGGCGACGGTACGACGCATCGGCCGGGCGTATTCATCCCCGAGCAGGTGCAACAGCATGCGAATCATCGGAGTTCTCCTTGCAGTGCGCCACCGTAGGTTTCGATCTCGTCGGTGCGCGCGGCTCGGTGGGATCGCCAGAATTCGGCGAACTTGCCGTTGCGGTCGAGCAATTCGGCCGGGCGACCGCGCTCGACGATGACGCCGTCGTCGAGTACCGCGACGAGGTCCGCGTCGGCGACGGTCTCCAGCCGGTGCGCGATGACCAGCATCGTCCGGTCGCCGCTCGAGGTCGCGAGCGCGGTGCGCACCGCGTGCTCGGTCTGCGGATCGGCGAACGCCGTCGCCTCGTCCAACACCAGCACCGGGGCGGCGGAGAGCAGTGCGCGCGCGATCGAAATCCGTTGCGCCTCACCGCCGGACAGTTTCACGTCGACGCCGACGACCGAGTCGTACCCGTGCGGCAGTTCGAGAATCCGGTCATGGATGTTCGCCAGCCGAGCGATGCGCTCCACGTCCGCGCGGTCCGCGTGAGGCACCGCGAGGGCGATGTTGTCCGCGATCGACGCGCGCAGCAGGCGGACGTCCTGGAAGACGAAGGCGACCCGCCGATACAGCTCCGCGCTGCTCAGGTCGCGCAGATCGATACCGCCCAGGGTGACCGAGCCGTGGGTCGGATCGAAGAACCGTGGCAACAGCTGCACCAGCGTGGACTTGCCGCTGCCCGAGGGGCCGACGAGCGCGGTGACCGTCCCCGGTTCGAGCACCAGGTCGATGCCGCGCAGCACCACGCGGTCGGCGGCATAGCCGAACCGGACCTCGCGCAGTTCGACCCGATGCCCCTGCGGCACAAGCGGTTGCGCGGGTTCCGGCAGCGGTGGCACCGCGAGCACCTCTTTGATCCGGCCGACCGCGCGCCCGGCGGCCTGCAGGTCGTCGAAGCCGTGCCCCAGTGCCGCCACCGGCGCGGTCAGCCCCAGTCCCAACAGCAGGAACGGGAGTAGATCCGCCGGTGCCAGCGAACCGTTCGTGATCAACGCCGTGCCACCGAGCAACAGCACCAGCAGCACGAACGGCGGCGACAGCGCCAGCTGCATACCCGCCGCGATGCCGGAGATGCCGAATACCCAACGCCGGAACGTCTCGGTGAAAGTGTCTGCCGCCGTGCGGAACTCGCGATGCGCGCGAGCACCGCCGCCGAAGGCTTTGATCACCGCTATCCCCTGCACGAATTCGATGGCGGCACTGGAGATCCGGCCCATCGCCGCGTCGATCTGCGTTTGCTCGCGCTGTCGCTTCGCCGTCATGAACAGCGGCACGTGCGCGACCGCGAGCAGCACCGGGATCATCGCGATCAAGGTGAGGCGCCAATCGATGGCGAACAGGTAGACCAGCGAAACCAGTGGCACCACGAAGGCCGCGACCAGTTCACCCGGGGCGTGCGCGATGAGCGGGTGCACCGCGCTCACGTCCGGCCCCACCACCTTCGCCAGCTCACCGGTCCGCCGGCGGGAGAACCAGCCGATCGGCACCCGCCCCAGTCGCGCCGCCAGCAGGCGGCGAAAAGACAATTGCACCCGCGCGTCGAGCAGGTGCCCGACCCCCGACGACGCCCCGGTGAACAACAGTCGCACCAGCAGCCCGCCCGCCCCGATCAGCACCACGGTCCACACCCGCGCGTCGTCGACCGGACCGGGCGACAACAGGGTTCGCCCCAACTCCACCACCGCGAGCAATGGCGCCAACCCGGCCACCGCCCCGACGATCTGCAACACCGCGACCAGCGCGAAGGCAGGCGCATACGGCCGCACCAACTCCGCCACCCTCGGTTCCGTTCCGCCGCTGTCCGCCACCGTCGCAGATCGCTCGGTCGCCGCAGCGAGGTCGATGGCGTCCATCCCGCCTCCTCATTTTCGTACGCGTACAAACAGACTACAACGCCTTCCCTCCGTCGGCGACTCCCGAGTCCAGATCGGCAACAACCGCGGCCACATCAACGGCTGGACCACCCATGCCCGAATCTTCGGCCTCTGCACCGCAATAGAAGGCATTCCCCGCCGCAACACCGCGCACAAGACGGTCAGGTCATGAGGCCGCTCTGGTAGGCGAGAACGACGGCTTGGGTGCGGTCGCGGGAGGCGGTTTTGGCGATCACGTGGGCAACGTGGGTGCGGGTGGTCGCGGGGCTGATGAACAGTTCGGCGCTGATCTCGGCGTTGGAACGGCCCAAGGCCATGAGTACGAGCACTTCTCGTTCTCTGGCGGTCAGCGCGGTGAGGGCGGCGGGGGCGGTGACCGCGCGTGGGCCCGCGCGGCGCAGCGCGCCGAGGACGCTGCCGACGATCGCGGGATCGAGCCAGCCGTCGCCGGCCGCGCAGCAGCGCACGGCCTGGGCGAGATCGGCGGGGGCGGCGTGTTTGAGCAGGAAGCCGCTGGCTCCCGCGGCGAGCGCCTCCTGTACGGCGATGTCTTCGTGAAAGGTGGTGAGCACCAGGACCGCCGGCGCGTCGGGGGTGCTGGTGATCGCCTTGGTCGCTTCGATACCGTCCAGCACCGGCATCCGCAGGTCCATCAGAACCACTTGGGGACTCAGGGTTTTCACGGCTTCGATGGCGACAGCACCGTCGGCGGCCTCGCCGATCACCTCGATGTCGGGAGTGGCGCTCAGCAGCAGGACGCAGCCCGCGCGCACCAGCGCCTCGTCCTCGGCGACGACCACGGTGATCGTCATGGCGCCTCGATCGACGCGTGCGCGGGCAGGGTCGCATGCACGCACCAACCGTCGGCTTCCGGTCCGGAGGTCAGCGCGCCGCCCAGCTCATCGAGGCGTTCGCGCAGGCCGCGCAGCCCGGCGCCGGTCGACAGCGCGGCGGCAGCGGGTGCCGCGGTGCCGCCGGAGCTGCGGACGGTGAGGTCCAGGGTGCGCTCGGTCCATGCGACACCGAGCGTGACGGTCGCGCCGCGACCCGCGTGTTTGCGGACATTGGTGAGGGATTCCTGGACGATCCGGTAGGCCGCGAGATCCGCGTCGGGTGTGAGCGGCCGGGCGGTTCCGGTGACGTCGAGGCGCACCTCCAGCTCGGCGCGCCGCGCGGCTTCGAGCAACCGTTCGACGTCGGCGAACCGGGCCGCTGCCGTGCCGTCCGGCGCGGGTGAGCGCAACAGCCCGAGCATGGAGTGCAATTCGGTCATCGCCTGGGTGCCCGCCTGCTCGATCACCTCCAGTGCCTGCTGCACGCGGCGGTCGCCGTCGGCGGCGAAGACGCGAGCCGCGCCGGCATGCAGAATCATGCCTGCCACGGCACCGGTGACGCTGTCGTGCAGTTCGTGTGCGAGCCGCAAACGCTGTGCGGCCAGCGCCTTTTCGGCCGCTGCGGCGAGTCGCTCCTGCTCGGCTCGGGCATGTTGGTCGCGCGCGTGCGCCAATCTGCCCAGACCCCAAGCGATACCGAGGAAGACCGTCCACGCCAGCGCGGCGGCCAGGAAGCCGCGCAGCTGGGACTCGACGGGTTCGGCCTGCGCGAACCGATAACTGAACAGTCCGAGCGGCAAGGCGGAGGCGACGAGCACCAGCCGTGCGGTGACCCCGGGTACCCGCCCCGCCACCGCATAGCTCGCCACCAGCAGGAAAGCGAACGGATAGTATTCCGGGACAACAAGATTCACCCCGGTGTACAGCCACGCGACCAGCCACACCCGCAGCGGGAACCGGCGGCGCGCCAGCAGGCTCAGGCAGAGGCCGGCGACGGCGAGCGGTATCACCCAGAGCGGCAGCGTCGCACCACCGATCAGGTGCTGCTCCCCGCCCCAGAACGCCAGATCCACCGCGCCGGTGACGGATACCAGCGCGACGTCGACGGCGCGACCCCACCGCGACGCGCCCCTGGTTTGCCGCGACTCCGTCACGACCGCCCGGCTTTCCCGGCCGGAGGTCCACCGGCCGCGACCGCTCGGCACCGGCCGCCGCATACCGCTCGGCTCGCCGATATCTGCCGCGTCATGAGCAGCAGTTTCCCACGGATCAGGTCGGCAGGTCTGCGGTTCTACCCGCTCTAACCTGCCGAGATAGTGTTGCGGACGGTCGAATTCGTGGGATCAGCCGCCGAATAGCCGGAAGATGAACCGCAGCGGGTCCTCCACCGGGATCTCGGGCAGCGTCGGCGGTGGTGCCTCGGCGAGCACCACGCGCACGGCCGCGACGATCTCGGCAGTGCTCGGCTGCTCGAACCCCGGGAAGCCCAGCGGATCTTCCTGGAGTACCACCGGCACACCACGCACCGGCGCGGCGGAGAACGCGGCAAGCTCCAGCAGCACCAGTTCGGCGGCGTCGGGGACCACCCGGACCCGCGCGACATCGATCACCTCGGCGATACCGTCCTCGGCCGCGAACACACCGACCCGCAACGACCGCGGCTGTTGCGCGAGCGCCTGGTTCAGCGGCGGGTCGACCAGGACGAATTCCGGTTCGATCAAAGTGCCCGCGCCGAGGACTTCCCCCGTGGCACCGGCCGCGTCGACCGCGTACACCACGACCAAGGTCCGCCTCGTCATGGGCAGCAGTGTCGCACGAATCGCACTGCTACGACGGCGCGATGAGGTTTCTCGTCGTGGTGCGGTACGCGCACGACACCGCAGTAGGCCGATTCGCCGCAGGGTGCCGTCGGGCCATTCTTGACTCGTTCGATTCCCCCGCCGACCAGGCCGAATCCGAGAGGACGTGACTCCAATGGTGCAAGATACGGCGTTCACGTTCGCCCACCCCGACTACTACGAACCCTTCGACCGTACCGACCCGGGCAGGCGCTACAACCCGACCCGGCCCCCGCACGGCTGGACCCGGCGCGAGTCCGAGGTGTGGACGCACTGGACTCCCCCGCATACCGAACTGCTGGCGCAGGGCTGGAAGGTGCACGTCTCCACGGCACTCGGCTCCGCCCAGCAGGTACTGGACGTGGTGAGCACCGCGTGTGCCGACCTGGGCGTCGCCTTCAAGCATCTCACCGGCAGGCAGTACTTCCTCTGGCTGCACGGCAAGCACGGCAGCCGAGTGCAGAGCGGCAAGTTCTGCGCGGTGTACCCGCCGACACCGCAGCTCGCGTACGCCCTGCTCGAACGGCTGGAACGCGAATTGTCCGGAGTCGCAGGGCCGTACGTGCTCACCGACCGCCGCTTCGGCACCTCACAGTGCGTGTCCTACCGCTACGGCGCGTTCCGTCCGCGCCATCGCCTGCAAGCCGACGGCACGCGGGTACCGACCATGCTCGCACTCGACGGCACCGAGGTGCCCGACGAGCGCCGCCCGGGCTTCCTGCTGCCCGCGGGCGTCGCCGACCCGTTCGGCCCGGTGGCCGACGCGGACGGCGACGAGGACGTGAACTTCCACGGTTACACCTTCGAAACCGTGCTGCAGCCGAGCAACGCCGGCGGCGCGTATCGCGCCCGCCGCGCGGACGGCACCCCGGTTTTCGTGAAAGAGGCTCGCGCCCACAACGGTTACGCGGGCACCGAGGACGCACGCACCCGGCTGGAGCGCGAGTATCTGACGCTGCGTGCCCTGCACGCCGCCGCCCCCGGCCTCGCCCCCGCGCCGGTCGAGCTGTTCACCGAATGGGAGCACACCTACCTCGTCACCGAATTCGTGCCGGGTCGCACACTCAGCAAGTGGACGGTCGCGACGAATCCGCTGATCCACGCCGGAGCCGACCCGACCGTGTTCGCCGCCTACTACCGGCGGTGCGCACACCTGCTCGCGCAGCTCACGACCCAGTTGAGCACCCTGCACGACCTCGGCTACGCCTTCGTCGACGTCTCCCCTGGCAACGTCCTGGTCGACGAGCACGACACGGTGCGGCTCATCGACTTCGAGGCCACTCAGCCCGTGGACCACCCGCTCGGCCTGCTCGGCACGCCCGGTTACGAACCGCCGGAATCCCGTGCGCCCGGGGCGCGGGCGAAGATCGATCCACTGCACGTCGACGCCTACGGCCTGCGCGCGATCGCGCAACTGCTGGTCTTCCCGATGCACGAAGCCGCGCGGCGCAGCCCCGAGACGCTGGATCACCTGTACGCCGATCTTGCCGAATTGTGCCCTCCCCCAGCGGATTTATGGGCAACCGTGGTGCAGTCGCGGACCGCGCCCGCGGTGCGGCACCTGCCTTCACCCGAGGAAGTGCGTGGTGCGCCCGCCGAAGCGGTGCGGTGGCTGCGCGATCGGACGGCCGACGCCCTGACCCGCATGGCCGAGCTCACCAACCCGCGGTGGGTGTACCCCACTGCGCCGGAGGGACATCGGACCAACACCGCGTGCGTGGCCTACGGCACCGCCGGCGTGCTGCACGCCTTGCGCGCCGCCGAGCGCGACATCGATCCCGCGATCGTCACACGATTGCGCGGCACGGCCCTGCGT
The DNA here is from genome assembly GCF_000710915.1 of Nocardia brasiliensis IFM 10847. GTDB lineage: Bacteria > Actinomycetota > Actinomycetes > Mycobacteriales > Mycobacteriaceae > Nocardia > Nocardia brasiliensis_A. The sequence continues at coordinate 63,564 of NZ_BAUA01000049.1, forward strand.
GATCGGCATCGGACCGGGCCGGGCCTGCTGTACGGCAACGCCGGAATCGCCTGGGTGCTCGACGATCTCGGCGACCGTGATGCGGCGCTGACCCTCCTCGCCGCGGCGAGCGGCCACCGGCTGGCGACCGAGTCGCCGAGCTGGGGCGGCGGTGCGGCGGGCGTCGCGATGACGCACCTGTCGTTCTTTCACCGCACCGGCGACGCTGCCCACCTCGAGCAGGCGCAACGACTGCTCGACGCGATACCCGACGGCGCGGCACTGCGCGCCGCGCTCGGCCCGGACCATCCGTCCGGCCTCGCGCACGGCAGGACCGGTATCGCGCTCGCCCTCTACTACCTGTCGATGTGCACCGGGGCCGACGAGCCGTTCGAACGCGGGCTACGGCTGCTGCGTGCCGAACTCGGGCACACCGAGCCGATCCCCGTCGGCGCGTTGGGTTTCCGGGTCTCGGACACCGACCGGCGCAACATGCCGTACCTGGCATGCGGCAGCGCGGGCTACGCCTACGTCCTAGCCCGGTATCTCGGCCACCGGCCCGACCCGGAACTCGCCGCGGTGCTGCGCAGTTGTGTTCGCGCCGTTGGCATTCGGTTCACCGCGGCGCCCGGGCTGTGCCGAGGCCAGGCGGGCTTGACACTCGTACACGCCGACGTGGCGGCTCGATTCCGGGAAGAGAACTTCCTGCCCGACCCGGACCGCCGCGCGACCGCGCTGTTCAAGTACGCGATCGCGGACGGCACCGGCGTGCGCTGGCTCGGCGGCCTCGGACAGCGCCTCAGCGCCGATCTGGCCACCGGTTCCGCGGGCATCCTGCTGGCCCTGCAGCACGCCACCGCCGGCGTCGCCGATCCGCTGTTCACCCTCGACCACTGCCTCGCCGAGCACACCGCTCAGCCCCCGGACCGACTGTCCGCAAAGCGCTTTCGGGAGGAGGTGAACCCATGACCAAGGTGCTGAAGCTCCAGCTGCACGCCGACCCCGAGCTCGGCGACGACGCGCCGCTCAGCTCGTACAGCGAGCACCACTGCAACCAGGAGGAGGTGGTGGTCTGAGCCCGGCCGAACTCGGCGCCGACACGCCGTTCAGCGCCACCAGCGTCCATCACTGCGGCTCGGACGACGACCAATAGCGACCCGAACCACGAATCGAGAGGAGGTGAACAACATGACCAAGGTACTGAAGCTCCAGCTGCAGTCCGACCCGGAGCTCGGCGACGACGCGCCGATGAGTTCCTACAGCGAGCACCACTGCGGCGGCGGCCAGGGCGGCGGCTCGGAAGAGGTGCTGTAGTCCGACGATCGCCGGGCGCGGGTGCTACCCGCGCCCGGCGAAATCTCTTGTATCCCAGAAGGAAAGAAACATGGAAAACCAGAACATGGTCGCGCTGGCGACCATGAGCACCGATGACGATCTGATCGACGACGCGCCGATCAGTGTGTTCTCCGTCGTCTATTGCGACGACGCGTATTTCGGGTGAAACGATGAGTACCTCAGCTACCGTGGCCTCCCCCGCGGCCGATCTTCGGCGCTACCGGGTCGCGCAGGCGGCCTCGACGTTCGGCAGCACCCTCACCGGCACCGCGGTCTCCGTGGTCGCGGTCGTCGGTTTGGGCGCGGGGCCGCACGCGGTTTCGCTCATCGTGACCAGCGCGATGATCCCGCCGCTGGTGCTCGGGCCGGCGGCCGGGGTGCTCCTCGACCGGGTGCGCAGACCACGCCGGCTGCTCATCGCGGCCGACCTGGTCGCCGCGGCGGCGGTGCTGTGCTGCGCCGCCACGATGGGCGCGGGCGTGCTGACCGTGGTCGGGCTGGCCGCGCTGTCGTTCGTCCTCGGGCTGGCCAGGGTGGTGATCGAAGGCTTGTACTTCGCCCACCTGGCCACGCTCGGGATCACCGATCTCGGCCGGGCGCGCGCCGGATTGCAGTCGACGACGATGCTGACCCGATCGATCGGCGCTTCGGTCGCCGGGCCGATGGTCACGACGATCGGCGCGGCGGCGATGTTCGCCGGTGACGCGCTCACCTATCTGTTCAGTGCCTACTGCCTGGCCGGACTCGACGCGCCCGACCGGCGCCAGACCGCACCGCGCAGCGGCTTCGGGCGCGAATTCCTCGACGGCGTAACGGCTTTGCGCGGTCACCCGCTACTGGCAGCATTGGCGATGTACCTGCTGGTGGGTGGGGCCGCGGCGGGCGGCACCGCCGCTTTGCGAGCGGTGTTCCTGCTCGACGAAGTCGCGATACCCGTTGCGGTGTACGGAATTCCGGCGGTCGTGGCGACGCTGTTCGCCGCGGCCGGTGCGCTGCTGGCCCCGCGCCTGCACGCCAAGGCGGTGCCCGCCCGGCGAGTACTCGCCGTCACGGTACTCGGTGGCGCCGTCGGCACGGCGCTGTTGCCGATGGCCACCGGACCGACAGCGATGGTGTTGCTCGCCGCCTGCCTCGGGGCCGCCGTGCCGATGTTCTTCGGCGCGGTACTCAACATCGCGCTGGTGACGGTGCTGGGCGATGGTGTCGGCGACGGGTACTTCGCCCGGGTCGGTGCGCTGCTGGCCACCGGGACCACGGCGGCGAACCTGCTCGGCGCGCTGCTGGGCGGCGTGCTCGGCGAGCGATTCGGTGCCCGCACCGGGATCTGGTCGTTCGTCGCCGCCGATCTCGTTGCTTCCCTGGTATTTCTGCTGTTCGTCGGCCGCACACCCGCCGCCCGCGACAGCGTTGCCGATCCGATGGTGAAGGTGGCGTGATGACTGCTGAATACCCCTATATCGCCGCGTCGGACACGTGGGATGTGCTGCATGGCAATCGAATTCCCGACCCGTTCCGGCGGCTGGAGGATCTGGCCGACCCGGGCAACCGCGCCTGGGTGCGGTCCCAGCGCCAACTGGCCGACAGCTACCTCGACGCGCTGCCCGGTCAGGATCGGTTGCGAGAGGTGTTGCGCGACATCATTGTCGCGGGGCCGACCGCGTCTCCGGTGAAATCCGGCGGCGCCCGCCGGTTCCGGGTGGGTCGGACGCATTCCGCGGGACCGTGGCAGTTGGAGGTCGCCGACGGTCCGCAGGGCGAGTGGCGGACGCTGCTCGATGCGGCGGTGCTCGGCAAAGGTGCGATCCTGCGGCGCTGGACGCCCTCGCCCGACGGCCGGTTCGTCGCCGTGCAGGCCAGTGTCGGCGGCGCCGAGGACACGACCCCGCTCGCTCTGCTCGACGCCGCCACCGGCACAGTGCTGCACACGTGCCCGCTGACCCGGTACGCACCGGTGGAGTGGCTGGCCGACGGCAGTGGCTACTTCTATGTGCGGGGACACGAGAACGGTTGCGGCAGTGGGGTGTACCGGCATCGGGTGGGCACCCGGCTCGCCGACGACGAACTCCTCGTCGGCGACGAGAACCCCGTCGGCCGCTACCATCTCACCTTCTGGCACAACCGCTGGCTCATCGTCACCGGGCGGGCGGGCACCAGCCGGACCACCCGCGTCTCGATCGCCGATCTGCGCGAAGGGGGTTCGTTGCGTCCGCTCGAACTCGGTGGGCTCTCCTCCGCCGGGGTCGTGCTCGATGCGGCGGGCCGCATCTTCGCGATCTCCACCGCCACTTGCGAATTCGGGCAGCTGCTCGTCGCCGAACCCCTGCCGACGGGCGGGTGGGGCTCGTGGCGGGTACTGGTCCGGGCCGCGGAGCCCGCGGTGCTGGCCGCGTTCGCGCTGGCCCCGGCCGACGGCGGGGACCGGCTTCTGATCCTGCGCACCAGAGACGGCTACGCCGAGCTGTCGGTGCACGACGCAGTGCGCGGCGACTGGTTGTTCGACGCCGAATTGCCCGGCGCCGGAACGGTTGCGGGCATCAGATCCACCGACGAACCCGGCGTGCTGGTGCTGAGCTACACCGACTGGATCCGGCCGCTCGGCGCCTGGCGACTGGACCTGCGGTCGGGGCAGGTGTGCCCGACCGAGACCGTCTCACGCGAACTGCCCGGCATCACCGTCACCCGCGCGACCTACCGCTCCGCCGACGACACCGAGGTGCCCGTCACGGTGCTCGCACCCGCCGGTCCACCGGTGCCGAGACCCACGATCCTCAGTTGCTACGGCGGCTTCGGCATCACCTTCCGGCCCGGCTATCAACCGGACGGACTCACCTGGGTGCTGGCCGGCGGCGTGATGGCCATCGCCGGGGTGCGCGGCGGCGGCGAACGCGGGCGGCGCTGGCACCGGGACGGGGCCGGCCTGCACAAGCTCAACGCGTTCGCCGACCTGCACGCGGCGGGTGACTGGCTGGTAAATACCGGTTGGACGCGGCGCGGCGCACTCGCACTGCTCGGCGGCAGCAACGGCGGGCTGATGGCGGTCGGCGCCATGGTGCAGCGGCCCGCGGACTATGCCGCGGTGGTCAGCGCGGGCGCTCCGCTGGACATGGTGCGCTACGAACGATGGGGGCTCGGTCGCGCGTGGCGGGAGGAGTACGGCTCCGCCGACGATCCCGCGGCACTGCCGGTGCTGCTGCGCTACTCGCCCTATTACAACGTCACCGCGCACACCGGGGAGGAACCGCGCCGCTGGCCGCCCGCCCTGTTCACCACCGGTGACAGCGACACCCGCGTGCCGCCCGTGCACTCGTGCAAGATGGTCGCCGCGCTGCAACGCGAGACCGGCGGCCCGGTGCTGCTCGACGTGATCGTCGGCAAGGGCCACGCGGGCGGCGGCCCGTCCTCCGACCGCGCGCTCATCTGCCTGCTCGCCTTCGTCGCCCAGCACACCGGATTGGCGCTCGAAGAGTGAGCCGAGGATCGGCCGTCGTCACGATCCGGGCGACGGCCGGTCCGGCGGGCGGTCGAGGATGATCGCCGAGGCGCGGGCCAGCACTTCGTCCCGGGTGCGGCCGTTGTGGTCGGCGACGAGGAACTGGTTGCCGATGGCCGCGCAGAAGGCGAGCAGGCTGCGCGCCTCGATCTCGTCCGGATCGTCGCAGAAAGTGCCGATCGTGCTGCGCAGCAAGGCCATCCGCCGGTTGTCCACCCGACGCAGACGTTCGGCCACCGCCTCGTCGCGGCGAGCCCAATCGCGGATCGCCAGGTCGATGGCCAGCAGCCGCTCCCTCGACAGCGTCAATTGCCCGGCCAGCACGATCTTGACGCGCGGATCGTCCTCGTCTTCGACCCGGGCGAGCACGTCATCGATGCTCTCCCGTTCCCAGGTGTCCAGCATCTCTTCCAGCAGTGCGTTGCGATCGGCGAAGTATCCGTAGAAGCCGCCCTTGGTCACGCCGAGCGCCTTGGCCAGCACCTCGATGCGCACCGCGGCTACACCGCGCGCGGCCAGCGTCTGCAACCCCTGCTCGATCCACGCCTGGCGTGGCGTGCGGGCCACGGCCACCTCGCAACTCCTCACTCGACTTCTCCGCTGTATACGTGACCGTATATCAACGCCGGACTGTGGCAAGGTCGCAAGGATGACGAATCGCTGGGTCGGTGTGACCATCGACTGCTTGGACGTGGAGACGGTGGCCGAGTTCTGGAGCACGCTGCTGGGTCGCCCGCGCGGACTGTCCCGTCCGGGATGGGTGTATCTCGGCGACCGTGACGACCCGCTACCGCGCCTCGTATTCCAGCCCGTGCGCACGCCGAAGCGGGAGAAGGTCCGGCTGCACCTCGACGTCGCGGTCGACGATATCGAGCAGGGCATCGCCCAGGTCGTCGCGCTCGGCGGCCGCGAGACCGGCGAGCGGCACGAATACGACCAAGGGGTGGTGGTCGTCCTCGCCGATCCCGAGGACCACGAGTTCTGCTTGGTCCAGTACTACTGAGCCGACGGTCGGCAACCGGTCATCCCGCGATCACCGCAGGTTCAGGGCATGGCCGGAACCCGCTGTTACCGTCGGACATGACCTCCGAAGTGATCGCCAAGGCGAATTACCCCGGCGGAGCTGCGGTAGCCAGACGCTCGCCCGCGGATCGCGTGCGCGGTGCGACCGAGCTGCTGCTTTCTGCGTTACCGTCCGCCGCGGTGCTGACCGTGCTGCTCTACGGACTCGGCCGTGCGGTCGGCGTCGGCTTTCCCGGCGCGCTCGCCGCCGCGTGGTTCATGGTCTGCGCGGTCTGGAGCGCGGCGCGATTCCTGGTCCCCGACCAGCGCTGGTTGTTGCGGATCTTCGGGCTGCGGCCACCCACCGAGGAGGAACAACTCCGGCTGACGCCCGCCTGGGAGAACGCCGCGCACAAGGTAGGAGTGCCCGCCGCGGCCGCCACGTTGTGGGTCAAGGACGCGGACCGGCAGTTCCTGGTGCCCGACCGGATGATCACCGTGCCGCCCGAATCCCTGCAGCGGCTCCGGCCCGCGGAACTCGAGGCCGTGCTCGTGCACCAACTCGCGCAACGGGTCCAGGGGCGATTGACGTTCTGGCAACTGATCTTCCGGCACTACAACCTGCCCGTCGTCTGGTTCGAACGGGCGTTGACGTCAGGCGTCGGTCTCAGCGCGATCGGCGAGGCGATCGCCCAGCCGATGCCCGCGCGCGGCGCCCGCGTCTTCTCCGTCGGCTGGACCGTGTTCAGCCGTGTCCTCGTCGCCTGTCCTGCCGTCGCGGCGGCCACCGTGATCATCGGCCTCGCACCGGCGTTGCTGCTGCGCCTGCTGCCCGAAGTGGCGGCGCTCGCATCGCGGCCGATCGCCGACCGCATCGAATACCGGACCGACCAGATCACCGTCGATCTGGGCTACGGCCCGGAACTCGGCGGCATCCTGCAGTACCAGCACGTCCCCGAGCCTGCCCAGAACCTCCCCGATCTCCTTTCGGTTTCCCAGTTCTCGCTGCGCACGCCGCCCGCCAAACGAATCGGCCGCATCCGCGATCGACTCGACGAACTGGCGCGACGCTGGAACCCCATCGTGCCCCGTCCCTGAACCCGGCCCCTTTTGCGGGCTCTGTCGGCTGAGTGAACGACTGTCGGGGCCGGGGCTGCGGCACGAGAATCGGGGGGACAGCATGGCGCGGACAGGGGTCGAGGGGAAGGTGGGGCTGTGCAGCTCACTCGAGGGCAGAATATGCCGCTGCCGACGACCGCTTTCACGGTTCGACTGCGGGTGGATCACGGGGAGGGTCCGATCGATGTGCGCGCGGTCGTGTTCCCGGAGGACGCCGCCGCTGCGGTCGACGTGCTGTCCGACGGTGCCAAGATTTCGGGAATCCATTTGTCGGGCAGCGATATCGAGTTCGACCTCGCCGAGTTGAACGGCGTGCTGCGCGTAGTGGTGCTCCTCAGCGACCGCGACACCGTGCCGCCGGTGGAACTCGTCGCGGTCGACGGCTCGGGTCAACCGCTGGTCGAGTTCTCGATGCCCGCGACCGCCGGAGACCGGGCGACGATCGCCTGCGAGATCTATCTACGCCAGCAGCAATGGCGGATCCGTGCCGTCGGCCAAGGTTATCGTGGTGGGATAGCCGCAGCCGCAGCCGATTTGGGCTTCACCGCGGACACCCCCGAACGGCGGGGCCCGACGCCTGCCCCGTCGGCCGACGCCCTGCCCGACCTGCGACACACGGTGGCGGAACTGCAACGAACCGCGGCCGCCCACCCAGAACTGCTGCCCGACTTGGCCGCTGGGCTGATCGAACTCACCAGGCGACTCGACGCCGACGGCGAAACCGTCGAAGCCGCCCTGACTTCCGAGCGAGCCGTGGCGGTGCTGGCGAAACTGTCCGCCGACCAACCGGGCGAGTTCGAGGGTTCGTGGGCGATCGAACTGTGCAATCTGGGCGTCTATCTGTTCGAGCTCGACCGCTTCGACACCGCGCTCGAACACACCCGGCACTCGGCCGAGATCCTGGAGCGCCTCGCCGCCACGGACCCGGACCGCTATCTCGGACCACTCGCGACCGCACTGTCGAACCTCTCGTATCGGCTGGTCGACGTCGGCCGTGCGACCGAGGCGCTGGGGCCGGTCCAGCGCAGCGCGCAACTACGTGAGCACCTGGCTGCGCGGGACCCCGACACCCATCTGCAGGATCTCGTGGTGACGATGGTGTCGTTGCGTGGCCTGCTGGCGCGGATCGGGCACATCGAGCAAGCGATCGAGATCGCCTACCGGACAGCACAACTCACCGAACAGCTCGGTGACGGGCAGGTCGGCTCCCTGGTTGCCCGCCTCAACGCGCTCGACCAGTTGGTCACGGTATTGATCAGGTTGGGCCGCCCCGAGGACGCGATCGAACCGGCGCGCAACTGGGTCGCCGTCGCCGAACAGCTCGCCGCCGCAAACCCGGTGTTCCGCTCCGCCCACGCGAAGGCACTCGATCAACTGGCCGCGGCGCTCGACGAGTCCGGTTTGCTCGCGGAATCGGTGCTGGAAAATCATCGCTGTGTCGCCCTCTACGCCCAGCTGGCAGCCGAGGAGCCGCAACGCTATCGCGCCGAGTACGCCTTGGCATCGATGCGATTGGGATTGCGGCTGGAAGAGAACGGCGATCCCGACACCGCACTGGCACCGGCACGGCGTGCGGTCGAAGTATTCGAAAGCCTTGCCGCCGAGGACCCTTCGACCTATCGGCACCAATTCGCCTTGGCGCTGCACAATCTCATCGCACCGCTCGACAGCAGTGGGCGGGCCGACGAAGCATTGCGCGCCGCCCGCCAGGTCGTGCAGATCCGAGACGAGCTCGCCAGAGCGAACCCGACCGGGCTTGTCGACCTGAGTTATTCACTGAACAACCTCGCCATTCTGCTCGGCGCGGTGGACAACACCGAGGCGATCGCCTGCGCACAGCGCGCCGTCGCACTGCTCGAACGATCGCCCGGCACCGACGACAACCAGCTCGACATCATGGCCAGAGCGTTGGAGACGCTCGCGAATCGACTCGACCACGGCGGTTTTCACGCCGAAGCCGTCGGTCCCGCCCAGCGCTCGGTGGCTTGCTTCGAAAAGCTCGCCGTGGCACGGCCGGGCCCGTCCGGCGACCTGGCCCGCGCCCTGACGAACTTCAGCAACAAGCTCTCCGCCAACGACATGCACAACGAGGCACTGGCGGCAGCACAGCGCGCCACCGCGCTGCTGGAGCAACTGGCCGCCGTCCAACCGGCCGCCTACACCCAATCACTCGCCTTCGCGCTGCACACCCTGGGCGCCCGGCTGGCCGTGCTCGGCCGCCTCACCGAAGCTTTGGTCCCGGCTCAGCGCGCCGTCGATATCTTCGAACGACTAGCCGCCGCACACCCTTCCGTGCACGCCGGCCACCTCGCGACCACCCTCGACAACCTCGCCCGCATGCACCGAAACCTGGGACACCACCGCGAAGCGACCGAGGCCGCGCACCGCGCCGAGGCGGCCCGTCGCCCACGATGACGCCACTCGGCAATCCTGCGTCCCGGCCAGCCGATGTCCATACTCGGCTTACTCACGAACTCTGCCCGGGAGTCTGTTTGCGCGGTCGCCCGCCATGGCCTGGGCGGCAGGCATTCCATTCATCGATGGTCTCGGGCAGCCAGCCGCGGGTGGTGCCACGGGGCACGGTGCCGTCGGCGTTTAGCGGTCCGAATCATGTTGCAAGCCTCGATGTCTCGGAGATCGCCGCGACGCGCTCCTGCGCCGGTAGCCGGGCGTCGACCCACGACACCGAGTCGTCATCGGATCTGTGGTACACCAAATCTATTGACGGTCAAGAGTTCTCATTCACGGCTACGACCGAACCGTACTGTTCGCAGTGGCCCGGTAGGTTTGGCGCATGGCTGAGGTCACCGCACAGCAGAAACCGACCCGGTCAGGGCTGTTCGGGATCGATTCTGCGCGGCTTCCCTACGCGCCGGATCCCGGCGGCCGGGGCGTCGGCGGCTCGTTTTCGTCGCAGGGCGGCGAGATCGACGACACTCGCGTCCTGCTCGCCCGCGTCGTCTCCGGCGGGGTCTGCGTCGACCGGCCATTCCCCGGTTTCGCGCTGCAGTTCCGATCGCATGACGGGTCTGGTCGGGGCGGGGTCGAAGACCGTCCCCGGGGCCTGCCACGGTTTGCGCGCAGGTTCACCCGCGTCGTGTTTCATGCGCCGCGGGCGGTGCGGCAGCCGGATCAGCTTCGACTCGCCATCGCCGGCTTCGGGCTGATCGGTCCCGGCCGCCCGTAGGCCTTCCAGTTTCCTGCGTACCCGTTCCACTGCGTCGAGCCTGTCTTCGCCGGGTCCCGGCGGGGATCCCCGCTCCGGCTCGTCCCGGTCCGACATCGTCCTAGCAACCCGTGGGTGCGACGACACCCGTCGGCACCGCGGATCGAGCCCTGAAGATTTTCCTGATTGCGTCACTCACGCCCGTATTCTCTCTCAGGACGTCCGGGCGTGTCGCCCACCCTCGGATTCCGGGCGCGATCGCAGGTCTTGCGGCGAAGACCTCCCGTGCTTTCCGAGTACCCCGGGAGGCGCCACCGCGGTTGCGTTCACCCTGGCCCCGGCCGCCGCGAACGCTTCGCCGGGCAGCGGCGCGGGTTGGGACCGCCCGATCCCGCCCGCGAGCCCGCCTGCTCGGCCATCCGGCCGACCCTCGACGGTTTCGCGGCCTCCGTCTACGACAACGCGGTCCTGCACAACATCGTCATCCCGCCGATCAACCTGGTGCAGCGCGCCGTATGCCAGGATCGCTGACCCGGTCCATTCGAACACCCCGGCCGCGCAGGCCGGTTCGCTTCCGTCCGACGGCCCGCCTGAAAATGATTGGCAGCGTGCGCTTTCCAGCAATTACGCCACCGGCTCAACCGGGATGGTGGACTATTCGAGCATGACGGGGGACGCTCCGGAACCGGCACCACGCGCACAAGCGACGACCGCGCAGATGACTGCGATGCGGGGTCAGGTCGACCAGTTGGTCGAAGAGGCACCCCGGCAAGGCAGGCAAGCCCGCGACTGGGCGAGATTTTGGAACACCACCCACATCGTGCTCGGCTTCCCCGCCGCGGTGCTCGCGGCCGTCTCCGGGGCCACCGGGCTGGCCTCCGCCGATCTTCGCGTACCCGCCGCCCTGCTCGCGCTGATTTCCGCGGGCCTGTCCGCAGGCGCAGGTTTCCTGCGCAGTGACGTCCGCGCCGCCGCGAACTCCAGCCGCAAACGTGGCTGGCGCGCACTGGAAGCAGAAGCCCGCCTGGTCCAAGTCCAGGAAGCGTACGCAGACCCACCCGCCCTGTACGCAGCCCTGCGCCGACTCCTGGAGCAGCGCAACGCGGTGACGGCGCACAATTCCGACTCCGGCCCGGACCCGAGACCCACCGGCTGAGGTTCGCCGCGCCTGGTGATCGAAACGTGCCGGAGGGGGTATTGCGAGTCGACCTACTAGAGGAGGTTGCTCATGCATCGCGCGAACGAGGTCGACGACAACGAAACGGACGAACCGAAGGGCGGACGGCCGGGCCCTACCGATGAGGGGCGCGACGGGGGGATGGCGACACGGGAGATCGCACCCGAGTTGACCGAGACCGAAGGGGCACAGGAACCCCCGGACTGAGCCAGGCACAGCGTCCTGCGACCGGGTCCGTCTCGCGGCACCCCGTCGATCCGGGTTGACCTCGATCGATATCGGGGGTTTCCCGGATCCCGCGACCGGTCGTGGCTACCTACGCTGAAAACTCCATCTCGACTTTCGGAAGGGCGGGCCGAAAATCATGTCCGAGCAGATCATCGACGGTTCCCGAGCGCTGCGCGGCACCGCGGCCGGCGTGCTCGCCGTGCTGGGCAGTCTCTGCGCGATCGCCGCCGGAATGATCCAGTGGCGGCAGGACATTCCGCGCGGCGATGCCCTCGACGTCTTGGCCTACGTCGAGGGCCGACCGTGGTTTCTCGCCGCATACCTCGGCATCATCGGCATGATCTGCTGGGCGGTCGCGTTGTCGACGGCCGGCCGGGCGCTGGCCGATCCCAACGCCCGTGCGCTCGCACGGATGGTCGATCCCATCATGTTCATCGGTGTCGCGGTGTTCTCGGTCGATTACGCCCACGACGGGGTCACGACCGGCGTGCTGGCCCGGCAGTGGGCCGACGGCGACCGCACGGCGGCGCAAGCGCAGGCCGCTTACCAGGTCGTCGAAGTCCTCGTCGGCGGGACGACCATGCTCGCCCATGTCCTGATCGGGTCGGCGCTCACCGGCTACGCCGTCGCGCTACTGCGCAGCCGCCAGTTCTCCCCCACGATGTGCTGGTCCGGAATCGTGCTCTCGTTCGGCTGGTTCGCCGGCGGGTCGGCGCTGTTCCTGCGACTGCCGGGAGCCGGATTCGAATTCTTGCTCCCGTTCACCAGCGCGATGACGATCTGGCTCGCAGTGCTGGGAATCATGTTGCTGCGCAAGGTACCCAGCGGTGCGGACCGGCCGGTCGAAACGTAAGAGCTCGTCACCGGCGGGCCGGTCCGTCCGCACGGCCGGAAGAGGCCGACTTCGCCGTACTCAAAACTGCGGCGAAATCGGCCGGTTGCCGGTCGATCAACCGCGCCGATGTCGGGTCGACCATGGCGAACTCACGCAGCCGTGCCAGAACTCCATCTTCAGCGCATTGCCTCCAGTTCATCGAGGAAGCGGTCGGCGGCGGCGGTTTTGGCTCGGGGGGCGGTGAAGTGGGTGCGTACTTGTTGTTCGGTGCGGGTCAGGACGGCGGTGTGCAAGGTGGTGCGGAGTTCACGGGTCAGTTCGGTGCGTAGGCGGGCCAGGCGTGCGTGGCCGGAACTGTGCTGCCGTAGCGCTTCCGCTTCGGCGGCTGCTTGTGATTCTGCGAGGATGTGGACGGCGTCGGTGTGCGCGTCGTGTTCGAGATGCCTTGCGGCGATGGCGATTTGCGCCATCGCCGCCTCATCCGCCTCGGCCGCCGCGACGACCCGGTTCGCTGCCCGCTCACTGTCCACCAGTTGTGCTCGAACCACGTTCTGCGCCTTCGCCATCGCGGTGGACAACGGCGGCACAACCCATTTGACGAGCACCCATACGATGACCGCGAAACCGAACAGCTGACTCAGGAAAACCGGCCAGTCCCAGACGATGTCGTGCAACTGCGGCTACCTCCTTCCGACCTGGGCCGGGTCCGCGATGACGCGATCGGCGAGCGTCCGGGCGAGCGGTTCGACGCTGTCGTGCAGTTGCGCGCCGATCCGCTCGGCCTCGGCGCGCAACTCGACGGCCGCCCGGGCCACCATGGCATCCGCCTCTTCCTGTGCCCCGGCTTTCCGCTGCGCGATCAGCGAACGCCCTTGCGCCCGGGCTTGTTTCCGGATCGCGGCGGCCGCGCCTTCGGCCTCGGCGAGCGCCGACCGATAGCGCTGGTCGACCTCGGCGCGCAGTGTCGCGGCCGTCCGCTCATCCGCTTCGGTCTTGGCGACCCGCGCCTCGCGTTCTTCCATTGCCCGATTGATCGGCGGTATCACGAAGCGCCAGATGACGCCGAGCACGGTCACGAAGATGAGCAATTCGGCGAAGAAGGTGCCGTTGGGGAGCAGGAAGTTCTCTCCGGCAGTGTTTTTCGTCGACATGTCGCGCCTACTTGCCCGGTGTCGCGAAGACGAGCAACGCCATGAAGGTGAGATTGATGAAGTACACGGCGTCGATCAAGCTGACCGTCATCAGGTAGTTGCCGCGCAACCGGCCTTCGGCCTCCGGCTGCCGGGCCACGCCGCCGATCAGCGACGAACCCACCATGCCGTTGCCGACACCGGCGCCGATGGCGCCGCCGAGCATGATCAGTCCGCCGCCGATGAGCGCCGCCGACTGGATGATCGCCGCGTTGGTGATGTCTGCCATTTTCTTTTCCCTTCTTCGTGGTCAGTGGTTTTCGTGCTCGCGCGACATCGACTCGGCGAAATAGAGGATGGTCAGCAGCGAGAAGATAAAGGCCTGAATGAGCCCGACGAACAGGTCGAACAACTTCCAGGCCGCGTTCGGGGCCCAGCTGATCCAGGCGGGCAGCAGCGTGATGACGGACAGCATCACGCCACCGGCGAAGATGTTCCCGAACAGTCGCAGCGACAGCGACAGCGGTTTCGCGATTTCCTCGATGATGTTGATGAGCACCATCCCCCACCCCGCGTGCCCCTTCAGCGTCTGCTTCAGGTGCCCGAGCGGACCGCGCCGGGCGATGCCCGCGGCCTGGTAACCGAAGAAGACGAATACCGCGAGCGCGTAGACGAAGTTGACGTCCGCGGCCGGCGGATGGATCAGTTCCCCCGAGCCGTACCGCACCGGCAGCACCGCCAACCAGTTCGACAGCAGAATGAAGATGAACAGGGTGACGGTGAGCGGTAGCACGAACGGCGCCACCCGCATCCCGATCGCACTTTCCACCTGATTGCGCAGTTGCACGGTGACGGTCTCGAAGAACAGTTGCACCCCGTTGGGCACGCCGGAGGTCACCGTGGCCCGCAGATAGAACGCGAGCCCGAGCACCACCACCGCCGCCACACCGGTCGACACGATGGTGTCGACGTTGAACTCCAGTCCGAGCAGCCGTACCGTCTGGTGCTCGCCGACCTTGATCGTCGTCATGTCTGCCCCTGCAATGCCGGTCGCCGGACCCGGAACAGCCGGGCGGCGTGGAATACCGCGAGGCCGAAGAACACGCCCACGCCGGGCGCACCGGCCAGGAATGCGATCGCGATCGAAACCACGGTCAGCACAAGCAATCTCGTCATCGACAGCAAGACCAGCCGCCCGCTCGTCACGTCGTCGTCCACGATGCGGGTGATCGCCCGCCGCGTCCACAGGGCATTTCCCCACCCGAGCGCGAGTCCCGCGCAGAAGTACATCGCCGTTGGCATCATCACCGGAGCCTCCCCTTTGAGGTCGTTCTACGACGTAGCATAGTTGCTACATCTCGTCGTGACAACGCTATTGACATGGGGCAGCACGATGCGATGAGATAGAGAGATGCGCGCGACTCGACCGCGCGCCGACGGCGGCTACTCGCCCGAGGTCAGGGGTGTTCCCGGCGCGGCGCCTCGATGCGCACCAGCCCGGACTGGAACGCTGTGACGACGAGTTGGGCTCGGTTCTGTACGTTCAGTTTCGACATCGCTCGCTGCACATGGGTGCGGATGGTGAGCGGGCTGACGTACATCTTTTCGGCGATGGCCTCGTTGGACAGTCCCGAGGCGACCAGCACGACCACTTCACGTTCGCGGGCCGTGAGGATCGCGACGGGATCGCCTGCGCTGATGCGGTTTTCCGGCAGGGCGAGGTAGCGCGCGATCAGGGTTCGGGTCGCGGCGGGTGAGAGCAGGGCATCGCCGGCGGCGACGGATCGGATGCCGCCCAGCAGCTCTTCGGGGCCGACGTCTTTGCCGAGGAATCCGCTGGCGCCCGCGCGAAGGGCCTGTGCCACATACTCGTCGAGCTCGAAGGTGGTCAGGATCAGCACCCTGGTCCGGCGCAGCGCGGGATCGTCGCAGATCTCCTTGGTCGCGGCCAGGCCGTCGACACCGGGCATCCGGATGTCCATGACCACCACATCCGGCTCGGTGGAGCGAGCCAGATCGATTGCCTCGCTGCCGTTTCCGGCGATCCCGACGACCTCCATATCGGGGGCCGAATCGATCAGGAGCCGGAAGGTGCCCGTGAGCAGCGCTTGGTCGTCGGACAGGAGAACACGGATGGTCATGCTGTCTTGTCCTCGAGGTCAAGGTTTTCCGAGTGCGCGAGCGGCAGTTCTGTGGTGACTTCGAATCCGCCGTCGGGACGGTGCCCGACGTGCAGATTGCCGCCGACCGAGATGGCTCGTTCGTTCATGCCGATCAGGCCGAAACTCTGACCGTCCGGCGCGGGCGGGCGCGCATCCCGGCCCCCGTCGTCGCTCACGCTGATGGTCAGCAGCAGCCGCGAATAGACGAGGTGGACCGTGGCCGACGCGCCGGCACCCGCGTGCTTGGTGACGTTGGTGAGTGCTTCCTGGATGATCCGGTAGGCCGTCAGGTCGGTGCCGGGTGACAGCGGACGCGGCACCCCGCTGATCGACAGCGACGGAGTCAGTCCGGTCCGCTCGAACGAGGCCAGCAGTTCGCCCAGCTGCGCGAGGCCGGGCGCAGGCGCCAGCGGGACGTCCATCTCGCTTTCCCGCAGTAGTCCCACACTGGCTTTCAGCTCGCGTAACGCCGCGGACGTGGTGCCGGACAGCTGGTCGAGCATCTCCTGCACCTGATCCGGCTGAATCCGCAAAAGGTATGCGGCAGTGGAGGCTTGGGCATGCGCGAGCGCCATATGATGGGCCACCACATCGTGCAGCTCGCGCGCGATCCGCAGCCGCTCCGCGCTGACCCGCAGCCGCGCTTCTTCTTCGCGGGTTCGTTCGGCCAGCTCCGCGCGCGCGTGCAGCGCGGCGAGGTAGTCACGCCGGTTGCGGCCCGCTGCACCGAACGCGGACGCCACCAGCAGGCCGGCGATCAAAGTGATGCGGTCCCCGGTCAACAGCGGCGTGAACGAGGTGATCAACGAGGTGATCAGTAACGCGAGCCCGGCCGCAACCTGCGCGGCCTTGGCGTGACACGTTCGGGACCAATACATTTCGATCGAATACATCGCGACGAAGGCGGCGCCCGCGCTGACGATCGACATCTCGAAACCCAGCACGCCGATCGTCATCGCGCAGCCGGTGGTGAGCAGCAGTACGCCGCGCGGGAACCGCCGCCGCCACAGCAGTGCCAGCGAGGCGAGTGCCGACAGCGCGAACACCGCAGGCGATGCGGGCCGGACCACCATCGGCCCGTACCCGTCGAGGCCCCCGGCGACCCGGCTGGCGTAGGTGGCCATCGCGCACAGCAGGACAGCGATGATCACGTCGATGGCGTGCCGGTGTCGGCGCGGCCATTGCGACCAAGCGGCGGTCATGCCTGCACCTCCTTGTTCCTGCACACTAACCGGCTGGTCAGCAGCGTGCCGTCCGGCCGCCGCGACGGACGGCCGGACGACGCGTTCCCCCTCAGACGCGAGCGGATTCCAGTTCGCGATCCGGTTCGACGGGCTGGATGTGTTTCAGCCCCTCCCCCTCGACGTCCACATTCGGCAGGATCTTCGCGAGCCACCGCGGCAACCACCAGGCCTTGTCGCCGAGCAGCGCGAGGACCGCCGGGACGAGGGTCATCCGGACGACGAACGCGTCGAAGAACACCGCTGACGCGAGCCCCAGCCCCATCATCTTGATCATCGGTTCGCCGCCGCCGATGAACCCGGCGAACACCGCGATCATGATGGCCGCCGCGGCAGCGACCACCCGCGCGCTGTGCCGGAATCCGGTGACGATCGCGTCGTGTGCGCTCTCGCCGTGCGCGAACGCCTCCCGCATCCGGGTGACCAGGAAGACCTCGTAGTCCATCGCGAGCCCGAACACCACGCCGATCAGGAAGATCGGCATCATGCTCATCACCGGCCCGGTCTGCTCGACGCCGAGCAGGTTCGCCAGCCAGCCCCACTGGAACACCGCGACGATCACGCCGAAGGCCGCACCCACCGAGAGCAGGAAGCCCAGCGCCGCTTTGATCGGCACCGCGATCGAGCGGAACACGACCATCAGCAGCAGCACGGCCAACCCGACCACGATGGCCAGGTACGGCAGCAGCGCGTCCGCCAACTTCTGCGACACGTCGATATTCATCGCGGTCGCACCGGTGACCAGCATGGTCGCCCCCGTCGCCGTCCGCAGTTCGCCTGCCGCGTCGCGCACCGCGTGGACCAGATCCTTGGTCTCGGTGGTGGACGGACCGGTGGCGGGCACCACCGTGAGCACCGCGGCGTCCCCGGCCTGGTTGAACGAGGCGGGCGAGACCGACACCACGTCCTTCGTCGCGGTCAGCGTCTTGGTCGCCTGTTCCACCGCGGTCTTCGGGTCGGCGACACCCGCGACATCGATCGCGACGGTGAGCGGCCCGTTGAAACCGGGACCGAAGCCGGCCGCGAGCGCGTCGTAGGCGCGCCGCTGGGTCGTCGAGGTGGGTTGCGATTCGTCGCCCGGCAACCCGAGTTCGAGGCTGCGCACCGGTAAAGCCAAGGCCCCCATGCCGATCAGGCCGACCAGCAACACCAGCACCGGCCTGCGGACGATGATCTGCGCCCACCGCGTCCCCATGCCGGGTTTCGCAGCGGACCGGGCCGCGGCACCCGCGCGCCGGTCGGCAACGGCGTTCTTTCGGAAAGCCCTCGGCATGACCGCCTGTTGGCAGAACCCGAGCAGCGCGGGCAACAGCGTCAATGCGATCACCACGGCGACGGCCACCGTGCCCGCGGCCGCCAAGCCCATCGTGGTGAGCGCGGGAATCCCGACCACGGCGAGCCCGGCCAGCGCGATGACCACGGTGAGCCCGGCGAAAACCACTGCGGAACCCGCGGTTCCGACGGCACGGCCCGCCGCTTCCACGGCGCTGTAACCCTGCGCGCGCTCGCTGCGGTACCGCGAGACGATGAACAGGGCGTAGTCGATGCCGACCGCGAGCCCGAGCATCATCGCCAGGGTGGTGGTCGTGGTGGACAGCCCGATCGCGACGATGGCGGCGATGCCCACACCGATCCCGATCAGGGCGGTGAGCAGGGGCAGTCCGGCGGCCGCGAACGCGCCGAAGGTGATCAGCAAAACCACGGCCGCGATGGCGATTCCGATGATCTCGGTGGCGCCACCCATTTCCGGTTCGGCCATCAGGGCGGTTCCGCCGACCTCAACGGTGACGCCAGCGGACTTGCCCGCGTCGATCGCGTCGGTGAGCGCCGTCTTCGTCGCGTCGGTGAGGTTCTGGGTGGTTTCGCCGTAGCTGACCGTCGCATAGGCAGTCGTGCCGTCCTTGCTCACCGCCCCGGTCTGGAACGGGTCGAGTACGCCCTTCACCTGGGCGCCGCTCGCCACATCGGACAGGATCTGCTCGACCGCGGCCTTGACCGGTTCGGCGCCGACCTGCTCGCCCGCGGGGGCCACGAAGACGATCCGGGCCTGCGCCCCATCGGATTTGGTCCCCGGGAAACGTGCGCCGAGCAGGTCGAACGCCTGCTGCGACTCGGTGCCCGGGATCGAGAAGGTGTCCGGCGGCGGCTTCGGTGCGTTGAGCGCCCCCGCCACCACGGCGGCCATCACGCCCAGCCAGAGCAGCACGACCAGCCGCCGTTTCTCGAACGCGAACCGGCCCAGCCGGTAGAGGAATTTCGCCATGCCGCCATGCTCGTAGGACGGTTCCGTAGTCCGCGTCGTGCGCAAGCAGGCTGTTGCGACTACTGCATTCGCAGTACGTTCTCACTGATGAACAGGGCACCGGGCGGTTGCGAGCGGCGAGGCACTAGATACGGTGATGTCCGGTCAGTATTCGTGCGATGAGGGAAGATCACATGGTGTCGGTGGATCCCAATGCGGCTGTTCCCGTTCATGTTCCAGAACCTGGCTGGAAGCTGCTGTGGAAGACGCTCTTCGGGATGGTCGCGACCTTCGCGTTCGCGCTACCTGTGTTGATGGTGGCCGTACGCCTGATCGACGGCGGCGGCCCGTGGTGGCTGACCGGTCATCACCTGGCCACGGCGCAGTGGTACGAGGCGGTCCGCAACACCGTGGCGGTCGTGGCGCTGACCGTGGCCGGCGGAGCCGCCTATCTGGCCATTCGACGGCAGCGCACCGCGGACTCGACGCAGCACACCGCCGCGCACGCCGTCACTCTCCTCGCGGAAGCGAACAGACTCGCCACGGCGGCGCAGGAGATCGCCGCGAAGGCGCAGCAGACCTCGGCCGATGCGCTGGTCGTCAGCAACAAGCAGTACGAATTGGCCGCCGCGCAACATGACGCGGCCGCGATCCGCGATCTCCGCACCCGATTCACCACCACCTCGGGACAACTCGCCCACGCCTCGCCGGCCGTCCGGATGGCGGGCGTGTACGCGATGGCGGCGCTGGCCGACGACTGGCACGCCCGTGGCAACCACGCCGAAGTCCAGGTGTGCGTCGACGTGCTCTGCGGGTATCTGCGCCTGCCCTACACGCCCGATCCCGACTGCGAGCGCAGTCAGAACGGCCTCGAGGTGCGCAAGACCATCGTGCGGGTCATCGCCGCGCATCTGGTGCCCGCCGCCGAGCATTCGTGGTCGGACCGCGACTTCGACCTGACCGGGGCCTACCTGGCCGACGCCGATTTCAGCTCGTCGCAGTTCCGCGGCCGTAACACCTTCAACGACACGGTGTTCGCCGGAAAGTACGCGTCGTTCAACGGCGCGAGGTTCTATGACAAGACCTGGTTCGAGGGCGTGACCTTCGCCGGGCCCGCCGACTTCGGCGGCGCGCGGTTCGACGAGGAGGTTTCCTACCGCAACGCCACCTTCGCCGGGCTGACCCGCTTCTCCGAAACCGAGTTCGCCGGGTCCAACACCTGGTTCGACGGCGCGACACTGGACGGCGCAACCAGTTTCGCGGACGCGATCTTCGGCGGTGAAGGGGTCTCCTTCCACAAGACGAAGTTCCAGAAGCACACCTCGTTCATCGGCGCCGCGTTCAACGGATGGCACACCAGTTTCGACGCCGCTGTCTTCACCGGCCCCACCATCTCCTTCGAACGCCCCGCCGCGTGGCGGATGTTGACCTTCGACTGGGATCACGTCCCGGGAGCCCAGCCCCCCAACGTGCTGCCGAACAAATGGCCCCCGGCGGTGCAACCGACCGCCTGACCGTCCGCACACCACGGCGGACGAGGTTCGGCCGCCCTCGACACCGAGGTGGCGAACGCTCACCCCTGCGTGGTGGCCGACCACTCCTGGGGTTCGTGGCTCAGCCCGCTTCTGCTGCGTTGAATTGCCTCAACAGGCACACACCCAGCAATCTTCAGGAGCACCCGTTGGCTACACCGTCCACCACCAAGAAGCTCGCGGCGACGAGTCTGCTCGTCACCGGACTGGCCGCCCTCACCACCCTCGTCGCACCGGCCGCGAACGCGTCCAACGGCGTCGAGGGAAGTATCAGCAGTCCCGCCGCGGGCACGGTGACGCTCGGGTGGCGGGTCTACATTCCCGCGGGCAGCACCGCGACCTGCGACATGGTCGTCGAGAACAGCGTCGACACCGTTGGGACGTATCGCGAATTCGACTACTCCGCCATCGGCGGCTCGGCCAATCATCAGGGACGCTGGGTCACCGACTCGTTCCAGACCTCGGCGCCCGCGGGCAGCACCGCGTACGGCGATGTCTACTGCACCTTCCTGAGCCCCAGCGGTCAAGCCACGACTGGTCAGTGGCAAGGCAGCACAGCGGTCAAGATCGTGATCAAGGGCGGTACCCCGACCATCCCGCCGGGCGGCGGAGTGGGCTGAACAATTCCGGCCCAGGGGTCGGATTCCGAGGACAACGCCGTATGAAATAGCTACTCTCCGAAGAAATTACGAGAGGCCAGGTGTGACCGGCCGCTCGAGGTCGGAGGGCGAAGTGAAATCCACCAGATGGGCAGCGTTATTGGTGACGGCCGCGTTGGCGATAGGCCTGACGGCCTGTTCGTCCGGCGGGGACGATGCGGCGGCGGGCGTGGTGACCGCAAACGGCGGTGAGCCGCAACATCCGCTCGTGCCGACGAACACCAACGAGAACCAGGGCGGGCGCGTGGTCGACCGGCTGTTCGCCGGACTGAAGTATTACGACGCCGACGGTAAGGCCCACAACGAGGTCGCCGAAACGATCGAGTCGGCCGATCGGCGGCACTATCGGATCACCCTCGAACCGGGTTGGACGTTCACCGACGGCACCCCGGTGACCGCGAAATCGTTTGTGGACGCGTGGAATTACGGCGCGCTGAGCACCAATGCGCAGTTGCAGAGCTGGATTTTCGCCTCGATCGTCGGCTACGACGAGGTATCGGTGGACCCGCCCAAGGCGCAGACGATGTCGGGGCTCAAGGTGGTCGACGAGCGCACGTTCACGGTAGATCTCACCCGCCCCTCGATCGATTTCGAACTCTCCCTGGGGTTCACGCCGTTCTTCCCGCTGCCCGAGGTCGCGTATCGGGACATGAAAGCGTTCGGTGAGCGTCCGGTCGGCAACGGCCCGTACAAGTTCGCGAACGACAACGCCTGGCAGCACAACGTGCAGATCGATCTCGCACCCAATCCGGATTATCGAGGCAACCGCCCGGCCAAGAACAAGGGTCTGCGGTTCGTGATGTACGCGACCTACGAGACCGCGTACGCGGACCTGCTGGCCGGCAACCTCGACCTGCTCGACACCATCCCCGACAACGCGCTGACCAGCTTCAACTCCGACCTCGGCGACCGCGCCATCCACAAGGCGACGGCACGATACGAGCACATCGGATTCCAGCCCACCGTCCCGCATTTCGGCGGCGCGGAGGGCGTGCTGCGCCGCAAAGCGATCTCGCTGTCCATCAATCGCCAGCAGATCGCCGACACCATCTGGCACGGAACCAAGGTTCCGGCAAAGGATTTCACCTCGGCGAGCCTGCCCGGTTACAACGGCAGTCTGCCCGGTGTGGAACTGCTCGCGTACAACCCGGACGAGGCGCGGCGACTCTGGGAGCAGGCCAACGCCATCGCACCGTGGACGGGCCGCTTCGAGATCGCCTACAACGCCGACGGCGGCCATCAGGCCTGGATCGAGGCCGTCGCGAACAGCGTCAAGAACACCCTCGGCATCGATGCCCTGGGCGCGCCCTACCCGACGTTCAAGCCGCTGCGGGACGCGATCACCGGCAAATCCATTCGCACCGCGTTCCGCAACGCCTGGCAGGGCGACTACCCGACGATGCTGAATTTCCTGATGCCGCAGTATCTCTCCGATTCGGCGAGCAACGACATCGGCTACGTCAACCCGGAATTCGACAAGATCATCGCGACCGCGCTGGCCGCGCCCACCCCGGAGGAGTCCTACGCGCACATCGCGAAGGCGCAGGCCATCCTGTTCCAGGACATGCCCGACATTCCCGTGTTCGACGACAACAACAACGCGGGGCATTCGGACAAGGTGCGGCAGGCGAAGCTGACCTGGAACGGTCTGTTCGCTTACGAAGGTGTCGAAAAGTAGTCCTCGGCAGGTGAACCGGCGTAGCCGGACAGGAGACGGCCGGTCGATCCACTGGATCGACCGGCCGTCTCAGTTGGCGCAAGCCTGCTCGGTGCGTCAGAAGGAGCAGTCCGTGGGACGACCCGCCCAGCCGCCCTTCAGGAATCGGATCACGGCGCAGAAGATATCCGCCGACGACCCCTGGACATAGGTCGCGGTAGAGGTCGTGTTCGCCGGTGCGGCAACGGGTTGCGCCGCGGCCAGTCCGGCCGGCGCGAGCAGGCCCGCCGTCAGGGCGGCGACAACGATGAGCTTTTTCACAAGAGTGTCCTCTTCGTCGGGAGACAGGAACACGATCCATGATTGCGCGCCCGGTGCCGCGCCCCGGATTCTGGGGGGTCGGCGTCAACGGCCATCAAGGCTCGTCGCTCGCGACCGTGCCGTGCGAGGAGGTGGCGGCGTAGCGGCGGGCCAAATGGGCGAAAGCTTGCGACAGCTCGGCGGGCCCGACGACCTCGATATCGGCATCGAACATACCGATCGCGGTGGCCAGCGCGGGCCATGACCAGGAGCCCAGCACAACTCGGCAGCGGTCCGGACCGAGGTCCTCGACTATCCCGTCGTGCAGGAACGGTGACACCTCGGCGGCGGGCCGGGCCAGGATGACTTCGCCACGGCAGGGCCAGCCGCCCATGCCGTCGGATCCGGCGAACCTGCTCGCGACGAAGGCCGCCACGTTCGCGCCGGGCAAGTCGCGAGGGACGAAACGGGGGCCGGTCGGCGTACGCGGCGAGATCCGGTCGGCGCGGAAGATCCGCCAGTCGTCGCGAGCCAGGTCCCACGCCACGAGGTACCAGCGACCACCCCGGGTGACGAGATGGTGCGGCTCCACTCGCCGCGGTGGAGTAACGCCCGCACCGGCGTAGTCGAAGCGCAGCACCTCGTGGGCGTGCACGGCTGCGCTGATCGCCAGCAACACCGCACTGTCGAGCGGTGGCGCGGCGGGATGCGCGACGGCGGTGACCTGAAGCGTGTCGATACGGTGACGCAGCCGTGCGGGCATCACCTGGCGGAGGGTGTTCAACGCCCGCACCGCGCCTTCCGCTATGCCCGACCCGGCGGTGGTGGCCAGCTGGAGCGCCACGGTGAGTGCGACGGCTTGTTCGTCGTCGAACAGCAGCGGCGGCAGTTGCGTGCCCGCTCCGAGCCGGTATCCGCCGTCCGGACCCTTGATCGTCATGATGGGGTAGCCGAGTTCGCGCAGGCGGTCGATGTCGCGGCGCACGGTGCGTGGGCTGACCGCCAGCCGCTCGGCCAGCAAGGTTCCCGGCCAGTCCCGGCGCGCCTGCAACAACGACAGCAACGTCAGCAGCCGTGCGGAGGTCTTCGCCATATTTTGATTCTGCCGCAAGTAGCGGACACAACCTGACCGCTTCTCTTGCGACCGTGGTCTCGGCAGCAAGTCGAACAGAGGAGCAAGCATGTCCGTCACGACCACCACCCACCTGAACTTCCGCGGCGACGCACGCGCGGCGCTGGAGTTCTACCAGTCCGTGTTCGGTGGCCACCTCGCCGTCGTCACCTACAAGGACGCCGGGAACGTCGAAGACGAGTCCGCGGCCGACCAGGTGATGTGGGGACAGGTACTGGCCGAGAACGGTTTTCACGTCATGGCCTACGACGTGCCCGCGCGGATGGACTACGACCAGGGCGCGAATTCGTTCTTCGTTTCCCTGCGCGGCGAGAGCGTCGAGGAGATCACCGGCTACTGGGAAACACTGCGCGCCGACGCGACCGTCGTGGTCCCGCTGGGACCGGCGGGTTGGGCGCCCGCCTATGGGATGCTGCGCGACCGCTTCGGTGTCGTCTGGGTTCTCGATGTCGTCAGCGGATACAACGGATAGCACCACGTCACGAGGGGCGGGAGACGCGCTCCCGCCCCGGGATGACCGAGCGGCGAGAGGACACACGATGAGAACACCCACCAGCGGACGGGTCGCTCGCGGCGACATGATCGAATGACGATACTGACGACCCGGGCGCTCAATCGAGCCACGCTCGCCCGGCAGATGCTGCTCGACCGTGCCGAGATATCCGCTCTCGATGCCGTCGCCC
>NZ_BAUA01000048.1 GCF_000710915.1 Nocardia brasiliensis IFM 10847
ACACCAGCGCTTGGCGCTCCTGCTCGAAGGCCAGCTCCGAAGCGGGCAGCGTGCCGAACACCTCGGCGATGGCGTCGCGGAAAGCCTGCAGCGGCGGCACCTCCGGCGGCTGCGCCTGGAAGACCGCCATCAGCACCGGGTCGAGGTCGTCGGCGAGCACCAGCTGTTCCTTGGACGGGAAATAGCGGAAGAAGGTGCTCGGCGAGACCTCGGCCGCCGCCGCGATCTGCTCGACGGTCGTCTCGCCGTAGCCCTGCTCGCGGAACAGCCGGAACGCTTCGAGTCGAATCGTCCGGCGGGTCCGCTCCTTCTTCCGCTCCCGTAGACCGCGCACCGCGGGCTCTTCTCCGGACTGATCAACCGACATGGTTCGATTCTGACGCATCCGCCCCGACGATCACCTCCGGTGCGGCCGTCGGTTGTTGCCGATCCGGCACCGCGGCCGGTGCCGCCGGGCGCGGCGCGCGGATGAACACGGTGGCGAGCACCGCGGCCACCGCGCACAGGGCCGCGCAGACCCAGAGCATCGCGGCCATGCCGCCGACGAACGCGGTCTGCACCTGGTGCAGCAGCACGAGGTCGCCGGTCCGGTGCGCCACCGCGGCGCCGGCGTTCACCCCGTCCGAGATCGGGTCACGGTTCACCTCGCCCAGTTCCGAACGGTATCGGGTGGCCAGCACGGTGCCGAGGACCGCGACGCCGATGGTGCCGCCCGCCTGGCGCAGCGCCTGGATCAGCGCGGACCCGGACCCGGAGCGCTCGGCGGATAGCTCGCCCATCGCCAATCCCATGGCGGTCGGCATGGCCAGGCCCATGCCGGCGCCGAGCAGCGCCAGCCACAGCGCGGTGAAACCGTAGCCGCTGTGCACGGTGGTCAGCCCGCCGAGTGCGAGCGCGGCGGCGAGCAGGCCGAAGCCCACGCCGAGCACCGTGCGGGTGCCGAGTTTCGGCAGCGCCCGGTCGACCACCCGGCTGCCGACGAGCAGCCCGCCGATCAGCGGCAGCAGGCGCAGCCCACTGCCGAGCGCGTCGACGCCGAGCACCGCCTGGAAGTACTGCGGCACCGTGAAGAACATGCCGAACATCGCGAAGTTGACGACGATGGAAAGTGCGGTGCCCCAGCGGAATCCGGCGATATCGAACAGGCCGAGATCGATCAGCGGGTGCGCGGTTCTGCGCTGCCACAGCACGAACGCGCCGAGTAGCAGCACACCGGCACCGACGATGACCCACGCCGCCCCGTTGCCCCAGCCGAACTCACCGATCCGGATGAAACCGTAGGTGAGGCCGAGCATGCCCGCGGCCGACAGCACGACACCGGGCAGGTCCAGCCGGTAGCGCTGCGCGCTACGGGATTCCGGCACCAGGGCGAGCACCGCGAGCACGCCGATGATCACCATCGGCACGTTGATCAGGAACACCGAGCCCCACCAGAAGTTCCGCAGCAGCCAGCCGCCCACGATCGGCCCGAGCGGCAGCCCGAGCGCGGTCGAGGTCACCCAGACGGTGAGCGCACGCTGTCGTTCACCGGGTTCGGGAAACAGCGAGGGCAGCACCGCCATGGACAGCGGGATCATCGCCGCGGCGGCCACGCCGAGCACCACCCGGGCGGCGATCAGCGCGCCCGCCGAGGTCGCGAACGCGCACGCGAGCGAGGCCGCGCCGAACACGAGCAGGGCGGCGAGCAGGAACTTCTTGCGCCCGTACCGATCGCCGAGCGCGCCCGCGGGCAGCATCACCGCGGCCAGCGCGAGCGTGTACGCACTGCTGAACCATTGCAGCGCAGCGGTATTCGCGTGCAGGTCGACGGCGAGCGTGGGCAACGCCACGGTCAAGACCGTCACGTCGAGTCCGATGGTCAGCATCGCGACCGCCAGCGCACCGAGCGCCAGCCAGCGGCGAGTCGAATCAGTTCGCACAACTCCTCCAGAAATGAGAGAAACTACTTTTTGATAGTAGCTCTCATTTAGTAGAGACTGTCAATACCTTGCTCAGACGCGTGCGCGGCCGTCGTCGGCACCGACCGTTACGCTCGCAAACGATGAAGATCCGGGAGTCGCGCCGCCGCGCCACACTTCGCCTCGGTTCCGCGCTGGCCGCACTGGCCGTCACCGCGGGCTTGGCCGCCGTACCGTCGCTCGCCGCGCCGACGAGCACGACGACGACACCGTTCACCACGCCCAATACCGACGGGTGCCCGCAGAAGACGAGCCCGCCCCCGCCGATCGACCAGTCCGAGGTGCCGCGGCCCGGGCAGTCGGCGCCGACCGCGCTGCCCGTCCCCGTCCCCCCGGTCGGCGGCAGCAGGCTCGGCGAATGCGGGCTGGTGCTGCCCAAGGGCGCACCCGCAGTGCCACAGGATATTTCGGCCACCTCGTGGCAGGTGTCGGACCTGGACACCGGCGACGTCCTGGTCGCGAAGGACCCGCACGGCCGGTATCGGCCGGCCAGCACCATCAAGGTGCTGCTCGCCACCATCGCGCTGCGCACTCTCGACCTGAACAAGGTGGTGACCGGCACCGAGGACGACGCGAACGCCGACGGCACCCGCGTCGGCATCGGCCCCGGCGGCCGCTACACCAATCGGCAGCTCATGCAGGCCCTGATCATGGCGTCCGGCAACGACGCGGCCCATGCCATCGCCACCCAGCTGGGCGGCGAGGAGGCCACCGTCGCCAAGATGAACGAGCTCGCGAAGTCGTTGCACGCCTTGGATACTCGCGCGGCCAGCCCGTCCGGGCTGGACGGGCCCGGCATGAGCACCTCCGCCTACGACCTGTCCGTGCTGTTCCGCGAGGCCATGACGATCCCGCTGTTCGCCGAACTCATCCACACCGAACAGGTCGATTTCCCCGGCTATCCCGCGAACCCGAAGATCCCCGACGACAAGGACCATCCCGGCTTCCCGATCGGCAACGACAATCACCTGCTCTACGACTACGAGGGCGCACTGGGCGGCAAAACCGGTTTCACCGACGACGCCAGGCAGACCTTCGTCGCCGCCGCCGAGCGCGACGGCCGCCGGCTCGTCGTCACCCTGCTCAAAGCCGATGTCCGGCCGCTACGCCCCACCGATCAAGCCGCCCGCCTGCTCGACTACGGCTTCGCCCTGCCCCGCGGCACCAGCATCGGCAAACTGCCCAGCGCCACCCCCGACCCGTCGAAAACCGGTGCCGCACTGGCCTCCCCACCGCCCCGCGACTCGATTCCCCAGGCCGACTCCGCTCCCGGCAACTCCCGCGGGCCCGACCGCACCGTCTGGATAGTGGGCGGCACCATCCTGGTCCTCGCCCTCCTCCTTGGCGCCCGCCGGCTGAATCGCCGCAGATAGAACGGCTCTACCCGGCCGAGTCAGGGACGGCGGCGCAGGCCGGAAAGAGCCAGGGCCGCAAGGGCTCCCGCACCGAAGAAGGTCGCGCCCGCGCCGACGGACAGTTCGCGGGCGCAGACCCGGGGTGCGATGACGGCGGCGGGCGGCGGCGGGATATCGGCTTCGCGGTCGTTGTCGGAGGCGGTGGCGGCCCACGCGGTGGCGAACAGGACGATGCGGTAGGTGATGTAGCTGAAGACCATCAGGCCGATGATGGAGCCGAACGCCGCACCGGCCGGACTGGACAGCACGGTGCGCAGGTAGATCGAGGCGACGAACTTGAAGACCTCGAAGACCAGGGCGGCCAGCGCCGCGGCCTTCGCGGCGCTCTTCAATGTGACCGGCTCGCGCGGCAGCCGCGCGATGATCCAGGCGAACACCGCCCAGGAGGCGAGGAAGCCGAGGAAGATCGAGACCAGCGCCAACAGCAGCCGCGCGCCCGGCAGATGCGAAAGACCGAGGCTGATCAGCAGCCGAGCCCCGAGGGTACTGGACGCGAGCGCGGAAAGACCAAGGGAGACAACGAAAGCCAGGCCGAGCCCGAGCAGCGCACCGAGATCGGACAGCTTCGCCAGGAACCAGTTCTGCTCCTCGCTCTTCTGCTCCCACTGCTCGGTGAGCGCCGCGCGCAGGTTCGCCATCCAGCCGAGGCCGGTGTAGAGCCCGGCCAGCAGACCGATGACGCCGACCGTGCCGCGGGAGTCGACGGCCTTGTCGACCAGCTCGTTCAGCTGGGTGCCGAGCTCGCCGGGGATGTTGTCGACGATCTTGGCCTGCAGCTCGCCGAGCAGATCAGGATTGCTCGTCAGCACGAAGCCCGCGATCGCGAAGGCGACCATCAGCAACGGAAACAGCGACAGCACGGTGAAATACGTGATACCCGCGGCGTAGTAGTCACCGCGCTGCCGTTGGTACCGTCCGCCCGCTCGCACCAAATGGTCGAGCCACGGCCGCTTCTGGATCCGTCGTTCGATCCCGGCCTGGATGTTGTCGATCACCTGCACCAGTTCGCCCCTTCAGGAGTGATCTCGCAGGTGCCGCCGCTAGCGGGTCAGCAGACCCACTCGGTCGTATACCTGTGCGAGGGTGTTGCCGGCGATCTCTCGCGCACGCTCGGCACCGGCGGCGAGGATGCGGTCGAGTTCGCCCTGATCCGACAAATACTCTTGCACCTTCGCCTGCAATGGCGTGACAAATTCGACCAGCGCGTCGGCCACATCTGCTTTCAGGTCGCCGTAGCCCTTGCCCGCGTAATCCTTTTCGAGCGTCACGATCGGCGTGCCGGTCACCGAACTGAGGATCACCAGCAGGTTGCTGACGCCCGGCTTGTGCTCGACGTCGTAGCGGATCTCGCGCTCGGTGTCGGTGACCGCGGAACGCACCTTCTTGGCGGTGATCTTCGGGTCGTCGAGCAGGTTGATCAGCCCGGCGTCGGAGGACGCCGACTTGCTCATCTTCGCCGTCGGATCCTGCAGGTCGTAGATCTTGGCCGTGCCCTTCACGATATGCGCCTCGGGCACCACGAAGGTCTTCTTGAACCGGGTGTTGAAGCGCTGCGCCAGGTTTCGGGTCAATTCGAGATGCTGGCGCTGATCCTCGCCGACCGGCACCTGATGCGGACGGTAGAGCAGGATGTCCGACGCCATCAGCACCGGATAGGTGAACAGCCCGACGGAGGCGTTGTCCGAGCCCTGTTTGGCCGACTTGTCCTTGAACTGAGTCATCCGGCTCGCCTCGCCGAACCCGGTGATACAGCTGAGCACCCAGGCCAGTTCCGCGTGCTCGGGCACCTGGCTCTGCACGAACAACGTCGACTTCTTCGGGTCGATGCCGATGGCGAGCAGCTGTGCGGCGGCACCCCTGGTCTGCGCCCGCAGCGCCTTCGGGTCCTGCGGCACGGTGATCGCGTGCAGGTTCGGGATGAAGTACAGCGAATCGTAATCGTCCTGCATGGTCACCCAGTACTGCAGCGCCCCAAGGTAGTTGCCGAGATGGAACGAGGAACTGGTGGGCTGGATCCCGGAAAGGACCCGCTGCTTGCGTTCAGCGGCCGGGGTTTCTGCAGGAGCGGACATACTCCGATCTTTCCATGCCCTGCCCGTCCGTCGCCCGACCACCTCCCCTCAACGAGTCGCTGCGCGACGCCCCTGTCCGATCGAATTTCGCTGCGCCCAGTTGCGCGGATCAATGCCCGGCATGCTCGGCCGCCCGGTGCGCAACAGGCGGCGTTCACGTTGGGAAACCAGCTTGTAGACCGGCGCGCTCGGTCCGGCCAGCGTGCCGCGCAGCACAGGCGGCGCCAGCGGCAACGCGACGTGCGCGGTCCGCACGGCCTGCGCGAGCGCCCGGTACGCGCCCTGCTCGGCGATCCCCCACCGCATGCCGTACATCTCGCGGATCCGCGGCGGCAGACTGCCCTGCACCAGCAGGAAGAAGGCGGAGGTGACCTGCTGCAACGGCATCCGCTGCGGATACGGCACGCGCTGTCCGGCCAGGTACGAGCCGACCAGCCGCGCCTCGTCGGTGAGGAACAGTTCGTCCGAGGCGAGGTAGGCGTCGAACGACGCGCGGAACTCCCGGTAGGTGGCGGGCGCGGCCGCGGGCGGCATGCCGAACAGCTCGGCCCAGCGGACATAGTCCTGGTAGAGGCCCTCGCGTTCGCCGTCGGTCAGGTTGCGGACCAGCAGGTCGTACATCACCTCGGCGGAGTCGAAGGTGAAGGCCATCGTCAGATACATCAGGTGCGGATCGTCGGCCGAATATCCGGTGCCCGCCGGATGATGGGCTCCGGCGTCCTCGGGCAGCACGCCGCGCACCGTGGCGTGCTTCTTCTTGGTGAATTCCAACGCGCGGTCCGCCTCCGCCTTGCTGCCGAGAAACACCGCCTCGAACAGGTGACCGGTGAGCGCGAGCCTGGTGTAGGGCGTCATCCGATGTTCGGTGTTCTCGGCGGTGCCGACGTAGAGCAGTGGCTGCACCGCGCCGACGACCAGGGCGCGCTGGCCATAGGTCAGGCCGACCGCCCGCTTGCGCATCACCCGCCGGGCCATCGAGTGATCGCTGAAATAGCCAGGTTCGGACATCACTGCCTCCTCATCGAGACCATCTGGCAATAGCATCCGCCAGATTCGCAATTCTGGCAAGAGGCTATGCCAGAATGGGCCGTGCCAGAATCGGAGTCGTGACTCGTAGCTATGGCGGGGTCTCCGCGACGGAGCGCAAGGCACAGCGGCGCACGGCACTGCTCGATGCCGCACTGGAGATCATCGGCACCCAGGGGCTGGCCAAACTGACCGTCTCGGGGCTCTGCGCTCGAGCCGGGCTCAACGAGCGGTACTACTACGAGAGTTTCGACAGCCGCGACGCCGTGCTGACGGCGCTGATCGACGCCATCGCCGAGGAACTGGCGAGCGTGATCGTCGCGGCGGTGGGCGCCGCGCCGAAGGATTCCCGGGGCACCGCGCACGCCGCGATCGCCGCGGGCATCCATTTGCTCACCGACGATCCGCGCAAAGCCAAGGTCGCACTGGTCGCGGGCATGGCGACGCCGGAACTGCGGGCGCGCACCACCGAAACGGTGCGGTTGTTCGCCGGGATGGTCGCGGCCGAAGGCATCGACTTCTACGGCATCGACGATCCGGCCGCGGATCCCGCGATCGCGTTCCGGGCGAACTACCTGGTCGGCGGGTTGGTGCAGACGCTGACCGCCTGGCTACAGGGCGAGCTGCCGATCAGCCGCGACGAACTGATCGAGCACACCACCGACGTGTTCGTCCTGCTCGGCGAGGACCTGGCGCACCGCCTGGGCTGACTCGGCGGAGTCAGAGCTGCACCGAAACGTCCTGCAACCCGGTCGATTCACCCTGCAACACCACCCGGAACAGAA
Source organism: Nocardia brasiliensis IFM 10847 (assembly GCF_000710915.1). Lineage (GTDB taxonomy): Bacteria > Actinomycetota > Actinomycetes > Mycobacteriales > Mycobacteriaceae > Nocardia > Nocardia brasiliensis_A. The sequence continues at coordinate 7,257 of NZ_BAUA01000048.1, forward strand.
TGCCCTTGTCCGACCAGTATTCGGCGGCATCGCGAATCGCCGAACCGAACCAGGCCCGCTCGTCCGGTTCGTCGGCCAGCAACTGCGCCGAATCCCGGATCACCACCACGTATCCGGTCGCGTCGCCGACGAAATCGTCCAGATCACGCAGGCATTCGTCGAACGCGTCCTTGTTCTCGCCGAAGTAGTACGGGAACTGCAGCGCGGCGGCGATCTCGTCGAAAACCCGTGCGACCGAACGCATCTTCGGTCCGCGCAGCTCACGCACCGCGAAACCCGAAGGCGCACGGTAGCGCACACTGCTCAGCTCGGCCGCATCGACGGCCGTGGCGCCCAGCGCCGCCCGCGGCGGCAACGGAGCGATCGACTGTACGCCCGCGTCGGCGGCGACGGGACGAGCAAGGAACTGCGACAACGTGACTGACTCGGTCATCAACGCATCCTCGTGAAGGTTTTGTAATGGTCCCCGGTGTACCAGGCCGCACCGTCACTTCCGGTGACGATGCGTTCGGCGTCCCGATTCCGGTTGCGCTGCTTGGGATTGACGTCCCACTCCCGATAAGTGATCGGTTTGCCGGACGCGTCGGTGGCGGGCAGATCGCCGCCGCGATTCATCCAGCGGTCACCACCCTTGGTGCCGGGCGCGTTTGCCGAATCCGGCCAGCGGCCCGCGTCGATCTCGCGCAGGGTGGCGTACGCGCGATCTGGTACGCCGGGTGCGCGACTGGCTGAAGGGGTCGCTTCCGGTGTCCGCTGAGCGTTCCCGGCCGGTGCGCCGGCGCTCGGCGTGGCACGGGTGGTGGTCCCCGCGGCCCGGTCGTCACCGCCGCGGGTTGCCAGCACCGCGGCCACGATCAGCACCAGCGCCACCGCGCCGAGCGCGACGGCGGCGCGAATCGCCTTCGGCGACAGGTTCATCGGTACTGCACCGTGACCGGTGCGTGGTCGGACCAGCGCTGGTCGTAGGCGGCGGCCCGCTCCACCACGGCCTGCTTGGCGCGGGTCGCGAGTTCGCCGCGCGCCAGCTGGTAGTCGATGCGCCAGCCGGTGTCGTTGTCGAAGGCGCGGCCGCGATAGGACCACCAGCTGTACGGGCCTTCGACGCCGGGATGCAGTGCGCGCACCACATCGACGTATCCCGCGGCGAGCAAGCCGTCGATCCAGGCGCGCTCGTCCGGCAGGAAGCCCGCCGACTTCAGGTTGCCCTTCCAGTTCTTCAGGTCCAGTTCGGTGTGCGCGATGTTCCAGTCACCGCTCACCACGAACTCGCCGGTGCGCGTGGTCAGGTAGGCGCCGAGTTCGGCCAGGTACCGGTACTTTTCGTCCTGGCGCGGGGTACCGGCCTCGCCGGAGTGCACGTACACACTCGCCACGGTGACATCGCCGAAGTCCGCCTCGAGGTAGCGGCCCGAGGCGTCGAACTCGCTGCTGCCGAAGCCGATTCGGACCGCGTGCGGCTCCCGGCGGGACAGGATCGCGACTCCGGCGCGGCCCTTGGATTCCGGTTCGGCATTGGCCAGCCACCACCCCTCGGCCAACGCCGGCGCCAACGCCGCTCTGGTCTGCTCGTCGGTCGCCCGGACCTCCTGGACGCAGACGATGTCGGCCTCGGTGGCGGCGAGCCAGGCCAGCATGCCCTTGCCCGCGGCAGCGCGGACGCCGTTTACGTTCACACTCGAAATGATGTAGGCCACCGAACGACCGTACAATGCTGGTCAGATGAATTCCTTCGGACACCGCCGTCCAGGAAAGGGTGATGACGATGCCGTCTGACACCTCCAAGCCCACCACCGCCGCGAAGCGCCCCGCGCGCCCGCCGGCCGCCGCCAAGCAGGCTCCGGCAATGCCCAAGGCCGTCAAGGCTTTACATCTGGGCTCCGGCGACCCGCTGCTCCTGCTGCACGGCTTCATGATGTCGCCGCACTGCTGGGAGCAGACGGCGACGCGGCTGTCGAGCCAGTGCGAGGTGTACGCGCCCGCCTTCGCGGGCCACTGGGGCGGCGAGGACGCGGACGGGTGGTCGGTCAACGTGCACACCCTCGCGGACCGCATCGAGGATCAGCTCGACGACCTCGGCTGGCGCACCTGTCACATCGCGGGCAACTCGCTCGGCGGGTGGGTCGGAGTCGAACTCGCCCGGCGCGGGCGGGCCCGCACCCTCACCCTCGTCGCGCCGGCGGGCGGCTGGCACGCGCCCTCGATCACGCAGCTCCGGATCAGCCTGAAGTTCCTGTCGCTGGTCCCGATCGTCGAAATCGGCAAGCGGCTGGGCGGTTTCGCGATCAACAATCCGATCGCGCAACGCTTGGCATTGCTCCCGCTGAGCAAGAACGCCTCGGCGGTGTCGCGGGCCGACGCCGCGGCGTGCATCATGGCGGCGCTGCACTGCCCGACGATGATCCCGTTCGTCATCGCCGGTCTGCGCGGGCCGGGACAGGAAGACCTGTCCACCCTCACCACGCCGGTCCGGCTGCTGCTCGCCGAATACGACCGGGTGATCCCCAATCGCGTATACGCCCGCCGGTACTTGAAAGAACTGCCCGACTCCGCCGATCGCATCGTCGTACACGGGGTCGGCCACGTCCCGATGCTCGAAGCCCCCGACCGCATCGCCACCCTAATCGCCGAGCACGTCTACGCCAGCCGCAACCGCCTCCGCGCAGTCTGAACGACCGGATATCCACAGGTAGAGAAGTTGTCCCCAGATCGAAGAAAGATCTCGATCGCGCTCGCACCGAGACCTAGTCTCGTGCCATGGGGAGCCAGCACACCGACCGAACCTTCCATCAACTGCGTGGCGACGTCTACGGATTGTACGAAGTGGCCCAGGACATCAAAGATGACGTGATCAAGTGCGACCGCGTCATTCGAGACGTCCACCTACGCCTAGGACGGCTGGGGCGAACCTCCGGACGTCAATTCGGTCTCCTGCTCACCGCCCAGCACGAACACGGGCACCGCCTGGACCGCGTGGAGTCCCGCCTCCGCGATGTCACTACCGACCTCGACAGACTCGCACCACTACCAGCGCAAGTCGCCACGCTCACAACCCAAGTCAACGGACTCACAACCCAAGTCAACGAACTCACCGGCCGGTTCGACCAACTCACCAGCCGGGTCGACCAACTCACCAGCCGGGTCGACCAACTCACCAGCCAGGTGGACCAACTCACCAGCCAGGTGGACCAACTCGCCAGTCAGGTCGGTGAACTCGCCGCTCTACCTGCACGATTCGTCACCCTCGAGACTCAGATGGGCAACCTGCAAATGCAGGTGAACCAACTCGAGGGGACCATTCATCAGAACTCCCGGACCCTCGACACCGTCGTCGAACTCCTGCGCAAACAGCAGCCCGCACGACGCAGAGACGAACTCGAACCGCCTTTCTGAACCCGGCGACCCGTTCCATTCGGACGAGCACGATTTGCGGTGCCGCGGCCCGGCCCGATGCACCGCAGGTCAGAACAGTTTTCCCAGGTCGGCAATGTGGTCGACGCGCCCTCTAGCGACGGCTAGCGTTGCGCGCCATGGGAATCGCCGAGCTCCAGCACGCTGTCCGCCGGCTCCGGAATGACATCACGAGCCTGCACGATCTGGCCCGAGCTTCCACCGGGCAAGCCGAAGCAATAGGTCGCACGATCCGCCGGATCGAGCTGCAGCTAATTCGCCTGGAGCAGCGCGCTGACCGGCAATTGAGAGCGCCCCACCGGCAGCCGACTGCACACCTTCGACCTGAGCAGGAATCCGTTCTCGCCCAGATCGACCGGCTGAAAACCAGCTCGGCCCGGCTGGCAACGCGAATCGACCAGATGTCGACACGGACGACCAACGTTGTCTCGCAAAGCCATACCCTGCGGATCAGAGCCGGTGTTTCCAGGCGGCGCAAAGCCTTGTTCGAGCCGGAGCTGGGCATGCTGCAGACACAGACGCGCCGTCTCAATCGGCAGACGAGACGCCTACGCAGTGACCGACTCAGGCTTTCCGCACGGATGGCACAGCTCGAGCACCGTTTCGGTGCGGCCGTGACGAATGCACCTGCGTCACGGCTCTGAGGCCGTGCTCGACCGGGTCAGGAGGCAGCGGTTGATCGCGGAGTGACGGGGAAGTGGAGGAGGAGTTGGGCGATCTGGTCGGGGGCGTCGAGTTGGGGGCAGTGGCCCAGGCCGGGGAGGAGGACGAACTTGCTGTGTGGGAGGAGGGCGTGTAGTGCGCGGGCGGCGGCGAGCGGGATGATGCGGTCTTCGGTGCCGTGGGCGATGAGGACGGGGCAGGTGAGGGCGAGAGCGCCGTGGCCTGCGGGATGTTCGCGGGCGTAGCGGACGGCGTCACGACCTCGGGCGGCGACGGCGGCCATGTCGGGGATCGAACGGACTGCGCTGCTGAGGAATTCGGGGGTGGCGGGGAAGCCGGGGCCGTAGACAAAGGTGGCGACGGCACGGTGCACACCCCAGCGCACCACCGAGTCCGGCACCGGCAGTACAGCGAGGAGACCGAACAACAGCCGGTACTCACATAATCGACCGACCCGGGCCAGCCAATGCCGAGCCAGCAGCGGCTCGTCCAACGCGACCACAGCGATGACCTCGTCACCCGGATGCCGGGCGGCGGCATGCAGCGCGGTGGCCGCGCCGAGCGAGTTGCCGACCACGGTCAACGGGCCGTGCTCGGCGATGATCGCATCGACGAACGCATCGAACTGCGGGGTCAACGCGCCGGGCCGACGCCGCTGTGCCAGGCCGAAACCCGGCAGGTCGACGGCGAACGCCGCACGTCCGGCGGCCGCGAGCGCGGTGAGCACCCCACGCCAGGTGTCGGCACTGTCCGCATACCCGTGCAGCAGCAGCATGGGCGGGCCCGCGCCCGCGACGGAAAGCACCCGGGTGCGCACTCCGTCGTAGTGCGCGGTGGTCTCGGTGATCATGGCCGATGTCCTTCACGAGCGGCGTACCCCGAAAGGTGCACAGGGACAACGGCGTTGCAACGGCACAGCACGTTCGGAGCGCACACGCCGTTGTAGTGCGCCCCGAACGACGGGCTGTCAGGCCAGCAGGCCCTTGGCGATGTGGGTCACCTGGATCTCGTTGCTGCCCGCGTAGATCATCAGCGACTTCGCGTCGCGCGCAAGCTGTTCCACGCGGTACTCGGTCATGTACCCGTTACCGCCGAACAATTGGACCGCCTCCATGGCGACCTCGGTGGCCGCCTCGGACGCGTACAACTTCATCGCCGAGGCCTCGGCCAACGTCGGCGGCTTACCCGCCCGGCCCCGTTCCAACGTGTTGAACACCATGTTCTGCACGTTGATGCGCGCGATCTCCATCTTGGCCAGCTTGAGCTGCACCAGCTGGAACCGGCCGATCTCCTGACCCCAGAGCTTGCGGCTCTTGGCGTATTCCAGGCAGAGCCGGTGGCATTCGTTGATGATGCCCAACGCCATGAACGCGACGCCGACCCGTTCCGCGGTGAAGCTGGACCGGGCGCTTTCCCGGCCGTCGCCGCCCTTGTGCTCCTCGGTTTCGCCGAGCAGCCGGTCCCGGCCGAGGCGGACGTTGTCGAAGAACAGCTCGCCGGTGGGCGAGGCGTGCAGGCCCATCTTCTTGAACGGCTTGCCCTGGGTGAGGCCCTCCATGCCCTTGTCCAGCACGAAGGTCAGCACTTTGCGCTCGCGCTTGTCGGCGCCGTCGCCCTCGTCGAGCTTGGCGTAGACGATCATCACGTCGGCGAAGGGGCCGTTGGTGATGAAGGTCTTCTGCCCATTGAGCAGGTAGTCCTCGCCGTCGCGTTTGACGTAGGTCTTCATGCCGCCGAACGCGTCGGACCCGGAATCCGGCTCCGTGATAGCCCACGCCGCAACCTTTTTCATGGTCACGATGTCGGCGAGCCAGCGCTGCTTCTGCGCCAGCGTGCCCCGCGACATGATGGTGGTGGCTCCGAGACCGATGCTGACACCGAGCGCGGTGACCACGCCCATGCAAACACCGGACAGTTCGCCGACGAGCACCGCCATCAGCGATTCCTGCCCGGCGAACGGGCTACCGCCGGCGGACTTCTCCTTCTTCTCCGGCTTCGGTTCCCCCGCCGCGATGGCCGCTTCCTTCGCCTCCTGCTTGGCGAGCAGCTTGGTCACCGCTTCCTCGCCCATCGCGTCGATCCCGAACTCGCTGAACAGCTTCCGGATGATCGGGTACGGCGACAGCTCGCCGCTGTCCAGGGCGTCCAGGTTGGGCCGGATCTCCTTGTCGATGAACGTCCGCACGGCATCGCGGATCAGCAGATCGGTCTCGGACCATTCGAACATCGTTGTTCTCCTAACGTTGCGGCGAGCTCAGGGCAGCCGGGCGGAGATGTCGTCGATCAGCCAGGGCCCATCGGTCTCGATCGTTTTCACATCGTGCCAACCGGCCAGCTCGGAAATGGCGCCACCCTGCACGGCGAAGACCTTGCCGGTGATCGGGCACTTGTCCGAGGCCAGGTAGGCCACCAGCGGCGAGATGTTGGCGGGGCTGAAGGCATCGAAGCCGCCCTCCTCCACCTCGTCGGCCTCGGCGGCCATCATCGCGCCCATGCCCGGCGTGGCGAGGGTGAGCCTGGTGCGCGCGATCGGCGCGATGGCGTTGACCCGCACGCCGTAGCGAGCGAGTTCGTCGGCCGCGACGAGGGTCAGCGCGGCGATCCCCGCCTTGGCCGCGCCGTAGTTGCCCTGGCCGGCGTTGGGCACCGTGGTGCCCGAGGCGGACGCGGTGTTGATCACCGCCGCGTTGGGCTGGTTGCCCGCCTTGCTCTGGTCTTTCCAGTAGGCGGCGGCGTGGTGCAGCACGGCGGCGTGGCCTTTGAGGTGCACCGCGATGACCGCGTCCCATTGCGCTTCGTCCATGCCCGCGATGAACGCGTCACGCAGGATGCCCGCGTTGTTGACCACGATGTCGAGCCCGCCGAGTTCGGCGACGGCCTGGTCGACCACTCGCTTCGCGCCGTCCCAGGTGGCGATGTTGTCGGTATTGGCCACCGCCTTGCCGCCCGCGGCGACGATCTCGTTCGCGACCTCTTGCGCGGGCGTGGTGTCGGTACCCTCGCCCTCGTTGCTGCCGCCGAGGTCGTTGACGACCACGGCCGCGCCCTCCTTGGCGAACAGCAGGGCGTGCTCGCGGCCGATGCCGCGCCCGGCGCCGGTGATGATGGCTACTCGACCTTCGAGTGCACCCATCGAAGTCTCCTTTTCTGAAGTCTGTGCTGAATTGTGCGACCTGGTAAGGGTTTTCGCTCAGTCCGCGATCTCGGCGAGCCCGTCGCTGAGCACCACGTCCGCGCCGCGCACGGTTTCGAACGCGTAGGTGGTGACACCGTCGGCGGAGCCGACCTTCCAGATGCGGGTTTCCAGGTCGTCGCCGGGGAAGACCATCTTGGCGAACCGCACGGCGAATCGCTTCAGCCGGTTGACGTCCGAACCGCCCACCTCGGTGAGCACCGCCCACGACGCGAACGCCATGGTGCAGAGGCCGTGCGCGATGATGCCGGGCAGCCCGGCGTCCTTGGCCACCTGCTCGTCGAGGTGCAGCGGCACCGGATCACCGGAAGCCGGTGAGTATCGGAAGGTTTGGTCGTCGTCCACGTGCTGGGCCACGACCGCCACCGGCGGCTGCGCGCGCAGGCTCTCGTCGAACTTGTGCGCCGGTGCCGCCGTGCCGACCGACTTGCCGGCGTCGATATTGCGGAAGAAGGCGGTCAGGTACTGCTCGTTGACCAATTCCCCTTCCTCGGTACGACATTCGATGAGGATGGTGATGGTCGTGCCATTGGACCGGCTGGTGTATCCGGTCGCCTTCGCCCGCGAGATCAGCTTGTCGCCGGGCTGGATGGCCCGGTGGAAGTGGAAGTCCTGCTCGCCGTGCACGACCCGGCCGAAGATGTCCATCGGCGCGACATCGATCACCGGCATCATCATCGCCTCGAACACCGGCACGATGGCGAAGACCGGCGAGGCGACCCGGCCCGCGAGGTGCGCCTCGATCGGATCATTGGTGGCCGCGGCGTATTCGCCGATCCGCTCGCCGGTGACCTCGAAACGCTCGTCGTCACACCAGGTTTCCAGGCCCGCGTCGTCGAACTCGACCAGCCGTGCCGCGGCGGTCTCGGCGGTCATGCCGAGGCCAGCGCGTCGAGCTGCTCGAGGGACTTGTCCAGCTGCTTGAGGCCGTCCTTCTCGACCGCCTTGCCGAGCGCGCCCTTGATCAGCGCGCCCTCGAAGTCGCCGGACACCAGGATGGTGCTGCCGCCGTCACCCTTGGGCTGGATGTCGAAGGTGAATTCGGTTTTCACACCGGCCATTCCGGTACCGCCCAAGGTGAGCTTGGACGGCTGCGCGACGGAGACGACGGTCCACTCCAGCTTGTTCGCCATGCCGAGCATCACGATCTTGGCGACGAGCTTGGCGCCCTCGGTGAGCACGGCGGGCGGCTCCTCCATGAAGCGCTCGTGGATGGTGAACCACTTGTCCCAGGTCTGCGGGTCGGAGACGACCGCCCAGAGGGCATCGGGGGTGGCGTTGACGTCCTTGGTGGCTTCGATGTGTCCCATGAATTGACTCCTCGTCGAGATGTGTTGTGCGAGTTCAGCGGTCGGAGGTTCGGTGGCGGGCCGGCTCAGCGGTCGGCGCGCTGGTAGGCCGTGACGACCGCGGCGCCGCCGAGACCGATGTTGTGCTGCAGCGCGGCGGTGACGCCGTCGACCTGCCGCTTGTCCGCGGTGCCGCGCAGCTGCCAGGTGAGTTCGGAGCATTGCGCCAAACCTGTTGCGCCCAAGGGATGTCCCTTGGAGATCAGGCCGCCGGAGGGGTTCACCACCCACTTGCCGCCGTAAGTGGTCAGGTTGTCGTCGATCAGCTTTCCGGCTTCACCCTCGCCGCAGAGACCCAGCGCCTCGTAGGTGAGCAGCTCGTTGGCCGAGAAGCAGTCGTGCAGTTCGATGACCTGGAAGTCTTCGGCACCGAGGCCGGCCTGCTCGTAGACCTTGCGGGCCGCCTGCACGGTCATGTCGTAGCCGACGAGGTTCTTGGCGGTCTCATCGAAGGTGGACTTGAAGTCGGTGGTCATCGCCTGGCCGACGATCTCCACCGCCTGCGCGGCGAGGTTGTGCTTGTCCACGAACGCCTCGCTGGCCAGGATCACCGCGCCGGAACCGTCCGAGGTGGGCGAGCACTGCAGTTTGGTGAGCGGGTCGTAGATCATGCGCGCGCCGAGGATGTCGTCCATCGAGTACGCGTCCTGGAACTGCGAGTATGGGTTGTTCACCGAGTGCTTGTGGTTCTTGTAGCCGATCTTGGCGAAGTGCTCGGCCGTGGTGCCGTACTGCTTCATGTGCTCGCGGCCGGCCGCGCCGAACATCCACGGCGCCACCGGGAACAGCACCTCGGAGATCTCGGCGAGCGCCATGATGTGCCTGGCCATCGGCTGCTCACGGTCGTCCCAGGTGGAGCCGAGCGAGCCCGGCTGCATCTTCTCGAAGCCGAGCGCCAGCGTGCACTCGGCAAGCCCGCCCCGAATCGCTTGTGCCGCAAGGTAGAGCGCGGTCGAGCCGGTGGAACAGTTGTTGTTGACGTTCACCACCGGGACACCGGTCATGCCGAGTTCGTAGACCGCGCGCTGACCGGAAGTGGATTCGCCGTACACATAGCCGACGTAAGCCTGCTCTACCAAGTCGTAGGCGATACCCGCGTCGGCGAGCGCCTTGGTCCCGGACTCCCGCGCCATGTCCGGGTAGTCCCAGTCGGTCCCGTCTTCGTTCTTGCGGCGGCCCGGCTTCTCGAACTTCGTCATGCCGACGCCGACGACGTAAACCTTGTTCGCCATCGAACTCCTCAGATAGTGCCTAGCCCGGCGGCCCCCGCCGGGTACCGCCCGTGGGCGGACGACGCTGACCGATCCGTCCGGATCGAGCTGAAACAAACATACAGAGATGTATGTAAGTACGCAAGGTTGTCACCAGTACCCGCGGTTCCAACTAGGTGTTGTACTGCCATCAGACACGCCGCTACGACATACCGTCGGAGGTGTATGTATTGCCAGTTCGTGCTGGTATTCAGGCCGGTTCGAGCGGCCGACGGAGTGCACCACGCCGACTGCTGTGACCCAATTCACCGCCTCGGCGGCCGTAACAGCCGCGTAATGGTCCGGAAATTCATCGTCCACAACCGTGTACGACGGTCGACACGTCGCAGAACATGAGGAGAAGAACGTGGTCGAGCTCGATACCCGGTCGTCGAATTCCGACGGGATCGCCGCAGCAAAAGAAACACTCGAGGACTACACCCTGCGGTTCGCGCCACGGAGTTACCGGAAATGGAGCCCGGCCGTCGTCGGCATCTCCGCCCTCGGTGGCATCGCCTACCTGGCCGACTTCGCCATCGGCGCGAACATCGGCATCGCCAACGGCACCGGGAACGCGCTGCTCGGGATCGGACTGTTCGCCGTCGTCGTGATGCTGACCGGCTTTCCGCTCGCCTACTACGCGGCGCGCTACAACATCGACCTCGATTTGATTACTCGCGGCAGCGGATTCGGCTATTACGGGTCGGTCATCACCAATATCGTGTTCGCCTCGTTCACCTTCATCTTCTTCGCGCTCGAAGGGTCGATCATGGCCCAGGGGCTGGAACTCGGCCTGGGCATACCGCTGTGGCTCGGCTACCTGGCCTCGACGTTGATCATCTTTCCGCTGGTCATCTACGGCATGAACACCCTCGCCAAACTGCAGGTGTGGACGACGCCGCTGTGGCTGCTGCTGATGGTGCTGCCGTTCGGGTTCCTGCTCGTGCGCCACCCCGACTCGGTGTCCTCGTTCTTCGCTTACGGCGGCGAAAACGGCTCCGGCGTCAGCTTTTCCGGCACGCTGCTGGCTGCGGGCGTCTGCCTGTCGCTGATCGCCCAGATCGCCGAGCAGATCGACTACCTGCGCTTCATGCCCCCGCGCACGCCGGAGAACGCCCGCAAGTGGTGGAGCTGGATGCTGCTCGCCGGGCCGGGCTGGGTGGTCTTCGGCGCGCTCAAGCAGGTGGTCGGACTGTTCCTCGCGGTGTACCTGATCGCGAATGTGCCTGCCGCACAGGGGATCGCCAATCAGCCGGTGCACCAGTTCCTGGAGATCTACCGCGATATGGTGCCGGGCTGGCTGGCCATGACGCTGGCCGTCGTGCTCGTCGTGATCAGCCAGATCAAGATCAATGTGACGAACGCGTATTCGGGCTCGCTGGCCTGGACCAATTCCTACACCCGGGTCACCAAGAGCTACCCGGGCCGGTTGATCTTCCTCGGCGTGAACCTGGTGATCGCGCTGATCCTGATGGAAGCCAACATGTTCGACTTCCTCAACAACATCCTCGGCTTCTACGCCAACTGCGGCATCGCCTGGATCGTCACCGTCGCAACGGATATCGCGGTCAACAAGTACCTGTTGAAGATCTCGCCGAAGCAGCCGGAGTTCCGGCGCGGCATGCTGTACGACTTCAACCCGGTCGGCCTGGTCGGCTTCGGGCTGTCCGCGGTGCTCTCGATCATGACGTTCTTCGGGCTGTTCGGCGAGTTGCTGAAGCCCTACTCCCCCATCGTCGCGGTGGTCGTCGCGTTCCTCGCCACCCCGCTGACCGCGATCGCCACCAAGGGCAAGTACTACCTGCGGCGCAGCGACGACGGCATCGATCTGCCGATGTTCGACGAGCACGGCAACCCCTCCGGCGAGACCCTCACCTGCCATGTCACCGGCCTCGAATTCGAGCGCCCCGACATGATCGCCTCGGCCACCCCCGGCCCCGAAGGGGAGATCCAGTACATCAGCTCGCTGGCCCTGTCCACCGACAAACCCGGCCACCACCTACTCCCCCGCCAGCACTGACCAACCTCGTCGAGCGGGACGCGACCGAGCGGCAACACCTGCCGCACCGGTCTCGTCCCGCTCGACGGCGTTATTGGCTAGGCTCCGTCCGAACCGCTCGCCCTGGCACTGTGCGGCGAGTAGTCGCCGCGTCTCAGTCGGCGGTGCGGACGCCGGCCAGCGCCGCGGCGGCGATCTCACGCAGGTGGGCGGTGGCGCGACGCCAACGGCGTTGGGCGCGTTCGTTGTCGGGGTCGATGAAATTGGAGACGAGGATGCCGCGCAGGGCGTCCATGGCCGTGTAGATGAAGTCGCGCGCTTCCTTGCGGCGGATCTCGTCGGGAACGAAGCGGGCGACGGCCATCAGGACGGCGTTGTTGACGAACGGCTCGACCTTCTCCATCGCGGCGGCGAGCACGGGGTCGGTGCGGCCCGCCACCCACAGTTCGACGGTGGCGATGAACAGCGGGCCCTGGTGCAGTTCCCACAGGAACTCCAGCGCCGCCCCGACCGGGTCGTCGCCGCGCTCGACCTTGGCCATCTCCCGCATCGCGGTCTCGGCGCGCAATTGCGCGAGGTGACTGATCGCGGCGACCACCAGATCGGTCTTGGAACCGAAGTGATGCACCTGCGCACCGCGGGTTACGCCGGCGCGTTCGGCGACCCGCGGTGTGGTCGTGCCCGCGTAGCCGTACTCGACCAGACAGTCGATGGTCGCGTCGAGCAACCGCGTGCGCATCTCGGTGCTGCGCTGCTCCTGGGTGCGGCGCTGCGGTTTCGCGACTTCGATCCTGGCCATCCGGCGATTCTACACTTACATACAGCTCTGTATGTTCAAGCGCGGCGCACCGTCAGGCGATCAGGGCCGCCGCGGCGACGAGGCGCGCGTCGCGCCGGGCCGCCCAGACGGTGACAGCGAACAACATCACGCCGATCACGGCGAGACCCGCGCCGACCATGGCGGGCGCGGTGTACCCGAGCCCGGCCGCGATCACGGCGCCACCCAGCCAGGCACCCGCGGCGTTGGCGATGTTGAGCGCGGCGTGGTTCAACGCGGCGGCCAGCGTCTGCGCCTCATGCGCCACGTCCATCAGCCTGGTCTGCAAGCCGGGGGCGAGCGACGCGCCACTCGCGCCGACCAGGAACGCGCCGATCGCCGCGGTGTACGGATTGTGCGCCGCCGCAACGAATCCGGCGAGGATGACGGCCATACCGATCATGGCGAAGTAGATCGCGCGATCCACCCCGCGGTCGGCGAGCACGCCGCCGACGATATTGCCGACCACCATGCCGACGCCGAACAGCATCAGCACCAGCGGAACCAGACCGGCGGACATGCCGGCGACGCCGGTGAGCGTGGTGGTGATGTAGGTGTAGACGGCGAACATGCCGCCGAAGCCGATCGCGCCGACCAGCAGGGTCAGCAATACCTGGGGACGACGCAGCGCACCGAGTTCGGTGACGGGGTTGGTCATCGTGATGCCGGTGAGTTCCGGGACGAACTTGATCAGTGCGGCGACGGTCGCCAGTCCGATCACGGCGACCACGACGTAGGCATCGCGCCAGCCGAGATGCTGGCCGAGCCAGGTCGCAGCAGGAACGCCGACAACATTGGCGGCGCTCAACCCGAGCATAACCGCGGCGACCGCTTTCGCGCGCTGCCCGACCGGAGCGAGGGTGGCGGCGGCCAGCGAGGCGACGCCGAAGTACGCGCCGTGCGGCAGCCCGGAGACGAACCGCGCGGCCACCAGCGTGCCGAAGGTCGGTGCCAGCACGGTCGCGATGTTGCCGAGCGTGAACGCAGCCATCAACGCGATGAGCAATATCTTCCGGGACACCCGCGCGCACAGCGCGGCGATGACCGGCGCACCGATCACCACCCCGAGCGCGTACGCGGAGACGGCGTGTCCCGCGGTCGGTTCGGAGACGCCCATCGCGTGGGCGATGTTGGGCAGCAGGCCCATGGTCACGAATTCTGTTGTGCCGATGCCGAATCCGCCGAGAGCCAGCGCGAGCATGGCCGGAATATGCCAGCTCGTCCGCTCAGCCTCGGGGCGTGCGGGTACCTGGGTGGCGAGTGGGGTGGTCACGTATCCATGAAACGCCTCCCGCGGCGGTTCCGCTTCCCGAGTAAACGTGAGTTGAAACACCTTTAGCTTCATAAAACATGCAGGTCAGAAGGAAAAATCAGGCAATTTGGACGCGTCGGCCATTCGACCTGGCAATTTTCATTCGGAAACACTCGCGTACCCCGAGCACACCGGCCCGCCGCCTCCGCCGGATGTGTGCGGCGTCATCCCGGCCCCGATTCGGTTCCGCCGACGAGCAATTCACGCCGCGGGTGGTTCGCGTAGTTCGAAGGTGCGGCGGTATTCCGCGGGCGTCACGCCGACCACGGCGGCGAAGTGTCTACGCAGGTTGGCGGCGGTGCCGAGGCCGCACATCCGGCTCACCCGATCGATGGGGTGATCGGTGGATTCGAGCAGCGATTGCGCGCGGGCCAGGCGCTGGGTCAGCAACCACTGTTTCGGGGTCACCCCGATCGACTGCTGTACGCGGCGGTGGAAGGTGCGCGGGCTCATGGCGGCGCGGGCGGCGAGCTGGTCGACGGTGAGCGGCTCATCGAGGTGAGCGCCTGCCCATTCGAGCACGGGGCCGAGATCGGCCGCGGCCCGCGCCGTGACGGACAGGTCGATGAACTGGGCCTGTCCCCCGGCTCGATTCGGCGGCACCATCAGCCGCCTGGCCAGCCGGTTCGCCACGGGCGCCCCGAAATCGCGGCGCACCAGATGCAGCGAGAGATCCAGCGCGGCGGTCATTCCCGAGCTGGTGAGGATGTCCCCGTCGTCCACATAGAGCGCCGATCCGTCCACTTCGACAGCCGGAAAGCGCCGAGCCAGGACCGCGGCGTGCTCCCAGCCCACGGTGGCCCGTCTGCCGTCGAGCAGACCGGCGGCGGCCAGCACGAAGGTGCCGCTGCACAGCGCGACCATCCGCGCACCGCGCCGATGCGCCGCGACGAGGGCATCGATCAGTTCGGGTGGCACCGGGCGGTTGTCGGTCGTGCAGTCGTAGGCGATCGACGGGATGAAAACCGTGTCGGCCGCGACCAGTTCGGCCACGCCGTACTCGGCGCGCAGGAAGGCGCCGTGCCCGATCGCCGACTCGGCGGTCCCGGGCAGGACCGAGCAGATCCGCAACTCGTACCAGTCCGCAGCGATATCGGGCTGCGGTGTGCCGAAGATCGAGGCGAGCACACCCAGTTCGTAGAGGTCCCAGGGATGCATCGCTCCGGGCGTGACGGCGATGGCGACGGTGCGACCGGTCATGCCGCCCAGGATATGGCAGGAAGCGTGCGGCGGCGGTCAGTCCTGCCACTCGTGCGGCGCGACCGGAACGCGAAGACTGGGACGCGGGCGCCCACCCGACACCCGCACAGATCTACGGAGGAAACGCATGACCAGCGAAAAGCGCACCCGGATAACGGTGCTCGGACTAGGGCGGATGGGCTCGGCGATCGCCGGACGCTACCTGGCCGCCGGCTATCCGACCACGGTGTGGAATCGGACGCCGGGCCGCGCGCCGGAGCTGGACGAGCTGGGCGCGCGCCGCGCCGCAACACTCGCCGACGCGATCGCGGCGAGTGAACTGATCATCGTCTCGCACGTCGACACCCCCGGCGTGGCGGCGCTGCTCGACACCGTTCCCGGCGCGCTGGCGGGACGCACGGTGCTGAACGTGTCGACCGGCCGCCCCGACGACGCCCGCGCGCTCGCGGTGCGGATCGCCGAGCAGCAGGGTCACTTCCTCGACGGTGCGATTCTCGGCATGCCCGCGACGGTGGGTACCGCGGCCACGCTCGTTCCCTACAGCGGATCGGCAGAAGCCGCGGACGCACACGGCGCGGCGATCGCGGAGCTGGGCGCCACGACCTATCTCGGCGCCGACACCGGCCTGGCGGCCTTGCACGACATGGCGGTGCTCGCGGGCATGTACGGACTGTTCGGCGGCTTCTTCCACGCGGCGGCGATGCTCGGCGGCGCACCCGCCACCGTGCACGGGCTCACCGCCGATTTCCTGGTGCCGTGGTTGCGCGCGCTGCTCGACGTGCTGCCGGCCCTCGCCGCCGAAATCGACGCGGACGAGTTCGCACCGACCTTCGCGAGCATCGCGGAGATGGGGTCGGTACTGGACACGATCCGCGGCGTGAGTCGCGAGCAGGGCGTACCCACCGACCTGCTGGACCCGTTGCAGCGACTGCTCGACGTGAGCGTCGAACGCGGCCTCGGCGCGGACAACTTCCCCCGCGCCGCCACGGTACTGCGCGACCACACCGTCGCGGCCTGACCCGCAAAACAGTCCGGGCACCCGTACCACCGTGTGGTGCGGGTGCCCGTAGAGTCGTCCCCGGCGCCGGATTCGCTTCCAGCGCCGGGACATTCAGCTGGTCAGCGCAGGGCGCGGGCCAGGTTGGCGTCCAGCGCGCCGAGGAATTCCTCGGTGCTCAGGTAGCCCTGATCGCCGCCGACGAGCAGCGCGAGATCCTTGGTCATCTGGCCGCCCTCGACGGTCTTGATGACGACATCCTCGAGAGTCTGCGAGAAGCCGATCACCTCGGGGGTGTTGTCCAGCTTGCCGCGGTGCTCGAGCCCGCGCGTCCAGGCGAAGATCGACGCGATCGGGTTGGTCGAGGTCGGCTTGCCCTGCTGGTGCTGGCGGTAATGCCGGGTGACGGTGCCGTGCGCGGCCTCCGCCTCACAGGTCTTGCCGTCCGGGGTCAGCAGCACCGACGTCATCAGGCCGAGCGAACCGAAGCCCTGGGCTACGGTGTCGGACTGCACGTCGCCGTCGTAGTTCTTACAGGCCCAGACGTAACCGCCCTCCCATTTCATGGAGGAGGCGACCATGTCGTCGATGAGGCGGTGCTCGTAGGTCAGGCCCGCCGCGTCGAACTGGGTCTTGAACTCGGCGTCGAAGATGTCCTGGAACGTGTCCTTGAACATGCCGTCGTAGGCCTTGAGGATGGTGTTCTTCGTGGACAGATACACCGGGTAGTTCTGCTGCAGGCCGTAGTTGAACGAGGCGCGCGCGAAATCGATGATCGAGTTCTTGAAGTTGTACATGCCCATGACGACGCCGCCGTCCTCGGGCATCTTCACGACCTCGTGCTGGATCGGCTCGCTGCCGTCCTCCGGCGTGAAGGTCACGGTGACCGTACCCGCCTGGTACACCTTGAAATCGGTGGCGCGGTACTGGTCGCCGAACGCGTGGCGGCCGATGATGATCGGCTTGGTCCAGCCGGGCACCAGGCGCGGGACGTTGGAGATGATGATCGGGGCGCGGAAGATGGTGCCGCCGAGGATGTTGCGGATGGTGCCGTTGGGCGAGCGCCACATCTTCTTCAGGCCGAATTCCTTGACGCGTGCCTCGTCCGGCGTGATGGTGGCGCATTTGACGCCGACGCCGTGGCGCTTGATCGCCTCGGCGGCATCGATGGTGACCTGGTCGTCTGTCTTGTCCCGGTACTCGATGCCCAGGTCGTAGTACTCGAGGTTCACGTCGAGATACGGATGGATCAGCTTGTCCTTGATGAACTGCCAGATGATCCGGGTCATCTCGTCGCCGTCGAGTTCGACGACGGTGCCTTCAACCTTGATCTTGGACATGGATCTTCGTGTCCTCCTAGGATGGTGCCCTCATTGCACGGCCAGGCGAACACGCTTGTGAGCGGACCCCAGCTGTTCCAACAGACAACGTATATGCCCCGCGTTGTCCGCGAGACGTGTGGTGCAAACAAGACAAGCGTACTGCTGCCGCTGTTCGCGGTGTGCGGGCAGCCCCCCGAGTGAGAAACCCCACGAACTTACTGACTGGTAGGTCCCAGCGCAATTCACCAGTTGGCTACGGCGCAATGCGCGGGTCGCCCGCGCCCCCACGATAGGTCCGCGGACCGCCGCCTGGCGATCCGCGGACCGAGTCGTTATCCAGATGATCAGACGCCGACGTGCACCGGGCGCGCCGTGTCGTCGGCGCCTTCGATCAAGTTCGCCGGCCGGTCCCGGATCATCAGCCAGATCACCGGGATGGCGGCGAGGAAGAACCCGGCGCCGACATAGAACGCCACGTCGTAGCTGTGGATCGAGGCGCGGGCGAGCAGGTTGTCCAGCGTCGCGTGGCTTTCGGCGTAGCTCTTGGCCGTCTGCACCGAGATGGTGGTCAGCAGGGCCGTGCCCACCGCGCCGCCGACCTGCTGCGCCGCGTTCAGCAGCGCACTGGCCACACCCGAATCCGCTTCTTCCACCTGATGCAGCGCGACGGTCTGCATGCCGACGAACAGCGGGCCCATACCGAGCGCGATCAGCAGCTGCGCGGGCAGCACGCTGGTCGCGTAGCCGTCCCCGAAACCGAGCTGGGCCAGCCAGAGCAGGCCGAGTACGCCCAGCACAGCGCCGGCCACCATCAGCGGCCGCGGACCGACCTTCGGCAGCAGCGCGCTGGTCACGCCCGCGGAGATCGCGATGCCCGCGGGGAACGGCAGGAACGCGAAGCCCGCCTTCAGTGACGAGTAGCCGAGCGTGATCTGGAAGTAGTAGCTGAGGAACAGGAACATCGCGAACATGGCGATCGGCACCAGCAGCGCGGCGAGGAACGCGCCGCCCCGGTTGATCTCACCCGGAATATGCAGCGGCAGCAGGGGATTCGCCGAGCGGCGCTCGATCGCGACGAACGCGATCAGCAGCGCGGCACCGGCCACCAGCAAGCCGAGCGTGCTGCCCGCAAGCCAGCCGTCGTCGGCGGCCCGGCTGAAGCCGTACACGATCGAGATCAGGCCGAGGGTGACGGTGACGGCGCCGGGCACGTCGTAGCCGCCGGTCCGCGGCGCAGGCACATCCTTCACGACCCAGGCCAGTGCGCCGACCAGGGCGAGCAGCGCGATCGGGGTGTTCACCAGCAGGCACCAGCGCCACGAGGCGTATTCGGTGAGCGCGCCGCCGGCGATCAGGCCGAGCGCGGCGCCACCGGCGGAGATGCCCGCGAACAGGCCGAAGGCCTTGGCCCGCTCACCGGGTTCGGTGAAGGTCACCGAGAGCAGCGAGAGCGCGGCCGGCGCGAGCAACGCCGCGAACGCACCCTGCAGGGCACGTCCGGCGAACATCTCGGCCCCGTTCTGCGCGAGACCGGCAAGTGCCGACGCGGCCGCGAAGCCGATCAGGCCGATGATGAAGATCCGCCGTCGGCCGAGGTAGTCGGCCAGCCGCCCGCCGAGCAGCAGCAGGCCGCCGAAGATCAGCGTGTACGCCGTGAGCATCCACTGCTTGTTGCCGTCGCTGATGCCGAGGTCCTGCTGCGCGAAGGGCAGCGAGATCGTCACGATGGTGGCGTCCAGCACCACCATGAGCTGGGCCAACGCGATGACGCCGAGGGCGAACCAGCGCGCTGAACTGCCTTGTTTTTCTGGAACTGCTACCGCTGTCGCAGTGTCGGTCACTGTCTTCTCCCTCATTTCGAAGTGGTGCCATCCTGACATTGCGCGACATTTGGCGTCAAGAGAAAAATGTCGGGATGCGACAGTTGTCCGCTAATGACACAATCCGGCCCGATTGCGATAGCATGGACGCATGCTCGAGTCACCGACGCCGACGAGTGCGAACACCGCGGCCCCCGCGCCGCAACCCCACCCCGGCCTGCGCGAGCGGAAGAAGCAGCAGACGCGGTTGCGCATCATCGAAGTCGGCCTGAACCTGTGCGACGCACAGGGATTCGACGCGACCACGATCGAACAGATCGCCAACGCGGCCGATATCTCGCCGCGCACCATCAACCGATACTTCGAGAGCAAGGAAGACATCGTCCTCGGGCCGGTGGTCGATTTCGGCGCGGCCGTCGCGGAAACCCTGCGCGAGCTGCCGCGCACCGGGAACGAACTGCACGCGCTGCGCGAAGCGTTCCTGCAGGTCGTCGACAGCGCGTCGACTGACGACAGCAAAGACCCGGTGACCTTCCGCCAGTTCCAGCAGATGCGACGGATCATGCGCAGCAGCGCGGCGGTCAGCACCCGCAGCATCGACCACGCCGAGAGCAAGAACGCCGCGATCGCGAGCGTGCTCGCCGAGCGGCTGGACACCACGCCCGACGCACTGCCGGTACGGCTCATTCTCGGCGCCTGGCAGTTGATCGGGCACGTCGGCATGGAATGTCAGGAGGCAGTCTTCGACGACGATGATCTCGAGGCCGCGGCCCAGGCCTCGCGCGCGGCCTTCACCACGACATTCGACGAGTTCCTGCGCCTGTGCTGCGGTACCGGTAGCGCCGCCGCGGGGTGAGGTTGCGGCCGTCGCGATCGCGCCGGTTATGATCTCGGTCAGGTCATGAGTACCAGCGCCAAGCCCCGGCTCGCTGGTCGGCAACCCTCCAGCAGCGGTGGGGTGCTCCGGGTGATGACCCGGCTCTCGACGGTCGAGAGCAAGCGCGCTTCCAGGAGGTTCCCGAAATGTGTTGTTGTTCTTCGCCTGCGCCCCGATAACCGAGCAGTTCTGGCGAGCAACCTTTTCTTTGGAGCAGAACCGAGATGACTGACCCCACCGTGTCCGCGGTCGATCCGAGCCAGTGGTCCTTCGAGACCAAGCAGGTGCACGCGGGCCAAGCGCCCGACGCCACTACCGGCGCCCGTGCCCTGCCGATCTACCAGACCACCTCGTACGCCTTCCGCGATACCGACCACGCCGCAGCGCTGTTCGGCCTCGCCGAGCCGGGCAACATCTACACCCGGATCATGAACCCCACCCAGGACGTGGTCGAGCAGCGCGTCGCCGCGCTCGAGGGCGGCGTCGCCGCGCTGCTGCTGGCCTCCGGGCAGGCCGCG
The DNA here is from genome assembly GCF_000710915.1 of Nocardia brasiliensis IFM 10847. Classification (GTDB taxonomy): domain Bacteria; phylum Actinomycetota; class Actinomycetes; order Mycobacteriales; family Mycobacteriaceae; genus Nocardia; species Nocardia brasiliensis_A. Next base: position 27,982 of record NZ_BAUA01000048.1, read on the forward strand.
GAGACCTACGCGATCCTGAACCTGGCCGCGGCCGGCGACCACATCGTGTCCAGCCCGCACCTGTACGGCGGCACCTACAACCTCTTCCACTACACGCTGCCCAAGCTCGGCATCGAGGTGTCCTTCGTCGACGACCCGGACGACCTCGAGCAGTGGCGCGCCGCGATCCGGCCGAACACCAAGGCGTTCTACGGCGAGACCATCGCCAACCCGAGCAGCGCCATCTTCGACATCCCCGGCATCGCCGCCGTCGCGCACGCGGCCGGGCTGCCGTTGCTCGTGGACAACACGGTGGCCACGCCGTACCTGATCCAGCCGCTGGCGCACGGCGCCGACATCGTGGTGCACTCGGCGACCAAGTACCTCGGCGGGCACGGCTCGGCCATCGCCGGCGTCATCGTCGACGGCGGCACCTTCGACTGGACGGTGACCGACGCGCAGGGACAGTCCCGCTACCCCGGTTTCACCACCCCGGACCCGAGCTACCACGGCGCGGTGTTCGCCGACCTCGGCGCGCCCGCCTTCGCGCTCAAAGCCCGCGTGCAACTGCTGCGTGACCTCGGCGCGGCCGTCTCGCCGTTCAACGCGTTCCTGATCAGCCAAGGCCTCGAGACGCTGAGCCTGCGCATCGAACGGCATGTGGCCAATGCCACGGCGGTCGCCGAGTTCCTGCGCACCCACCCGGACGTGATCTCGGTCAGCTACGCGGGTCTGCCCACCTCACCGTGGTACGAGCGGGCCAAGCAACTGGCGCCCAAGGGTGCGGGCGCGATCGTGGCGTTCGAGCTGCGCGGTGGTGTCGATGCGGGCAAGAAGTTCGTGGACGGATTAGTCCTGCACAGCCATGTGGCTAACATCGGAGATGTGCGTTCTCTCGTGATCCACCCCGCGTCGACCACACATTCGCAGCTCACGCCGGACGAACAACTCCGCGCGGGCGTCACTGCGGGACTGGTCCGGCTGGCGGTGGGCATCGAGGGGATCGACGACATCCTGGCCGATCTGCGCGCCGGCTTCACGGCGGCGGCGACGTGACGGTGGGTACCGAACCGAGTTTCCGCCGTTCGTCCGAGGTGGCGCTGCCGCCGCCGGACGGGCGGCTCGGGATCATCCCGGTCGGTGACATTCGATTGGAGAGCGGCGCGGTCATTCCGCAGGTCCATCTCGCGGTCCAGCGGTGGGGCGAGCTCTCCCCCGAGCTGGACAACGTGGTGCTGGTCGAGCACGCGCTCACCGGCGACTCGCATGTGGTCGGCTTCCCGGACGATATCCACCCGCTGCCCGGTTGGTGGGACGGCATGGTCGGTCCGGGCTGTCCGCTCGACACCGACGAGTGGTGCGTGATCGCGACGAACGTGCTCGGCGGCTGCAAGGGCAGCACCGGGCCGTCGACCCTGGCGCCCGACGGAAAGCCTTGGGGCGCAAGGTTTCCGGAAATCTCCATCCGCGACCAGGTGACCGCGGAGGCGGCGCTGATGGATCGGCTCGGCATCACGCGGCTGGCCGCGGTCGTCGGCGGCTCGATGGGCGGCATGCGGGTGCTGGAGTGGATGGTCGGCAGCCCCGACCGGGTCGGCGCCGCCTTGGTGCTGGCCGTCGGCGCCCGCGCCACCGCCGATCAGATCGGCACCCAGACCACCCAGATCGCCGCCATCAAGGCCGATCCGGACTGGCAGGGCGGCGATTACCACGACACCGACCGCGCGCCGATGACCGGCATGGGTCTGGCCCGGCGCATCGCGCACCTCACCTATCGCACCGAGGACGAACTCGACCACCGCTTCGAGAACAGTGCGCAGGGCACCGAAGATCCTTGGCGCGGTGGGCGTTACGCGGTGCAGAGCTACCTGGACCACCAGGCCGACAAGCTGTGCAACCGGTTCGATCCGGCCACCTACGTGCTGCTGACCGAGGCGATGAACCGGCACGACATCGGCCGCGGCCGCGGCGGGGTGCGGGCGGCGCTGGCCGCGACGCCCGTGCCGTGCGTGGTCGGCGGCGTCGACTCCGACCGGCTGTATCCGCTGCGCACTCAGCAGGAACTCGCCGACGGGCTGCCCGGCTGCGACGGCCTCGAGGTCGTGCACTCCAGAGACGGTCACGACGGCTTCCTCACCGAGGCGGCCGCGGTGGCGAAACTGCTGACCGAAACGGTGCGCCTGGCCCGCGCCGCCCGGCAACCCGCCACCTGAGTCGCCCGGTTCACGCGCGCGGTTCATCGCGGCGCGCACAGAATCGCTGACCAATTCGTGCGCGGGGTGCTGAGATGTGCGCGGGGGCAGGGGTTATGGGGCCGGGGCGCCGACGAGTAGGCGGACGATGGCGTGCACGAAGCCCTGTAGGCGTTCGCGGGGGTACTCGTCGGGTTCGCTGACCGCCAGCCGCCCGAGCATCTCGGCCACCTGGAGCAGTGAGTTGGTGAGCAGCGCGGAATCCACACCGGCCCACCGTGGTTCGAGCGCGGTGCCGATCCGCACCAGCGCCTCGGCCTGATCGAAGATGCCCGCTCGCGAATTGCGCAGGGCCTCACGGTATTCGTCCGGCGCGTTGCCCGGTCCGGCGAGGATCAGCCGCCAGCGGGTCGGATTCTCCAGTGCCACACCGACGAACGCCTCGACCGTGGCCGAGGCCGCGACCACGGGGTCGGCGCCGATCAGGTCGGTCGGCAGGGTGGCGGCGACCTGTTCCAGGCCCCGCTCGCGTTCCCGTTCCAGCAGTGCCGCAACGAGTTCGGCGCGGGTCTTGAAGACGGTGTAGAGCACCGGCTTGCCGACACCGGCCTCCTGCGCGACCGCCTCCATGTTCAACTCGTGCAGTTCCATCCGGCCCAGCACCGTGAACGCGGCGTCGAGCAACTGGGCCCGGCGCTGCTCGGGCGGCAGGCGCGGCGCGTAACGGCGACGCGGCCGCTCCGCCGCGGTACGCGATGTGGTCACTGCCGCCTCACCTCCATGCGGTCCATCCTGACAGCATCCGCTCACCTGCGGGGAATCCCGCCGGTCACAAATGCTACGCCCCCGTTGTATTCAACACACGCAATTGCTACGGTTGCGTTGTATTCACCCCCGCGCCCAGGGGCGATCACCGCAAAGGAGCACGTGATGCACTTCGATCCGACCACCCTGCGCCGGGACGACTACGGGTTCTTCGGCCCCGATTCGCCCAGCTGGAAGATCTGGACCGCGCCGACCGCGGTAATCGGCTTCCAGCGGGCCGTGGTGCTCGAGCACTTCGACCCGTACCTCACCGCCGCCGTCGCCGACTCGCAGGGCATCTACAGCAACCCGCGCCGGCGGCTCGATCACACCTTCTCCTACTTCCTGATCGCCGCGATCGCCGACGGACGCACCGCCATCCAGGCGGCCGAACACCTGATGCAGGTGCACGCCCCGATGACGGGCATCGAACCGATCAGCGGCAACCGCTACAGCGCGAACAGCCCCGAGACCCAGCTGTGGATCCACATCACCGGCTGGCACTCGGTGCTCAAGACCTACGAGGTGTTCGGCCCCGGCCCGCTCTCGCCGGAGGAAGAGACCCGGTTCTGGCACGAGTGCGCCATCGCGGCCGAACTGCAGACCTGCAAGCCGGAGGATGTGCCCCGCTCCCGCGAAGAGGTACGCGCCTACTTCGAGCGGGTGCGCCCGCGCCTGTGCACCTCCGAACGCGCCGAAGAAGGCATGCACCACCTGCTGTGGACCTCGCCCCGCAACGGCGCCGGGCTCGCGTATGCCATTGGGAGCAGGCTGCTTTCGCTCGCCTCGGTGGCGACGCTGCCGAAGTGGATGCGCAAACTCGGCCGCTTCGATCGCTGGGGCATCGTCGATCTCGCGGTGAAGATTCCCGCGAAGGTGCTGGTGTGGAGCTTCAGCCGATTCAATTCGTTCGGGCTGCTCGCCGCGGCGCCGTTCATCGCGCCGATGGCGGGGCAGATCCTGAAGGAGCACATCAACGCCGAGCCGCCGACCCGGCCGGAAACCGTCACACCGGCGCAGGCCCGCGCGCTCCACGGCAGTCGCGGCGCCCGGCCGGTTCCGTCGCTCGTCGCGGAATCGGCCTGACCGGAAGGTATTTCGCGGGATCCGCCCGCCGCGTCGAGGGGTGCGGTGCGGCGGGTCCCGTGCTCAGAAGACGCCGAGGGTGTTGATCGTCGCGGCGATGAAGACGATGGACGAGCCGAGCAGGGTCAGCGCGCCGACGTCGAAAGGCTTGCTGCGCACCGCGAGCAGGCCGACCCGCGCGGTCGGCAGGCACAGCCGGAAGGCAGCGGCCAGCAAGGTGGCCCCGCCGAAGAACAGGGCGCCGCGGCGCCATCGATCCTGGGCCACGAAGACGATCGCCACCAGGATGACCAGCGTGACGAGCACGAGCGGCAGGTGGCAACGCAGGAACTGGGCTCCCGCGCCACCTGTGCGCTGCTCCACCCTCGACCGCTCGGCACCTGTCACCCCCCGATTCTTACAGACCCGCGTAGCCCGCGCCGCCGGCGGCCGCAATGGCCGCGTCCGGGCGCTCGGCACGTGGCGAGTCCCACCCTTGCCGGGAAATTACTACCGAGCGTAGTTTGAGGAGGGATCAGCGGCACAGAAGGTGGGGCCATGCGAGCGTTGACACGGATCGGGTACTACTTCCAGGCGATGCGCCAGGCCAAGCGGCACCGATCGGATCTGGTCGGCTGGCAGCTGCGCCGACCGCAATTGCTGTTCAGCACAGCGGTATTCGAGACCTCACTGCTGTTCGCGAACCGCCTGGACCCGAAGCTCAAGGAACTGGCCGAGCTGAAAACCGCGGGCCTGGTGAACTGCGAGTTCTGCCTGGACATCGGCTCCGCGCTGGCCAGATCCGCGGGGCTGTCCGAACAGCAACTGCTGGACCTGCCTCGTTACCAGACCAGTTCCGCCTACACGGATTTGGAGAAGCTGGTCATCGCGTTCGCCGAAGCCATGACCGTCACGCCCGCGATCGGCATCGATGACCTGCGCGAATCCCTGCTCGCCCAGCTGTCCAAAGCACAGTTGGCCGAACTGGCCGTCACCATCGCGTGGGAGAACCAGCGCGCTCGCGTCAATCAGGGGTTGGGCGTCCGCCCGACCGGCATGGCCGAAGGCGGCGTCTGCGCCCTGCCCGAACGGCCTGCCGCAGCCGAATAACCCTGCGGTCGAATCGATTCGGCGCACCGCCCCGAAAAATGGGGGCGGCGACGGGCGGGTGACATCATCTCGACCATGACTCGACGACTTTCCCTCCTCGCGCTGCTCGCCGTTCCGGCCGCGGCGCTGGTGCTGCCCGGCGCCGCCGCCAACGCGATCCCCGGCCTCGACGCGCCGGTGATCGAAGAGGTCTTCTCGGTGTCGGGCACCGTGTCGGCGAAGTTCCACAACCCGAACAACGACGGCGTGTGCTGGATCTTCAATGCCAAGACCGGCGAAATCTTCGGCGGCAACAACCCGACCTCGTTCGCCACCAACGACCACAAGATGGTGCAGACCTCGATCGGCAACGGCAGCCTGCCCGCCGGACAGGTGATCGACGTGCGCGGCGCCTGCGCCTGGGAACGCCCCACCGGCCCGCACGACAACGTGACCGTCACCGACATCATCCCCGTCACCGTGGTCGGCAAGCCCAGCACCGGCAGCTTCGGCTGACCCACCCACGATCGGACGCAACCGGTACCTGATTGACTTGGGGACGTGTTCCGTCTGATGTTTCATGAGCCCGCTATTCCCGGGAACACCGGGAATGCGATCCGGTTGGTGGCCGGGACCGGGTCCGAGCTGCATCTGATCGAGCCGTTGGGGTTCGATCTGTCCGAGGCGAAGCTGCGGCGGGCCGGGTTGGATTACCACGATCTGGCCTCGGTGACGGTGCATCCGAGTCTGGCTGCGGCGTGGGCGGCGTTGCGGCCGGAGCGGGTGTTCGCGTTCACCACGCAGGCGACGACGCGCTACACCGAGGTCGCCTACCGCGCGGGCGACGTGCTGCTGTTCGGGACGGAGCCGACCGGGCTGCCGCCCGCGGTACTCGATGACCCGCAGGTGACGGCGCAGCTGCGGATTCCGATGCTGCCGGGCCGGCGCTCGATGAACCTGTCCAACGCGGCCGCGGTCACCGTGTACGAGGCGTGGCGGCAGCTCGGGTTCCCGGACGGCGTGTAGTCCCGCTCAGCGATCGATCTCGAACCGCTTGTGACGAGAGGTCGCACCCGCCGCCAAACGCACGGCGCTCTTCGGCACCCCGTAGTGCGCGGCGAGCAGTTCGATGGCGGCCTTGTTCGCTTTGCCCTCGACCGCGGGCGCGCGCACATACAGCTGCAAGGTGCCGTCATCGAGGGTTTCGACGAGCGGGCCCTTGCGGCTGTTCGGTTTGATCGTCGCCCGGACGATGGTCGGCACCGCACCTCCTCGTCGATCGTCATGACTGGCTGGGCTCCAACAGTATTCGACGGCTGGGCGGGTCCGCCCTCGATCTCGGACCCGCCCGGACGCAGTCTGCTCAGGACTCGGATTCCGCCGAACTCCCGGTGCCCGAAGGTTTCCCGGCGCCCGAAGAGCTTCCACCGCCCGAAGAACCGCTAGTGCCCGAAGCACTTCCCGTACCCGAAGAACCTCCGGTGCCCGTAGTACCGCTGCTTCCCGAAGTTCCCTCGGCACCCGAGGAACTCGCTGTCCCCGCAGCACCGCCCGACCGCTCGGCGCCCACCGCAACCGGCGCGGGCCGACCCGATTCCCCGTGCGCCGGACCACTCGCCCCGGTCTTCTTCCGCCGCACCACCGTTCGCACGATGCCCCACACCACGGCGGCGAGCACCACCAGGAACCCGAGCCACGGAATCGCCTTACCGGTGAACACGACCGCGTCCTTCAGCCAGTCCACCAACGAGTTCCAGCCGTCGACGATGCCTTCCCAGAAACTGTCGGCACGTTCCTCGTCGACCTTCTTGGTCGTGGTGGTGATGTCGATCGAGAGGCTGGACAGCGCGACCTGGTCGTCGAGGTGGCGTTTCTGCGCGGTCAGGCTGTCCAGTTCGCCCTGCCTGCTGGACAGCGCCTGCTCGGCGTTGAGCAGGTCGGCGGTGTTCGTCGCGTTCGCGATGAGCCCGCGCAGCCGCTCGACGGAGGCCTGCAACGCCTTGATCCTGGCGTCCAGGTCTTCCCACTGCATGGTGACGTCGTCGCGGTTGGTGCTCACCCGGGTGACCTTGCCGATGCCGCCGAGCCCGTCGATGAACGCGTCGGTCTTGTCCGCGGGCACCCGGACGGTGAGCGTGGCGCTGGCGTCGGTGTCCCCGGCGCCGGGCTGCTCGGTCCGGCTGTCGATCCGGCCGCCGACCTCGCGCACTCGGTCGGCGATCTTGCCCGCCGCGTCGATCGGTTTGTCGGCGGTGATCTCCACGCTGCCGGTGACGATTTCCTTACGCGCCGAGGTGGTTTCGCTGCTCCCGGTGTTGTCCTTGCGCGCGGGGCCCTGGTCGCGCAGCGCGGGCGGCGGCACGGCGGCGGGCGCAGGCGCCTCGGTGGCGTAGGTGGAGGGCCGGCCCGGCGGCGCGGACTTCTTCGCGTCGTCGGCACCGCAGCCGACGAGCAACGTGAGACCGAGCAGGCCGGTGCACAGCACAGCAAGCTTCCGCATGATTCGCACAGTAACCCCTCTGGCTGCGGAAACGGCCCGACATAACGGTTCTCTAGAACGCTTCTAACAGTTCCTTAAAAGCGTCGGCGGGCCCGGCCGCCCGAGCGGCTCAGCGGAAGTCCCGCGACTTCGAATCGACCCGCAGTTCCAGCCTGCGCAGGTGTTCGGCGACGACGGTGACCGCGCCCTCGGCGTTCTGCACCCGGCCCCGGATGAGCAGGGCGGGCGCGCTCTGGGCCAGGCGGCGGTAGCGCGTCCACAACCCGACCGAGCAGACGACGTTCACCATGCCGGTTTCGTCCTCCAGGTTCATGAAGGTGACACCGCCGGCCGTGGCGGGGCGCTGCCGATGGGTCACCGCGCCGCCCACCAGGACTCGCGAACCGTCGGGCACCGTGAGCAGATCGGCGGCGGGGACCACACCGAGCGCGTCCAGCCGCGGACGCAGGAATTCGGTGGGGTAGCTCCCCGGCGAGACCCCGGTGGCCCAGACGTCGGCGGCGGCCAGTTCGAGATCGCTCATACCCGGCAACACGGGCGCGGTGGTGGCGGCGCCGGTGCCGGGCAGTCGGTCCGGGCGTTCCCCCGCGGCGGCGCCCGCGGCCCACAGCGCTGCGCGCCGGGTACTGCCCAGACTGCCGAGCGCACCCGCGGTGGCCAGCGATTCGGCTTGCGCGACAGTGAGTTCCACCCGCCCGGTCAGGTCGAGGAAGCTGGTGTAGGGCCGCTGCCCCCGGGCGGCGACGATCTTTTCGGCCAGATCGGAGCCGATGTGCCGGACCGCCGCGAGACCGAGCCGGATCTCGGTGCCCCGGCGTTCGAGGGTGGGTTCGGCCCGGCTGGCATTGATGTCGGGGCCGTGCACCACCACCCCGTGCCTGCGGGCGTCGGCGACCAGCGATTGCGGCGAGTAGAACCCCATCGGCTGGGCGCGCAGCAACCCGGCGCAGAACGCCGCCGGGTAGTGCAGTTTGAACCAGGCCGAATAGAACACGATCGAGGCGAAGCTCTGCGAATGACTCTCGGGGAAGCCGAAATTGGCGAAGGCGTAGAGCTTTTCGTAGATGCGATCGGCGATCTCGCCCTCGATGCCGTGCAGCTCGCGCATGCCTTGGTAGAGGCGCGCTTTGAGCCGCTGCATGCGTTCGGGCGATCGCTTGGAACCCATCGCGCGGCGCAGCTGATCGGCCTCGGTGGCGGTGAATCCCGCGACATCGACGGCCATCTGCATCAGCTGCTCCTGGAACAGCGGCACGCCGAGCGTCCGGGCCAGCGCATTCTCCAGGGCCGGATGGTCGAAGTCCCAGTCCTCCAGTCCGTTGCGCCGCCGGATGTAGGGGTGCACCGAGCCGCCCTGGATCGGACCGGGCCGGATCAGTGCCACCTCCACCACCAGGTCGTAGAACGTGCGGGGCCGCAGCCGGGGCAGGGTCGCCATCTGCGCGCGCGACTCCACCTGGAATACGCCCACCGAGTCGGCGCGCGAGAGCATCTCGTAGACGGCGGCCTCTTTCAGGTCGAGCTTGTGCAGCTCGACCACCTCGCCGGTGTGCTCGCGCACCAGGTCCATCATGTAGTGCAGCGCCGAGAGCATGCCGAGGCCGAGCAGATCGAACTTCACCAGATCGATGGCGGCACAGTCGTCCTTGTCCCACTGCAGCACGCTGCGGCCGGGCATGCGCGCCCACTCCACCGGGCAGACGTCGGCGATCGGCCGGTCGCAGATCACCATGCCGCCGGAGTGGATGCCGAGATGCCTTGGGAGGCCTTCGATCTCGCCCGCCAACCGGAGTACTTCGGCGGGGATGTCGGTGTGCGCCTCCGCCTCGACGCCGGTCCACCTGCTCACCTGCTTGCTCCAGGCGTCCTGCTGCCCCTGCGAGAAGCCCAGTGCGCGAGCGGCATCGCGCACCGCGGACTTGCCGCGGTAGGTGATCACATTGGCCACCTGAGCGGCGTACGCGCGGCCGTACTTGGCGTAGACGTGCTGGATGGCCTCCTCGCGGCGGTCGGACTCGATGTCGATATCGATATCGGGCGGGCCGTCGCGCTCCGGGGAGAGGAAGCGCTCGAACAGCAGGGTATTGCCGACGGGATCGACATTGGTGATGCCGATCGCGTAGCAGACGGCCGAGTTGGCCGCCGATCCCCGGCCCTGACAGAGGATGTCGTTGTCCTGGCAGAAACGGACGATATCGTGCACCACCAGGAAATAGCCGGGAAACTCCAGCTCCTCGATCACCGCCAGCTCGTGCTCGATCTGCTGGTAGGCCTTGGGATTTCGCTCCCGCGGTCCATAGCGCACGGCCGCGCCCTGGAAGGCGAGCAGGCGCAGATAGGACGTCTCGTCGTGATCCGGGGGCACAGCGAACGGCGGCAGTTTCGGCGCGATCAGCTTCAGGTCGAAGGCGCACTCGCGGGCGAGCAGGACCGCGTTGCGCACCGCCTGCGGGCACTCGGCGAACAGCCGCGCCATCTCCGCGCCGGAGCGCAGGTGCGCACCGCCGGTGGGCGCCAGCCAGCCCGCGATCTCGTCCAGACTCTGCCGCGCCCGGATCGCGGCCAGGGCCATGGCGCGACGACGCTGCCGCGGCGCGGCGAAATGCGCTCCGGTGGTGGCGATCACGGGCAGGCCGAGCCGCTCGGCCAGGGCGAGCAGGTGCGCGTTGCGCTCGTCGTCCTCCGGGATGCCGTGGTGGGTGAGCTCCACGCTCACCCGGTCGGCGCCGAAACGTTCGGTCAGATCGCGCAGCGCGGCCTCGGCGTGCACGAGACGGGTACTGCCCGAACGCAAGTCGTCCGCGAGCGCGCGGCGCAGATGTCCTTTCCGGCAGCCGGTCAGGATCTGCCACTGGCCGCCCGCCGCCGCGGTGAGGGTGTCGAGGTCGTAGCGCAGGATGCCCTTCTCCCCCGCCGCCATGTGCGCGGCCGCGATCTCCCGGGAGAGACGGCGGTAGCCCTCCTGGCCGCGGGCCAGCACCAGCAGATGCGGTCCGGCGGGGTCGGGAGAGCCGGTGCGCGGCACGGAATCCGGGGCATCGATGTGCCCGCGCCGTCCGGCGCCGTTCCCGTCCGGGTCGGGCGCGCCGAGCACACCGTCCGGGCCGGTCGCCGAATCACGTTGGCGGCCCGCGCGATCCGCGCCCTTGGTGCGCCGCCGCGGCGCCGGCCGGTCGGTACCGAGTGACAACTCGGAGCCGAACACGGTCGGCAGGCCGAACTCCCTGGCCGCCTCGGCGAAGCGCACCGTGCCGTAGAAACCGTCGTGGTCGGTGAGCGCGATCGCCTCCAGGCCGAGGCGCACGGCCTCCTCCACCAGTTCCTCGGGCTGGCTCGCCCCGTCCAGGAAGCTGTAGGCCGAGTGCGCGTGCAGTTCCGCGTACGGCACCCGCGGTTCGTCGGCCGGCGCCACCGGCTCGGCCCGGTACTCGCCGCGTTTGCGGGACCAGGCCGGACTGTCGCCGCCGTCGCCCGGATACATCGCGTCCGGGTTCGTGCGGCCGGGCCGGCCGGACAGCACCCGTTCCAGCTCCGCCCAGGTGGGCGGGCCGTTACTCCACCCCACCGCGCATCACCTCCTCAGGCGGGTTCAGCTCGACAGCGGTTCGGTCGAACCGCGAGCCAGCGCGGATTCCACGCGTTCGAGTTCGGACCGGATCAGCGCGCCGTACGCGTCGGCGGCGAGGACGTCGAGGTGCCCGCGGGCGATGGTCAGCTGCATGCGCGCGGTGTCGAAATCGCCGACGCGGCGATGACTGTCGGCCAGGTTCAGATACAGCGACGGAAGGAAGCTGCGCAGCCCCTCGTCGAGCGGAATGCCGGGGCCGAACACCGCGGCCAGTGCCCGCCGATCCCAGAGCAGCGCGTCGGCGGCCGCGCCTTGGAGATCGGCCAGGTGATGCGCGATCACGCAGCGGTGCAAGGGATCACCGCCCTCACCGATCTCGTCCCACAACTTCTCCAGCGCCTGTCGCGCCGCCGCCGGGTTCCCCCCACCGAGCCGCACCGCGGCAAAGATGTCCGCCATCCGATCGTCCGCCATGCGCCGAGTATCGCACATATGTTCGATCGATTTCGAGGGGTTGTTCGACCCGTGTTCACCACCTCGACCGCCGCCCCGGAAAGTGATCAGCGCCACTTGGCAGGTAAACTTACTTCGGAGTAAGTTCGTGCCAAACAACCTGCAAAGGAGCAGCGATGACCGAGGCCTCCGCTGACGCCGCCGGCGCACGTCGCCGCCGCAACCGCGATATCGCCGGACGACATGTCCTGATCACCGGCGCCTCCTCCGGCATCGGCCGGGCGGCCGCGATCGCCGTCGCGGGCAAGGGCGCCACGGTGTTCCTGCTCGCGCGCCGCGCCGACGAACTCGCGAGCGTGGTCGAGGAGATCAAGGCCGCGGGCGGCAGTGCCTATGCCTACCAGTGCGATGTCACCGACTCCGACTCGGTCGATCACGCCGTGAAGACCATCCTCGACGAACACGGCCACGTCGACATGCTGGTGAACAACGCGGGCCGGTCGATCCGGCGCGCGATCCACCGCTCCACCGACCGGCTGCACGACTTCGAACGGACCATGGCGGTCAACTACTTCGGCGCGCTGCGGCTGACGCTGGCCCTGCTGCCGCAGATGCGCGAGCGCAAGTTCGGCCACATCGTCAACATCAGCAGCGCGGGCGTGCAGGTGGCGACGCCACGCTTCGCCGCCTACCTGGCCAGCAAGGCGGCGCTGGACAAATTCGCCGAGGTGGCCTCGGTGGAGACGATGGCCGACGGCGTCACCTTCACCACCATCCACATGCCGCTGGTGCGTACCCCGATGATCACCCCGAGCGGCGACCAGGGACCGTCCGAATCCCCCGAATGGGCCGCGGCGACCATCGTGCGCGCGCTGACCGAACGCCCCAAGCGCATCGACGTACCGCTGGGCACCTTCGCCGAATACGGCGCGCTGCTCACACCCAAGTTCCGCGACCGGATCCTGCACCGCTACTACCGCGCCCTGCCGGACTCCCCCGCGGCCAAGGGCGAACAGGTGGAGGAAACCGAGGACAACGCCGAACCTGTTGTGTCCCAGGCGAAACCGCGTCCACGCTCGGCGGCCCGGCGCGTCACCGGCACCGCCCTGCGCCGCGCGGCCCGCTGGGTGCCCGGCACCCACTGGTGAGCCGAGCCGCTCGACGAGCTCAGGCGGCGAGGAACGGGTGCACGACGGCGGCGAACTCGCGATAGCGGTCGCGATGGATGCTGTGGCCGCAGGTGAACGCGGTGACCGTGCAGTCGGGGACGGCGGTGCGCAGGAACTCGAGCTTCACCGGGTCGACCATGCCGCCGGGCCCGCCGCGCAGCACCAGCGTCGAGGCGGTGATGTCGGACAGCCGGTCCCACCACTCCGGGTTCGGCTTGCGGAACTGCTCGAGCGCGGTCCTGGTCATGGACCGGTCGAAGGCCAGCACCGCGCGCGGATGCCGGACCAGGCTCGAGGTGGCGTGCCAGAGTTCGGGCACGGTCGGGAAACGCCGGGTCAGGCGTAATTCCTCGGCGCCGGACTGCAAAGGCAGCGGGCATTCCTCGATGACCAGGCGACGCACCAGTGCGGGACGCTCCTGCGCGACGCAGGAGACGGCGTAACCGCCCAGCGAATGACCGACCAGATCCACCGAGGTCAGCTCCAGTCGCTCGCACAGGGCCAGCACGTCGGCGCCGAACTCGTCGAACCGATACGACTCGGCGTGCGCACTACGGCCGTGGCCGCGTAGATCGGGGATGATCACCCGGCGGCCCGCCTGCACCAGGGTCCGCGCGAACCGGTCCCAGGTGTGCCCGTCCCCGCCCATGCCGTGCACCAGCACCACGGGTACGCCGGAACCCGCGGTCGCCCCCGTGTCCCGGTAGGCGATCCGCACGTCACCGCATGCCATCTCGGCTGCCGTCAGATCCACGATCTTCGAGGGTACCGGGGTCGCGGCGGCCGGACCTGCGACTTGTCGCCCGGATCACGTGCGTCGAGCAGCACAGATCTGCCGCGCCGACGGCGCCGCAAGAAAAACTTCCTGGCGAAACCCGTTGTGCCGCGCAATACTCCGGGCATGCCGTCATTCGCGGAGTACGACCGCCGAAATTATCCCACCGTCGACGTGGCCACCGGATACGACGGCTGGGCGCCGACGTACGAGCACACGGTCATGGACGAGATGGATATCGCGCTGCTGGCCCGCCTGCGCCGACCGGAGTGGGCCCGGGTGCGGCGGGCCGCCGACCTCGGCTGCGGGACCGGACGCACCGGCGCCTGGCTGCGCACCCAGGGCGTCGCGGAGGTCGACGGGGTCGACCTGAGCACCCAGATGCTGAAACAGGCCGCGCAGCGCGGCGCACACAGCACGCTCACCACCGGCGACGTGCGCGACACCGGACTGCGCGGCGGGGCCTACGACCTGATCATCGCCTCGCTGGTCGACGAACACCTGCCCGAGTTGGCGCCGTTCTACGCCGAGGCCTGGCGGCTCGCCGCACCCGGCGCGCGGTGCGTGCTGGTCAGCTTCCACCCCCAGTTCATGATGGTGACCGGCATGCCGACGCACTACACCCCGCCCGGCGGCGAACCGGTGGCGATCAGCACCAACCTGCACCTGCTCAGCGAACACCTGACCGCGGCGCTGAACGCGGGCTGGGTGCTCACCGAATTCGCCGAGGCGTTGATCGACGAGGCCTGGCTGGCCGCGAAACCCAAGTGGACTCACCTGCTGGGGCAGCCGTTCACCATGGCTTCGGTGTGGACCCGGCCTCAGTCGTAAAGCCCTTCCGCACGCCAGTTCTCGTCGTAGTAGAGCAACAGCAGCACCCGCACCTCGGTGGCCGCACCGTCCAGCTGCACCTGGGCGCGGGCCGTGAAAGTGGCTGCGCTGTCGGCTTTTCCGGAGGTTTCCGGCGCCCACCAGCGCTCGTCCACCGGCCACGGTCCGGCCCATCCGGCCAGCCGCCACTGCCTGCTGCCCCAGCGCAGGCTGGACGGGTCGGCGCTGAACAAGGCGCGTTCGGTGATCCGGACCGGCCTGCCGTCGGCGTCCTCCAGGTGCACCACCGGGCGGTGCAGCAGGATCAGCGCGGGCGCGGGCTCCGGCAGCCGGCCCGGCCACGGCAGCGCCGGATCGGCGGCGGGCACGAGTTCGTCGCCCAGCGCAACCATGGTGACGCGCTCGGTGGGGCCGCGACCGCCGCTGAGCACGCCGACCCGCACCGCTTCCCCGCCGAGCAGGCCCTGCACCCGGATGAGCGCACGACGGGCCCGCTCGTCCTGTTCACCCACGCCGCCCCACAGGCCGAGTTGCAGCGCGCCCGCGGCCACCACCTCGACCGGGTCCAGGCGCAGCCGGACGATCGGCGCGGTGGGCCGGTCCCGGTGGGTGAGCCAGCCGTCGAGCTGCCAGCGCACCCGGTCCGCGGTGCCCTCCGGGGTCAACGGCTCCGCGCAGCGCCAGATCCGGGAAAGCTCCTCTCCCGCTTCGGTTTCGGCGA
Organism: Nocardia brasiliensis IFM 10847; assembly: GCF_000710915.1. Classification (GTDB taxonomy): domain Bacteria; phylum Actinomycetota; class Actinomycetes; order Mycobacteriales; family Mycobacteriaceae; genus Nocardia; species Nocardia brasiliensis_A. The sequence continues at coordinate 43,128 of NZ_BAUA01000048.1, forward strand.
AAATCGACAGTCGGGTACAGGCCAGGCCGGCGGCCGCGAGCGCGGTGTGCAGGCGGGTGGCGAGCAGGCGGCCCGCGAAGGCGGCGGCGTCCACCCGTTCGATCGGCGGATCGCAGGGATACTCCACCGCCAGGTCTTTCGGCGGCTGCCGCGCGGCGGGCGGCCGCTCCGGCTCGGCGTTGGCGCTGCGGTGCGCGAGCACCGCGTCCGCGCCGAAGCGCGAGGCCACCTCCGCGGTGGACAGCGCGGCGAAATCACCGATCCGGCGTAAACCCAAGCGGTGCAGCAGATCCACCAGGTCGGTCCGCTCCGGGGCGGCCAGGCTCGGCTCGATCGCCAGCTCGTGCACCGGCAACGGCGCCAGGAAGCGTGCACCGTGCCCGGCGGGCACCAGCACGCCGCGGCGGGCGGCGATCACCGCAGTGGACACCTCGTCGGCGATGCCGACCTGCGCCTCCACCCCGGCGGCGGCCGCGGTGTCGACCAGCCGCTCGGCCGCCACCTCCTCGGAGCCGAAAAACCTTGCGGCGCCCCGGGCCCCGAGCACCAGCAGCCCCGGCCGCAACACCTCCACGCCGGGCACCGTCTCGTCCACCGCCGCCACCACCGGTTCGAACAGCCGCGCGTCCCGATCCGGATCCGCCTGGGCGAGAAACAGATCGGGGCAGCGGGCCTGCGCTTCCCGGCGCTTGAGCCCGCGCCGCACCCCGTCGGTGCGCGCGACCGCCGAACACGCGACCACCCGGTTGGCGAACAGCACCGCCACCGGCCGCGTCGCGGGTATCCCGGCCAGCGCCGCCGCGGCGACCGCAGGCCAATCCGGGCACCACAGCGCGAGCACCCGGGTCGCCTTTCCCGACTTCGGACGAATCATGGTGCCGCTGAGCCATTCCCGAGTAAAGGGACCGAGTGCCTCACGAGGCTGCTTCGCCGGCGTCGATCACCGGCACGGCCCGCCGGTTCGCCTCGTGCCGGACCCATTCGACCCGGCCCGCCCGCGAACACAGATCGAGCCTGCCGCGCCGGGGCTGCCCCTCCTTGCCGCGCACCTCCACCTCCAGGCCGAGGGCACGCAGGCGGCCCCAGCCCCGGCCGAGCCCCGCATAACCGGCGACGCGCGCGTCGAGCCGCAGGGTGGGACCGGGCCAGCGACCGTCGGTGACCACCAGGGTCGAGCCCTTGTTGCGGGCGCGCGCGGCGATCACCCTGGTGCGGGCGGGCGGCACCGCCGCGCCGCTCAGGCCGAGCACGACCAGGTCGAGACCGTCGAGCAGGACGGCGGCCACCTCCACCGGGTCCTGGCCCGGGTCGGCGATCACGGCGAGCCGCTCCAGCTGGGCGCCCATCTCCGCCGCGGCGAGCAGGCCGAGCCGCGGCACCCCGACCACCGCGGCATGGCCGCCTGCTCCGGTCACCGCGGCGACCAGCCCGGCGAGCAGCGAACGCGCCCCGGTGTAGGACACGACGGAACCTTTGGCCAGACCGCCGTCCGGCAACAACTCGGCGAGCGGCGGCGGCACCGCGAGCACCTCCCGGCGCAACCGCGCCTGCACCGGTACCCGCTCGACCGCCGCCGCCCCGCGCCCGGGGATGGCCGCCATCTTTCTGCGCAGCTCAGCCAGGGTCATCCGGGTCTCCCGACCCGCCGACGGCGACGAGCCCCGCGGTTGTGCCCCCTCCTGCGTTCGCGCATCCGAACCCATCCCTACCACCTACTTCCCACGATGGACCCGGGTCGGCACCGACTCAGCTATCGATCCGTAATCGAATATACGTTCGATACCTGCTCAGTAGAAACCGACCCCCGGGTTCCGTCAAGAGGGCGCACCCGTGGGCGGCGATTTCGAAACGCGGCCGTTGTACGACGACGGCCGCTCTACCCGGTCGTTATGCGGGTGCGACGGCGGCATGCGGTGTCGCCACGAATCAGGCCAGCTAAGCCCATTTTCCGCTACCCTCGCACCCGTGACCGAACGCGCTCGTCCCATCGTCGGCCCCGACTACCTCGTCGCCGGCCGCTACCGGCTGCAGTCGAAGGCGGGCGGGGGTGGCATGGGCGCGGTCTGGCTCGCGCACGACCGGCTGCTCGATCGGGATGTCGCGATCAAGCAGGTCATCTCGACGGCCGGGCTCGACGAACAAGAGGCCAACGAGATCCGCAGCCAGATCATGCACGAGGGCCGGGTCGCCGCCAAGCTCTCGCACGAGCACGCGATCGCCGTCTACGACGTGGTGCTGGAGGCCGGCGAACCGTGGCTGGTGATGGAACACCTGCCGTCCCGCAGCGTCGCCAAGGCGCTCGCGCTGGTCGAGACCCTCCCCCCGATCGAGGTGGCGCAGATCGGCGCGCAGGTGGCCGACGCGTTGGCCGCGGCACACGCGGCGGGCATCGTGCACCGAGATATCAAGCCGGGCAATATCCTTGTCGCCGACCGCGGTCCGATCGTCGGCATGGCCAAGCTCAGCGACTTCGGCATCTCGCGCGGCGCGGGCGAGCACTCCGACGAACCCGACGGTGTGATCACCGGCACCCCCGCCTACCTGCCGCCGGAGGTGGCGCGCGGCGCCCAGCCGACCAAGGCCAGCGACGTGTTCTCCCTCGGCGCCACGCTCTACACCGCGATCGAGGGGCAACCGCCGTTCGGTTTCGACGAGGATCAGGACGTCGTGGTGACCCGCGCGGCCATGGCGCAGATCATCCCGCCCACCCGCAGCGGCATGCTCACCGAGGCGCTGCTGCACATGATGGAGCCGGCCCCGCAGCGCCGGCCGACGATGGCCGAGGCCAGAGACGAAATCCTCACCGCCGCTTTCGGTCCCGGCACCGGTCCGTACATTCTCGGCGCGCCGGTGCGCACCGAGGACGGCACGATTCCGGCGTGGGCGGCCCGCAATTCGGCCTCCGGCTTACGCAGCCCGCACTCCACCCCGTTACCCCGCCCGCACCGCACCCCCGTGAGCACCGCGGCGGCCCCCGCCCCGCAGCGCACGAAGGCCCCGCAGCCGAGCAGTGCTCCCCTGGCCATCGCAGTCGGCCTGCTGATCGGCCTGATCATCATCATCGCGATCATCGTCGCGGTGATGTAAGCGCCTCTCTCCCAAACAATCTGCCCCGGAGCGGGCGAAGAGAACTCAGTCGATCCGGCGCCGATGCGCCCAGCGGGTGAGCGCATTGCGGTTGGACTGCTGAGTTTTGCGCAACACGTTGGAGGCGTGGGTCTCCACGGTTTTCACCGAGATGAACAGGTTTTCGGCGATCTCCCGATAGGTGTAGCCGCGCGCGAGCAGGCGCAGCACCTCGAGTTCCCGCGGGGTCAGCGAATCCAGTTCCGGATCCAGCGGCGGTTCCGGCACCGGCGACTTACCGGTGAACGAGTCCAGCACGAAACCGGCCAGGCGCGGACTGAACACGGCGTCGCCGCCCGCCACCCGCCGGATGCCGTCGGCCAGTTCGGCGCCCGAAATCGTCTTGGTCACATAGCCTCTGGCGCCCGCCCGGATCACCGCGATCACGTCTTCGGCGGCATCGGACACGCTCAGGGCCAGGCACACCGGCCCGTCCTCGATACCGCCGAGCACCGCCACACCGCCGCCGTCGGGCATGTGCACGTCGAGCAGCACCACATCCGGTTTCGCCGTGTTGATCCCGGCGATCGCCTCGGCCACCCCGCCCGCCTCACCGACCACTTCCATGTCGGTTTCTCTGCTCAACTCCGCCCGCACACCCGACCGGAACACTGCGTGATCGTCGACGAGAAAAACTCGCACGGTCACCTATCCGCCTCTCCGCGTACTCCGCCGGACATGAAAGCCACCGCGCTGTCGCCGCGGGCCACCGGCCGCACGCTGAGTCTAATGAAAAATCGTCACGGCACGGGTTGCCGGACTTCGGCCTGCGCCGCCTGCTCGTCGGCGGCGTCATCCGGGCCGCCGGAATCCGTGCGCGGCATGAAGATTCGCACCTCGGTGCCGCGGCCCGGATGGGACAGGATCTCCACTTGACCACCGCGGCGTTCGATGCGGCCGCGAATGGATTTCGCCAACCCCTGCCGGTCCTGCGGCACCGCCGCGGCATCGAAACCGGTGCCGCGGTCGCGCACGAAGATGCTCACCTGATGGGGTTCGGTCTCGGCGAAGAGATCGATCTCCGGGACGCCCGCGTGCTTCGCGGCGTTGACCAGCGCCTCCCGGCTGGCGCCGAGCAGCGCGGTGAAATGCTCCTTGGGCAGGCCGGATCCGGTGTCGCCGAGATCCATCGACACGTCGCCGACGGTCACCGGGGCAACCTTCACACCGTGCTGATCCTCTACTTCGCCCGCGATGGTGCGCAGGGCAGCGGCCAGACTCGACTGCGCGGGCCCGGCGTCATCGAACAACCACTTGCGCAGTTCGCGCTCCTGGCTACGCGCCAGCCGCGCCACCTCCTGCGGATCGTCGGCCTGACGCTGGATCAGGGCCAGCGTCTGCAAGACGGAATCGTGCAGGTGTGAGGCGATCTCCTCGCGTTCCTCGTTGCGGATGCGCGCCGCGCGCTCGGCGTTCAATGCTCGCATCATGCGCAGCCAGAGCGGCACCGTCAGCAGCGCCGCCCCGACCAGGGTGACCGCCACCGCGACGAGCGCGGACCCGAGCGAGCTCAGATCGATCCTGGCCAGCACCACCACGCCGAGCCCCGCCACGATCAGCGTGCCGCCCGCGACGATGCGCGCCCAGGTCACCACCGAGGGACGGGCGGGCAGGCCGAGCAGCGAGCGCGGACCGTCGGCGTCGTACTCGCGCCAGACCAGCGCCGCGCCGATGGCCACCACGATGATCGGCACGATCACGCTCGCCGCGGTCCCGCTGAACAGCCAGGACACCCCGACCGCGAGCGCGAGCCCGAGCAGGGCCAGGCCGATCGCCTGCCGCCGCTCCGAACCGGAGGCCTTCACCACATCGTTGCCACCGGGGGTGAAGATCCACAGCAGCCCGTAGGTGACGATGCCCGCGCCGAACGCGGACAGCAGCACGAAGGCGATCCGTACCTTGAACACGTCGATGCCGAGGTGATCGGCGATGCCGCCCGCCACCCCGCCGACGATTCGGCCGCCCGAGCGCCGGACCATCCGCGCATGCGGCGCCCGCCCGGGGTCGAACACCGGCGCCGGGCCGAAACCGCGCACAGGATCGAACCCCCGTGTGGCTTCGAACCCCCTGGTGTCGAACGAGGGCGCAGACGGGTACATGTCTTCGATAGTGACACGCGCCCCGGCAGCTAGCTATCAGGAATCACCCTGATCTTCGCGCCTACCCGCCGCTGACCGGCCGGTCCAAAGGATGGGGGGAATTATTCAGGGTTCCCCCCGATGTGCGGATGCGCTGGTCAGGCACAGTATGGGAACCATGACGAAAACGAGCTTCGGGGACCAGCTCCAGCACATGTGGCGCACGCGGCCGGTGCGGCTGCCTCGGCAGGGGCCGATCGCCGGCGTCGCGGCCGGGTTCGGCCGGCGGTACAACGTCGACCCGGTGCTCGTTCGCGTGGCATTCGTGGTGTCGGCCATCTTCGGCGGCGCGGGCGTCGTCCTGTACCTGCTCGCCTGGCTACTGTGCAGCGAGGCCGGGGATCAGGCGTCGGCGGCCGAGTCGCTGGTGGGGAAGGGCCACAGTTCCCAGTCACAGACCAAGACGATCGTGTTGATCGTCGCGCTCGCCATCGCGGTGAGCACGATGGGTCCGGTCGGGGTCGGCCTCGGCGGCTCGGGGCTGATCAGCCTCGCGCTGATGCTGGCGGGCTGGTGGATGCTGCATCTGCGCAACCCCGCCGCACCACCCGGCACCACCAGTGAGTTCAGCGGGTTGATGACCGACGACGGCATCACCGCCACCGGGTACCCCGGCGCCACCTTCCCGCCGGGCGCCCCGCGCACCGCCGGAGCCATGTACGTCCCACCGACCAACGTGTACACCCCGTACACCAAGCTGCCGGACGCCTACGTTCCGGATGCCCCTGCTCCTGAAACCGCCTCGCCGCAACCGGATTCGCCCGTTGCCGCCGAAGCGCCCACCGCCGTGCTGCGGGTGGACGAGCAGTCCACGACGATCATCGACCTCGAAAAGCCCGCTACGCCGGGCGAAGACAGCACCGTCGCGCTGGACAAGCCGAACACGCCGGTCGAGTCCGCCGACGACATCCAGGACGCCGAGATCGTCCCCGATCCCGCGCCCGCACTGCGCAAGGATTCTCCTGCCGAGCGGTTCGACACCGGAACGCCTTCCGGTGCAAGCAGATCCGTGACGCTCGACCGCCCGGCTCCGCCGTCCTGGGATCCGCTCGGCGTCGCGCCGCTCGCCTGGGACCTGCCCGAACCGACCCCGGTCCGCACCGTGGTCGCGCCCCCACCGAAACGCCCACGCTCCCGGCTGACCCCGGTGGTGATCGGTCTCGCCATCCTGGCGGCCGCGGGCGCCGGTGCGCTGGCCGCATCGGGCGTCGAATGGATGACGCCCGGCCGGATCGCGGCGGTGGCACTGGCGGTGGTCGGCCTGGGCCTGGTACTCGGCGCCTTCCTGCGCCGCGGCTACGGACTGCTGGTGCTGACCGCCCCGCTGGCCGGCTTCGTCCTGCTCGCCTCGGCGATCGGCCCGGTCGAACTCGATCGCGCCGCGATGGGCGAGCACGTCTGGACCCCGACCTCGATCGACCAATTGGACGCGAAGTACCGGATCAACATGGGCGCGGGCAAACTCGACCTGCGGTCGCTGAACCTCACCGCGAATCGCACCGTCGACATCAGTGTCCGCATGGGCGACTTCCAGGTGCTGGTGCCCGCCGGTATGACGGTGCGCACCAATTGCGATGTGGCGATGGGTGATTGCGTAAACGGCATCACCGGACCGAATACACCCGACACCCCCGTGCTCGACCTGCGGGTCGACGTCCGGGCCGGCTCTATGGCGGTGCAACGTGGCTGACAACTCGTACAACGAGACCGACACCAAGCGCGGCCCGTCCGCCTCGCTGCTCATCGTCGGCCTGCTGGCCCTCGGGGTGAGCGCATGGGCCTTCATCGGCCCCGAGTCGTGGTCGCAGACCAGCGGAGTGCCGCTGGGCTGGATCGTGGTGCTCGCCGCCATCGTCATCGGCGTAGTGCTGGTGGTCTCCCCGCGCAAACGACGCTGAACACGCCGCACACGAAAGGCCCCGTCCATCAGGACGGGGCCTTTGCTGTCGGCTCAGTGCCGGATCACTCCCATTCGATGGTGCCCGGCGGCTTGCTGGTCACATCGAGGACGACCCGGTTGACCTCCGGCACCTCGTTGGTGATCCGGGTGGAGATCCGCTCCAGCACCTCGTAGGGCAGCCGGGTCCAGTCTGCGGTCATCGCGTCCTCGCTGGAGACCGGGCGCAGCACGATCGGGTGACCGTAGGTGCGGCCATCGCCCTGCACGCCGACGCTGCGCACATCCGCGAGCAGCACCACCGGGCACTGCCAGATCTGCTTGTCGAGCCCGGCGGCGGTGAGTTCCTCCCGTGCGATGGCATCGGCCTGGCGCAGCGTGGCCAGCCGATCGGGGGTCACCTCGCCGACGATCCGGATGGCCAGGCCGGGGCCGGGGAACGGCTGCCGGCCGACGATCTCCTCCGGCAGGCCGAGCTCACGACCGACCGCGCGCACCTCGTCCTTGAACAGCAGGCGCAACGGCTCGACCAATTCGAATTCCAGGTCGTCGGGCAGGCCACCGACATTGTGATGGCTCTTGATGTTCGCGGTGCCGGTGCCGCCGCCGGACTCCACCACATCCGGGTACAGCGTGCCCTGCACGAGGAATTCGACCTTCGAGCCGGTGTCCGCGGCATCCGTGCCCTGCTCGAGCACGACCTCGGACACCGCGTCCTCGAACGAACGGATGAACTCGCGCCCGATGATCTTGCGCTTCTCCTCGGGGTCGGTGACGCCCTTCAACTCACCGAGGAACTTGTCGACCGCGTCGACGGTGACCAGCTTGGCCCCGGTGGCGGCGACGAAATCCTGCTGCACCTGCTCGCGCTCGCCCGCGCGCAACAGGCCGTGGTCGACGAACACACAGGTCAACCGGTCCCCGATGGCGCGCTGCACCAGCGCGGCGGCGACCGCGGAATCGACACCGCCGGACAGGCCGCAGATCGCGTGCCCGGTGCCGATCTGCTCACGCACCCCGGCGATCAGTGATTCGGCGATATTGGCCGGCGTCCAGGTGGCGCGGATGCCCGCGATCTCGTGCAGGAAGCGGCTGAGCACCTGCTGGCCGTGCGGCGAATGCAGAACCTCGGGGTGGTACTGCACGCCGGCCAGGCGGCGGGCCCGATCCTCGAACGCGGCGACCGGCGCGCCCGCCGTGGTGCCGGTGACCTCGAAGCCCGCGGGGGCATCGGTCACCGCGTCGCCGTGGCTCATCCAGACCGGCTGGATGGTGGGCAGGCCGCCGTGCAGCAGGCCGCCGTCGATATTGAGTTCGGTGCGGCCGTATTCGCGGGTGCCGGTGTGCGCGACCGTGCCGCCGAGCGCCTGCGCCATCGCCTGGAAGCCGTAGCAGATGCCGAACACCGGCAGGCCCAGATCGAACAGCCGCGCGTCCAATTGCGGTGCGCCCTCGGCATACACGCTGGCCGGACCGCCGGACAGGATCACCGCGAGGGGCTGGCGCGCGGCGATCTCCTCCACCGTGGTGGTGTGCGGGATCACCTCGGAGAACACACTCGATTCGCGGACTCGCCGAGCGATCAGCTGTGCGTACTGCGCGCCGAAGTCGACGACGAGGACCGGTCTCTGAGTTTCTGCCACCGGCACAGTTTAGTGAGCGGGCCACACGAGCGAATCATCGGCACCGCGGTGCCGCTACCAGCACCGACGACGCCGTCTCGGTAGTACGCGGGCACCGGCCGCCGCAGGCGTCGCGACGAGCATCCGCGCAACGAAGGCAACGGCGAGCGAACTGTCGGCACCGCCGACACGCGGCCGCGGCGCCCGATCCCGAGCGCTGCGGCGGCGAACCCGGCCGCCCCGCAACGAAGTCCAGCGATCGAGGTCGCGGCCTTGGCGAACCGGTCGGCACGGGCGATTTCGGAACTCGTCGCGCCCACGAACTCCAGCAAGTAATCGGGCGACCCAGCAAATCGGCCCGCGAGCCGGTGCCCCGCTGGCTATTCTCGTGCAGTGCCATTCGCCCGCGCGATCGACGCCGACATCCACTACGAGGACAGCGGCGGGAGCGGACCGGTGGTACTGCTAGCACACGAATTCTTCATGGACCGGACCATGTTCGCGGCTCAGATGGCCGCGCTGGCACCGGAATTCCGGATCGTCTCGTGGGACGCCCGCGGCCACGGCCGCACCAGGGACGAGGGTTTGCCGTTCACCTACTGGACCGCGGCACGCGACGCGCTCACCGTGCTCGACCACGTCGGCGCCGAACGAGCCGTGGTCGGCGGCACCGCGCAAGGCGGCTTCACCGCCCTGCGGACCGCGCTCATCGCGCCGGAACGAGTCTCGGCACTGATATTGATCAGCACCGAAGCGAACGGCCCGACCCCCGAACAGTCCGACGCCACTCAGAAGTTCCTCGAGGAGTGGTACGACGACGGCTCCCGCCAGCAGGCCGCGCACCAGCTCGCGTCCTGGCTGATCGGCAACGACAACTGGTACCGCACCATCTGGACCACCCGCTGGCTGCTGCGCGACTGCCGCGGCATCGAGATGGCGGCCGGCTGTCTGCTCAGCCGTGACTCGGTGCTGGAGCGGCTGTCCGAAATCACCTGTCCCGCCTTGGTGATCCACGCCACCGACAGCGGCATCCCGCCCGACCGGGCCAGGCAGCTGACGCACGGCCTCACCGGCTCGACCTACGTCGAGATCGCGGGCGCCCGGCTCGCGGTCACCATGACCCATCCCGACCCGGTGAACACCGCGATGCGCCGCTTCCTACGCGAACGCGTCATCCCGAGCAGTGCCCGCTGAAACCTTCGCGGCGAGCGCGGGATTCGCGACGCCATGCGCTCAGCCGCGGACGCTGAGGCCGACCTTCTGGAATTCCTTGAGGTCGGAGTAGCCCGCCTTGGCCATCGAACGGCGCAGACCGCCAACGAGATTCAGGGAGCCGAACGGGTCGTCGGAGGGGCCGAACAGCACCTGCTCCAGGCTGGGGCGCAGCGAATCGCCGGAGCCCTCTTCCTGTTCCCATTCGACGCCGAGCAGCGAGCCACGCGGCACCGAGGGGTGCGCGGCGGCCGAGGGCCAGTACCAGCCGCGGCCCGGCGCCTCGGCGGCCACCGCGAGCGGCACCCCGAGCATCGCGGCGTCCGCGCCGCAGGCGATCGCCTTGGCCAGCTGACCGGAGGTCTCGATATCGCCGTCGGCGATGACGTGCACGTACCGGCCGCCGGTCTCGTCCAGATAGTCCCGGCGCGCGGCGGCGGCGTCGGCGATCGCGGTGGCCATCGGCACACCGATGCCGAGCACCTCGCGGGTGGTGGTCGCGCCGGGGAACGAGCCGTAGCCGACGATGACGCCCGCCGCGCCGGTGCGCATCAGGTGCAGTGCGGTCCGGTGATCGCTCACCCCGCCCGCCACCACCGGCACGTCCAGCTCGGCGATGAAGGTCTTGAGGTTCAACGGTTCACCGTCGCCGACGTGTTCGGCGGAGATGATGGTGCCGTGCACGACCAGCAGGTCGACCCCGGCCTGCACCAGGGCGGGCGTCAACGCGCGCGCGTTCTGCGGGCTCACCCGCACCGCGACGGTCACCCCGGCCGCCCGCACCTGCGCGACCGCGGCCGCGAGCAGCTCCGGCTGCATCGGCGCGGCATGCAGCTCCTGCAGCAGCGAGACGGCCCGCTCGTAGCCGCCCTTGCCGACCAGCTCGAGCAGTTGCTCGATCTTCGCGGCGACATCGGCGTGCCTGGCCCAGAGGCCCTCGCCGTTGATGACACCGAGTCCGCCGAGGCGGCCGAGTTCGATGGCGAACTCCGGCGACACCAGCGCATCGGTCGGGTGCGCGAGGAACGGGATCTCGAAACGGTAGGCGTCGAGCTGCCAGGACAGCGACACCTGCTTCGACGAGCGGGTCCGGCGCGAGGGGACGATATCGATATCGTCCAGCTCGTAGGTACGCCGGGCGGTCCGGCCCATGCCGATCTCGACCATGTCGCGCACGTTTGTACTCCTATCTATCGGCCGCGCGAACGCGGCGTGTTCGGGCCCCCTCGTGTCCGGCGCACGAGCCGTCGAGACTCGCGCGCGAGACGGGCCACGAACGGCGCGTGAGACTCGCGCTGTGGTGACCTTGTCCGCACCGGAGGTCGCGGCCCCAGGCTAGTCGCAGCCAGGTCAGCGACCGCGCGGACACGGCACGCCGGCCCCGTCATCGGGTCCGGACGCGCCATTCGGCATCCGCGGCCGCCGTTGCCCGGCAGCGCACCGCCGGTTTCCTACCTCCGCTAGCCGCGGCCGGTGTAGTTGGGGGCCTCGACGGTCATCGTGATGTCGTGCGGGTGGCTCTCCTTCAGACCCGCTGCGGTGATCTGCACGAACTGCGCGTCCTGCAGATGCGCGATGGACTGCGAGCCGGTGTAACCCATGGCCGCGCGCAGACCGCCGACGAGCTGGTGGATGACCTGGTTCACCGGGCCGCGGAAGGGCACCCGGCCCTCGATGCCCTCAGGCACCAGCTTGTCCTCGGCGAGCACGTCGTCCTGGAAGTAGCGGTCCTTTGAGAAGGACTTCGCCTGGCCCCGGCCCTGCATCGCACCGAGCGAGCCCATGCCGCGGTAGCTCTTGAACTGCTTGCCGCCCACCAGGATCAGCTCGCCCGGCGATTCGGCGGTGCCCGCGAGCAGCGAGCCGAGCATCACGGTGGACGCGCCCGCCGCGATGGCCTTGGCGATATCGCCGGAGAACTGGATGCCGCCGTCGGCGATCACCGGCACACCGGCCGGCTTGCACGCGGCCACGGCCTCGAGGATCGCGGTGATCTGCGGTGCGCCGACGCCCGCGACCACGCGGGTGGTGCAGATGGAGCCGGGACCGACGCCGACCTTCACCGCGTCCGCGCCGGCCTCGACCAGCGCGGCTGCGCCCGCTCGAGTGGCCACATTGCCGCCGACGACCTGGATCCGGTCGCCGACCTCGGCCTTGACCTTGGTGACCATCTGCAGCACCTGCGCCTGATGGCCGTGCGCGGTATCGACGACGAGCACGTCCACGCCCGCGTCGGCCAGCGTCATCGCGCGCGACCAGGCGTCCTCGCCCACGCCGACCGCGGCGCCGACCAGCAGGCGGCCGTCGCGGTCCTTGGTGGCGTTCGGGTACTGATCGGTCTTGACGAAGTCCTTGACCGTGATGAGTCCGCGCAGCCTGCCGTTGCCGTCCACGATGGGCAGCTTCTCGATCTTGTGCCTGCGCAGCAGGCCGAGCGCCGCCTCTGCGGTGACACCCTCCTGCGCGGTGATCAACGGCGCCTTCGTCATCACCTCTTCGACCCGGCGGTTCTGATCGACCTCGAACCGCATGTCGCGATTGGTGATGATGCCCACAAGGGAACCGGTCTCGTCCACCACCGGCAGGCCGGAGATGCGGAACCGGGCGCACATGGCGTCGACCTCGGCGAGGGTGTCCGACGGACGGCAGGTCACCGGATCGGTCACCATGCCCGCCTCGGACCGCTTCACCGTCTCCACCTGCGCGGCCTGATCGGCTGCCGCGAGGTTGCGGTGCAACACGCCCATGCCGCCGGCGCGGGCCATCGAGATGGCCATCCGCGCCTCGGTCACCGTGTCCATCGCCGAGCTCACCAGCGGGGTCCGCAACCGGATCTCCCTGGTCAGCTGGCTGGACGTCTCCACAGAACTGGGGATGAGATCCGAGGCGGCGGGCAACAACAACACATCGTCGAATGTGAGGCCGAGCATGGCGATCTTGTGCGGATCGTCACCACCCGTAGATGGGCGGACAGCAGTGCGTTCGCCCGATACGGGATTACTCATTCGGATCGACCCCTCCTGGACGTCGACAGCGAGCGGCGCCGGGGTCACCGGCGTCGTGCGCAGCTGATGGGATGGACTGGTGACTCCGGATATCGTGTCGGGTGCTCGCCGGAGCCTGACACCATGGTATCTGTCCCGCAAACCCGCCGACCAAGTGAGCCCACCGGGGGACGACGGGGCGGCGAACCCGACGCGAAACGCGCGGGCACGGGGCGACGGCACGGACCGGTGGCGGGTGGGTACCGGCGAAACTTGCGGCCCACATCGCTGGCGCAGACCACCCTGTTCTGCGTACCGTGGGGATGTGCGTGACCATCTACCACCTGGCTTGCCGCCGGATCCCTTCGCCGGAGACCCCTCCGACCCGTCCGCCGCGCTCGATGCCATCGAGCCCGGTGAGCCGCTGGATCCCCACGAGCGCCTCGCGGTCGAGGAGGATCTCGCTGATCTCGCCGTCTACGAGGCACTACTAGCGCACCGCGGTATCCGCGGACTCGTGGTCAGCTGCGAAGACTGTCGGCAGGACCACTACCACGACTGGGACATGTTGCGCGCCAACCTGCTTCAGCTATTGGTGGACGGCACGGTGCGCCCGCACGAGCCCGCCTACGATCCGACGCCGGAAGCGTACGTCACCTGGGATTACTGCCGGGGCTACGCGGATGCCTCGATGAACGAGGCCTTCCACGGCGACGGTTTCGACGGTTTCGACAGCTGAGCGTTTCGCCGCCGCGCTTCGACCCATCCGTGCCGCGTCGATGGTTCGGACCCCGCTACAGCGCGCTGTGCCGCTGTGATTTTCGCCGCATAGATCTTCGCCGCGCAGCCCCCGCGACACCCCGGTAGGGAGCCCCGAAAGACAGAAAACCGACCGCCGTCAGGCAATCGGTTCATGTCTTGTTCGTTGTGTACTGCGTTGGTATTCAGCCGGGCCTGCGTTCGACTCAGCTGGTGCTGGGCAAACCCGCACCGGACGGCACGGCGAACGTCGGCCCCGAGTTCCCTGTCGGCGGCTTGGTCACCGGCTGGGTCGGCGCACCGTTCGAATCCCCGGTCGGCTCGACCACCGTAGGCCCGGACACCGTGGTGGGTGTCGCAGGCTGGGTGGTCGGCTCGACGGTCGGCGGCGGCGTGGTCACCGGCGGCGGGGTGGTCGGTTTGTCGTCGGTCGGCTCGGTCGGTTCGGTCGGCTTGTCCGACGGATCGCCCGGCTTCGTCTGCAGGATCGAGGCGTCCGGCGTGGTGTGCACCGGCGGCACCGGCTTGGTGGGCTTGACCCCACTGGTCGGTGTCGGCGTGACCGGATCCGACGTGCCGTTGTTCAGCTGATCGGCCAGGTCCTGCCGCACCTTGGCCAGCTCGGCGACGAGCCGGTTCCACTCCTCCATCGCCTCGGTGTGCTTCTTGGGGTCGCTGATCTGCCCGGCATTCTCCTTGGCCGCCGCCAAGCGCTGCTTGGCCGCGACGGGATCCTGCTTGACCAGCTTGCCGGCCTCGCTCAGATCGCTGTCGGTGCGCTGCACCACGGTGCTCTGCGCCTGCTCACTGAACACGACCTCTTTGACCCGCCACAGCGGATCACCCGGCTCGGCGTTATAGGAGAACGCCGTCATACCGCCGAAGACCAGGGCGAGTGCCGCCGCGGCCCCGAGGAGTGGGCGGACCAGCCGTAGTCGGTTGCCGGTCTGGGCCCCTATCCGTACCTGACGCGCACCGATCTCCTGATTGACCGCGGCCACGATCGCATCCAGATCGGGTGCCTGGGTCATCGGCGCAGCGATGAGCTCCGCGCGCCAGTCCGCGAGCAAAGCCGCGAGCTGATA
>NZ_BAUA01000047.1 GCF_000710915.1 Nocardia brasiliensis IFM 10847
CGCCGGCCGCGCCGCCGCGAGCTGGGCTGCGGCAAGTAGATAGGGGTTGGCGTCGGCGGCGGCGATCCGCGTCTCCACCCGGGTGCCCTTGGCCTCCCGGATCAGCACCCGCACGGCGGCACACCGGTTGTCCAAGCCCCAGGACAGGTTGGTCGGTGCGAACGAATGATCCGTCACGCGCTTGTACCCGTTGGGCGTCGGCACCGCGACGAGTTGCAGCTCCGCCGCGTACTTCAGCAGTCCCGCAACATAATTGCCGCCGACGGTGCTCAAACCGCCGGTCCGCGCATCCCAGAACGCGTTGTTCTTGTCCGTCCCCCACATGCTCTGATGGATGTGCAGCCCACTGCCGGAGAGGTCGCCGAACGGCTTGGCCATGAACGTGGCACGGTATCCGTGCCGCGGTGCGAGTTGCTTGACGGCATAACGGAAGAACAGCAGACTGTCCGCCGCGGTGACGGGATCGGCGGGGGTCAGGTTGATCTCGACCTGACCGGGCGCGTACTCGGCGCCACACGCCTCGACCTCGACGTCGGCGCTCAGCAGCATGGCGCAGATCTCGTCGAGAAACGGCTCCAGGTAGTGGTTGTCGTGCAGGCTGTAGACCGGATTGCGATCCCCGTGCGCGCGCAGCGACTCGCCGTCGAGCGCGTAGAACTCGGTCTCCATCGCGATATACGGTGCGAGACCGGTATTTTCGACATCGGCGACCACGCGGCGCAGCACGTCGCGCGGTGCGATCGCGGCGAGTTCGCCTGCGGCGTCCACCACGTCACAGAAGACCAGCGCCGTCTTCGGCTTCCACGGCACCAGCCGCAACGTCGCCACGTCGGGCCGCAGGAAGATATCGGGATATCCGTTCGACCAGCTGTAGTCGGCGGTCTCGATGACCTCCATCCGGTAATCCCAAGCCAATACCGCCGAGGAAAGCCCCACCCCGTCCGACATTCCGTTGGACAGAAAGGATTCGACCGGGATTCTCTTTCCGCGGAGGGCGCCGGTCATATCCGGGGTGGCGAGCTCGACCATCGTGATCGAATTCTCTTTCAGGAATTGCTCTACCGCTTCCATCTGGATCCTCTCACTCCCCACGGACCGTCGCACTGCACAGCCCATGCGGGTGCGCGACCTGTTCCGAAAGGCAGGCTTCGACAGTCGTTGTCGCCCATCGGGCCAGTCTGGCAGAGGAACTCGCGGTCCGGGATGCCCCGGATGGGGGGTTGAAATTCGGGCGAACACCCCTGATCTTGGACGAACAACACCGATTCAAATCTCCCCAAAAGCATTACGGGAAGCGACGACCGTGACCGAAGCCCCACCGCTCATCGATACCGCGGCCGAGCCGAACCGCGCACCCGGACCGACGGGCCTGGACGCGTTCCGGGTAATGACCAAAATCCGCCGAGATCCGTGCTCGGCATTCCAGGAACTCGTCGAGCGTTACGGCAACGTCGTCCGAATCGACGCGTCCGGGCAGCAGTTCTTCCTCGTGAACGACCCCGAACTCGTCGAAGCCGTCTTCGTCGGGCGGCAGAGCAACTACGGCAAGACCCTCAATGCCAAAGTCGCGGCGATGGCGCTGGGCAACGGACTGCTGACCAACGAGGGCGAGTCCTGGACCAGGCAGCGCCGGATCATGCAGCCGCTGTTCGCCCGCAGGCAGCTGGATCGGTTCGCCGAGTCCATGATCGACGCCGCGGAACGCACGCTGGGCCGCTGGGCGACCCGACCCGACGGCGACCGGCTCGACGTCTCCGTGGCGATGAACGCGTTGACGCTCGACGTCACCGGCCCCGCGTTGTTCGGTGGCGACTTGTCCGACGACGCGGCCCGGGTGCATGAGGCGCTCGTCGAGATCCTGCGCTGCGTCGGCAAGGCGATGACCTCGCTGCTGACCTGGCTGCCGCTGCGCATCCCCGGCGTCACACCGGATTCGGCGTTGCGGTTGCAGGCGCCGCGCTGGCGCAAGCTGGACGCGGCGGTCGGCGTGCTCGACGACGTGGTCGCCCGGTTGATCCGGGAACGACAGGACAGTCGCGGCGACGATCGCCACGATCTGCTCGGTCTGCTGCTCGACGCACGAGACGAGGCGGGGGCGGCGGCGATGAGCCCGCGGCAGGTCCGGGACGAACTGAAGACCTTTCTGCTGGTCGGCCACGACACCACGGCCTACTCGCTGGCCTGGACCTTGCTGCTGCTGTCGAATCATCCCGAGGCGCGCGAGCGCCTGATCGACGAGGTCGACACCGTGCTCGGCGACCGCCGTCCCACGCCCGCCGACCTCGACCAGCTGCCGTGGACCTCGGCCGTCATCGAGGAGGCGATGCGGCTGTATCCGCCGTCCTGGTTGATCGAACGGCAGGCCGTCGCCGACGACGTGCTCGGCGGCTACCACGTACCAGCGGGCGCGACCGTGTACGTGGCACCGTATCTCCTGCACCACGATCCGCGCTCCTGGCCCAATCCCGAAGGGTTCGATCCGCGCCGATTCCTGCCCGAGCACCGCCAGTTCGTCTTCCCCGCGGCCGACACCACCGCGAATCCTGTTGTACGTCCCCGCTTTTCCTATCTCCCCTTCGGCGCGGGCCACCGCCAGTGCATCGGTCTGGGCTTCGCCCGCATCCAGGCCAAGCTCATCCTCGCCATGCTCACCCAGCGCTACACCTTCGACCTCGCCGCCGGCGCCCGCGTCCTTCCCGAACACACCTTGACCCTCCGCCCGCGCGACGGCCTCCCCATGGTCCTGCGCCGCCGAGCTCCGGCCGCCGATGCCGGGGCTCCCCTAGGCTGAGGGGTATGGCTGCTTCTACGAGCAACGAGATTCAGTTCGATCGTGCGCGGCAGGTTATTCCGGGCGGGGTGAACTCGCCGGTGCGCGCTTTTCGGTCGGTCGGGGGCGCGCCCCGGTTCATCGTGGGTGCGGCGGGGCCGTATGTCACCGATGTGGAGGGGCGCGAGTACGTCGATCTCGTGGCTTCTTGGGGGCCCGCCATTCTCGGTCACGCACATCCGGAAGTCGTTGCGGCCGTGCAGGACGCGGCGGCGCGCGGATTGTCGTTCGGCGCCAGCACGCCGGCCGAGACCGAGCTGGCCGAACTCGTCGTCGCCCGGCTCGGCGGCCCACGCGCCGAGGGCGGACTGATCGACGAACTCCGTCTCGTGTCCACCGGCACCGAGGCGACGATGACCGCGATCCGGCTGGCCCGCGGGTTCACCGGAAAACCGTTGGTGGTCAAGTTCGCCGGTCACTATCACGGTCATTCGGACGGTCTGCTGGCCGCCGCGGGATCGGGCGTGGCCACCTTCGGCCTGCCCGCCTCGGCAGGGGTGCCCGCGCCGATCGCCGCGCAGACGATCGTGCTGCCGTACAACGACATCGCCGCGGTCCACGCCGCTTTCGCGGCGCATCCGGGCCAGATCGCGGCCGTCATCGTGGAAGCCGCCGCCGCGAACATGGGTGTCGTCGCGCCCGACGACGGATACAACGCCGCGCTGGCCGCCGTCGTACACGAGCACGACGCGCTGCTGATCCTGGACGAGGTGCTCACCGGGTTCCGGGTCGCGCCAGACGGCTACTGGGGCCTGGAAAGGTCGCGCTCGACCGCACAGTACGACGCCGACCTGGTGGCGTTCGGCAAGGTGATCGGGGGCGGCATGCCGCTGGCGGCGGTCGGTGGCCGCCACGACGTCATGGCGTGTCTCGCGCCGGACGGGCCGGTGTATCAGGCGGGCACGTTGTCCGGGAACCCGCTCGCCGTCGCCGCGGGCCTGGCCACGCTGCGCCTCGCGGACCAGCAGACCTACGATCTGCTGGACCAGACCAGCAGCACGATTCAGGCAGCCACTGCGGCAGCGCTCACCGAAGCCGGTGTCGCGCATACCATTCAGTCGGCGGGCAACCTGTTCTCGGTGCTGTTCTCCCCCGCCCCGGCCCGCGACTACGCGGCCGTCCAGGCGCAAGAGACCTTCCGGTTCCCGCCGTTCTTCCACACCATGCTGGAACACGGCGTGGCGCTGCCGCCGAGTGTCTACGAGGCCTGGTTCGTCACGGCCGCGCACGACGATCGCGCGCTCACCACGATCCTCGACGCGCTTCCGCACGCGGCCAGGGCAGCCGCGGCGGCACGTCCCGAATGATGCTCCAGCACAACAGAACAGCGCACTACCGGCCGGGGTTGTAGTCGCGTCGATACTTCGTCGGCGACAGACCGAGTTCGCGGGCGAAGTGGGCGCGCAGGTTGGGTGCGGTGCCCAGGCCGCTGTGCGCGGCGACGAGATCGACCGGCAGGCCGGTGTGTTCGAGCAGTTCGCGCGCGCGGGCGAGGCGCTGCACGAGCAGCCAGCGGCTCGGCGTGGTGCCGAGTTCGGCATGGAACCGGCGGATCAGCGTACGCACGGACACGCCCGCCGCGGCCGCGAGATCGCCCACACCGGTCGGCTGATCCAGCCGCCCCATCGCCCACTCCAGCACCTCGCCGAGGCCGGAGCCACCGCGCGGTGCGGGCACGGGTGATTCCAGATACTGCGCCTGACCGCCCGCGCGATGCGGCGGGACGATCATCCGGCGCGCCACCGCGTTGGCCGCGCGGGTGCCCAGATCCGCGCGAATGACGTGCAGGCACAGGTCGATCCCGGCCATGAGCCCGGCACTGGTGAGCACGTCGGATTCGTGGGTGTAGAGAATGTTCGGGTCCACCCGCACGGCCGGGAAGCGGCTCGCCAGCAGGGCTGCGTGCGCCCAGTGGCTGGTGGCCGTTCTGCCGTCGAGCACCCCCGCGGCGGCCAGCACGAACGCGCCGGAGCACAGCGAGACCATCCTGGCCCCGCGCGCCCGCGCAGCCCGGATCGCCGCCAGCGCCGCCGCGGGCGGATCCGTGTGCACGTCACCGGTTCCGGGCACGAGCACCGTATCCGCGGTCACCAGATCGTCGAGCCCGTGGGTGGCGCACATGCCGAACGAGCCGGCGGGCCCCGCGTGACCGAACCAGGCTCGCAGGCCGACATGCGCACCGGCGCCGTCGACGCCGCACAACCGCAGGTCGTACCAGTCGCCCGCGTGGTCGTGCGGGGGCGTTCCGAAGGCCTGACACGCGAGCGCGACCTCGATGGCGGCCTGCTGCGGGAGCAGCAGCACCGCGAGAGTGCCTGGGACACTGGGCATGTCACAAAGCTATCGAATGATGGCAAGCACGGCACTCGTGGCCGCCCCGACGGCTCTGTACGGTGACGTGACGTGACAGCCCACATCCCGGACAACCCTGCCGTCCTGCCGGTCGACAGCCGGCGGTGGCGGATTCTGGCGGTCGCCTCGGCCACCCAATTCCTCGCCATCCTCGACCTGTTCGCGGTCAATGTCGCGTTCCCCGCACTGGAGCAGACGTTCCACGGCAGCACCCTGGCTCAGGTCTCGTGGGTGCTCAACGCGTACACCATCGTGCTCGCGGCCATGCTGGTGCCCGCGGGGCGGATGGCCGACGACATCGGCCGCAAGGCCGCATTCCTGGTGGGTATGACGCTGTTCGGGGTGGCGTCGCTGGGCTGCGCCCTCGCCCCGACGCTCGGCGTACTGGTGGCGGCGCGGGTGGTGCAGGCCGTCGCCGGCGCGATCCTGATCCCGACCTCGCTCGGCCTGGCCCTGCCCGCATTCCCACCGCGCGAACACGCCAAAGTAATGGGCATCTGGACCGCCGTCGCCGCGGCCGGCGCGGGCAGCGGCCCGGTGGCGGGCGGTCTGCTGCTGGCCGCCGGCTGGCGGTGGATCTTCCTGATCAACATTCCGGTCGTCGTGGTCGCGGTGCTGGCCGGGCGCCGGGTGCTGCCCGCCTCGGCGCGCGGCGCCCGCAAACGCCTGGATCTACTCGGCGCCACGCTGGTGTTGCTCACCGCGGCCGGGTTGACGACCGTCTTCGTACAGGCCCCGGCGTGGGGCTACGCCTCCAAGGCGATTCTCGGCTTTGCGCTGGCGACCGTGCTGCTCGCGGCGCTGACCGTGCGCCATCTGCGCCGGGCGCCCGACCCGGTGGTCAGTTTCGCGCTCTTCCGGCACCGGCTGTTCACGGTCGCGGTCGGCGGGTTGTTCCTCTACTACCTGGCTTTCGCCGCGATGATCCTGGCGGCCACGCTGTTCCTTACCGGTCGCTGGCAATATTCCGTCGTGACCGCGGCGCTCAGCATCGCGCCCATGCCGCTGAGCACCATGACGACGGCGCTGCTGTACGGCCGGATCGTGGCCCTGGTCGGCGCGCGGATCGCGACCATGCTCGGCGGCGTCGCGCTCGCGGCCGGCTGCGGCTGGTGGGCGCTCACCGCGACGGACCGGCCGCAGTATCTCGCGGTATTCCTGCCCGGCGCCATTCTCGCCGGTATCAGCACCGCGCTGTTGCAGCCCGCGCTGTTCGGGTCGGCGGCCACCCTGCCCTCGGAGCAGACCTCGCTGGCCAGCGCGGTGCTCATGATGTCGCGGCAGCTCTCCTCCGCACTCGGCGTCGCGATCCTCACCGTGCTCCTCGGTCAGCAAGCGTTGCGCGACTTCCGCATCGCCTGGCTGGCGATGGCCGCCGCCGCACTGGCCGCCGCCGTCGTCGGCCTGCGCTTTCGCGACAATTCCACGGTGCGCGAACCAGTTCGGTGAACGCGCCTCAGCGCAGCCCGCGGAACGTGGCCCTGACCTCGTCGACGAAGAGGGCGGGCTGCTCGAGGGCGGCGAAATGCCCGCCCCGGTCGAGCTCGTTCCAGTGCCGCAGATCGGCGAACTGCGGCTCGGCCAGTCGGCGCGTCGGCCGGTAGATGTCGGCGGGGAAGACCGAACACCCGGCGGGCACCGTGATGCGGCTGTCGTCGCCGGTCGCGGTGGCGAAGCTTTCCCAGTAGAGCCGTGCGGCCGACGCGCCGGTGGCGGGCAGCCAATACATCAAGAGGTTGTCGAGCAGTTCGTCCTCGGTGAAGACGGTGCCGGGATCACCGGCGCAATCGCTCCAGGCTTCGAATTTGTCGATGATCCAACCGGCCAGCGCCGCAGGCGAATCCGTCAGGCCGTAGCCGATGCTCTGCGGCCGAGTCGCCTGGATGGCAGCGTAGGCCGAGCCCTGGGCGCGATGTCCGGCGAGCGCGGCCACCGCGCGACGGTCCGCCTCGGTGAGGTCCTCGGCACCCACCGGCGCACGGAACGGCACCATGTTCAGGTGGATGCCGATCACCTGCCGCGGATGCTGTCTGCCCAGCGCCATGGTGATTCGCGCACCCCAGTCGCCGCCCTGGGCGCCGTAGCGAGCGTAACCGAGCCGGTGCATCAGCTGGTCCCAGGCGTCGGCGATCCGTTCGGCGCCCCAGCCGGGCCGCTGCGGCTTACCGCTGAAACCGAACCCCGGTAGCGACGGGCACACGACATGGAACGCGTCGGATGCGTTGCCGCCGAACGCGACCGGATCGGACAGCGGTGCGACGACCTTGTGGAATTCGGTGACCGAGCCGGGCCAGCCGTGCGTGATCAGCAGCGGGATCGCGTCGGGGTGCGGCGACCTGACGTGCACGAAATGCACTGACAGTCCGTCGATCTCGGTGATGAACTGCGGAAAACGATTCAGCCGCCGCTGGGCGGCGCGCCAGTCGTACTCGTCCAGCCAGTACCGGCACAGCCCGCGCAGATAGGCCGCAGGGGTGCCCTGGGACCAATCGGTGACGGTCTCGGGCTCGGGCCACCTGGTGCGGCGCAGGCGCTCCCGCGCATCCGTCACCATAGATTCCGGGATCTCGACTTCGAACGGCACGATGGCCGCGGACTGTCCGGGCATGGGCCCACCGCCTTTCGGTTATGGCTCGCCTTGTCCGAGGCTCAAAATACTTGATGCACTTACCCTTTGCGAGTCCAATTCGAGCAACCCGCGTCAGGAATGTCCGAATTGTCCTGACGCTCAATCGGAGGTGACACATTCTTTCCGAACAGAAGCGACAAATCCGACTTCAGGCAAACCGAAAGTCCCTCGACTTATGTTGTCTACCTGCGGTTTTCACCCTCCATTCACCGTTCCGCCATTTCGCCCGGAGCGTGGACACCGTGCGGAATGCCCCCCTATAGTCGGGAAAATGCGGACAGCGAGACTTCATGGAATCGCGGACCTGCGGGTAGGGAACGAACCACCGCCGGTGGCAGCTGCGGGCGAGACCCTGGTACGGGTCACCGCGGTCGGAATATGCGGATCGGATCTGCACTGGTACGAAGACGGCGCGATCGGCGACGCGCAACTCGGGCAGCCGTTGATACCCGGCCACGAGGGCGCGGGTGAGATCGCCACCGGACCGCGGCGCGGCGAACGGGTCGCGATCGACCCGGCGGTCCCGTGCGAGACCTGCCGCGCCTGCCGGGACGGGTATCGAAATCTTTGCTACGACGTGCGATTCGCCGGCCACGGCGTGACCGACGGGATGCTCCGCGAGACCCTGCCGTGGCCGTCGCATCGCTTACATCCGTTGCCGGACAACGTATCCGATGCAGCAGGCGCGCTACTCGAGCCGCTGGCGGTCGCCCTGTGGGCGCTGGATCTGGGCCGGGTACCGTTCGGCGGCACCGCGGCGGTCGTGGGCTGCGGGCCGGTCGGACTGCTGCTGATCCAGGTGCTGCGCGCCGCCGGGGTATCCCGCGTGCTCGCGGTCGAGCCGTTGCCGCACCGTCGAGACGCCGCCGCGAAGTGGGGCGCCGACGAAATCCTCGATCCCTACCCGGCCGCGGACCCGCCCGACTTCGCCGCGCACGGCGTCGATGTCGCCTTCGAAATGGCCGGAAACGACGACGCGGTGCACATCGCCATGGCGGCCGCGCGACCGGGCGGGCGGGTGGTGCTCGGCGGCATCCCCGGCTCGGACACCACGACGTTCCGGGCCTCGCTGGCCCGCGGCAAAGAGCTGACGATCGCAATGGTGCGGCGCAGCAACGAAACTCACCCGCGCGCGATCGATCTGGCGGCGCGCGGCGTCATCGCACTCGACCCGCTCGTGTCGTCGCGGGTCCCGCTCACCGAGGCGCCCGCCGCGTTCGCCGACGCGCAGCGCCGCACCGGACTGAAAGTCATCATCACGCCGTAACGGCACCGATTCGACGAATTCGACACCGATCTACTCGGCGGCCGCCGCGGCCGCCTTTGGCGAGGGGGAATATGTCCGCGTTCACGACACCCGAAACGGCAGCGGAACCGATCGCCATCCTCGGTATGGCCTGCCGGTATCCCGGCAATTCGAGTTCTCCGCAAGCATTCTGGGATCTGCTGTCCGCCGGTGCGACGGCCGTCACCGATTTCCCGGCCGACCGCGGCTGGGATCTCGACCGCCTCCGCGCCGATCCCGCCCGCGCCGGGGCCAGTGCGGTGCATCGCGGCGGCTTCCTCGACGCCGCCGCATTCGACGCGGCATTCTTCGGCGTCTCCCCCCGCGAGGCGACCGCGATGCACCCCGAACAGCGGCTCCTGCTCGAAGTCGCTTGGGAGGCTTGCGAACACGCCATGCTCGACCCGCGCTCGCTGCGCGACACCGCTACCGGCGTGTACGCGGCACAGCTGTCCACCGCGTACGGACCGCCGCTGCATCTGGCGCCGGAGGGCGCCGCCGGGCTGATGCTGACCGGGACCATAGCCGCCGCGCTCAGCGGCCGGATCGCCTACACGCTCGGCGTCACCGGTCCCGCGATCACCATCGATACCGCCTCGTCCGGTTCGCTGGTCGCCATTCACCTTGCAGTACAAGCGCTTCGCGCCCGCGAGTGTGACCGCGCACTGGCGGGCGGCGTCTCCGTCATGCCGACGCCGGGGTTCTTCACCGAATTCACCAGGCAGCAGGGGCTCGCCCCAGATGGCCGGGCGAAACCGTTCGCCGCCGACGCGGACGGCACGGTCTGGTCCGAAGGCGCGGGCATGATCATGCTGGCCCGACTGTCGGACGCGCAGGCGAACGGGCACCGGGTGCTGGCGGTGATCCGCGGCACCGCGGTCAATTCCGACGGCGCGAGCGCTGGTCTGACCGCGCCGAGCGCCACAGCCCAGCAACAGTTGATCATCCGGGCGCTGGCCGACGCCGGACTGACGGCTGCCGAGGTGGATGCCGTCGAGGCGCACGGCTCCGGCACCAGAGCCGGTGACCGGGCCGAGGCCACCGCCTTGGTCGCGACCTACGGTGTCGATCGGGCACGGGACCGGCCGTTGCGGGTCGGGAGTGTGAAATCCAATATCGGCCATGCCCAAGCCGCCGCGGGCGTGGCCGGGCTGATCAAGTCGGTCCTGGCACTGCAGCACGAAACGCTGCCCGGCCTGGTGCATTTCGGCACGCCGTCGCCGGAGGTGGACTGGGCGGCGGCCGCGGTGCTGCCGCTCGCCGAGACCGAGCCGTGGCCGCGCGGTGACCGCCCGCGCCGTTGCGGGGTGTCCTCCTTCGGCGTGGCCGGCACCAACGCGCACGTGATCGTCGAGGAGGCACCGGAATTCGAGACGACCGACCCCGCCGCGCCCGCACCGGCGGACGTGCTGGGGTGGGTGATCTCGGCCCGCAGCGAGGCAGCCCTGCGTGCGCAGGCGGCGCGGTTGCTGGCGACCGCCGAAATCGAGCGGCCGGCCGACATCGGGTATTCGCTGGCCGTCACGCGGTCTCGCTTCGATCATCGGGCAGTGATCGTCGGTACCGACCGGGCGGAGCTGGTGTCGGGCCTCGAAGCGGTGGTACGCGGCACTCCGGCGCCGCACGTGGTGCGGGGCACGGCATGGTCGGATCCGCGACCGGTCTTCGTCTTTCCGGGGCAGGGCGGACAGTGGCCGGGAATGGCGACCGCACTGGCGAAATCGTCGCCGGAGTTCGCGGAGCACCTGGCCGACTGCGCCGCGGCGCTGCGGCCCTATCTGCCTTGGTCACTGTCGGATGTTCTCGACGGGGTCGCGGGCGCGCCGAGCCTCGACCGCGTCGACGTCGTACAGCCGGTGCTATGGGCGGTGATGGTCGCCCTGGCCCGGGTGTGGCAGGGCTACGGCGTCGAACCCGCTGCGGTGGTGGGACATTCGCAGGGCGAGATCGCCGCCGCCTGCGTCGCGGGTGCGCTCAGCCTCGACGACGGGGCCAGGGTGGTCGCGCGCCGCAGTCAGGTGGTGCTGGCGCTGTCCGGGACCGGCGCGATGCTCTCACTCGGACTCGGGGTCGAGGCGGCGCGAAAGCGAATGGCACGGTGGGGAACTCGGCTCGACATCGCCGCGATCAACGGTCCGGAATCGGTGGCGGTGTGCGGCGAGCCCGCGGCGATCGCGCAATTGCAGGCCGAATGCGAAAGCGACGATATCCGCGCCCGTCCGATCAACGCGGACTACGCCTCGCACAGCAGCCACGTCGACCCCGTCGAGCGCGAACTGCGCGAAACACTCGCACCGGTGCGGCCGCGCGCAGCAACGGTGCCGATGTACTCGACGGTAAGCGGCGCGCCGATCCGGCACGAAGCGCTCGATGCCGAGTACTGGTGGCAAAACCTGCGCAGGCCGGTTCAGTTCGAGGCCGCCACCCGCAGTCTGCTCGCGGCCGGACACCACGTCTTCATCGAGATCAGCCCGCACCCGGTCCTCGCCTTCGGCCTCGAGGGCACCATCGAGGCCGCCGGGGCCGACGCCGCGGTGATCGCCACGCTGCGCCGCGACGACGGCGGCCTGGACCGGATGACGATGTCCCTGGCTCGAGCCGAGGCCCACGGCGTCGCCGTCGACTGGCGCACATATTTCGCGCCGGCTCGACCGCGCCGAATCACCTTGCCCACCTATGCCTTCCAACGCCAGCGCTACTGGCTCGACGCACCTGGAGTGCTGGCCGCCGAGGCAGTGCCGGTGGCGATCACCGATCCGGAACCGCCCGCGCCGTCCACCACCCCGCGCGATATCCGGGAGCTGGTGGCGCGCGAGATCGCCGCGGTGCTCGGCCTGGACACCGCGGCCGAGGTGCGCGCCGACCTGTCGTTCAAGGCGCTCGGCTTCGAGTCCATGACCAGCGTGGAGTTGCGCAACCGGCTGAACGCCACGCTGGGGCTGCGCCTGCCGACCACCCTCATCTACGACTACCCCTCGCCGCGTGCGCTCGCCGACCACCTCGCCGGACTCGGCGAGGACCCCAGCGACGACCCAGCCCGTGCCGCCG
Organism: Nocardia brasiliensis IFM 10847; assembly: GCF_000710915.1. Classification (GTDB taxonomy): domain Bacteria; phylum Actinomycetota; class Actinomycetes; order Mycobacteriales; family Mycobacteriaceae; genus Nocardia; species Nocardia brasiliensis_A. Next base: position 12,145 of record NZ_BAUA01000047.1, read on the forward strand.
CCCAGGCGCCCACCGCCCGCGGTTCGCGCGAATTCGACGATATGGACGGCGCCGAGCTGGTGCGGCTGGCGCTCGGTAAGGAGGCACGGTGAACACATCGGTTGACGAACTGGTCGAGGCGCTGCGCGAGTCGCTGAAGGAGAACGAGCGGCTGAAAGCGCGGATCAGCGAGCCGATCGCGATCATCGGCATGGCGTGTCGCTTTCCCGGCGGCGTACGCTCGCCGGAGGATCTCTGGGATCTGCTGGCCGCCGACGGTGACGCGATCGCGCCGTTCCCGACCGACCGCGGTTGGGACACCGATGCCCTCTACCACCCCGATCCGGATCACCCCGGCACCACCTACGTGCGCGAAGGCGGATTCCTGCAAGACGCGGCGCTTTTCGACGCCGGGTTCTTCGGGATCACGCCGCGCGAGGCCGCCGCGATCAATCCGCAGCAGCGACTATTGCTCGAATGCGCTTGGGAATCCCTCGAACGCGCCGCCATCGATCCGACCGCATTGGCCGGCAGTCGCACCGGCGTTTTCGCCGGCGTGATCTACCAGGACTACAGCCTGCCGCTGCAGGCGCCGCCGAACGAGGCGGAAGGATATCTGCTCACCGGCGAACTCGGCAGCGTCGCATCCGGCCGGATCGCCTACACGCTGGGTTTGCAGGGCCCCGCGGTCACCATCGACACGGCATGCTCGTCGTCGCTGGTCGCGCTGCACGCAGCCGCCGCTTCGCTGCGTCGTGGCGAATGCTCGCTCGCGCTGGCGGGCGGCGCGACGGTGATGTGCCGGCCGCGGGTGATCACCGAGATGTCCCGGCAGGGCGGGCTGGCACGCGACGGTCGCTCGAAACCGTTCTCCGACAACGCCGACGGGGCCGGATGGGGCGAAGGCGTCGGCATGCTCGTGCTGGAGCGACTGTCCGACGCCCGCGCGAACGGGCACGAGATACTCGCGGTGCTGCGCGGCTCGGCGATCAACTCCGACGGCGCGAGCAACGGCCTCACCGCGCCGAACGGACCGTCGCAGCAACGGGTGATCCGCGACGCGCTGCACGCCTGTGATCTCTCGCCTGCCGACGTGGACGCGGTGGAGGCGCACGGGACGGGGACCTCGCTCGGCGACCCGATCGAAGCCGGCGCGCTCATCGCGGCCTATGGCGCGGGCCGTCCGGCGCAGCGGCCGCTGTGGGTCGGCAGCGTGAAATCGAACATCGGTCATCCGCAGGCGGCCGCCGGCGTGGCCGGGGTGATCAAGATGGTGCTGGCGATGCGGCACGAAACATTGCCCGCGCTGGTGCATTTCACGACGCCGTCGCGGCATGTGGACTGGGCGGAGGCAGGCGTGCGACCACTGGCCGAGGCGGTGCCGTGGCCGCGCGGCGAGCGGGTACGGCGGTGCGGAGTGTCCTCGTTCGGCATCAGCGGCACGAACGCGCACGTGATCCTCGAGGAAGCTCCGGTGGCGACAGCCGACACCGTGCCGAGTGGCCCACCGGCCGAGGTGACGCCGTGGGTGGTCACCGCCCGAAGCGCCGCAGCATTGCCCGAGCAGGCTGCGGCCCTGCTGACCGTCGCGTCGGCCGAACGCCCCGAGGACATCGGATTCTCCTTGGCGCTCACCCGCGCTCGGTTCGACCACCGAGCCGTGGTGATCGGCGCCGACCGTGCCGAGCTGCTGGCGGGGCTCACGGCGCTCTCGCGCGACGAAGCCGCGCCGCAAGTAGTGCGCGGGACCGCCTGGCCGGACCCGCGTCCGGTGTTCGTGTTTCCCGGACAGGGCGGACAGTGGCCGGAAATGGCCGCGGCGCTGCTGAAGTCGTCGCCGGTGTTCGCACAGCGCTTGGCCGAATGCGGTGACGCGCTGGCTCGGTACGTCCCGTGGTCGTTGCACGATGTTCTCGACAATGCCGCTGGCGCACCGAGTCTCGATCGGGTCGATGTCGTGCAGCCGGTGCTCTGGGCCGTGATGGTCGCACTGGCCCGGGTGTGGCAGACCTACGGCGTCGAACCCGCTGCGGTAGTGGGGCATTCCCAGGGCGAGATCGCCGCGGCCTGCGTAGCGGGCGCATTGTCACTGGACGACGGTGCGCTCATCGTGACGCGACGCAGCCGAGCGGTCCTGCCGCTGTCGGGAACCGGCGCGATGCTTTCGCTCGGCCTGGGCGCGGACGCGGCACGGGAACGCATGGCGCGGTTCGGCACTCGACTATCCGTCGCCGCGGCGAACGGGCCCGAGTCGACGGTGGTGTGTGGTGAGCCGGACGCGATCGCGGAGCTACAAGCCGAGTGCGCGGCCGCGGGCGTGCACACCCGGACCATCAACGCGGACTACGCCTCGCACAGCAGTCACGTGGACCCGATCGAGGCCGAGCTGCTCGACGCGCTCGCCCGGGTGCGGCCGCGCACCGGATCGGTGCCGATGATCTCCACGGTGACCGGCGCGCCGATCGAGCACACCGCACTCGACGCGAACTACTGGTGGCAGAATCTGCGCAGGCCGGTCGAATTCGAGACCGCCACCCGTCAGCTGCTGACCGCCGGACATCACGTCTTCGTCGAGATCAGCCCGCACCCGGTGCTCGCCTTCGGTATCGAAGGCACCATCGAGGCGACCCGGGCCGAGGCGGCCGTGGTCGCCACCCTGCGCCGCGACGACGGTGGGCTCGATCGCATGACCACCGCCCTCGCACAGGCGCACGCGTACGGCGTGCCCGTCGACTGGGACGCCTATTTCGCACCGACTCGACCGCGCCGAATCCCCTTGCCCACCTATGCCTTCCAGCGCCGGCGCTATTGGCTCACCGAAGCGCCGCACACCGGACCCGCCGACCTCGCCGCGGCCGGGCTCGAACGGCCGGCTCACCCGCTGATCGGTGCGGGCGTGCAACTCGCCGACACCGAGGGGCACCTGTTCACCGCGAGCCTCTCGCTGGACAGCCAGCCCTGGCTGGCGGACCACACCGTCGGCGGCGAGGTGATCCTGCCGGGTACCGCGATGGTCGAACTCGCGTTGCGGGCAGGCGAACAGGTGGGCGCCGAATGGGTGGACGAACTGGTGCTCGAGGCTCCGCTGCTGCTGCCCGGCGACGACCCGGTCCAGATCCAGCTCACCGTCGGCGCGGTGGACGACACGGGCGGACGGCGGGTCAGCCTGTACTCCCGGCGCGGCGGCCTCGGCGCGTGGACCCGGCATGCGCACGGCACGGTGTCCCCCACCTGGGAGCCACCGGCCGACGGATTCGCCGAGTGGCCGCCCACCGGCGCCGCACCGATGAACGTGGACGCCGTCTACGACCGTGCGGCACAGGCTGGTATGACGTACGGTCCCGCCTTCCGCGGCCTGAACCGATTGTGGCGGCGCGGCGACGAGTACTTCCTCGAATCTCGCCTGCCGGACGAAATGACCTCGGACGCCGAGCAATACGGTCTGCACCCCGCCTTGACCGACGCCGTGCTGCACGGCTGTCTCGCCGCCATGGCCGACCGGAACACGCTCACACATGCGGCGGTCCTGCCGTTCACCTGGACGGGGGTCGGCTTGTACACGCTCGGTGCGGCAGCGGTCCGGGCCCGCGTCACTGCCTTGGGCGACACCGAATTCCGCGTCGACCTCGCCGACGACGCGGGCGAGGCCGTCGGCCAGATCGCGACGCTGAGCTTCCGGCCCGCCGGGTCTCTGCTACAGGGTGCGACCCAGGCACTGTCCACAGTCCGCTGGACCTCGCTGGCCGCACCCGCCGATACCGGAACCGGCACCGAGCTGTGGGTGCTCGGCGACGCGCTGGGCCACCAACTCGCCGATGCGGGAATCGAATTCGGTCGCTGCGCCGATGCCACCGCCGCGGGCGGCTCGGGTCCGGTGCTGCTCGACGTCGCCCCCGCCACCACCCCCGACGACGTGGCCCGCGCGGCGCTCGACGTCGTGCGGCGGGTGCTGTCCGATATCCGGGCATGGCTCGCGGCCACCGGCGACCCGGCGGCACGGCTCGCGGTGATCACCCATCGTGCCGTCGGAACCACTCCCGACGAGGACGTCACCGATCTCGCGAGCGCCGCGGTCTGGGGACTGATCCGGACCGCGCAGGCCGAGTACCCTGGCCGGTTCGTCCTGGTGGATCTCGATGACGAACCCACCTCGGTGCGGGCACTGCCGTCGGCGCTGCGCACCGCAGAGGAACAGATCGCGATTCGCGACGGACATCTCAGCACGCCGCGGATCGGCCCGTTGCGCACCGAGGCCACCGCGCCTCCACTGGCGGATCCGGACCAGACGGTGCTGATCACCGGCGGCACCGGCGGACTCGGCGGGCTGCTCGCGCGCCACCTCGCGACCGCACAGCACGTCCGGCACCTGCTCCTGGTCAGCCGACGCGGCGAAACATCGCCCGGCGCAGCCGAACTCGTCGCCGAACTGACCGCACTCGGCGCCGAGGTGCGGGTGGCGGCGTGCGATATCGCCGACTACGCGGCCGCTGCGGCCCTGTTGCGCTCGCTGCCCGACGATCGGCCGCTCGGCGCGGTGATCCACGCGGCCGGGGTGCTCGACGACGGCACCGTCGAGACGCTCACCGATGCCCAGCTCGAGCGCGTCCTGCGCGCCAAGGTGGACGGCGCGATGAACCTGCATCTGCTCACCGAGAAGCTCGAGTTGTCCGGCTTCCTGACCTACTCCTCGGTGGCGGGTGTGCTCGGCACGCCGGGACAGGCCAATTACGCGGCGGGCAACGCCTTCCTGGACGCGCTCGTGCAGCACCGCCGCGCGCACGGACTGCCGGGCATCTCGCTGGCGTGGGGACCGTGGGCGAGCGACGCGGGCATGACCGAGGGTCTGTCGGAAGTAGACCACGCCCGCCTGAGCCGGTGGGGACTGCTCCCCCTCGACGCCGCGGACGGCTGCGCGCTCTTCGACGCGGCTCGCGCCGCGGACCGGCCGCTCGCCATTCCCTGCCGGATTCAGTTGACCAGATCCGCTGACGTACAGCTCATTCCGGCGATGCTGCGGGATATGGTCCGGGCCGCGCCCCGGGTCCGCCCGGCCACGAGCGCACCCAAGGTGGATGACACGGCCCGCGAACGCGAACGGTTGCGTGCTCATCTGATCGGCTTGCCCGCGGCACAACGCCGAGACGAACTGGTTCGGATCGTCACCCGGCACGCCGCCGAGGTCGCCAATCTGGCCTCGGCCGACGAGGTCGCCGCCGATCTGCCGCTGATGTCGCTGGGTTTCGATTCGCTCGCCTCGCTCGAACTACGAAATCGGCTGGTGCATCAGCTCGGACTCACCGGGCACCTGTCCGCGAACGCCGTCTTCCAGACGCCGACACCGACCGGCCTCGCCGCGCGGATCGCCACGATCCTGACCGGCGACGACGAGTCCACCGCGGCTCGAGAACCCGCACCGGATCAGGTGCGGCTGCCCGACGATATCGTGCCCGCCGCAACTTCCGGTCCGGTCGCACTGGCCACCGCCGCGCACCTCTTCGTCACGGGCGCAACCGGATTCGCCGGCAGCTTCCTGGTCCGTGAGCTGCTCGACCGGACCTCGGCGACCGTGCACTGCCTGGTCGAGTCGCCGAACGCGCCGCAGGGCGTGACACAGCTGCGGGACGCGATGCGCGGCTACCGGCTGTGGGACGACGCGACAGCCGAACGCCTGATCGTGGTGCCCGGCACGCTCGACGACGCCCATCTCGGCCTGACCGAGGCGGAGTTCGACGTGCTGGCCCGCACCGTGGACGGCGTATTCCATTGTGCCGCAGTCGTGGAAGGAGCCGCACCGGCGGACGGGATGGCAGCCGTCCTGCGCCTGGCCGCCCGCCACCGGACGGTCCCGGTGCATCAGCTGTCCACGTTCGCCGTCTTCGGACCGCAGGACGCCGCCGGGTCCGCGCGCACCGAGGACGCGCCGATCGGCCCATCGGACGCGCTGACGAGCGAGCACGCGCAGGCCGGGTTGATCGCGGAGGAAATGGCCGTCCGCGCACGCGAACGTGGACTGCCCGTCTCGATTTACCGGCTGCCGCCGACAGATCTGCTCTGGCGCGTCGTACAAGGTTGCGTCCAGGCGGGCGTCGCGCCCACGACCGAACTGGCCGGCGACATCATCCCCGTCGACTACGCGGCGAAAGCCGTTGCCGCCCTGGCCTGCGACGGCGGAGCGACCGGTGCGACCTTCCACCTGTCCAACCCGGAGCCGGTGCCGTTCGCATCGATCATCGCCGCGCTCGCCGCCCGTGGCTACCCGCTGGCCGAACTCCCCGCAGGACTGTGGGCGGACATGATCGGCGCCGATCCCGACAATGCCGCCCATCCGGTGCTGCAAGCCTTCTCGGAGATCGCCTTCGAACAGCCCGTCCACGGCCGGTCATTCGAGTCCACCGCGACCCGGGCGGCGCTCACCGCGATCGGCGTATCCGGTCCGCCCGCGAGCGCCGCGACACTCGCCGCGACCATCGACTATTTCATCGAGACGGGCCACCTGCCCGCCGCACAGGAGGCCTCGACACGATGAGTGGTGAATACCACCTAGCGCAGGCGAACATCCTCTACGCCGTCGACTCGCTGAAGTCCGAGACGCTCGCCGACTTCCACGAGCTCGCGTTGAAGATCGACGCGATGGCCCGCGCCGCACCGGGTTTCGTTTTCCGGCTCGAGTCGCTGTTCGATCTCCCCGAAGACCCCTACATGCTGAATATTTCGGTGTGGGAGGACATGGCGACGTTGCGGGAGTTCACCTATCGAGGCGAGCATGCCGGTTCCCTGCGCATCCGCCGGAAATGGTTCAAGCCGCCACGCGGTGCTCCGTCGGTGCTGTGGTGGGTGCCCGTCGGCAGCCTGCCCGACGTCGGCGAAAGCATGGCCAGGCTGGACCTGCTCAACGCGAAAGGCCCTACGCAGGAGGCCTTTACGTTCCGTCGCGCGTTTCCCCCGCCAGTATCCGGAAAGGACTGATCGGTGCATCCTGACGACCGGCCGCCGTCACCGGCGCAAGCGTTGCAGGCCGTCCGCGAGTTCGCGCGGACCACCTTGCTCGGCCACGACGCCGAATTCGATTCCGGCGCGGAACCGCCTCTCGCGCTGTACGAACCCCTGCACAAGATGGGACTGTTGAACTGGTGGCTGCCCACCGAATACGGTGGCGCCGGCCTCGGCCTCGCCGACAGCATCGACCTCGTCTCCGAGCTCGCCTACGCTGACGCGGGCTCGGCCTTCACCCTGCTGATCTCCATCCTCAGCAGCTCGATGGTTTCGCTGTACGCGTCACCGGAACTCAAAGAGCGCTTCCTCACGGCGATGACCCGCGAGGGCGGCTACTCGGCCGCGCTGGGCAGCGAGCAGGCGGCGGGCAGCGAACTGATCAATCTCGCCACTACGCTCACCAGGCGCGGCGACGACGTGGTGCTCAACGGCGAGAAGATGTTCTCCACCAATTCCGGCTTCGCCGATTACCTCGTCGTGTTCGCCAGGTCGGCCGGGGACAAGAAGGGCGCGACCTACCACGCGGTGCTCGTGCCCCGTGACACGCCGGGAGCCCAGGTGGTCAAACGCTGGGACATGATCGGTCTCCGGTCGGCGGGCACCTACCAGGTGTCGTTCACCGACTGCGTCGTGCCGAGCGGCAATGTGTTGAACGGGCCGGGGCTCAAGATCATCGAGGTCGGCTTGAACTCGAGCCGGATCCTGATCGGGACCATCGCGCTCGGCGTGGCCAGGCGGATCCGCGATATCTGCCTGGATTACGCGATGACCAAACCGCTGGGCGGCCGCACCCTCATCGAGAACGCGGTGTTCGCGAGCAAACTCGGGCAGATGGAAATGCAGATCGATGTCATGCGCAACCAATGCCTGGCCGCGGCAACCGAATACGACGCCATCATGGCGACCGCGGACCCGGCCGCGGAATTCCTCCAGCGCGGTGCGCTGCGGTCGGCCCTGACCGCCAAGATGTTCTGCGGCCAGACCGGCTGGCAGGTGGCCACGGTCGGCTCGGAGATGTTCGGCGGCCTCGGCTATACCACCGAACTGCCCATCGCCAAGTACCTGCGCGATATCAGAGCGGTGACCATCGTCGAAGCCGGCGACGACGTGCTTCGTGAACTCGTCTTCCGGCGGTTCGTGCTGCCGGCCAATCGCAGGATCTGAGGTAACCGGTAATGGGTCAGCGAACAGTGCAGCATCCGTCACCCTGGCTGCAGCATGTCGTGTCCGATGCGCAGCCGGGCACCGCCTGCCTCGTGTGCGTGCCGCCCGCAGGTGGCGCCGCCGGCGCGTATTGGACTTGGACACAATGGCTGCCACCGCATATCGATCTGCTGCTGGTGCAGCCGCCGGGGCGCGAAGACCGCTACGAGGAATCGCCCGAGTGGACGCTCGAGGACGTTCGCGAGCAGTTCACACACGCCTTGGCCGCGCTGCCGGAGGTGCCGTATCACGTGCTGGGCCACAGCATGGGCAGCTTGATCGGTACGCATATCGCGACCTGGCTGGCCCCGCACCGCGAGGTGCGACGGCTGATCGTCAGCTCGTATCGGCCGGACCCCAGCGAGAGCCGCTTCTCCCGGGTGTTCCCGAACGGCCGGATCGATGACATCGACCTCGCCCAGCTGGCCGCGCTCAGCGGTCTGGAAGTGACCGATTGGCACGCGCTCCCCGCGGAATTCCGGGAGGGTTTGACCCGCCGCTGGTATGCGGATCTGGCGTTGTCCGCGGAATTGCCCGTCCCCACCGAACCGGTGCTGGACTGCCCCATCACCGCATGGCTCGGCGACCACGACCTCATGTCCGCGGGCGCGCTCACGGCCTGGTCGAAACTCACCACTCGCAGCTGCACGGTCGAAACCTGGCCGGGCGGCCACGATTACCTCTTCGCCCGCCCGACCCCGGTGCGCGAGCGCCTGCTCGAACTCATGGAAACCGACCCGCCGCTCTAGTCTGAGCGGCATGACTATGTGGGGTGGAGCCAGAGCGCTCGCGGTCGTGCTGCTGCTCGCGGCGGTGCCGGCCGGTGGCTGTGCCGGAGACCGTGCGAGCGAGCCACCGGACCCCGTGGCAGGCGTTCACCTCGAGGCACCGGCCTGGCAACCATGCGGACAGCACGGGGCCGAATGCGCGACATTGCCGGTGCCGCTGGATTGGGCGGCGCCGGACGGGGAGCGGATCACGTTGTCGCTGACGCGTCAGCGCGCCCGCAAGCCGGAACAGCGGATCGGGCCGCTGTTCTTCAATCCCGGCGGGCCCGGTGGTGCGCCCGTACTGGGTGTACGAGACTTTCCCCATATCGCCTTCTCGGACGACCTGCGCGATCGATTCGATCTCATCGGACTCGATCCGCGCGGCGTGGGCGAGAGCCGCCCGGCCATCACCTGCCCGATACCACCGGTCAGCCAGGAGGTCACCCAATTCCCCTCCACCGCTGCCGAATTCGAGGCTTTATCCGCCTACAACCGCAAGGTCGGCACCGAGTGCCGGAAGGCGACCGGCCCGCTGCTCGAGCATGTCGATTCGGTCAGCGCGGCACGGGATATCGAGGCCGTGCGCCGCGTGCTCGGCGAGGAGCAGCTCAGCTGGCTCGGGCTGTCCTACGGCACTCTGCTCGGCGCCACCTACGCTCGACTCTATCCCGACCGAATCCGCGCCGCGGTGCTCGACGGACCGGTCGATCACGCTACCCCCGCCGGTCAATTCTTCCTCGATGAAACACGCAGTGCCGAAGACTCTTTCGCCGGTTTCGCCGAGTGGTGCCGCGCGGATACCACCTGCCCATTGCAGGGACGCGATATCCGGGCGGACTATCGTGACCTGCTCGACCGCGCCACACGGCAACCGGTGCCCGCCAAGGACGATCCCGACGGAGTCACGGCCGAACAGATCGGCATGGGCACCTACGCGATGCTGACCATGCGGACCGGGTGGACCGAGCTCGCCGAGGCCATCGCTGCGGCGATCTCGCCCGCGCCCGACGCCGCCGCCCTCGGTGCGCTCACCGCGGCGGGCTCCGACAAAGCCGCGTATCGCGCGATCATGTGTCACGACTTCCCCTCCGATATCCGCGATTTCGCCGATTTCGCGGCGCGCCTCGCCACCGCCCGCGGCGAAGCACCGATCACCCGCGGCTATGTCGAGGGTGCGGACGTACAAGCCGGATGTCTCGGCTGGCCGATCGTCGCCGCCAATCCGACGGGTCCGGTCGAGGTGCGCGGCGCGGCGCCGATCATGATCGTGGCGGGCACGCACGATCCTGCCACCCCGCAGCAGTGGGGCGCGGCGATGGTGCGCCAGATCCGGGACTCGTTCCTGGTGACCTGGGACGGCTTCGGCCACACCGCCTACCTCAACGACCCCGCCACCGTCCGCCGCGAGATCGCGTACCTGATCGATCCGACCACGAGGCCGTGAGCCATACCATTCCGGCTGCGCACCTCCGTCGGCCGTCTTGCGGGTCAGGGCAGTTCGGCGCGCCGGAGGGTGGTAGCGCGGAAGCCCAGGAGTGCGCCGAGGGCGACTATGGCGGAGCTGACGACGAATACCGGACGGGTTCCCCAAGCCGCGATCCCCGCGCCGACCACCGGATAGACGAGGGGCGCGAAGCCGAGTGTGACCAGGCTGGCCGCCGCGGTCACCCGACCGAGATAGGCTGGGACGGTGGTGGTTTGGATGAGCGCCGCGCACAACGCGCCGCTGAGTCCCGCGGTGAGTCCGATGGCGATGCCGAGACCCGCCGCCACCGGCAGGGCGGGGGCATAGGCCAGCGCGCCGATCGCGACCGCACCGAGCGCCAGGCACACCGGCTGCACCAGGCCGGCCCGAGGTACCCGCCCGCCGACCGCGAGCAACAGCGACGCGCCGGCCGCACCCACGCCGAACCCGCCGATGATCCAGCCGAGCCCTGTCGCGCCCCAACCCCGTTCATCGGCGAGCAGGGTGACGCCGATATTCAGCGGGCCGGTGAAGCCCAGCTCACCCACGGCGAGCACGACGACCAGCGGCGCCAGCACCGGGTCGCGGCGGATGTAGCGCACGCCGTCGACCAGATCCGCCCACGCGGTGCTGTGCTGCTCGGCCGCGCCGTCATCCGGGAGCGGCGCGATCCGGACGGCGATCAGCAGTGGTAGCGACACCGCGAACAACAGTGCGGCAGTGACGAATGCGAGCGACGGACCGCCGGTCGCCAGCGCCAGTCCGCCGAGCGGGGAGCCGCCGATCAGCGCGGCGCGAGAAGCCAGCCCGCGCAGCCCCTGCACCCGAGCCAGCTGGTCCGGCTTCGCGATCCGTGGCGGCAGCGCGCCGACCGCGGGCAGGAACAGCGCGTCGATCACGCCGAACACCAGCGCGACCAAGGCGAGCAGCCAGACGCCGGGTGTCGCGACCGCCAGCACACCCGCCGCGCCCAGAATCACCAGGCAGCGCGTCAGATCGCTGCCGATCAACACCTTTCGCGGCCCGAACCGGTCGGCGATCACTCCCCCGCCGAGCATGAGCACCACCCTGGGCACCGCCGCCACCGCCAGCACCAGCCCGGCCTGCGCAGGCGAACCGACCTGAATCGCCGCCCAGGACAGCGCGAGAAAATACACGCTGTCCCCCAACAGCGAGCAGACGAACGCGCCGAGCCAGCGCAGCACGTTCGCATCCCGATGCGCCGGCGGCGCCGCCGTTTCCGTCCGAACGGCTCCGGTACTCACGGCCGGGACGGAAACCCGTACAGCTGCACCGCGACGTGCTCGCGACCGTCGACCTCGCCCGCCGCGACCGCCGCTTCGCCGCGCTCCTGCCAGCGGCGGACCACGGCGGTGAGCTCCGCCTCCAGCTCGGCCAGCTCGGCCCAGGTCAGCCGCGGCGAGTACTCGGCGCTGAAGGCCGCGTCTGTCCAGGACTTCGGCCATGCCGACTGCTGATCGAGATACGCGCGGTACCGTTCGCTGCGGTCGGCCAGCAGCTGCCGGGTGACCTGCCCGACGACCATCGCGCCCTCGGGATCGGCGAGAAAGTCCGAGCTGCGAAAGCTCCAGCCCTTGTCCGACACCGGTTTCCACCAGTGCTCGCGGCCGTCGGTCCCCAGTTCCGGTGCCGCCACGACGAATCCGTGCGCCGCCAGCTTCCGCAGGTGGTAGCTGACGAGCGAGACGGCCTCGTCCACCTGTTCGGCCAGTTGCGACGCGGTCGCGGACCCGGCGGCGCGCAGCGCGCGATACAGCGCGATCCGCAACGGATGCGTGAAGACCTTCAGCGCATCGAGGTCGGTGATGGTCGGCGGCGAAGCATCGGGCATACCACCCAGGCTAGATACGAAAGGAAATTTGCGCAATTATTCTTTCGCATCTCGCTCCCCAGGTCAGTCGCCGATCCGGAAGTACGTGAGATCGAAGTCGTGCTCCCACGCGACACCGTCGGCCGACTTCTCCCAGGCGCCGGTGATCTGATTCCCGTCGGCACTGAAGGTGCCCGAATAGCGTTGGGAGAAGCCGGGTTCCATGCGCCACACGTGCAGCACGCCGGCATCCAGGCGCATCTGATAGGTGCGGCTGACACCGCGCGAATCGTAGTGATGCCGGACGAACGACCCGTCCCGGTCGAGCCCGATGATCACGATCGCGTCCGGCGCCATCGGATTGTCGATGACCGAGCGCTCGACCAGGAACTGCTTGGTCTTCATCCATTCGAAGGTCGTCGTGCCGCTGCGGTCTTTGACGGCCGGAGTGCCCGGACCGAAGAACCCCGCCGCGAACGACGCCTCCACCTGCCACCGGCCGACCAGCGATTCGAGCCGGTCGAGCGCGGTATCCCGACCGTCCGGGATGTCCGATGGTTGCGGATCCTGCGTAGCGGTCATCGCGCCTCCTACTCGTGGTGTCCACTCGAGTAGACGCCGTGGCGCACCGGAAATAATCGGTGTGGTTCCGCGTGTCACCGCACCGCCCAGGTCGGGCGCCAAGCGTCCGAGGGGACCTTTGGCAGACCGCCGACGTGGTCGATGACGCCGCGCAGTCCCGGATGCGGACACGCCGCGGCGAAGATGAGCGACAGCGGATAGGCCAGGGCGGGATTTGTGAGCGGGATGCGGCGCAGATCGTAGTGCGCGGGCCAGAGGTAGCGGTCCCGCGCGCCGACCAGGGTCGCCACGTCCGCCGAATCCGCCAGAATGTCGAGCAGTACCTCGTTGCCGAAATTCGGCCCGGCGGCATCGATGCGCAGATCGAAATGCGTGGCGAGTTGATCGTAGAACTCCGCCCATTCGCTGCCCGCCGCGATGCCCGGCACCCAGATCCGGTGCCTGCGCAACTGGGCCGGGGTCAGCGTGCGTGCGGCGGCGAGCGGATGGCGCGGTCCGGCAAGCAGTTCCAGCGGCGAATCGAAGGCGTGGATCATCCGCACGTCGTCCGGCAGCGTCGCGGCATCGGTGACCGAACGAAACGTGGCGTCGATCTCCCCCGCCCGCACGGCGGCTACCGCGACGCGCGGGTCGTCGACCTTGAGCGTCACCACGTCCAAGGCGATTTCGGGATGTGCGCGCCAATAGTCGTGCAGGACAACGGCTTGTGCCGAACGCAGACCGAGCACATCGATCCGCAGCGCGCGCGATCCCGGTTCGATCGCGGCCACCGCCCGGTCGACGCTCGTGACGATGGTGCGCGCGTGCGGGAGGAAGGCTTGACCGTCGAGGGTCAGCTCGACGCCGCGCGCGGTCCGGGTGAACAGCCGGACGTCGAGTGCACGCTCCAGCGCGGCGATGCGCTTGGACACGGCCTGCTGCGTCACGCCGAGTTCCTCGGCCGCCTGCTGAAGTTGGCCGAGCTCAGCGGCGCGGACGAACGATCGGACCGCTTCGGTATCCATGCCCCCACCCTACGAGCACACAACTATCGGTTGTGGCTCGCCGAAGCGCCGGTTGTTTGATCCGCCGCTGCCCCGGCTGCTGTGATCCCAGAGACGAGGGCCGGTTGTCCAGGGAGTGAGATGCACGCAGGGTTGGGACGCGATTTCGGTTGGCTCTGGTCGGCCTACGCGGTCAGCACCTATGGCACCTGGCTGGCGTTCGGCGCTTTTCCTCTGCTCGCGGTGCGGGTACTCGACGCCTCGGCCTTCGCCGTGTCGATGCTGGAGGCGGCCGGGCTCGCCGTCGCGGCGACCATCGCGTTCGGGCTCGGGCCGTGGGTCGAGCATCGGACCAAGCGGCCGGTGCTGATCGCGATGGACCTGGTCCGGTTCGGCGCGCTGGCCAGTGTGCCGGTCGCGTATGCCCTCGGCGCGCTGACCTACGGACAACTGCTGGTCGTATCGGTGGCCTCCGGCACCGCGAGCCTCGCCTTCGCCGCCGCCTCCGGGGCGTATCTGAAACTTCTGCTGCACAGCGACGAATTGCTCGTCGCCAGTGGCAGATTCGAAGGGACGAGCTGGGTGGCGACCGCGGTCGGACCGCCGCTGGGTGGTGCACTGATCGGGGTGTTCGGCCCGGTCGTCACGATCACCGCCGACGCGGTCAGCTTCCTGCTGTCCGCGTGCGCCGTGCGCCGGATCCGCGGCGACGATATCGCCACGCCGCGCTCCGAGTCCGCCGCGCCACCCGGAATCGGCCTGCTCGACGGCTGGCGATACATCCGCCGGGACCGGGTCCTTCTGCGCTTGTTCCTCAACTCGATTTCGGTCAGCGGCTTGATCATGGCAGGCGTCCCGCTGCTGTCGGTCCTGTTGCTCGGCGAATATCATTTCCCTGCTTGGCAATACGGTCTCGCCTTCGGGGTTCCGGCGCTCGGCGGTTTCGTCGGCGCGCGCCTGTCGGCCCGCCTGGTGCTCCGCTACGGCGGACAGCGGGTCATGCTCGTCTCCGGCTGGTTGCGCGCGGTCTTCCCGCTCGGCCTCGCCACCGTCGGGCCGGGAATTCCCGGACTGCTCACCGTGATCGGCGTCGAAGCCCTCTTGATCGCGTGTATGGGTGTCTTCAATCCGGTCCAAGCGACCGTCCGCCTGCGGCGTACACCCCGGGACCACGCGGCCCGCGTGCTCAGCACCTGGAACGCCTGCGCGAAAATGCTGCAGGCAGCCCTGATGGTGCTCTGGGGCGTGCTCGCCACCTGTACCAGCCCGCACACCGCGATCACGATCTCCGGCGTACTGCTGCTCGCCACCCCCTTGCTGCTCCCCTCGGCCGCCGACTACCGGAGCAAGGCGCCGAGCGCGAGGAACCCACAGATCAACACGCCCAAGAGGCCGAGCAGCGGGGCCACGAAGCGCACATAGCGGTCGTAGCGCACCTTCGCCAGGGCGAGACCGCCGGTCACCACCGCCGTGGTCGGGGTGACGAGATTGGCCCAGCCCGACGCCGACTGCCACGCGGTGACCACAAGGGAGCGTGGCACATTCGCGAAATCGGCGAGTGGCGCCATGATCGGCATGACCAGGGTGGCATGCCCGGAGCTGGACGGGATCAGGAAGCCGAGCGGGACGTTCACCAGAAACACCGTGACCGCGAACGCCATCGATGACGTACCGGTTACCAGGCCCTCCAGGGAATGCAATGCGGTGCTGGTGATTTCGGTGTTGTTCATGATGACGGTCACGCCGCGTGCCAGCACGATCACCAGGCCGGCGCCGACGAAATCACCGAAGCCCTTGCCGATGGCCTCGGACACCCTGTTCTCCCCCAGCCCGCCGACCAGTCCCACCACCACCGCGCCCAGCAGGAACAGCGCGGTGAGTTCGGGGAAGTACCAACCCAATTGCCAGCCGTAGCGCTCGGCGCCGGGCCCGTCGATCACCTCCGCCCACGGGATGATCGCGAAGATCATGAACACGAAAGTCGCTGCCACCAACCAGAGCACCGCTTGCTGACGCCGGGTCATGGGATCGGGGCGATGATCGTCGGCCGATACCTCGCGGTCGCCGGGTTGCCAACCGGACCAGGACTTCGCCGGATCGCGTCTGACCCGCTCCGCGTACCGGAGCACGTAACCGACGGTGACGGCGGTGAGTACCGCCAGCATCGCGAGCCGGAGTCCGATCCCCTCGCCGAGGGGCACGCCGGCCGCCGCGGACGCCGTGCCGGTGGCGAACGGATTCACCGTCGAACACAGCATGCCGACACCGGCGCCGCAGATGATCGTGCCCACCGCCGTCATCCGGTCATAGCCCAGTGCCAGCAGCAGCGGCACCAGCACTGCGTAGCAGCCGAGCGTTTCCTCCGCGAAGCCCTCGACCGTGCCCGCGATCGCGAAGACCAGCATGATGCCGACGATCAGCAGTGCGGACCGGTCACGCAACCGATGGGCCAGGCGCCCGATCCCGCTGTCGAGGGCGCCGGTCGCGAAGGCGACGGTGATGAACGCGCCGACCGCCAGCACGAACAGGAAGACCGCCGCCGCGCCGTAGAGGTGACCGGTCAGGTCCGGACCGACCTGCCCCGACCTGTCGTCCTGAATGCCGTAGAGACCGCTGACCGGCGCGAGGAACAGCTCCCGCAACCGCTCGCCGAACCCCTTGGCCTCGTCGACGCGGTGATAGGTGCCCGCGATCGGACGGCCGCGCGCATCGGTGTCGTAAGCCCCCGGCGGAATCACGAACGCCGCGAGCCACACCAGCACTGCGACACCGGCGAGGATCGTATAGGTCGAGGGAAACAACCACGTCTTCTGTGCCCGGTCGGCACGCACCGCTGGGTCCATGGCCGCCATGCAACCATCCGCCACCCCGCTGCCTGCGCAGCCGCGCCGGAAGCGTCGCTCGGGCGGCTGACCCCGACTGATAGTGTGAACACGTGCTCATCGAGGTCGACAGACGCTAGCCGCCCGGTCGAAGGCGGCGCCCTCATTTCCGTGCTCGTTCGAGTACGGCCGCGCCCTTCGCCGGCAGCCACAGGAATCTGTTCTCACCTCGCTGCCGCTCGCTCGCGAGCAGGAAGAGCCACTGACGCATGTCCATCACCTCGGCAATCGCCCTGCACCAACTGACCTTCGAATGGCCGGACGGCTCCGTCGCCCTCGCCGGCGTCGACGGCGCCTTCACCACCGGTCGCACCGGCTTGGTCGGCCGTAACGGCGCAGGCAAGTCGACCCTGTTGCGCCTGATCGCCGGAGAACTCACCCCGACGTCCGGACGCATCGAAACCACCGGCGACGTCGGGTACCTACCGCAAACCCTCACCCTCGGGCGCGACGCCACCATCGCCGAACTGCTCGGCATCGCGGACGAACTGGCCGCACTGCGCGCCATCGAGTCGGGCGAGGGCGACGCCGCGCATTTCGAGACCGTCGGCGACGACTGGGACATCGAGGCCCGGGCCGACCAGGCGCTCCACGAAATAGGTTTCGGCGCAGCCGATCTCGATCGCACCGTCGGTGCGATCTCCGGCGGCCAGGCGGTCCTCGTCGCGATCACCGGCCTGCGCGTGCAACGCAAGCCGATCACGCTGCTCGACGAGCCGACCAACAACCTCGATCGCGAAACTCGCGCCCAGCTCACCGCGTTCGTCGACACGTGGCCGGGCACCCTCGTGGTGGTCAGTCACGATCTCGAACTGCTCGAGCACATGGACGCCACCGCCGAATTGCACAGTGCGACACTGGAAGTGTTCGGCGGCCCCTATAGCGCGTGGCGCGAACACGTCGAGCAACAGCAGGCGGCCGCGACCCAGGCGGCCCGGACCGCCGAGCAGGCGTTGAAAGTCGAGAAACGCCAACGCATCGAGGCCGAGACCAAGCTGGCCCGGCGCGAACGCACCGGCCGCGCGACGCAGCAGCACGGCGGTATCCCGCGCATCCTGGCGGGCAACCGCGCCAGCAAGGCGCAAGCCGCCGCCGGCGCCATGCGCACCACGCTGGACGCCAAAGTTGCTGCGGCCCAGGAGGTACTGGACACCGCAGCGGCGCGGGTCCGCTCCGACGAACACATCCACTTGGACCTGCCCGATCCCGATGTACCCCGCAGCAGGCGCATCGCGGAACTGCGCGACGGCGATCGCGGCGTCACGGTCCAGGGGCCGGAGCGGGTCGCCGTGATCGGTCCCAACGGCGCGGGCAAGTCCACGCTCATCGAGGATCTCGTGCACGGTCGCCGACCGGAGCGCGGCGCCCTCTACACCGATCGCGTCGGATATCTCCCGCAGCGCCTCGACGGCTTGGACGAGCAGGCCAGCGCGGTGGAGAACGTGCACGCGGTGGCCGTCACCACCCCGCCCGGCACCATTCGCAACCAGCTGGCCCGGCTACTGCTGCGCGGTGCCGCGGCCGAACGCCCGGTGTCGAGTCTGTCCGGCGGTGAGCGTTTCCGAGTCTCGTTGGCGCGCTTGCTGCTCGCCGATCCGCCGGTCCAGTTGCTGATCCTCGACGAGCCGACCAACAACCTCGACATCGCCTCCGTCGACCAGCTCGTCGAGGCCCTCGCCGACTATCGCGGCGCGCTCTTGGTGGTCAGCCACGACTATCCGTTCCTGCGGCGACTCGGCATCGACACCGTCGTCGCACTCGACGCCGACGGAAGTTTCCAGCCGCAGGCCTCGCTGTAGCGCCCGGTGACCGGCGGTCTCGCGACCGAGACCGCCGGTCGCACGGCGTGCCGCACCAAAGCGCCTGGTGACTCGCTTCCGTGGGCCCGGAAAGGGTGCATACCGGGCGGCGTAGCGTTTATGCCTATGGCAGCACCCAAGCACACCGGTCCGACGCCGGGCATTCGGCGGCTGGCCGCGGTGTGCCGGACCGAGGTCCCGGTGCTGACGCGGCGGCTGATGGCGGCGATCTTCACCGATATCCCCGAGTGGACGGATTACTCGCCGGTCAGCCGCGAGGAGCTGCGCAACGGCTGCCGCAGCTACCTGACCCGGGTGCTGGACCTGCTCGCCGGAGATGTCTCCGTGCCGGACCGCGACGACGTCGCCGCCGCCATCGGCCGCAACCGTGCGGCGCAAGGCGTGCCGCTCGAGGTGATGCTGCGGACGTTCCGGCTCGGCGGCCAGATCGTCTGGGAGGCGCTGCTCGACCGCGCCGACGACCTGGCACCGGGCGAGTTCCGCGAGATCGGCGCCGCGACCTGGTCGGTGATCGACGGTATGTCCTCGGCGCTGGTCACCTCCTACCGCAATACCGAACTCGAGCAGGTGCGCCGGGACGAGCGCCGCAGGCACGGGCTGATCGAGGATCTGCTGGCCGGACGCGCGCACGACGCGACCTTCGCCGCCCGCGCCGCCCGCGAACTGAACCTGCCCGCGCACGGCGCCTATCTCGTGGTGGCGGTGCGCGGCGCCCGGCCCGCCGTGCAGCTCGGCACCGAGACGGCCTTGGCGGCGTTGGGTATTCGCTCGGTGTGGCACGATAGGGTGGACGCCACGGTCGGCTTGGTTTCACTCGAGCGGCACGACAGTTCCACTGTGCTGCAACAGATCCGGCCGCGCGTCCGCGGCGGGGCCGCGGCCTCGCCGCCGGTGCCGGGACTGGCCCAGATCGATGCCGCCCACTCGCTGGCCATGCTCGCTTTGGAGACATTGCCCACGGACGCACAGGGTTTGGTGTTGCTCGAGGAGCGCTATCCCGAGGCGATGCTGCTGCGTTCCCCGGACCTCACCGAACTGCTGGTGACGCGCACGCTCGGGCCGGTGCTCGCACTCCCCGAGCGAGAACGCGAGATCCTGCTGGAGACGCTGGCCGCCTGGCTGGCCGAGAACTGCTCGGCCGCCAATGCCGCGCCGCTGCTGCACTGCCACCGCAACACCGTCATCAACCGGCTGCAACGCATCGCCGCGCTGCTGGGCCGCCCGCTCGAGGGCCCACGCGCTTATGTCGAGCTGTCGCTCGCGCTGGCGGCAGTCGAGCTGGGTGTGACCGGAACGGACTGAGCGCCCGCAGCGATTGTGCGCTGCGCCCATTTTCCCGCCCCGATTTCTGGGCTTCCGGCAAATTGCTTGGGCAATCACGGCCCACAAGACTCGGGAGAACGACCCACGCCACAACCCGGCCGGGTCGCTAATCGTCGAGATGAGGAGCACCACGAGTGCCGGAATTCGATCTACTGGTGATCGGCGGCGGACCGGGCGGCTACGTGGCCGCCATCCGGGGCGCGCAGCGCGGACTCCGGGTCGGCTTGGTGGAGAAGGAGCGCCCGGGCGGGGTCTGCCTGAACTGGGGTTGCATCCCGACCAAGGCGATGCTGCGGTCCGCCGAGGTCTTCCACACCCTTACCGCCGCAGCGGAATTCGGCGTCTACGCCGACAACGTGCGCTTCGACTTCGCGGCCGTGCGGCAGCGCAAGGACGGGGTCGTCAAGGAACTCACCGACGGCGTCGCCGGCCTGCTGAAGGCCAACGGCGTCACGGTCATCGAGGGTCACGCGCGGTTCGTCGGGCCGACCACGGTCGAGGTGCACGAGACCGGCGCGTCGCCCATCTTCGAGGGCGGCCCCCGCTACGCCGCCGCGCCGGGCGCGCCGGTGCGGCAGGTCAGCGCGCAGGACGTGATCGTCGCGACCGGCTCGGTGCCCGCGCTGCTGCCGATTCCCGGTGCCGACCTGCCCGGTGTCGTCACCTCCGACGGCGCGTTCGGGCTCACCGAGGTGCCGCGGCGTCTGGTGGTGATCGGCGGCAGTGCGGTCGGCGCGGAATGGGCCAGCCTGTTCGCCACGTTCGGCAGCCAGGTCACCGTGGTGGAAATGCAGGATCGCCTGGTTCCGTTGGAGGACAAGGAGATCGGCGACGCGCTCGGCCGCTCCTTCCGCAAGCGCGGCATCACCGTGCTGACCGGAGCCACCGTCACCGCCATCGCACAGGACGACGGCCTGCGGGTCTCGGTCGCCGGACCCAAGCCGCAGGACATCCCCGCCGACGTCGTACTGGTCGGGGTGGGCCGGCGACCCAACACCGCGAACCTGGGCCTGGACGTCGCCGGAATCGGCACGGACGCACGGGGTTTCATCGAGGTCGATGATCAGCTCCGGACCGGGGCCGAGCACGTCTACGCCATCGGCGACGTCACCGGCCGGGCACTGCTCGCCCATGTCGCCTCGCATCAGGGCCTCACCGCGGCCGACGTGATCGCCGGACACGACGCGCACATCGACTACGCGGTGATCCCGGCCGCCACCTTCACCCATCCGGAGATCGCGAGCGTCGGGCTGACCGAGGCGGCCGCGCGTGCGGCCGGTCACGAGGTGATCACCGCCAAGTTCCCGTTCGCGGCGCTGGGCCGGGCGAAGACCTTCGGCGAAACCGAGGGCATCATGAAGATCGTTGCCGGGCAACGGCATCGGGAAGTGCTCGGGGTGCACATCATCGGCCCGTCGGCCAGCGACCTGATCACCGAGGGCGCGCTGGCCATCTACCTGGAGGCGACGCTCGACGAGCTGGCCGACACCATCCACGCCCACCCCACCCTCGGCGAGATCGGCATGGAGACGGCGCTGGCCGGGCTCGGACTGCCGGTGCACATCGCGCCGCGCAAGCGTTAGGAGCCGCAGATGACCACCACGAGCGCTGCGCGCAAGACGACCCGGCGGGCCGCCAAGGCCACGCCCGTCGTCGCCGAATCCCCCTTCGCCACCGAGGATCCCGCGATCCTGCGCGGCCTGTTCCGCGACATGCTGTTCGTGCGGCGCTTCGAAGAGCGCACCGCGCAGAGCTACCAGCAGGCCAAGATCGGCGGCTACTGCCACCTGAACCTCGGCGAGGAAGCCACCGTGGTCGGCCTCGGCGCCGCGATGCGGCCCACCGACTACCTGTTCACCAACTACCGCGAGCACGGTTACGCACTGGCCAAAGGCATCGAGCCGGGCCGGGTGATGGCCGAGCTGTACGGCCGCGCCACCGGCACCTCCAAGGGCTGGGGCGGCTCGATGCACATGTACGACACCGCGACCCGCCTGTTGGGCGGCTACGCCATCGTGGGCGGCCAGGTTCCGCTCGCCATCGGCGCGGCACTGGCCATCGACTACCGCGGCGGGGACGACGTGGTGGTGTGCCAGATGGGCGAGGGCACCACCAATATCGGCGCGTTCCACGAATCGCTCAACATCGCCGCCCTGTGGCGGCTCCCGGTGGTCTTCCTGGTGATCAACAACCAGACCGGCATGGGGACCACGGTCGAGAACTCCTCGGCCGAGCCGGATCTGTGGAAGCGGGCCGCCGCTTACCGCATGCGCGGTGAGCGGGTGGACGGCACCGACGTGCTCGCGGTGCGCGATATGGCGAGCGAACTGATCGAAGCCGCACGCCGCGAAGGAAAACCGGCGCTGCTGGAGGCGGTCAGCTACCGACTCAAGGGTCACTCGGTGGTCGACCCGGCCAAATACCGCAGCACCGAGGCGGTGGCCACGGCGCGCGAGCACGATCCGATCGCGCTGTGGCAGCACCGATTGCTCGCTGCCGAGGTGCTCACCGACCAGTCGCTGGCCGAGATCGAGCGGGAGGTGACCGAAAGCGTGCTCGCCGCCGTGGAATTCGCCGACTCGAGCCCGCACCCGGATCCGTCGAGCCTGTTCGACTACAACTACGCCACGCCGGTCCCGAGTGACTCCCACCGTCTGCCCGCCGACCCGCTCTTCACCGCCTGAGGACCTAACCGTGTCTACCGACCTCGCCGGCTCCGCCGGCCACTCCCCAGCGCCTGTCATGACCTATCGCGAAGCGCTGCGCGAAACCCTGCGTGAGGAGATGCGCCGCGACGACGACGTCTTCCTGATCGGGGAAGAGATCGGCGTCTTCGAAGGCTCCTACAAGATCACCGCCGGACTGCTCGCCGAATTCGGCGAGAAACGAGTACGCGACACTCCGATCGCCGAGGAGGGTTTCGTCGGCGCCGCGATCGGCGCGGCGATGCTGGGCCTGCGCCCCGTGGTCGAGATCATGACGATCAACTTCTCGCTGCTCGCGCTGGACCAGATCGTCAACCACGCCGCCAAGATCTACGGCATGTTCGGCGGGCAAACCAGCGTGCCGATGGTCATCCGCACGCCGGGCGGCGGCGGCCAGCAGCTCGGTGCGACGCATTCACAGAACATCGAGCTGTACTACGCCTTCGTGCCCGGCTTGAAAGTGGTGGCGCCCAGCACGCCCGCCGATGCCAGGGCACTGCTCAAGGCCGCGATCGAGGACGACGATCCGGTCCTGTTCCTGGAGAACCTGTCCCTCTACAACACCAAGGGCGAAGTGCCGGTGGACCTTCCGGCCGCGCAGATCGGCAAGGCCGCGGTCACCAGGGCAGGCACCGACATCACGCTCATCGGCTACTCCCGGATGGCCACCGTCGCCACCCAGGTCGCCGAGCGCCTTGCCGCCGAGGGTGTCTCCGCCGAGGTGATCGACCTGCGCAGCCTGCGTCCGCTGGACCGCGAGACGCTCATCGCGTCCGTGCGCAAGACCGGCTGCGCGGTCGTCGGCGAGGACGACTGGCTCACCTACGGTATCGGCGCGGAGATCGCGGCCTCGATCTCCGACGGCGCGTTCGACTACCTCGATGCCCCGGTCCGTCGCGTCGCGATGGCCGAGGTTCCGCTCCCCTACGCGAAGCCGCTGGAGAAGCTCGCCCTGCCGTCCGCGGATTCGCTCTACACCGCCGCGGTGGAAACCCTTGCGGCCGTTGGCCGGAGGTCCTGACCATGCCAGAAATCACCATGCCCCGGCTCTCCGACACCATGGAGGACGGCGTCGTCTCCGCCTGGCTCAAGCAGGTCGGCGAGCGGATCACCCGCGGCGAGGTCGTCGCGGAGATCGAAACCGACAAGGCGCTGATGGAGCTCGAGGCGTACGAGGACGGCGTACTCGAGCAGATCCTCGCCGAACCGGGGGTGCGCGTGCCGATCGGTGAGCCCATCGCGATCGTCGGCGACGGGAGCGACGCTTCGGCGGCCGCTGCGCCACCGGCGAATTCGGCCGCGGCAGCGCAACCGGACGAGGCCGCTGTGGCCCAAGCCGAGCCAGCGCAAGCCGATCCGGTCGGCACAGTCGAGGCCGAACCGCCTGTGGCACAGAGCGATCCCACTACCGGCACGGACCAGCGCAAGAAGTCGTCTCCCCTGGCGCGCAAGATCGCGCGGGAACTGGGCGTCGATCTCGCCGCCGTCGTCGGCACCGGCCCCGGCGGCCGGGTCACCCGTCAGGACGTGGAAGCCGCACACCGCCGGGCCGCCGCATCCGGCACCGCCACCGCACCCAGCCTTGCTGCCGCGCCCAGCCCTGCTACCGCGTCCAGCCCGGTGGCCGAGGCGCCCGCCGCACCGGCTTCGCCCGTGCCCGCACCGAGTGCCGTTGCCGCACAACCCGTCCCGGCGACGACGGACTACGAAGAGATCCCGCTCACCAACATTCAGCGGGTCTCCGCGGTTCGGCTCACCGAGAGCAAGCAGCAGGCTCCGCACATCTACCTGACCAGCGCGATCGACGTGACCGACCTGCTCGCCTTCCGCGCGCAGCTCAACACGACGCTGGCGGCTGCGGGCGAGGGCAAGGTCAGCGTCAACGACCTCCTGATCAAGGCGGTCGCCACGACACTACGCAAGGACCCTGCGGTCAATGTCAGTTTCGCAGGCGACAAGCTGCTGCGCCACAAGGGTATTCATCTCGGTGTCGCGGTGGCCACCCCGGCGGGCCTGCTCGTGCCGGTGCTGCGCGACGCGGATCGCAAGAGCGTCTCCGAGCTGGCCGCCGAGACCCGGGACAAGGCCGTCAGGGCGCGCGAGCGCAAGCTTCGCGCGGACGAGATGTCCGGCGGCACGTTCACCATCTCCAATCTCGGCATGTTCGGGATCGAGCAGTTCACCGCCGTCATCAATCCGCCGGAGTCCGCGATTCTCGCGGTCGGCGCGGCGGCCGACGAACTGCGCCTCGCGGACGGGGCCGTGGTGACCCGCAAGATCCTGCGCGTCACCCTGTCCGCCGATCACCGCGCCGTCGACGGCGCGGTCGCCGCCCGGTTCCTCGCCCAGCTGAAGGACCTACTCGAGCAGCCGCTGCGCATCATCGCCTGACCCCCGAAGCCGCCCGCATCCCGCGCGCCGACCAATCGGCCACCGCAGGATGCGGGCGGCCTCGTGTCCGGAAAGCCGTTCAGCCATGACCGCTTTCGCGCCCTGGCGCATCGGCGTCATATCCGCGCGCTCTCATTTCGCCTGCCTGGGCAAGGCGATTTCGGTGACGTCTCAACAATAGACCGCATTGCCGGGCAATCGATTTCGGGCATCCAGACGGATATTTCGGTGTACCGTTCCACGGACGTCCTACCATTTCCCCGGGGGAAACTCGACGGACGATACGGTGGCGACTCGCCGACGTTTTACTGTTTGTTTGGCAAGGAATTCCGATGGCGGATAATGAGATAGACCATTCGGCATCGACCCGGCAACTGCCGGGCGCACAGATAGCTACCGATTCGCGGCTCGCGCTGGACGGCGGTGTTCCCGTCCGATCGACGCCCTGGCCGACCTATGACCGCGGCGCCGTGTGTGTCTATCCAGAAGACGAGGCGGCGGCGCTGCGCGCCATTCGCAGCCACCTCTATTTCCGCTACGACTACCGGCCCGCGCACGAAACCGAATGCGCCAGATTCGAAGCCGAACTCTGCCGCTATTTCGGCTGCAAGCACGCGCTGGCCACCGCCAGCGGCACCACCGCGCTGGCCTTGGCGATCATGGCCGCGGGCATCCCGCCCGGCAGCCTGATCGCCTGTCCCGGTTTCACTTTCGCGGCGACGCCAAGCGCCATCCTGCTCGCCGGATGCACGCCCTTCCTTGTCGACGTCGACGAGAATCTGCACCTGGACGTGGCCGATCTGCGGCGCCGGTGGAACCCGCAGGTACGCGCGATCATGGTCGTGCACATGCGCGGGTTCGCCGGCGACATGGCGGCCCTGCTCGAATTCGCCGACGAAATGGGCGTGCCCGTGTTCGAGGACGCCGTGCCGGCGCTGGGCGCGGAATTGGCCGGCCGTAAACTCGGCACCTTCGGCCTGGCGGGCGCATTCAGCACCCAATCGGACAAGTCGCTCAACAGCGGCGAGGGCGGCTTTCTCGTCACCGACGACAGCGCGCTGTTCGCCCGCGCCACTGTGCTTTCCGGCGCGTACGAGGGACGATTGCGCCGGCATTTCCCGGACGCCGAGCCGCCGATCGCCACCGATCTGGACCTGCCGCTGCTCAGTTTCCGCATGGACGAGATCCGCGCCGCGCTGCTGCGGGCCGAGCTGGAGCGATTGCCGGCACGGCTCGCCGCGTTCCGGCGCAATTACGATCACGTCGCCGCCGCGCTGGCCGACGTCGACGGCATCCGGATCCGGCAGCCGGTCGCGCCGGGCGCTTATCTGGGTGAGGCCTTCATCTTCCAGGTGCCGAGCGGGCGCGCCCAGTGGTTCGCGCGGGCGCTGTGCCACGAGGGCATCGAGGCGCGCAATCTCGGTTCCGACGCCGATCACAACATCCGGGCCTTCTGGAACTGGCGATTCCTGTTCCGCGGCATGACGACCACCGCCATCCAGGAACTGCTTCCCGCCGCGACCCGCTATCTACAAGGGGCCGTTGATGTTCCGCTGTCCTCGACACTGGCGCCCGCGGATTGCGACGAACTCGTCACCGCGGTGCGCAAAGTCGCCGCCGAACTCGGCACCGAAGAGGGCGCGGGCTCCGCAGCGGCCGGGCAGCGATGAGCGCCGACGCGGGCGCACTACCGCGGCTCGCCCTGGCCGGTGTGTTCGGCGGTCTGTTCTGCGGCTATCTCGGCCTGTCCGCGGCGATCCCGGTGCTGCCCGCGCACGTCCGGGATCAGTTCGGGGCGGGCGATCTCGCGGTGGGTCTCGCGGTCACCGCGACCGCGCTCACCGCGCTGCTCACCCGTCCGATCTTCGGTGGACTCGCGGATCGATACGGGCATCGATCCGTCATGCGCTTCGGCGCGCTCGCGATCGCCGCGGGCGGCCTGCTGTACTTCCTTCCGGTCGGTCTTGCGGGCCTGATCGTGGTCCGGCTGTTGCTCGGCATCGGCGAGGCCGCGCTGTTCACCGCGGGCGCGGTCTGGACCGTGACACTCGCCCCGCACAACCGCCGCGGCCAGGTGATCGGCCTGTACGGCATCGCCATGTGGGGCGGCATCTCGCTGGGCACCGCGCTCGGTGCGGTGTTGCGACACTTCGGCATCGACGCGGTGTGGGCGTTCTGCGTCGCCGCGCCGCTGCTCGGCGCGGTCCTGATCAGCATCGTCGCGCCGCAGCCGCACGGCGCGGCGTCCAGTGGCCGGGGACTGCTGCTGCGGCCCGCGGTGCTGCCCGGACTCGGCCTCGCATTGGGCGCCGCGGGTTATGTCGGCCTGGCCGCGTTCGTGATCAGCGGTCTGCAGGAACGCGGCATCGACGCGGGCGTCGTCGTGCTGAGCACCTTCAGCGCGGTGTACGCGGGCACCCGGTTGTTCATCGGGCATCTGCCGGATCAGCTGGGGCCCCGCCGGGTCGCATCCTGGTGTGGCGCAGGCGAAGCCGCGGGGCTGCTGATCATCGCGTGGGCGCCGAACCTGCCGGTCGCGGTGCTCGGCGCGGTGGTCATGGGCGTCGGATTCTCGCTCCTGCACCCCTCGTTGGCGCTGATGGTCATGAACAACACCGAAAACACCAAGCAGGGCGCGGCAATCGGCGCCTACACCTCGTTCTGGGATCTGGGCCTGTTCGTCTGGGGGCCGGCGACGGGCGCCGTCGCGACCGGATTCGGTTACCCCGCCGTCTTCGTGGTCGGCGCGGTCTGCGCACTCGCGGCCTCGGTCCTGGCCATGACGATCCGGCAAGCGGTCACCACGGAGAAGGCAGTCGGCAGATGACGAACCCCGCCCCGCTGAAGGTCCTGTCCATCACCGGTTGGTGCCGCAACGGCAGCACCATCATCGGCAACATCCTGAACGAGATCCCCGGCTTCTTTCACGTCGGCGAGCTGGCCTTCCTCTGGAAGAACGCGGCCGGGCGCGGCGTGAACCAGGAGTGCGGCTGCGGGCTCGCACTTCTCGACTGCCCGATCTGGTCCACCGTCCTGCCGATCGGTCAGCCCGCCGATACGCCGTTCGCCGCGCACGCCGACACGGTCGTCCGGCGTCAGCTCGGCAGCGTCCGGACCCGCCACACCTGGCAGGTCCTCGGCCGGGGTCTGGGCAGCGCGCCGCTGCGCGCCCACGCCACGCTGATGACCGAGGTCTATCACGCTGTCGCGGCACGCACGAACGCCCGAGTGATCGTCGATACCAGCAAGATTCCCGGCGAGGCCGCCCTGCTGCCGTATCTCGACGGCATCACCCCGTACTACGTCCATCTGGTGCGCGACCCGCGGGCGGTGGCCCAATCCTGGAGCAAGCCCAAGGAATACGTGTACGCGATGTCGCCGGGCAAGAGCACCGGCTACTGGACCGGATTCAATCTCGCCACGCACGCGATCACCCGGCGCCATCCGCAACGCTCCCTGTTCCTGCGCTACGAGGACTTCATCGCCGCGCCCGAACAGACCATCGCCGCGCTGCTCGCGCACTGTGCGTCCGATCCCGCGGCGAACCCGGTGACCGACCGCACGGTCGAGCTGCACACCAACCACACGGTGACCGGGAACCCGGACCGCTTTCGCACCGGGGCCACCGTCATCCGTCCGTCCGACGATTCCTGGCGGTCCGGGTTGCCGAAGTCGGCCCAGCGCACCGTCGCCGCACTGTCCTGGCCGCTCGCACGCCGCTACGGCTACGAGCTCGGCATCCCGAACGCGAAGGGGTAGTCATGGATCTCGGGCTCGAGCACAAGGTAGCGCTGGTCGCGGGCGGGTCGAGCGGTATCGGGCTGGCGATCGCCCGGGAATTGGCGGCCGAAGGTGCGCACGTCGCCATCGGCGCGCGCGACGCCGCCCGGCTGGCCGCGGCGGAGCGGGCGGTCAAAGAGGTCGCGCGGGCTCGGGTGCACACGACCAGCGTGGACATCACCGACAGCGCGGCCACCCACCGCTGGATCGATGAAGTCGCCGCCGAATTCGGTGCGGTGCACGTCGTGGTGGTCAGCGGCGGCAGTCCGCCGACCGGGAACGCGGCCCGCTTCGCGACGGCGGACTACCGGGCGGCGATCGACGGCGTGCTGCTGCCCGCGGTCGACGTGGCGCTCGCCGCACTGCCGCATCTGCGCAAAGCCCGTTGGGGCCGTGTGATTTTCGTGACCTCGGAAACCGCGAGCGTGCCGATCGGCGATTTGGCGCTGTCCGGGGTGACCAGGACGGCCATCACCCGTTTCGCCCAGTCCCTGGCCGTCGAGGTCGGTCGCGACGGCGTGACGGTCAACGTGCTGGCGCCCAGCGCGACCCGCACGCCCCTGCTGGAACGCGTGGTGGCGCAACGCACCGACGGGATCGAAGCGGAGTTCGACGCGCTCGGCAGGCACACCGCGATCGGGCGTATCGCCCAACCGGACGAAATGGCGGCCGTCGCCGCCTTTCTGGCGAGTGCGCGGTCCTCCTATCTGACCGGGACGGTCCAACTGGTCGATGGCGGCGCGAGCCTGCTCGGACCGAGTTGGTCGCACTCCGCCGAATCAGCGTGACCGGCACCGTCGCCGGCGACACGGAAGGAAGTAGGACATGTTGGACACCGATGGCGTGAAATCGACTCTGGCGCAGGTCGTCCGGGATCGCGCGCAGGAGCTCTCCCCGGGGCGGATGTTCGTGGAGTGCTGCGCCGAGCGGGGCCTGGACGCTGCGGTCGAGTACGACGTCACGATCACCGACTCGCTGACCAGCTCGCGGCGCAAGCCGCGCCACCCCGCCCGCAATATGCTCAAAGCCATTGACCTGTCCCGTGATCCGCGTCAGTACTACTGGCACGAAAGCCCGCCCGGCGCGAACGACGCTCCGATCGACGGCGCCGACGTCCGCCGGGAACTGGCCAGCAGGTTCCACAAGTCCCCGATCCCGGAACTGCTGCCCACCACCGCGTGGGTCCAGGTGCCGCCACAGCTGTGGGAGGACCCCGACACGTTCGAATCCTTCATCAACTATCGCCTGATCGTGCGGCTGTGCACGGCGGAGAACTACACGATCATCGCGGGCGCGGGTGGCCTGCTCAACATTGCGGGCATCGAGCGGATGACTTCGGCCGGGCCGTTCAGCTCGACTATTCTGCGCGCCTGCAACGAGATCGAGCAGATGGGCGGCACCGCGGACGGCATGATCATCAACCCGGTCGACTACTACCGCGCCATGGGCACCGGGACCCTGATGACCGATCTGGAGCGCAACGGCGTGTTCATCGTGCGCACCCGTCTGGTCGAGCCGGGCAGTGCCATCGTCGGCGACTTCGGCCACGGCGCACAGCTTTTCGACGCCGGACGCTCGGTGATCCGGTTCGCCGAACCACCGCCCGGCACATTCACCGAGCCCGGCGCGGCGGTGATGGCGCAGATCTACGAGCGGGTCGTGGTGAATCTGCCGACCAACTTCTTCGTCGTCACCGTGTAGGCGGCGTCGGTGTCCGAGGACACGGCCTCGCCCGTGCGCGACGACCCGGACGTCGTGGTCGTCGGCGGCGGGGTCGCCGGATTGTTCTGCGCCTATCACCTGCGCCGCGCCGGTGCGGCGGTCACCGTACTGGAACGCGGCGCGCTCGGCGGGCCGCAGTCGTGTTCCAGCGGGAACACGGGGTTCGTCGGCACGCACGGCGCCGCGCCCTTGGCGGAGCCCGGAATGCGTTCGTGGCGCTCGCTCGCCATGCTGCATCCGGACGCCCCGTTCCACGTACGTCCGCGCGCGGACCGTGAATTGCTGCGCTGGCTCGGTCGTTTCGGGCGGGCCTGCACACCGTCGGCCGCGGCGACGGGATTTCGGACCCTGGCCGCGATGAAGCGGCGCAGCCTGGAGATCCTGCACGAACTCTGCGTATCCGAAAGTATCGCGGGCACTTTCGCAGCGCCCGGCATCATCCTGACTTACCGGACCGCCCAGGGCTTTTCCGCCGCGCGCGAGGCCGTCGGCCGCTCCGTCGCCAACGGGATTCCGTTGCGTGTCCTCGAACCGGGCGAACTGGACGAGCTGGAGCCCAGGGCCCGGTTCGACGTCCACGGCGCGTTGTACAACCCGGAGGGCGCGTACCTGCGGGTGCCGGAGTTCGTGCTCGAGTTCGGCCGCCTGCTGCGCGCGCTCGGCGTCGAAATCCGCGAATACACCGAGCTGACCGGCTGCGCGATCACCGCGGGAAAGATCAGTCGGCTCAGCACAACCCGCGGTGACCTCCGTCCCGGTTCGGTAGTCCTCGCCGCAGGCGCCTGGTCGACCGAATGCGCGCGGATGGCCGGGATCGAGCTGCCGCTGCAACCGATCAAGGGCTACAGCGTCACCATGGACATGCCGCCGAACGGACCGATCCGTCCGATCCTGTTGAGCGAGGGCCGCGTAGCGCTGGTCCCCATGGGCGAGCGGCTGCGCATCGGCGGCACGCTCGAGCTGACCGGCATGCCCAACACCATCTCCGACCGCCGGGTGCGGAGCATGCTGCGCACCGTCCACGATTACCTGCCCGACCTCGAGCAGACGCGCGTCCACGAGACCTGGAGTGGCCTGCGCCCCAGCACACCCGACGGACTGCCGCTCATCGGCCGGGCCGGGCCGGGCAACCTGATCGTCGCCGCCGGGTACGGCCATATCGGCATGGGGCTCGCGCCGGCCGGTGGTGAGCTCGTCGCACACCTGCTCGCGGGTGCGACACCGATCACCGATCCGGTTCCCTTGCGCCCGAATCGTTTCGGCAGGCCGCGCGACCGGCGGCCGGTATGACCACACACCCGGACACCAAGCGCGGCACAGCGATCGGCGTGCTGTGCCTCGACACCGCGTTCACCAAGCTCCCCGGCCATATCCGGAATCCGTCGACCTTCGACTTCCCCGTCGTCTACCAGGTGGTGCGCGGCGCGACACCGCAGCGCGTGGTGGCCGAGGCGGATCCGACGTTGCTCGCGCCGTTCGTCACCGCCGCAAAGGAACTCGAAGCCCGCGGGGTGGGCGCGATCACCAGCGGCTGCGGATTCCTCGTCCTGTTCCAGCAGCAGTTGGCCGACGCCGTGCGCGTTCCCCTGTACAGCTCCAGCCTCATCCAATTGCCGATGGTGCGTCGCATGATCGCCGCGGACCGCGAGATCGGCGTCCTCGTCGCCAAACGGGACGCGCTGACCTGGCGGCATCTGCGCGCGATCGGCGCCGAGACACTGCCGATCCGGGTCGCCGGAATGGACGCCCACCCCGAGTTCCGCGAGGTCGTGCTCGAGGGACGCCGGACCGCGCTCGACGCCGACCGGTTGGGGTGTGAGGTGCTCGACGAGGTCGACCGGCTGGCCACGGCGCATCCGGCGCTCGGCGCGCTGGTGATCGAATGCACCGACCTGGTGCCCTACGGGCACGCGATACAGCGCCGTCTCGGCATCCCGGTGTTCGACATCGTCACGCTCACCGAAATGGTGCATCGCACCCTGTGCCACCGCCCCTTTCGCACCGACCGGTAGTGGCCGGGCGCAGGTCCTCGGCAGCAGGCTCAGCCGAGCGTACCCAGCCAGTCGAGCACGGCTTCCTGATAGGCGCGGGCCTCACGCGCGATCACCAGCGCATGTCCCGCGTCCGGCAGCACGTAGGTCCGAAGTCGCGCCGCGGCTGCGAAATACGGCGCCTCAGCCGCGTGCAGCGCCGCCGTGTCGGCGCACACCGAACACAGCTTGTCCGCACTGCCGTTGACGATCATCACCGGCACGCCGATCCGGCGGGTCATCGGCCCGACGGTGGTGACGAGACCGGTGACCATCTCGGCGAGGGTGAAGGTGTCCTTCACCTCCGCCTCGTCCACGGCGAGGACGGCCGGATCGGTGCCGGGGACCGCGAAACTGGCCGACCGAGTGCCCGGGGCGGTGGTCAGATAGCCGGAATCGTGGTCGGCGAAGCGCGGGTCCGGGTCGGCCGCCACCGATCGGAACGTGAGCGCGGCGGCCATGGTGCCCAACGGATTCACCGAGTGCGAGTAGCCGGTCAGCAGCAGACCGTCCAGCTGTGCTCCGCCGACCGCCGCGAGCACCCCGATCCCGGAACTCAACGAGACGCCGCCGAACACCACCTTCCGGAACGGCGGGTGTCCCGCCATTCCGTCGCGGCGCAGACCGGCGATGATCCCGGTCACCGCATCGGCCTCCCGGGGCGAGGTGACGCTGCCGCTCGGCGGGCGCGAACTCCGGCCGGTGCCGAACCGGTCCACCGAGACGACCGCGTAGCCCGCGGCGTTCAGGGCGCGCCGAAAACTGTATTTCTCCCCGTCGGCGGGCCAATCCCAGTACCGGGCATTGGTCGCCGCGCCGGGCATCAAGACCAGCACGGTATCGGTGGCACGCGCCGGCAGGCACATTCGGGCGCCCAGCTCCCCGTCGGGCACCCGCAGCAACAGATCTCGGCAGCGCCCCGGCTCGGCCGGTTCGGCGTGTGCAATACCGGTCGAGGCCAGCACGGCGGCCACCGCTATCGCGACGGTTCCTCGCACGAAATTCATACTCGCGCACGCTATCCCACACCTCGGTCGCGAGGAAGCAGGAAAGTCGTCGTTATGACGCGAATGTCCTTGTCACGCCACAACTTTCCGAACAGGAACCCGTACTGGGTCAACTTTGGAACCCAGAAATCATTCCGAATTCCAGTGCCCGATAAAATAACTCGCAGAGTTCCACACGTCCCGCAACTAGCGCGCGATCTCGGCCACCAGTCGCCGCGCCCGCTCGGCCGCGTGCTGCTCGTTCGCGTAGAGCAGGCCGTAGGTGAAACCGTTCTCACCGCCGGTCGTGCCCGCCGCTGTCGCGAGCCGCCACAGCAGTCCGGCCGAGACCACGCCGTCGTTGTGGTCACCGAGCACGCGTTGAATCTTCTTGTAGTACTTGATATTCGACTTGGCGGCAGCGCGCCGATGCACCGGGCCGTGCACCTCCGCGGCATACCGCGCGCGCTTGGCGGCCTTGCGCGCCCGGTGCAGCGATTCGTCGCGCTGCTCGTCCAGCGCCACCGCGAGCCGCTGGTCGGCTTTGCGTGCCGCCCGGCCCGCACGCCGCACCAGTTCACCCTTGCGCACCCGAACCGCGAACGGCGGCTGCGACTTCCACGCCTGCAGCGTCGCGAGCAGCGCCAGATAACGCGGCGAATCCAACGCCGCCGCGAGGGCGGCCCGACTGGTCAGCTGCCGTTCGAGCAGGGTGGCATCGATCCGGCCGGCCACCGGGCCCAGGACGAGTTCCGGCGGTAGTTCCTCGATCTCGGCGGCGAGCCGCGCCCGCTGTACCTGGCAGTCCCGCACCTCGCCGAGCAGTCCGGCATACCACTTCAATTCGTCCGCGATGCCCTCGATCGCCGGGCGGTCCAGCAGTTTCCCGAAGACGCGCAGCGTGCTGCGCAGCCGCCGGGTCGCGACACGGGTGTCGTGGATCGGATCGTCGCCGCGGCGCAGGGCGAGGTCCCCGGCGAACACGACATCGATCTGAGCGTTCAGGTACTCGTGGATCGCCCGCTCCGCTTTCGAACGTGCCACGGCGGGCTCGTCCCGAGCCGGCACCGCGCGCGAAAGCTTGGACGGATACTTCGACCGCGACGCACCCGCCGCGGCGAGCCGGTCCAGCAGTTCGGCGGGCGCGGCTGCGGTACGCGGGCCGAGCTCGACCTCGATTTCCCGCCAGGCCGAGACGGCCGCGGACTCCTCGCCCGGGGTGGTCCGCACGGTGTCGTCGTCGACCTCGAGCACGAGTTCGCCATCCGGCCCGAACACCCGGTGCCGGTTGCGCAGGGTGTGGATCGTCGTGACCTCGTGCAGTCGCCTGCCGAGCGCGGCGCCGGTGACGACGTCGGCGAGTTCGTCCGGCAGTTCGTCGGACCACGCGGCCACCAGCTCCAGCCTGCCGTCGTCCTGCGGGATCTTCAGCTGCCAGCCGGACTCGTCGGTGCCGGCCCGGCGCCGCAGTACCAGATCGTGGGAGAGCAGATCGCGGGCGGTGGTGTCGAAGTAGGTGCTGGTGAGCTCCACTGCCGTCGTCTCGACCCGCCCGCCGGGCACCAGATCGTCGAGCGGCGGGAGGGCGAAGGCCCGGTCGACCTCCCATTTGGTTTCACGTTCGAGAGAGTCCTTCATCCTTGTGGCGTTCCCGGCGCGCTTCGCACCAAACGGACATACGGTGCGTGGCGACTGTTTGCCTCCCTCCTGCTGGGGAACGTCCAGCTAGCCACCCATGCTGGACAACCGAGGAGGTTCGCGGACATGCGGCTGCGACGCAGCACGCCATACGGCCCCGGCATACGCCGAGTGGCGCGCGGCCGTGGATTTTCCTACGTGAACGCCGAGGGCGCCCGGGTCGCGGACGAGGCGGCACTCGAGCGCATTCGCGGCCTGGTCATACCGCCCGCATGGCGCAAGGTGTGGATCTGCCCGCACGACAACGGGCACATCCAAGCCGTCGGGGTCGACGCCGCGGGCCGGCGCCAGTACCTCTATCACGAACAGTGGCGCAAAGAGCGCGACGAGGAGAAGTTCGATCGCGTCCTCGACCTGGCCGCCGGACTGCCGGAACTCCGCACGCGCATCCACGCCGAACTGACCGCGCCGGGCCTCGGGCTGCGACGCGTGGCCGCGCTCGCGGTGACGCTGGTGGATCGGGGCGTATTCCGGGTCGGCGGTGAGGAATACGCGCAAGAGCACGGGACGCGCGGTGTCGCGACGCTGCTGCGCGAGCAGGTCCGGCTGTCGGGTGCCGAGATGTCGTTCGACTATCCGGCGAAGGGCGGCATTCAGCGCCGGGTGCGGATTCGCGACGCCGACTCGGCCCGCGTCGTGCGGTCGCTGCGCCGCTGCCGGACCGACTCGCCACGGCTGCTCGTCTACCGGAAAGGATCGCGGTACTGCGAGCTGCATGCCGACGATATCAACGATTTGTTCCGGGAGTGGTCCGAAAGCGAGTGCAGCGTAAAGGATCTGCGCACCTGGCACGGCACGGTACTGGCCGCGGCGGGTTTCGGCTCGGTCGAGCGGCCGGACTCGCAGCGCGGACGCAAAGCGGTGGAGCGCACGGTGATCGCGGATGTCGCTGCGGCGCTGGGCAATACCCCGGCCGTCGCCCGGGCGTCCTATGTCGATCCCCGCGTCCTGACCGCCTTCGAACGCGGGGCGACGATCTCGGCTGCCTTGCGCCGCGCCGCCCGGGGCGGTTCGGACGAGCAACGCCAGAACACGGTCGAGCGCGCGGTGATCCGCCTGCTGCGCAACACGAACTGAGGAGCTCCGAATGCTGAACGCAACCACGATCACCGTCGGTGTCGAAGAGGAGTTCCTGCTCGTCGACCCGGTTACCGGCGCTCCCGTCGCGAAGAACACCGAGGTGGCCGCCGCGGCCGAGCAACGCGGCGTCGAGCTGCAACTCGAACTGACCTCGTGCCAGGTCGAGACCAGCACCGGCGTGCACAGCGAAACTCCCGCGCTACTGAGCGAACTGGCCGAGTTGCGGCGCAATGTCGCCGAATGCGCGGAACAGGCGGGCACCCGTCTGCTGGCCGTCGCGGTGCCGCCGACCGTGCCCGAGCAGTTCCCGGTCACCGACACCGAGCGCTATCAGCGCATCGCCGACACGTTCGGGATGATCGCGCACGAGCAGGGCCTGTGCGGTTGTCACGTGCACGTCGCCGTGCCCGATCGCGAGACGGCGATCCAGGTGAGCAATCATCTACGGCCGTGGCTGCCGGTGTATCTGGCGCTCACCGCGAACTCATCGATCTATCGCGCGGCCGAAACCGGCTACGCGAGCTGGCGCAGCATCCTGTGGCGGCGCTGGCCGAGCGCCGGTCCGCCGCCCTACTTCGAATCCGCCGCCGACTACGCGGCCATGGTCGAGATGATGATCGAGGGCGGCAACATCCTCGACACCAAGATGGTCTATTGGGACGTCCGGCCTTCCGAATCGTTTCCCACCGTCGAGGTCCGGGTCAGCGACGTACCCGCCACCGTCACCGAGACCGCCCTGCTGGCCACGCTGGTGCGCGCCACCGCGATGATGGCGCGGGCGGCGATCGAACGCGGCGAACGCGCGCCGGAAATCCCCGGCGAGGTGCTGCGCGCGGCCTACTGGAACGCCGCCCGCTTCGGACTCGACGGCAACAGTCTGGATCCGGTGTCACGGCGCGTTGTGCCCGCCCCCGCACGCCTGTCCGCGTTGCTGGACCATGTCGCGCCCGCCCTCGACGAACTGGGTGACCGCACCTTCGTGACGGACGCGGTGGCCACGGTGCTGGAGCGCGGCAACGGCGCCCGCCGTCAGATCGCGGCCTTTCGAAACAACGGAAAAGTGAGCGACGTGGTGGCAGAACTAGCCGACGCCACCTTGGAGAAGTGCCGTTAGCCGGAGGTGCTCAGCGCGCGTCCGCGCGGATCTGCTCGGCGAATTCGTCGTCCAGTGCGGCGCGGACGAGCGCCGCCGCCAGCGCGCCGACTCGACCGTCCGGCGCGAGCGCGGCGAGTTCGTCGGTGCCCGTCGGCAGGTCGAGCCGCTGCGCGCCTTTCTTGGCGCGCTCGTCGAAATACGGTCTCGCCCAGGTCCATACGTCCTGGACCTCGCGCAGGAAGATATCGCTGCCGGTGGGCCCGATCCCTTGGAATTCCTGGAGCAGCTGCGCCGCGCGCGCCCGGTCCTGTTCGGCGGCCGCCCCGAGTTTGCGTAGATCACCGCCGTACTTGTCGAGCACCAGGTTCGCGTTCGCACCGAGCCTGGTCGCGGTGCTCTCGTCGTAGCGCTTGTAGTGCGCGCGGCCCAGCGCGTCCACGAGTTCCTGCCACTGCGCGTCCGCGATCCGTTGCGGGGTGCGGTATCCGGTGGAAATCAGCTCTTTCGCCGCGGCGACCGCGATATCGGCCGAGATCCGGGTGCTCAGCAGCTCGGCGAGCACGAGGAGCTGGAACAGGGGCGCGGGCTTGTCGGTCAGGTCGATACCGGCCTGCGCCGCATAGCCGTCGCCCGCTCGCTCGAGCAACGCGTGCACGATTTTTCGCTCGATCATGGCACGACTCCCTACTTCGACGCTGATTGCTTGCTCGGAATCCCCTCGCTGCCACCGAAACTGGCTTCCTCGGGGCTGACCAGGCCGAGCAGGGACAGCGGGCGCGGCGTCACCGCGTTGGTGGCGTACGCCAACGAGATCGCCCACCGATTCACGCCTCTGGGCACCGCGTAGGTGTGATAGGCCCGGGTCACCACCTTGGCCAGTCGGCCCGACAGGTGGATACCCATCGGGTTGGCGACGGCGAAGCCTGGCCCCAGATCGACCACCAAGCCCATGTCGCGGTGCTTGTACGGTGCGGCGGTGCCGAGGCCGAGGCTCGCGGCCACATTGCGCGCCAAGGTTTTTCCCTGACGCGTAGCATGCTGCGCGGTCGGCGGGGTGATCTTGCCGGGCTTGGTCAGATCCGGGACCGCCGCCGCATCGCCGCCCGCGAACACGTCGGGATGACCGGGCACGCCCAGCTGCGGGTCGACCACCAAACGGCCGCGTTCCAGGGGCAGATCCAGGGTGCTCAACAGCGGTGCACCGGTCACGCCGGTCACCCAGGCCACTGTGTGGGTGGGAATCACGCTGTCGTCGGTGAGCACGACGTGGCGGTCGGTCAACTCACGCAACGAGGTCTGCAATCGAATGTCGATTCCCCGCCCCCGCAACACCGCCAAGACCTTGTCGCCGAGCCGCTCACCCACCTCGGGCATCACCCGGTCGGCCATGTCCAGCAGCACGAAACGCACCTCGGCGGGATCGAAACCGCGACGGTGGGCATAGGCGTCGGCGAGCGCGCGCAACTGCGCGATCAGTTCGGTGCCCGCGTACGAAGCGCCGACCACCACCACCGTGCGGCGGGCCCGGCGCAGCTCGGGATCGTCTTCGTGGTCGGCCAATTCGAGCTGCCGGAGCAGTTGCTCACGCAGATACAGTGCCTCGGCAATGGTTTTCAGGCCACGCCCGTGCTCGGCCAGGCCCGGCACATCGAAGAGCCGGGTCACCGAGCCGGGCGTGAGCACCAGCCGATCCCACGAGAGTTCCCGCGCCGGGTAGTACTCGCTCCGCACAGTGATCGACTTACGTTGCAGATCAACAGATTCAGCCTTGCCCACGACGAGCCGCACCCGCGGCAGCGCGTCGGCGAGCGAGATCACCACGAATCGTGGATCGATCAATCCGCCTGCCACATCCGGTAGCAACGGCGTGTAAAGCATGTAATCGTCAGGCGTGACGAGCACGACCTCGATGTCGCGGCCCGCCTTGGCCAAGCGACGGCACAGTTTCGCGGCGCAGGTGAAGCCGGCGAAGCCGCTGCCGACGATCACCACCCGCTGCGGGCTCTCGGTCTCGGCTACCGGCATCACCGGCTCCTCCTCTGTTTCTGGTCGGGCCTGGAACTGCGATCAGGCGTCAGGACGCTCGATGTCCCCGCGCCACGCGCCGGTCTCGTGCTGCCTGCTCTCGATGAACTTCTTGAACCGCTGCATATCGCCGTTCACCCGGTGCTTCAGCACGCCGAGCCGGTCGGCGGCGGTCTCCACGAAGCCGTCCGGGTCGACGTCCATCTGCGCGGTGATCCTGGTGTGCGTGTCGTCGAGCCGGTGGAAGGTGATCACCCCCGCGTGCTGGGGGCCGGAATCGGACTTCCACGCCACCCGCTCGTCCGGGTGCTGCTCGGTGATGGTGGCATCGAACTCGCGGGTCGACGGCCCGACGTGGATGCGCCAGTGGGTGTGCCGGTCGTCGAGCTGCTGCACAGCTTCCACACCCTCCATGAATTCGGGGAACGACTCGAATTGCGTCCACTGGTTGTAGGCGGTGCGGACCGGTACCTCGACATCCACGGTGGCGGCCAACGTGCTCATGTGTACCCCTTTCGTTGCTGTCGCGTTGCGCGACTCGGTCAGGAGCGGCATACCCGGGCAACCGGAGCAGAAACAGGCTCAGCCGGGCCGGAAACCGGCTTCCCTGGCGATGATTCCGAGATCGTCGACGAACGCCTGGTAGGCCGCGGTCCGGTCCGGCGCGCGCAGGACCGCGGCGGGATGCACGGTGGTGATCACGTCGTAGTCACCGTGCGCGATCAACTCACCGCGGCGCTCGCTGACCTTGAAAGTGTTGCCCAGCAACGCTTTGGCGGCGATCGCGCCCAGACCCACCACCAGCTTCGGGTGCACGACGGACAGTTCCGCACGCAGCCATGCGGAGCAGGCGACGATCTCGGTGCGGCCGGGCTGCTTGTGAATTCGCCGTTTGCCGCGCTCGGTGAACTTGAAATGCTTCACCGCGTTCGTGAGATAGACCTGATCGCGCGGGATGCCCGCCTCGGCCAGCGCGCGGTCCAGGAGACCGCCCGCGGGGCCGACGAAAGGATGCCCCTGCACGTCCTCTTGGTCGCCGGGCTGCTCCCCCACCATCACGATGGCGGCCGCGGCCGGTCCCTCGCCGAACACCGTCTGGGTGGCATTCCGGTAGAGATCACAGCCACGGCACCCCTGTGCCGCCGCCCGCAGGGCGCGCAGCGAGGGCCGCCCGCTCGGCACGAACTCGGCGGCTCCTGGCTGCGAATCACGGCTGGGCACAACGGCTTCCGTTCACTCGGCGACCACGCGGACGGTGTGCAGTTCGGGATCGGCGGGATCGGGCGCATTCATGCCGGAATCCAGCCCCGTGCGCAGGTATTCCACGACCGCCTCGTCGATCCGCTCGCCGGGGACGATGACCGGGATCCCCGGCGGGTACGGCGTGACCTGCTCGGCCGCGATCCGTCCCGGCGCCTCCGCCAGCGGCACCGCCTGCACCCGACCGAAGAAGGCATCCCGCGGCAGCATGACGGTCTCCAGTTCCAGCTCGTCCGGGGACGGCAGCCGGATGTGATGCGGTGCGGGCTCTTTCAACTGCTCTCGCCAGGCGGTGAGCGCTGCGACGAGCCGGTCCGCGGTACCGTCGTTGTCGGCGAAGGACATCGTGGCCAGGATGCGCCGATGGTCGCTGAGCCCGACGTCGACGTTACGTTCCGCACGCAACCAGTCGGCGACTTCGTAACCCGTTGCTCCGGTGGCGGATACGTCCATCAGCACCTGCATGCGATCCAGATCGTGTGAGGCTTCGACCCCGAGCAGCTCCTTCTCCATCACCTGGATGCCCGGAATTCGCGCCAGCTCCGAGCGCAGCCGATCCGACAGCCGCAACGCGTCGCCGAGCAACTGGTGGCCGTTCTGCACCATTTGGCGGCGCCAGCCGTCGATCGCGGCGTACATCAGGACGTTCGGGCTGGTGGTCATCAGCAGGTCCGCGCATGCGCTCAGGCGCGCCCGGTCGATCAGTTCGCCTTGCACGTGGAAGACCGAACCCTGCTCGAACCCCGCGCCCATCTTGTGCACGCTCACCACGCAGACGTCGGCGCCCGCGTCCATCGCCCAGGTCGGCAGCTCTTCGTGGAACGGCAGATGCGCCCCCCACGCCTCATCGATGATCAGCGGCTTGCCGCGGCGGTGGCACACTTCGGCGATCCCGGCGATATCCGCGCACGTCCCGTACGGGCTCGGACTGACGATCAGCGCACCGGAGGCGTCCGGGTGGCGCTGCCACGCGTCCTCGATCTGCTCGACCGAGGGCGGATGGGAGAAATGCCGTTCAGCGTCCCAGCGCGGGGTCACCCAGCGGGGCAGCAGGCCGGCGAAGATCAGTCCGGCGACGATCGATTTATGGCTGTCCCGCCCGAGGATCAGCCCGCCGTCGCCACCGCCGGCCACCGCCAGCATCGCGGCCTTCACCGACAGCGAGCTGCCGCAGGTGGAGAAAAACGCCATCTCGGCGCCCACAGCGTCGGCCATCAGTTTTTCGGCGTCCGACAGGTACTCGCCTCGGGCACGGCGATCGTCGAGCCCACCGGAGGCGAGCACATCGCTGCGGAAAGCGTCGCCGAGTACCCGCAGGACCCGGTCGTCGACGCCGCGCCCCTGCCGATGGCCGGGCGGCGTGAAGCCGTACCGACCACGCCGGCGGTAGTCGTCCAGTGCGTCCAGAATCGGTGCTCGTAGTTGGTCCATCCATTGCTGGCTACCCACCAGCACGCTGATCATGCACCGGCGTGCCGTCCCAGGTGCACGGCTTGTTCAGCTACCCGAGACCGCGTCCAGCGCGCTGCCCAGCCGGGGATAGCACCTGATCCAGGCGGCCGCGCCGGACAGGTCG
This sequence comes from Nocardia brasiliensis IFM 10847, assembly GCF_000710915.1. Lineage (GTDB taxonomy): Bacteria > Actinomycetota > Actinomycetes > Mycobacteriales > Mycobacteriaceae > Nocardia > Nocardia brasiliensis_A. The sequence continues at coordinate 54,325 of NZ_BAUA01000047.1, forward strand.
AACGCCCGCTGCGTCGGCCGCGACGACACCACCGCGGCGAACTTCCGATCGCCGTCCTCGGCCCGCTCGGCGGCGAGGATCAGCACGTCCACCCCGGCGAAGCCGAGGAAGGCGATCCGGCTGGTGTCCACCACAGTCGCGGGGACGTGCTCACCGGCGCGCACCACCTGGTGCAGCAGGGGCGCGGTGGCGAGGTCGAGTTCGCCGCTGACGGCCAGCACCCGGATCCCGGGTAGCGCGTCGACCCGGATGCGCAGTTGCCCCCGCGCGTAGTCGCGCGTTCGCGAATGATGCGGGTGCGACAACAGCCGACGAGACATGCGAGGCTGGCGCGGACTCAGCTGATTGCTCATGCTCAACGCTCCGGTTCACCGCCGAACGGACACATCGCCCAGCATGATTCGGTGATAGACCAGGCCGACTCGGGCGACACCGAAGGGAGCCGTCTCCAGGCGGGGACTACCGTCGGCTCCTGTCTGAACCTCCTTGAAACCTACTCCACCCCGGCGGGCAGCGCCATTCCCCCTGCTCGCTGCGGCCCGGCGACTGATTCGCGCCGGCGCACGAGCTTGCCGCAGGTCACTCTCGGCCGGGTGTCAATACCACCTTCACCACACCGTCGGACTTCTGCTGGAACCGCGCATAGGCCTCCGGCGCGTCGGACAGCGGAAGGTGATGCGTCGCAAAGGAATCCACGCCCAGCGGGTCGGCGTCGTGCAGTAGCGGCAGAATATCGTCCACCCACCGCTTCACGTTGGCCTGACCCATGCGCAACTGGATCTGCTTGTCGAACAGCACCCGCATGGGCAGCGGATCCACCATGCCGCCGTACACACCGACCAGCGAGATGGTCCCGCCGCGGCGCACGATGTCGATCGCGCTGTACAGCGCCGCCAGCCGGTCGAGGCCGGCGGTGTCGTTGACCTTCTCGGCGACCGCGTCCGGCAGCAGCGCGGCCGCCTTCTGCGCCATCGAGGTGACCGGCGAGCCGTGTGCTTCCATGCCGACGGCATCGATCACCGAGTCCGTGCCACGTCCCGCGGTCTTCTCTCGCACCATATCGGCGAGGTGGCGCCCGGCCACCTGGAGATCGATGGTCTCGATGCCGCGCCGCGCGACCCGATCCAAGCGCTCCGGCACCAGATCGACGCCGATCACACGGAATCCGCGCTGCGCCGCGATCCGGCAGGCCATGTCGCCGATCGGCCCGAGTCCGAGCACGGTCACCGACCCGCCTTCCGGGATCGCGGCGTACTCGACCGCCTGCCAGGCGGTCGGCAGCACATCCGACAGGTACAGGAAGCGATCGTCGGGCGGGCCGATCGGGACTTTGACGTGGGTGAAGTCGGCGTGCGGCACCCGCAGATACTCCGCCTGCCCGCCGGGCACCTGACCGTACAGTTTCGAATAGCCGAAAAGCGCCGCGCCACTACCGCGTTCACGGACCTGGGTGGTCTCGCACTGGGTCGTCAGACCCTGGTCGCACATGAAGCAGTGGCCGCAGCTGATCTGGAACGGCACCACCACCCGGTCGCCCTTCGCCAGGTTCGTGACACCGGGCCCCGCCTCCTCGACGATGCCGATCGGCTCGTGCCCAAGCACATCTCCCTCACTCATGTACGCGCCGAGGACTTCGTAGAGGTGCAGGTCCGAGCCGCAGATCCCGGACGACGTCACCCGGATGATCGCGTCGGTCGGTTGCTCGATCCGCGGGTCGGGCACCTCTTCCACCCCGACCTTGCGCTTGCCCTGCCATGTCACTGCTTTCATCACTGCTCCTTCATCGAATTCTCGTCCACACCAACGCTACTGACGGATCTGCCGTCGAAACGGCTACTGTCGCAACGCCTTCGGGACACAGATGCGGACCTATTCGTAGGCCGGGTAGCTCTCGGCGTTCAGCACCCGCGCGAGGTGGGCGGCGTTGCGCGCCATGGCTTTCGTGGCCGAGGCGGTCGAGTCCGGGACTTCGTCGAGATCCTGATAGTCGGTACCACCCATGGCTTCGCCGTTCCAGTACGTGCAACCCTGCGCCGGGACGGAGAAGCCGATGTCGTTGAGCCCCTGGAACAGGTCGGCCACGATCTTGTGTGCGCCGTCCTCGTTGCCGACCACCGCGGCGACGGCGACCTTGCCGACCATGGACGGCCGTCCGGCATCATCGGTTTCGGACAGTTCCGCGTCCAGACGCTCGAGCACGCGCTGCGCGACCGAGGACATGTGGCCCACCCACGTCGGCGTCGAGACCAGCAGAATGTCCGCCGCCGCGATGCGGGCGCGGATCGTCGGCCACTGGTCGCCGGAGCCTTCGTCGGCACGCACGCCGGGATGCACGTCGTAATCCACCACCCGCAAGATCTCGCCTTTGACGTCGTGCTCGGCCAGCGCGTCGAGCGCGTGCCGGGCGATGAGTTCGCTACTGGACTCGGCGGGCGATTTCTGCAACGTACAGACCAACGCGACGGCGGTGGGTGCGGTCATGATCTTCGTCCTCCTGTGCGGGTCGGGGAATCGAACTGCCGGGACTGCGTGCGGCGACGCACGGACGCCTGTCCACCGCTTACCCGAGGACCACGGCGCAAACATCGCCGAACTCCCCGGTCCCGCCGCACCCCGCGAGCGACCGCCACCACGCGGGCGACTGGTATGAAGAAGCGATGGGTATCAGCAACCTCGCCGAGCAGATCGCCGCGGCGGCGCAGCGGACGGGCCGCACCGTCGCGGTCGCGGAATCGCTCACCGCCGGTCGCCTCGCCGCCGCCCTGGGTGCGGCCCCCGACGCGGGCAGCTGGTTCCACGGCGGTGTGGTCGCGTACTCGCGCTTCGTCAAGCACAGCGTGCTCGATGTGCCCGAGGGACCGGTGGTCTCGCAGGTCGCGGCCGAGTCGATGGCGCGCACGGTGCGCACGATGACCGGCGCGACGATCGCCTGCGCGGTCACCGGCGCGGGCGGACCCGACCCGCAGGACGACCAACCGCCGGGCACAGTCTGGTTCGCCGTCGCGACCGAGGATTCGACCGCGACCGAGCGCCGGCATTTTCCGGGCGACCCCGCCGAGGTGCTCGATCAAACGATTTCGCACGCCCTCGAACTTCTGCTCGACGCGCTACCCGCGCAGTAGCCGTTCTTACTTCCGCAGCTGGGCCAGATAGTCGTTGTAGGCCCGCAGCTCGGTGTCCGCGCTGCGGTTCGCGCGTTCCCGCGCGGCCGCCGAGCGTTCCTCGTCGCGCCGCCAGCGGATCGCGAACACCACGACGATCAGGAACGCGACGGGCTCGCCATAGGACCAGGCCAGGGCACCGGCGAGCTGCTGGTCCGACATCGGGTCCACGTTCCAGGACTCGGGAGGGTGCGCGAACCGCTCGATCATCGGCGTGGTCGCCATCATGATGATCACGCCGAAGAAGGCGTGCAGGGGCATTTCCAGGAAGAGGTCGAAAAAACGGCCGATGTTCGTCTGCCGCACCGGCAACGGGCCCACCGACAGCACCGGGACGATGAACAGGATGCCCGATGCGAGGAAGAACACCTCGAGTGCCAGATGCCCGGCCATCGTCGCGCCGACGGTATCGACCAGGGACGTCAGATACACGCCGTAATAGCTGAACAAGAACAACGAGATGGTGCACGCGTGGCTGAGCAGAATGCGCGCGAACCGGCTGCGCAAGCCGGCCAGCGCCATCCGCAGGACGAACCGCCCGATCCCGTGGTGCGGCGTCGCGCGCAAGAGCAACACACCGGGCGAGCCGAGCACGAGCAGCGGCGGGATCGCGATCGAGAGTGTGAGGTGCTGGAACATCCACGCGCTGAACAGCCGATATCCGTACCCCTCCACCGCGAGCCCGGTCACGCCGAGCAGCAGCACGCAGCCGCCGAGAAAGCAGGCGGTCCGCCACCACGGCCAGGCCCGCCCGCTCCGGCGTAGCTGCCGCACGCCGAGCAGATAGACCACGGCGGCCAAGACGGCGACCGCGGGCAGCAGCGGCACCGGCTGCGGCGCCCACCCCAGCAATGCGCCGATCGACGGCGGCGCGTCGGGCACATTCGCCACGAAACTCATTGCTGCCCGGTGCGTCTCGTACACACCACCGAACAGGCGACCATGCGGCGCGATTCATATTCACACATAGACATCAGACGATATATAAGGGCGGCCGCTGAGGGCAGCCCCACCGTCGCCGATAGTGACGTGGATCGCACTCGCGCACAGCGTCTCCTGCCGATTCTCCGGCACGAATCACGGGCGGTCGGCCTCGCGGGCCGGAAGTGGCTTCAGGACCGGGAGGTTCGAGTCCGGGATACCGAGTTCGGCCAACGAAACGAAATAGGCGTCGATTTCGCGCGCATAGTCCCCGACGCCGTCCTGACCGCCACAGAAAAACCCGCCGCCCGGCGTCAGTGATCCGTCGGCGGCCAATCGGTTCAGCCGAATTCGGATCTCGTGCAACAGCTCCCCGGCGTCCGGGCCGATTTCGTGCTCGAACAGGGAATGCTCGACGC
>NZ_BAUA01000046.1 GCF_000710915.1 Nocardia brasiliensis IFM 10847
CGCGCGCGGCGCAGATCGAGCACGCCCGCCACACCGCCGTCCAGGGACTGTGCTGCCATTTTCGCACGTAGTTCCCCGGGATCCACGCGTGCCGTAGTGTGCCCTGCCGCCTCGAAGCGTCGGTTGCGGCGCGATTGCGCGGCCACCGCGTTGACCGGAGGCTCGTCGTAGGCCATGCCGCCCGGGTGCGCCACGTGATAGGTGCAGCCACCGCGCGAGAGCCCGGTCTCGGCATCGATCAGGTCGAAGACCAGGGGCACGTCGACGGTGATCGACGGATGCAGCGAATTCGGCGGCTGCCACGCCCGATACCGCACCCCCGCCACCTGCACCCCGGCCTTGTCGGTGGCCAGCAGCGGGATCGGCATGCCGTTGCAGGTCACCACGAACCGTTCGCGATCCGCGCCGACCACCCGCACCTGCAACCGCTCCACCGACGAGTCGACGTAGCGCGCGGTACCCGCCGCGGTGGCCTGTTCGCCGAGGGTGTGCCACGGTTCGATGGCGCCGCGCAGTTCCAGTTCGACGTCGCCGAGCACGACCGTGCCGATGCGCGGAAAGCGGAACTCGGTGAACGGATCCAGCCAGCTGACGTCGAAATCGATACCGTGCGCTCGCAGGTCGGCGGCCACCTCCGCGATATCGGCGAGCACGAAATGCGGCAGCAGGTACCGGCCGTGCAGATTCGCGCCGTGCCGAATCAGCGGGGCGCGCAACGGTTGTGCCCAGAAGCGCGCGACCAGCCCGCGGACCAGCAGCGACTGCACCATCGCCATCTGGAAGTGCGGCGGCATCTCGAAACCGCGCAGTTCCACCAGACCCAGCCTCCCCCTGGCGGTTTCGGGACTGTAGAGCTTGTCGATGCAGAACTCGGCGCGATGGGTGTTGCCGGTGAGATCAGTGAGCAGGTGCCGCAGCGCGCGGTCGACGTGCCAAGGCGCGTGGAACCGGCCACCCGGTCGCGTGAGCCGGGCGATCTCGGCGAACGCGATCTCCAGTTCGTACAGCGCCTCCGCACGGCCTTCGTCCACCCGGGGCGCCTGCGAGGTCGGCCCCACGAAACGACCGGCGAACAGGTACGACAGCGCGGGATGGCGCTGCCAGTACGTGAGCATCGACACCAGCAGGTCCGGCCTGCGCAGCAGCGGCGAGCGAGCGGGCGTCGCGCCGCCCAGCGTGATGTGGTTGCCGCCGCCCGTGCCGCCGTGGGTGCCGTCGACCTCGAACGATTCGGTGCTCAACCGGGCCAGCCGGGCTTGCTCGTACAGCGTCGACAACAGGTCGGACTGCTCGGCGAAGGAGACCGTAGGCGGCACGTTCACTTCGATCACGCCCGGATCCGGGGTCACCGAGAGCGTGCGCAGCCTGGGATCGGCGGGTGGCGGGTAGCCCTCGAGCACCACCGGACGGTCGAGCGCGACCACGGCGGCTTCCACACGCCGGATCAGATCGAGGAAATCGTCGAGTTGTTCGGTGGGCGGCAGGAATACGTGCAGCCTTCCGTTGCGCACCTCGCCCACCAGGGCGGTGGTCGGTTCCCACGCGGCGGCCTGCACCACCGCGGGCGGCTCGGCGGGCGCCGGTGACCGCGGCCCGACGAACAGCGGGTCGGCATCGGGGCGCGGGCGCGGCGGATGCCAGGACACCGAGTCGAGCGGCAGGCGCAAACCCGCCGGAGAATCCCCGTCCGTCAACACGATTCGCCCCGCAGGCTGATCCGCGCACATCCCGCGGCGCAACCGCCAGTCGGCGCTCGCCCAGCCCGCGCCGTCGTCGCGGCGGTACAGCGACAGCACGTAGGCGGCCGGTTCGGTGACCGCGGCGTCGAGCCGCGCGAGCAACTCCGCCCGGGCCCGCACCGAGTCGTCGGCGGGAGCGATATCGTCCTGGGGTGCGACCGGAACACCGTGCGGCGCGCGGGCTTTCCCGGACAGTCGGAGCAGCGGATCCTCGTACGCGGGACGGACCTGGGTGTCCGGCAAGCCGAGACCGGCGGCGACGTGCGCGATCACCGCGCGTGCCGAATCGGGCCGCGCCGGACCATGCGCCCGCGGACGCATTCCCGCCTGCGCGTTGGCGGGCTGCACCGGCGACACCTGCGCTCCGGCAGCCTTTTCCCCTCCGGGCTCGACGGACTCGACTGACGTCGCAGACGTCACGGACGTCGCAGAGGCCACGGACGTCGCAGGCGTCGCGGAGGCCGCAGAGGCCACGGACGTCGCGGGCGTCGCGGAGGCCGCAGAGGCCACGGACGTCGCGGAGGCCGCGGGAGGCATAGGGGGTACGGGCGTCGCGGAGGCCGCGGGCGTCAAGGACGTCGCGGGGACCACGGACGTTGCGGGGACCACGGGGACCACGGGGACCACGGGGACGACGGGGACCACGGACGACAGTGCGGCATCGTCCACGCGGCGTTGTTCGCCCTCCGTTGAGTCGCTGCCGCCGTTCACCGAAACATTCGACAGCTCGGCATCATTCGCCAACGCGATGGCGCCCGTCCCGGAGGCCGAGGCACCGCCGGGGGCGGGCGCGTCCGGCTGTGGCCACGCGGTGCCGACCGGTGTCCACGGGTCGGCGAGCAGGTCCTGCCGCGTCCACAGCGGCGTCCCGTCTGCCTGCCAAGCCACCGCGATCTCCCAGCGCGGCAACGGTTCTCCCGGATACCACTTCCCCTGCCGGTACTGGGTCAAACCGGTCGGCGCGTAGATCCGCCGCAGTCGGTCGGCGAGGTCGACCGCACGTTCGCGCTTGTGCGCGCCGTCGGCCTCGGTGGTCCATTCGGGCGCGGTCTGGTCGTCGATGGAGACGAAGGTCGGTTCGCCGCCGACGGTCAAGCCCACCTCGGCGGCGGCCATCCGTGCGTCCAGCGCGGCACCCGATTGCTGGATCCGCTCCCACTGAGAGCTGGTGTAGGGCAAGGTGACCCGCGGATCCTCGTGGATACGCCGGACGGTGTTGCTGAAGTCCATGGTGGCGCCGGTGGGCCCGGTCGCGCCGGTGATCGGCGCGGCCGACATCGGGTGCGGCGTCGCCGCGAGCGGGATGTGGCCCTCACCGGCGAACAGGCCCGAGGTCGGATCGAGCCCGACCCAGCCCGCGCCGGGCAGGTACACCTCGGTCCAGGCGTGCAGATCGGTGAAGTCGGCCCGCGGGCCCGACGGGCCGTCCAACGACGGCATGTCCTGGGCCAGCTGCACCAGATAGCCGGACACGAACCGCGCCGCGAGCCCCAGCTCGCGCAGGATCGACACCAGCAGCCAGGCCGAATCACGACACGACCCGAGCGCGGCCCGCAGCGTCTGCTCGGGCGTCTGCACGCCCGGTTCCAGCCGGACGGTGTAGCCGACGTCGTGCCGCAAGGCCTGGTTGACCGAAACCAGGAAGTCGATGGTGCGCGGCTGCGCGGTGCTGGTGTGCGCGCGCACCCAGTCGCGGACCGGCGCACCTGGCCCCGACCCCGGCTCCGCCTCGTCCACCGGCCGCAGGTACGGCTCCAGATCCGCGATCAGGTCCGCGCCGTAGCGGAACGGGAAGTGCTCGGCGTAGTCCTCGATGAAGAAGTCGAACGGGTTGATCACCTCGAGGTCGGCGATCAGCCCGACGGTCACCGACAGTTCCCGCGCGGGCTCCGGAAAGACCAGCCGCGCAAGGAAATTGCCGAAGGCGTCCTGCTGCCAATTACAGAAATGCCCGGCCGGCGTCACCCGCATCGAGTAGGCTTCGATTTTGGTGCGGGAGTGCGGGGCCGGGCGCAGGCGCACCACATGCGGATGTACCTCGACCAGCCGGTCGAAGGTGTAGACGGTCCGGTGTTCGAGCGACACCTTGATGCCCATGCAGCAAGTTCACCACACCTGGCCGCGGCATGGACGTGGAGTTTCGGCGAGAGTCGCCGCACCGAGACCGCCGCGACACACGGCACCGACGTCCCCCGCCGCGCGGCTCGGGAGTGCTACACACGAGAAGACGGACCGATCTCAGCCCTTCGTCCCCGCTGCGAGGTAACCATGCGCGAGCTGGACTGTTCATGCTGCGAATCCGCGATCGACCACTGTCACGGCACCCTCGTCGTGCACTCGACCAGACGCACCGAATGCACCGAGGACGGCTGCGTCGATCTCGATTACGCCCGGCACACGTTCGTCGTCGACTGCGGCGACGTCGCGGGCGGCTGTCCCTGCGCGGAGCCCGACGTAGCCCGTCGCCGCGCCTGAGCAGACCCGTACCCTATTCGGGTGAGCTATGACCACGTGTTGTTGCCGTCCGGTGTCGCGTCATCGATCCCCGAGGTCGACGCTTACCTGAGCACCCAGCAGGGAGTGCAGGAGTCGGAGGTGGTCGCGCAGATCGCGACCGAGCTGAACAAACGCAACGACGAACTGCCCGCGGACGACAGCTTCCTCAGCAGTGCCCCGGTCGGCGGCGCCGCCACCGGCGCGGCTTTGCAGGTGTCGTGCCCCTACGACGCGATCGGCTTCGTGCGGCAGTTGATCTTCTCGGTCGCGACCCCGCTGGACTACGCGGTCTACGATCCGCAGCTGGCCTGGCTGATCGACCCGGCCGGGCACGTGCCGGCCACGGTCACCCACGGCGGCGCGGGCGAGTTCCCCTATTTGACGAAAACCCTGGCCGACCAATGGGTTTCCGAGCTGGCCCCGCCGAACCCCTACCTGGTGGTGGAGCGCGACGACCAGGTCTACATGCAGACCTACCGGGAGAAGACCGGTGCGTTCACCCTCGAATACCGGGACGGCTCGGCCGAGAAGCACTTCGGCACCACGGTGCTCGACGCCGCCACCGTCTCCGCGCTGATCTGGGACTGGGCCACCGACAATCGCGACCGCATGCAGACCCTGCCCTGGTCGCGCGTGGAGCTCTGACTACTGGTTCTGCACCGCGAGGCGGCCCGCCAGCGCAAGGAAGGAAGCACCGAACACGCGTCGCATCCAGGTGACCACCACCGGGCGGGTGATGACGTGGTTGCGCAGCGCGGCCGCGCAGACGCCGTAGATCGCGAACACGACGAACGTGGCCAGCATGAACACCGCGCTCAGTTCGAGCATGCGCGCCAGCGCGTTCGGTGAACCGTTGGGCACGAACTGCGGCAGGAACGCGAAGGCGAACAGGGTCAGCTTAGGGTTGAGCAGGTTGAGCAGCACCGCCGACACGATCACCTTGCGCGCCGACTGTCCCGTCTGCTCGGGCCCGTCCGGCACGGCGAGCGCGCCCTTGTCGCGGAACGTGCTCCACGCCATGTAGATCAGGTACGCGACACCGAAGTACTTCAAGGTCTGGAAGGCCATCGCGCTCGTGTTGAGCAGCGCGGCGAGTCCGGTGATCGCCGCGAGCAGGTGCGGGACGGTGCCGAGCGTGCAACCGAACGCCGCGACCAGGCTGGCCCGCGTGCCCCGGGAGAGCCCGGCCGCGAGGGTGTACAGCGCGCCGGTACCCGGGGTGACCACGATGACGAGCGTGGTCAGCAGGAATTCGATGCTCATTTCCGACACAGTAACCCGCGCCACAGCGAGCGCAACCCCCGGTGATTCGGGGCTGGACCCGCCGGTCACGGGCTGGATCGGCCGGCGGAAGACTAGAGCGCGCGGCGCCCCGACAGCGCGCGCCCCAGCGTCAGCTCGTCCGCGAATTCCAGGTCGCCGCCCATCGGCAGACCCGAGGCCAGCCTGGTCACGCTGAGCCCGGGGAAGTCGCGCAGCATGCGCACCAGGTAGGTGGCCGTCGCCTCGCCCTCGGTGTTCGGGTCGGTCGCGATGATCACCTCGCTGACGTCCACGCCGTCCTGCTGGTTTCCGATGCGCGCCAGCAGTTCCCGGATGCGCAGCTGGTCGGGCCCGATGCCGCTGAGCGGGTCGAGCGCACCGCCGAGCACGTGGTAACGCCCACGGAACTCCCGGGTGCGCTCGATGGCCTGCACGTCTTTCGGTTCCTCGACCACACAGATCATGGTGCGGTCCCGACGCGGGTCGGCGCAGATGCGGCACAGTTCGCCATCGGAGACGGTGCCGCAGGACACGCAGAACTGCACGCCGTCACGCACCTTCTGCAGGGCAGCCTGTAGCCGGTCGATCTCCGGCGGCTCCACCTGCAACAGATGAAAAGCGATGCGCTGCGCGCTCTTCGGACCGACGCCGGGCAGCTTGCCCAGCTCGTCGATCAGATCCTGAACCGGACCCTCGTACAACGGCTACGTCCTCTTCGCCTCTGCGGCGCTCGTCGTGGTGATCAGAAGTTCGGCAACCCGGGCATGCCGCCGCCCGAAAGCGGGCCGAGGCGCTCGGCCGCGAGCTGCTGGGCCGAGGCCATCGCGTTGTTCACCGCGCCGATCACCAAGTCCTGCAGCGTATCCACGTCCTCGGGATCCACCGCCTTCGGATCGATGGTGAGCGCGACGATCTCGCCGGTCGCCTTGACGGTCACCTTGACCAGCCCGTTGCCGGCCTGACCTTCGACTTCGGCCTCGGCGAGCTCGGCCTGGGCTTCCATCACTGCCTGCTGCATCTGCTGCGCCTGGGCGAGTAGCTGCTGCATGTCGAACTGACCACCGGGCTGCACGGCATGTCCTCTCTGAAGAAAGTGTCACTGATCAGCCTAGTGCCTGAGTGCGGGGCGGGCCGGAGCGCATGACAGGTAACAGGTTGGGTAGTTCCAGCTAAACCGGATCAAGATCGACCTAACATCGGAGGCAGGTCGGGAGACCGGTGCGGCAGTTCTGGAGAAAAGCTATGCACGCGATCCGAGCACGTTTCCTGAGCACGCTGGTGCTCTCGCTGGGGGTTCCCGGCATCTTCCTCGGCGTCGGCGGCCCGGTGGCCGCCGCCGATCCGGGTGTCACCGAGGCGGCCGCCGACTACGGCGGCGGCTGCGCCCTCTACCCGGACAACCGGGCCGCCACCATCGACGCCCTGCGTTTCCGCTGCGGACCCGAGCAGCAGGACGCGATCTTCCGGGACGCGCCGCGCGGGGCGGTGCCGACGGGCGTGAAAGACGGCTGGGTCACCAGACCGCCCTCGATCCAAGGCATTTCGTCCGCGTTCTGGATCGGCAAGATCTTCTACACCGGCCCGGACGGCGGCACCCTGACCAACCGCGTCACCGGCGCCGGCTACGAGGCCTGGCCCGCGTACGTGTACACCGCGCCCGCCCTGCTGGACGGCAACCCGGCCTGGGCACTGGACTACGCGCCCGCCCCGACCCCGCAGGTCTACGACGAGATCCGCGAGGTCACCCCCGGCGTGTGGTTCGGCTACTCCTGGTGGCGCGGCGGCGTGCAGACCACGATGCTGCTCACCTTCGTGCTGACCTGACCGATCCGGTACTGCTTGACTCTCCCCCCGCTGGAGGGTGTTCGCTGAAGGCATGACAGCGACCGTCGCCATCGGGGAGTTCGCCCGGCTGACGTACCTGACCGTGAAGACGCTCCGGTACTACCACGACATCGAACTGCTGGCGCCTGTCTCGATCGACACCGGCTCCGGGTACCGGCGCTATTCGATCGATCAGGTGCCTCAGGCGCACCTGATCCGCAGGCTGCGCCAGCTCGACATGCCGTTGCCCGAGATCAAGGCGGTGCTCGACGCGGCCGACGAGGACGCCCGCAACGCCGCGCTGCGCGCCCATCTCGAACGGATGGAAGCCGAACTGGCCCGGACCCGTGACGTGGTGGCGTCGCTGCGTTCGCTGCTGACCCCGCGCACACCGCTCGCGGTCGAATATCGCTCGGAACCCGCGTTCGCGGCACTGGCCGTCGCGGAGGTGGTCACCAGGACCGGCATCGGGCCGTGGTGCGAAGCATCGTTCACGCTGCTGCACCAGACACTCGGAGCGGCCGGGCTCGCGCCGGACGGTGTAGACGGAGCGACGTATTCGACGGAGTTCTTCGCCGACGACGTCGGCGAGGTGGTCGCCTTCGTTCCGATCCCCGCGGACGCCGAGATCGCACTGCCCGACCGGGTCTCGCGCATCGAGCTACCGGCGCGCCGGTTCGCCGTGGCCCGGCACGACGGACCGTTCGACGATTTCGACCGCACCTACGGCGCGCTGGGCAGCCATGTCGCCGAACACGACGAATCGCTCGACGAGCCGATCCGCGAGCGCTACCTGGTCTGCCCGGAGAGCACCGACGATCCCGACACCTATCGCACCGAAGTCTGCTGGCCGATCGGCCTGCTCTGAGAAAGTGGAGAAGCCCATGACACTGTCGCTCGCGAGCGTCACCATCGACTGCACCGACGCCGCGGCTCTCGCCGGATTCTGGTCCGAACTGCTGGCGGTCCCGGTCGACGACGAGGCCTCGGCCGAGTTCGCCACCGTCGGCCGCGCCGCGGGCCACGCGCCGATGCTGATGTTCCTGCGGGTCCCGGACAAGACGCCGGGCAAGAACGTGATCCACCTCGACCTGCTCGCCGAGGACTGGAAACAGCACGTCGAACGCGCGATCGGCCTCGGCGCCAAGCACATCGGCGACTTCGACGAGTACGGCCAGCAGTGGAGCACCCTGGCCGATCCGGAAGGCAACCTCTTCGACATCGGGGCCAAGTAGACCGAACAGACGACGGAGCCCGGCACCGCGAGGTGCCGGGCTCCGTTCGTCGGTGCCGGTGTGTGCGTCGGCGCCGGTGCGTCAGGCGAGTTCTTTCTGCAGGTTGCCGAGCACCTCGGCCTGGATCTTCTTCAGGCCCAGCGGCGCGAAGATCCCCTCGAAGATGCCCTTGACCCCGCCCGCCCCCTGCCAGGTGGTGCGCTGGGTGACCTGCGAGCCGGTGCCGTCCGGGGTCACCGTCCAGGTGGTGACCAGGGTGGAGTTCGAATCACGCTCGGTGACAATCGAATCGGACACCGTCACGACGGCGTGCACGTTGCGCGAACGCTTCTCGGTGGCCTGCAGCGTCCACTCGGCCACGGTGCCCGCGCCCTTGCCGCCTTCGACCACCTTGTAATCGCGGTAGTGCGCGGACAGAATGCGCGGCCGCACCGTCTCGTAGTCGGCGATGGCTTCGAGGGTGCGCTGCGGGTCCGCCGCAACGGCGATCGAACTGCTGGCGCTGACCTGTCCCACAATGAGCTCCTTGTCCGGGTACGGTAACTCGACCGGTGTACATCCTGCCCTGTAGCGGCCGCCACGCCGTATACCGGTGCAGCCGTGTGGCGAACTTCTCTACCCGGGCCGATATTCCGGTTCGCAACATATGCGTGACATTTCTCCCCGGACCCCGCCCTCGCGGTGGTCTGACAATGCGGTGCGTACTAGCGTCGAGGGGTGGCAGTGAGTCTGTTGGGCAAGGCCGGACGCGCGCCGGTCGCACGCGAATCCGGGTTTACCGCGCACCACGCTGGGGTCGAGCGACTCTTGGCGAGTTATCGCGCTATTCCCCGGAACGCAAATGTCCGTTTAGCGAAGAAAACCTCCAATCTCTTCCGAGCCAGAGCCAAGAACCCCGCGCCGGGACTCGACGTCTCCGGCCTCACCGGGGTCATCGCGGTCGACCCGGTCGCGAAGACCGCGGACGTGGCCGGCATGACCACCTACGAGGACCTGGTCGCGGCGACGCTGCCCTACGGCCTCGCGCCGTTCGTGGTGCCGCAACTCAAGACGATCACCCTGGGCGGCGCGGTAACCGGCCTCGGCATCGAGTCGACCTCGTTCCGCAACGGCCTGCCGCACGAGTCCGTGCTGGAGATGGACATCCTGACCGGCGCGGGCGAGATCATCACCGCCACGCCGGACAACGAGCACGCGGATCTGTTCCGCGGCTTCCCCAACTCCTACGGCACCCTGGGCTATTCGGTCCGGCTGAAGATCGAGCTGGAGACGGTGCAGCCCTTCGTGGCCATCCGGCACCTGCGCTTCCACGACCTGCGTGAGCTCGAGCGCACGCTCGCCGAGATCGTCATCGCGCGGTCCTACGACGGCGAGCGGGTGGACTACCTCGACGGCGTCGTCTTCACCGCAGACGAGAGCTATCTGACGCTGGGCCGGCAGACCGACGAGCCCGGCCCGGTCAGCGACTACACCGACATGGACATCTACTACCGGTCCATCCAGCACGACGACGCCGCCCCCAAGCGCGACCGGCTGACCATCCACGACTACCTGTGGCGCTGGGACACCGACTGGTTCTGGTGCTCGCGCGCCTTCGGCACGCAGAACCCGAAGATCCGCCGGTTCTGGCCGAAACGCTACCGGCGCAGCAGTTTCTACTGGAAGCTCATCGCGCTGGACCACAAGTTCGACATCGCCGACAAACTCGAGGCGCGCAAGGGCAACCCGCCGCGCGAACGGGTGGTCCAGGACATCGAGGTGCCGGTGGAACGCACCGCCGACTTCGTCGAATGGTTCCTGCGCGAGATCCCGATCGAGCCGATCTGGCTGTGCCCGCTGCGCCTGCGCGACACCGGCGACACCTCCGGCAGCACGGAACGCACCTGGCCGCTGTACCCGCTGGAGCCGAACCGGACCTACGTCAACGCCGGGTTCTGGTCGGCCGTGCCCACCGTCCCCGGCGAGCCGGAAGGAGCGGCCAACCGGGCGATCGAGCGCACCGTGACCGACTTCGACGGACATAAGTCGCTGTACTCGGATTCCTATTACGACAAAGATGAGTTCGCGGCGCTGTACGGCGGCAATACCTACACCGAACTGAAAAAACGCTACGACCCGGACCAGCGGCTGCTGGATTTGTATTCGAAGGCGGTGCAACGCAAATGACGACATTCAAGGACCGTTCTGACGTCTTAGCCGATCTCGGGACCAAACTCAGCATTGCCGAGATCTTCGAGACGCTGATCGAGGGCGAAGTCCCGATCCGGCTGACCGCCTACGACGGCAGCACGACCGGCCCGGCGGACTCGAAGTACCGACTCGACATCAAGACTCCGCGCGGCATCAACTACCTGGCGACCGCGCCCGGCGATCTCGGCATGGCGCGCGCCTACATCGCCG
Organism: Nocardia brasiliensis IFM 10847; assembly: GCF_000710915.1. Classification (GTDB taxonomy): domain Bacteria; phylum Actinomycetota; class Actinomycetes; order Mycobacteriales; family Mycobacteriaceae; genus Nocardia; species Nocardia brasiliensis_A. The sequence continues at coordinate 10,958 of NZ_BAUA01000046.1, forward strand.
GCGACATGACCGCCGAGGGCGTGCACCCCGGCGACCCGTACGACATCTTGAAGGCGATGGACAGCCTGAAGTTCCGGCGTCCGTCCGCGCTGGCGCTGCTCGCCATCGCCCGCTCGCTCGGCTGGGAACGGCTCAAGCCGATCGCGCCGCCGCCACAGGAGACGCTGCCGCGCTGGCGCCGGATCGCACTGGAAGGCCTGCGGCACTCGAAGACTCGCGACGCCGAGGCCATCCACCACCACTACGACGTCTCGAACACCTTCTACGAGTACGTGCTCGGCCCCTCGATGACCTACACCTGTGCGTGTTACGAGAGCGAGGAGCAGACCCTCGAGCAGGCGCAGGAGAACAAGTATCGCCTGGTCTTCGACAAGCTGCGGCTGAAGGAAGGCGATCGGCTGCTCGACATCGGCTGCGGCTGGGGCGGCATGGTGCGCTACGCGGCCAAGCGCGGGGTCAAGGTGATCGGCGCGACGCTCTCGGCCGAGCAGGCCGAATGGGCTCAGGCCAAGATCGCCGAGCAGGGCCTGTCCGAGCTGGCCGAGGTGCGGCACTCCGACTACCGCGACATCCCGGAATCCGGCTTCGACGCCGTGTCCTCGATCGGCCTCACCGAGCACATCGGTGTGCACAACTACCCGTACTACTTCGAGTTCATCCAGAGCAAGCTGCGTGACGGCGGCCTGTTCCTGAACCACTGCATCACCCGCCCGGACAACACCAGGACCACCAAGGCGGGCGACTTCATCGACCGCTACGTGTTCCCCGACGGCGAACTGATCGGCTCCGGCCGGATCATCTCCGAGATCCAGAACGTCGGACTCGAAGTGCTGCACGAGGAGAACCTGCGCGAACACTACGCGCTCACCCTGCACGAATGGTGCAAGAACCTGGTGCAGAACTGGGATGCCTGCGTCGCCGAGGTCGGCGAGGGCACCGCCAAGGTGTGGGGCCTGTACATGGCCGGTTGCCGGCTCGGCTTCCAGCGCAACGTGGTTCAGCTGCACCAGGTCCTCGGCGTCAAGCTCCCGCCGGACGGCGCCTGGACCGTGCCGCTGCGCCCCTGGTGGACAGCTTGAGCGCGACGAAACTCCGCTGACGCGGGGATGAATTGCCCGCCCTAGTCCAGGAGTTCGTCCAGGAACCGGGCGGGCAGTTCTATGTCTCCGGTATGCGCTGCGGCGGAGGGCATTTCGGCGCGCAGCACGCGCAGGATGGACACCACGCCGGGCCCCGCGTCGAGCAGTGGCCTGGTCCAGCCGAGTTCGGCGCAGGTCGCGGCCGCGGGCAGGAGCAGGCCGGTGGCCTCGCCGACCCACCCGGAAGCGGCGAGACATTCGGCGAGCAACAGCGCCGCGTCCAATTCCGCACGCGGGCGGTGCTTGTCGACCATGCGGGCATGCAGGGCGCGTGATCGCCGCACCGCGCGATCGTCCGAGCCGAGGCTGCCTTCGGCCAGCAGCGTGCGGATGGCCGCGATCTCCTCGGCCTCGGCGGCGAGCACGGCGGCGCCGGTCATCCGGTGGCCTGGATGCAGTGCTCCCGCAGGTGCTTGCGCGGACTGGCCGTCGCGCTCCAGCTCGAGTCCGAGGCGCACCCGTTCGGCGCGGATATGCGCGCCGAGCCGGGTCAGCCGGTTGTCGGCGGCGATCCGCGCGCCCTCGTCGAGCCGGGCCGCGGCCGTGAACAGGTCGCCCAGTACCGCTTTCACCCGCGCGCCGACCACGAAGGTCGCGATGAGGAAGTCCACCGGGCCGACCCGGGCGACCAGCTGGTGGCTTTCGTCGAGCAGCTGGTCGGCCACGTCCAGATCGCCGCGGCGATAGTTCAATTCACCGAGCAGCGCTGCCGCGACCCGCACCGCGTGCGAGCGCGGGCCCGAGCGCGCCTTCGCGACCTCCCACGCTTCCTGGAAACACTGTGTCGCCGTGGCGATGTCGAGCTGCTCGTAGGCGGCCGCGCCGCGCCCGCACAGCCCGAACACCGCACCGAGCGGATCCTTGGACCGCGCATGATATTCCGCCGCCCAGTCCTGGATGGACCGCGCGCCGTCGAAGTCGAACTCGCACAACCGCACGAACGAGGTCAGATTCGCCGCGGTCGACACGGTCCAGGCGGGCAGATCCTGCGGGCTCTGCAGGCAGTCCGCGACCCGATCGAGCACGCCTTCGGTGCGGTCCCTGGCGATCTGATCGGCGGCGCCGAGCACGGCGGCCTGGCAGCGCTGCTGCTTGACGTCCTCGTCGGTGGCCGCGCCACGCGCGAGCAGATTCGACAATCGGCCCAGCGCCGTGCGCGCCGCACCGGACTGCTGCAGATTCACATTCGCCCGCGCCACCGCCATCAACAGCTTGGACCGCGAAGCCACCTGCTGCATCGGCAGTTTCGAGACCGTGCCGAGCAGCGTGGCCAGCCGAGACCGGTCGATGAGGTCCATGCCGCCGACCTCGAGCAGGTCCAGCGCCATCTTGAGGTCGGTGGCCGCCAGCGCGTGATCCACCGATTTGCGCAGCAGCTGGTGTTCGGCGTACCAGCGGGAAGCCTTGCGGTGCAGGGTTTTCGACTTCCCCGGCTGCGCGCGCTCCAAGCGGGCGCGCAGATGTTCGGCGAACAGCGGCTGCATCCGGAACCATTCCGGATCGTGCTCGATCCGGCGCAGGAACAGTTCCCGCTGCTCGGCCTGGATGAGCAGCTGTTCGGCGTCCTCGTCCTCCGACAGCGCCGAAGCCAGCGAACCGCACACCCGCTCGGTCACCGCGATCGACATCAGGAAGTCGAGCATCCTGGGTTCCAGTGTGTCCAGGACGTTTTCGGCGAGATACTCGCGAATGCCGTGATTACCCCCGGACAGTTGCGCGAGCAGCTGCACCGGATCGGTCTTGCCCCGCAGGGACAAGCTGACCAGCTGGATGGCGGCGGGCCAGCCGTCGGTGGTCCGATGGATCTCCGACACCTGGCTGTCGGTGAGCGCGAACCCGTGCCGCTGCACCAGGATCTCCCGAGTCTCCGCCGCGGTCAGGCGCAGTGCGGCGGAACCGATTTCGACCAATTCGTCGTGCACCCGCATCCGGCTGGTGGGTAAGCCGGACTGCTCCCGGCTGGTCACCACGAAGCGCAGATGGTGACAACCGTTGTCCAGCAACGCGTCCATCGCCCGGTGCGCGCCCGCGTCGGTGACCCGGTGCCAGTCGTCGACCACCACGACCAGGGTGCTGCCGCTCGCGTGGATCTCGTCGATCAGCGTGGAAATCACGAAAGCGGCTGCGTCGGCGGGCCTTTCCTCCAGCACCTGATCCAAGCCGGTGCCGATACCCGGGCGAACCCGGCGGATCGCCTGGATCAGATGGGCGAGAAACCAGATCTCGTTGTCGTCGCCGTGATCGACCCCGAGCCAGGCGACCGGGATACCGCGCTCGGTCAGGTCGGTACGCCACTGCGAAGCCACCGTGCTCTTGCCGAACCCGGCGGGTGCGTGGATCACGGCCAGCCTGCGCCTGCCGCCGGCCCGCAGCACGTCCAGCAGGCGCGACCGGGGCACCGGTTCCCGCGCCGGGGTCGGCGGCCGGAACTTCGTGGCGGCGGTGGGCGGAAGGGTCGGCGCCTGCCGTCCGCTTCCGGTGTGCTGAGAAGCCGCGGGCCGCAACGTCAACGGCCAACTGCGCCGGGCGGTCACCGCGGGCCGCGACGACGAGGTCTCCGCCGGACGATCGATCGGCTCGGGCGCGGCGACGGTTTCCAGCAACGCCATCTCGTCGGGCATGTGGTCGTGATCGCGCTGCACCGAACGCAACAGCTGGCCGAAGTCGTAGGCCGTCGTGGGGCGATCGGCGGGATCGGTCGCCATCGCGTGCTGGATCACCTCGGCCACGTCGGCGGGGATGTCGTGCTCGCGCAGATCGGGCACCGGCTGGGTGGTGATCCGCAGAAACTGCGCGACCACCTTCTCCCCCGCCTGCCGCTCGAACGCCGCATGGCCGGTGAGCAGTGCGAACAGCGTGGCCCCCAGGCCGTAGACGTCGGAGCGGATGGTCGGATCGTCGCCCTTGAGCACCTCCGGCGCGGTGAACGCGGGCGAGCCCGTGATCATGCTGCTGGAGGTCTGGAAACCGCCGGGGATGCGGGCGATCCCGAAATCGGTCAGTTGCGGTTCGCCGTAACCGCTGAGCAGCACGTTCGCCGGCTTCACGTCCCGGTGCAGGATCTGGGCCCGGTGCGCGCTCTCGATCGCGCCCGCGAGCTTCACCCCGGCCCGCAGCGAATCGGCCCAGGTGAGCGGGCCCTGATCGCGGATGACCTGCTCGAGCGAGCCGCGGGTGCAGTACGGCATCACGATGAACGGCAAACCGCTGGGCGTGACATCGACCTGCAAGATGTCGACGATGTTCGGGTGCCCGGACAACCGGCCCATGGCCTGTTCCTCGCGCAGGAAGCGCTCGCGGCTTTCCACCTCGATCTCCGAGGAGAGCACCTTCACCGCGACGACGCGCTCGAGCGTCCGCTGCACGCAGCGGTACACCACGCCGAATCCACCCCGGCCGATCTCCTTCGCCTCGGAGAGCCCCATCGTCTCCAGCTCGTCGGCGATGCCGAGCAGCGGGTGGCGCTGGGTGTCCGAGTCGGCAGGGGTCGAGTCGGGACCGACCTCTTCCGAACGCGTCCGTGGATTCATGTGACCACCTCGAACTCACATCGAATCGGCGTCACCGGCGACCAACTGGCGCGCCGACCGCGGACAGCACGAGAACCCTCGCGATGTCCGATATGTCTGCGCATACTCCAACGTAGCGCGGCCCGGCATCGGTCGGCAGAAGTTTCGAACCCGCATGATTTCCACCACCACCCTCCGGATAATTCTGCCCAGGTCAGTGCCACGCGGTGGGGACTCGCTTCCGATGCGCACAGAAACGAGAGCCGCTCCATTACATTCTGACCCCTGGCGTGGGGTGAAGCGCGGTCATCCGCTGGCGACCGGCGGCGCGCCGAACAGCTGCCGACGTGCACTCTGCATGAGTCGTCACGCACATCCCGTCACCCCCGCGCGCGTGTCAGCCGATCGACACGCGCGCGGTACGAGACCTTGCGCGGCACGCGCGCGAACCGGGCAGCGCCTAGCGGACGGCGAGGGCGATCAGCTGGGTGATCTGATTCGCTGCGAAGTTGTTGTCGCTCACCAGGACCAGGGTGCGCTCGCCGGAGGGCAGGCGCGGCCCCCAGGTCATGCCCTCGACATTGTCGATGGCGGGCAACCCGACGTCGGCCAGATCGACCAGCAGCCGCTTGGTCACCGGGCGGGCGTTGCCGATCGGGGCGTCGAGCACATTGGTCGCGCCGCCGAGATCGGCCTCGTAGATCCGGATCTTGTTGCCGACCCCGACCACGAAGGCCCGTTCGAGCACCAAGATCTTCGACGGATCGTAGAGATCGGCCGCGAGGATCGACGCGATGCCGTTACCGCCCTGGCCGGGCGTCGGCCTGGACTCGGCGAACACCGGCTCGAGCGGGTACACGTACTGGGCCAGCAGCGCGCCGGTCCTGGCCTGCACGGTCAGGCGGGCGGGCGCGCCCGCGGTCGTCGTCGGCTCCGGGCCGTCCTGCAGCAGCGGGGCCTCCACCGAGGTCACGAACAGCGCGCCGCCGGCGGCGAAGGTCGCGCCCTCCAGCACGCTGTTCTGACGCGGACCCGAATTCGGTTGCATCCGTTCGTTGTCCGGGATCGGCAGCTCGCCCGCGAAGCTGCCGTCGGTCCGGGACACCCGCACCGAGGGGTCGGCGAGCACGGTGGCGGTGCGCTCCCCCTCCTGTGTCCAGAAGTAGTTGCCGGTCCACGGATCGACCCGGATCTCCTCCGGATCCACCGACTTGGGACCGTAGGGTGCGCCGTTCGCGGCCAGCAGCGGGCGGGTGCCGGTAAAGCTCACCGGCCCCAGGCCGTCGGGGCCGACGGCGAAACGGGCGGTGTAGAAGCGCGCCGGATTCCGCTCCGAGCGGTCGTCGCTGATCAGCACGTAATCGCCGGTGCGCGAATCGAAGTCGATCCCGGACAGGCCGCCGACCGCGGTGCCCTGGAAAACCAGGTCGTTCGGTACCACCTGCGCGCCGAGCAGCCGCACGGACCCCGCGCCGGACCCGGCCTCCGTCTCGGGCACCGCCCGCGCGGCAGGCACCGCACCGAGCGCCACCGCCAGCGCCGCGATCACCAACGTCTGCCCGCGCACTACCCGTCGTCCCATTCGCATCACGCTAATCACCGCACGGTACCGGCGGGTGAACACCGCACAAACCGGCGAATTCCGTTATCGCGGTGGTCTTTCCGTCGCCTATTTGCGGTGCACCGGGCAACGCGGACCCGTCAAGCCCCGAAGACGGCGAAAGCCCGCCACCGCGAGTTGCGGTGGCGGGCTTTGCCATTCGTACTACTTGCGCAGCGAGGCCGGGACCTCGAAACGCTCGCCGTAGGTCTTGGCGAGGTAGTCGGCACGCTCGACGAACGCCGCCTGGCCACCCGGGTAGCCGACGACGAACTGGTGCACACCACCGGTCCAGGCCGGGAAACCGATGCCGAAGATCGAGCCGATGTTCGCGTCGGCGGTGGTCTCGAGCACGCCCTCGTCGAAGCACTTCTGGGTCTCGATCGCCTCCGCGAACAGCATGCGGTCGATCAGATCCTGCAGCGGCACGGTGAAGTCCGCCGTGGTCTTGAAGTGCTCACGCAGGCCCGGCCACAGACCGGTGCGCTTGCCGTTCTCGTCGTACTCGTAGAAGCCCGCCTTCTCCAGGCGACCCGGACGACCCTCGCCGACCATGTAGTCGATGACGTCCTGCGCCGGATGCCGCTTCTTGCCCATCGTGGTGTCGCCGTGCTCGGCGGCCTCGATGGTCTCCTTGGCGATCTTCTGCATGAGCTTCATGTTCAGCTCATCCGACAGCTGCAGCGGCGCGGCCGGGTAGCCCGCCTGCAGACCGGCCTGCTCGATGGTCGCGGGCTCGATGCCCTCGGTGAGCATGGCGATCGCCTCGTTGACGAAGGTGCCGATCACGCGCGAGGTGAAGAAGCCGCGGCTGTCGTTGACCACGATCGGGGTCTTCTTGATCGCGAGGGTGTAGTCGAACACCCGGGCCAGCGCCTCGGGCGAGGTCTTCTCACCCTTGATGATCTCCACCAGCGGCATCTTGTCGACCGGCGAGAAGAAGTGGATACCGATGAAGTCCTCTTCGCGCTTGACACCCTTGGCCAGGCCGGTGATCGGCAGGGTCGAGGTGTTCGAGCCGAGCAGCGCGTCGGGGGTGACGATGTCCTCGATCTCCTGGAACACCTTGTGCTTGAGCTCGGTGTTCTCGAAGACGGCCTCGATCACGAAGTCCACGCCGTCGAAATCCTTGGCATCGGCGGACGGGGTGATCCGGTCGAGCAGCGCCTTGGACTTCTCCTCCGTGGTCTTGCCGCGGGAGAGGGCCTTGGCCTCGATCTTCTCGGAGTAGTTCTTGCCGCGCTCGGCCGCCTCGATGCTGACGTCCTTCAGCACGACCTGGTAGCCCGCCTTGGCGGAGACGTAGGCGATGCCCGCGCCCATCATGCCGGCGCCGAGCACGCCGATCTTCTTGATGTCCTTCTTCGGTACGTCCTTCGGCCGCGAGCCACCGTTGTTGATGGACTGCAGGTCGAAGAAGAACGCCTGGATCATGTTCTTCGCGACCGGGCCGGTGAGCAGGTGCACGAAGTAGCGCGACTCGATCAGCGACGCGTTGTCGATGTCGACCTGCGAACCCTCGACCGCGGCGGCCATGATCGCCCGCGGGGCGGGCATGTTCGCGCCCTTGATCTGCTTGCGCAGGTTCGCCGGGAAGGCGGGCAGGTTGGCCGCGAAAGCAGGGCTGGACGGGGTGCCGCCGGGGATCTTGAAACCCTTGACGTCCCAGGGCTGCACGCCCTTGTCCGGGTTCGCCTTGATCCACGCCTTGGCGGCCGGAACCAGCTCTTCGACGGTGCCGACGACCTCGTTGACCAGGCCGATCTCCTTGGCCTTGGCCGGCTTGTTGCGCTGCCCCTGCAGCAGCACCTGCATCAGGGCGTTCTGCAGACCGAGCATGCGCACGGTGCGGATCACGCCGCCACCGGCGGGCAGCAGGCCCAGGGTGACCTCGGGCAGGCCGATCTGCGAACCCGGCACGTCGGCCGCGATCCGGTAGTGACAGGCCAGCGCGATCTCCAGGCCGCCGCCGAGCGCCGCGCCGTTGATGGCGGCGACGACCGGCTTGCCCAGGGTCTCCAGACGCCGCAGCGCGCCCTTGATGGTGCCGAGCTCGTCCATGACGCCCTGGCCGTCTTCCGGGCCGACCTTCATCATGTTCTTGAGGTCGCCGCCCGCGAAGAAGGTCTTCTTCGCCGAGGTGATCACCACGCCGGTGATGCTGTCCTTCTCGGCTTCGAGCCGCTCGACAGTCGCGGTCATCGACGACTTGTACAGCTCGTTCATCGTGTTGGCGCCCTGGTTCGGGTCGTCCATCGTCAGTACGACGATGCCGTCCGAATCCTGCTCCCAACCGATCATGTTGGTTTCGGTGCTGGTCACAGCTCTGTGTCTCCTTGTACTTTCAGCTGCCGGTTGGGATTAGACGCGCTCGATGATGGTCGCCACGCCCATGCCGCCGCCGATGCACAGGGTGATCAGGGCGTAGCGGCCGTTGCGGCGCTCCAGCTCGTCGACCATGGTGCCGGTGATCATCGCGCCGGTGGCACCCAGCGGGTGGCCCATGGCGATCGCGCCACCGTTGACGTTCAGCTTCTCGTCCGGGACGTTCAGGTCCTTCTGGAACTTCAGCACCACGGAGGCGAACGCCTCGTTGATCTCGACCAGGTCCATGTCTTCGATGGTCAGACCCGCCTTGGCCAGCGCCTTCTTGGCGGCCGGGGTGGGACCGGTGAGCATGATGGTCGAGTCGGCGCCACTGGTCGCGGTCGCGACGACGCGGGCCCGCGGGGTCAGACCGGAAGCCTTGCCCGCCTCCTCGGTGCCGACCAGCACCAGCGCGGCGCCGTCGACGATGCCCGAGCTGTTGCCGCCGTGGTGCACGTGGTTGATCTTCTCGACGAAGTAGAACTTCTGCAGCGCGACGGCGTCGAAGCCGCCCATCTCACCGATCACGGCGAAGGACGGGTTCAGCTTGGCCAGATCCTCGGACGTGGTGCCCGGACGCATGTGCTCGTCCTTGTCCAGCACGACGATGCCGTTCTGGTCCTTGACCGGGACGATCGACTTGGCGAAGTAGCCGCCGGTGGTGGCCTTGGCGGCCAGTTCCTGCGAGCGCACCGCGTAGGCGTCCACGTCCTCGCGGCTGAAGCCCTCGATGGTGGCGATCAGGTCGGCCGAAACACCCTGCGGCACAAAGTAAGTGTCATAGTTGGTGGCCGGGTCCAGCGCCCAGGCGCCGCCGTCGGAGCCCATCGCGACCCGGGACATGGACTCCACGCCACCGGCGATCACCAGATCGTCGAAGCCCGAGCGCACCTTCTGCGCGGCCAGGTTGACGGCCTCGAGGCCGGAGGCGCAGAAGCGGTTCAACTGGAAGCCGCCGACGGTGTCCGGCAGGCCGGACACGGTCACGGCGGTGCGGGCGATGTCCATGCCCTGGTCACCGACCGGGCTGACGACACCGAGGATGAGGTCGGAGATCCGATCCTCGTCGAGGTTGGGGAAACGGCCGCGCAGCTCCTGGATGAGACCAACAGTCAAGTCGATCGGCTTGACCGAATGCAGCGAGCCGTTCTTCTTGCCGCGGCCGCGCGGAGTGCGGATGGCCTCGTAAATGTAGGCCTCTGTGGTCATATCGGAGTGTTCCTTCCTTAAAGGTGCGGCGGCCGGACGTGGTCCGCCCGAGCGCTCTGTGCGCCTACCCCGCGCTATGCGGCGTAGGCGCGGGTAACCTCGCCGACCGGTCCTGCGACCGACCGTCCTGACGCTGTACAAAACGCGGCATGCGACGGCGGACGCAGGTTCCGATCGCCCATACGCCTGGGCTTACCATAGAACCTCGTCGTACCGGAGCTCACGGCCACCCGTTCATATTAGCGTGGCGTGCGAACTCCGGTTAACTTAACGTCGTGACGGCGGTGGTTGTCAACCACTCAGGCGTGTGGCCCCCAGCTCACTCTTCAGCAATTCGAGGGCGACCTCGTCGGGGTCGCGGCGATCCTCGGGCGCCACCGGCACCGCCGCGGCGCGGATCATCTCCTCTTCGTCCTCGGGGGTGTCGACGGGTACCGCTCGGTCGGCGGCCCAGCCGTCCCCGCTGCCTGTGTCACTGCCGGTCGGGGGCTGCGCCGATTCGGCCGGCGCACCGTCAAAAGGGCCGGGATCATCCGGTAGATCGGGGAAGTCCGGCGGCGGAATATCGTCGTCGCCGAACGACCGTGGCCGGTTCGCGGCCTTGTCCGCGGCGGCGTTCTTGGCCTGGCTCGGCCGGGAGAAACGCGGCGGCGCGGGCGCGTCCGAGCCCCGCCCGCCCGCGGCACCGGCCTCGCGACCGGCCGATTGACCCGCCGCCCGCTGCGGTTTCGCCTGACCCGTCGCCCGCTGCGCGGCCGCGGGCCGGGTCGCGGCGCCTCCGGCCTCCCAGCGCACATCCAGCTCACGCCCCAGCACCGCGCGCACCGCCGACCGCACCGCGTCCACGTTGCGCGGATCGGACAGTCGCTGCGCCAGCGGCGCATGCTGATGCGCGAACACGATGACATCGCCTTCGATCCGCGCCACCGAAGCCCCCGCCAGCATCGCCTGAACGGCGGCCCCGAACTCCCGCACCTTGGCCCGAATCTCCCCCCAAGAACTTTCCACCTCCCGCAACAGATCCCCGTCCTGCCCGGTCTGCGCGGCATCGGCTGCGGGTGCGGCGGATGCGGACTGCGCGCCTTGCTCGTTCGACGCAGCCTGCGCGGTAGGTGCTGATGCCTGCGCGGCGGCCGCGGTAGGCCCGGACTGCGCTGCGGATCCGCCCGGAGCGGTGGGTGCGCCGGATACGGACTGCGCGTTCGGCGCAGCCTGTGCGATAGGTCCTGATCCCTGCGCGGCGGCCGCGGACCGCACAGAGGGCCCGGACTGTTGTGCGGCCGATGCCGCCTGTGCGGCAGCTGCGGACTGCGGGTCATCCGCGGTGGGCACAGCCTCCGCATCCGATGCGGCATGCCCGCCGTGTGCGGCGGGACCGGACTGCGTAGTCGGCGCCCCCTGCGGGGCTGATGGCGGCTGCGCCGCGGGCCCGCCTTGCGCTACCGACGCGGCCGACTCGACGGGCGCACCCTGTGCGGTCGGCGCGGAGTGGCCAGCGGACGCGCCCTGTGCGGCCGGCGCGGCTTGGCCGGAGACCCCTTCTGCGGAGCCGGACCGCGCACCTGACCTGTGGGGTTCGACAGCCCCGCCAGGCTCCCCCTGGGCACCGTGCGAAGACGCATCGCGACTCTGTGCAGCAGCCGGCCCCTCGGCACTGCCGTCGATATCTGCCGGAACCGAGCCGGCACTCGTGACATCCGTCGAGTCGGCGACCGCGCCAGACGCGGTCGCAGCTTCGTACACCGCACCGCTCGAGTTCTCGCTTTCGGCACCACCGACGTCAGCGACCTCGCGCCCATCCGTCGCGCTCTGCGTAGACACCCCGTCGCGCGAACCCACCGACTCATGCGGTCCGGCAGCACCATTCGATGCGGTACCGCTGGGCGCACCGCTGTCGGTATCGGCGACCTCGCGCACGTCCGCAGCACCCTTGCCTGCGGCTTCGCGGCGGATGGCGGCGAGGGCTTCGGCGCCGCGGCGGCGGTTCGATTCGGGGCCGGAGCCGGGGGCGGGGATCGGGGCGGGGGCTGGAGCGCCGGCGGCGGGGGCGGGGGCGGCGCTTGCGGTAGGAGGCGCGGGCGGGACGGCTCCGCCGGCGAAGCCGCGCTCGAGGCGTTCCAGGCGTTGCAGGGTGGCCGATTCGGCGTCGGAGACCGAGGGCAGCAGCATGCGGGCGCAGACGACCTCGAGCAGCAGACGTGGGGAGGTCGCGCCGCGCATTTCGCCGAGGGCCTCGTGCAGCAGTTCGGCGTAGCGGGTGAGGGTGGCGGGCCCGAGCCGTTCGGCTTGGCCGCGCATGCGGTCGAGGACGTCGCCCGGCCCGGAGACCAGGCCGCGATCCACCGCGTCGGGGACGGCGCGCATCAGGATCAGGTCGCGCAACCGCTCGAGCAGGTCGACGGCGAAGCGGCGCGGATCGTGCCCGGCCTCGACCACTCGATCGACGGTGCCGAACAGCGCGGCGCCGTCGTCGGTGGCGAGCGCGCCGATCGCGTCGTCGATCAGCGCGACGTCGGTGACGCCGAGCAGCGAGACCGCCCTGGAGTAGGTGACGCCTTCGGGGCCGGCGCCGGCCAGCAACTGGTCGAGCACGCTGAGGCTGTCGCGGGGCGAACCGCCACCGGCGCGAATCACCAACGGGTACACCGCTTCTTCGACCGGCACCTGCTCCTGATCGCAGATCTTGCCGAGCAGGCCGCGCATGGTCGCGGGTGGCAGCAGCCGGAACGGGTAGTGGTGGGTGCGCGAGCGGATGGTGGGCAGCACCTTGTCCGGCTCGGTGGTGGCGAAGATGAAGATGAGGTGGGCGGGCGGCTCTTCGACGATTTTCAGCAGCGCGTTGAAGCCCGCCGTGGTGACCATGTGCGCCTCGTCGACGATGAACACTCGGTACCGGGATTCGGCGGGGGCGTAGAAAGCGCGGTCGCGCAGTTCCCTGGTGTCGTCGACACCGCCGTGGCTGGCGGCGTCGAGTTCGATCACGTCCAGGTTGCCCGGGCCGCCCGGACCGAGCGCGACGCAGGAGGGGCAGGTGCCGCACGGTGTGGACGTAGGCCCCTCGGCGCAGTTCAGGGAGCGCGCGAGGATGCGCGCCGACGATGTCTTACCGCAGCCGCGCGGCCCCGAGAACAGATAGGCATGACTGATCCGCCCGGTGTCGAGGGCGGTGCTCAGTGGGTCGGTGACGTGCTCCTGACCCACTACCTCAGCGAACGTTGCCGGTCGGTACTTCCGGTACAGAGCCACGGGCAGAGGTTACCGGCGTGCACCGACAAAGAACATTCCCGCTCGTCGTGGTGCTCGGCGCGGCGGAAACCCGACAGCGCAGCGCGATATATGTGATCTAACTCACAAGATTCCGTGACCCCCATTAGACCCCTTCGACCCACGATGAGATTGGCAACGTACCGGCAATCACGGACGCAATACCGGTCGCGACAGGGATACAACCGCCCAATTCCCCCAAGTAGACCGGAAAATAAGACTCATCCCCCGATTTACCGCAGGTTTATGGAGATAACGAAAGCGTCAACAAAGATGACATCGACGCAATCGCCTGGCTACCGTGGCAATCGGCAACTTCGGTAGCCAAACCTTCATCAGGTTGGTTGCCCCGGCCGGTCCCTCATCCCGACCGGGGCACAACCGAAGTGCACAGTTCAGCACCGCCAAGGTTCCAGCGCCACCGAGTGCCACGTCCATCGGAGGAACTGCTCACCGTGTCGCCCGACGACATCGCCGCCGCGTTGCTCGCCAGCACCGATTTCGCAGGCAATCGATCCGCCGTAGACCTGTTGAGCCGCGCGATCAGCCCACAGGACTTCGCGATCAAACGCGATTCGCTCCCGGTGACCGCCGCGGCCGATCCCGCCACCTCCACCGCCATCCTCGAACTGCTCGAGCGTGGCCAGGTGCCGACGATGGCGGCGATCCGCACCCTCACCGCACAGAACGAGATGCGCCGCGAGGCCGAACGCATCGAGCGCCTCGGCCGTCGCGCCCAGCGCAGCATCGACGATTTCGGCCGCGCGCTCGCCGTGTTGGCCGACGCGCACTGGACCGCGCACGGCATCGGCCCGACCCGGCGCGACGTGCTGTCCTCCGACGAGGTCATGTCGCTGATCCGAACCCGGATCGGCGATATCGCGCCCTCTGCCGTCAAACACCTGTGGCTGATCGAGCGCGCGCAGCGGGCCGGCTGGATCGCCTCGAACGCCAACGCCGGTTCGCTGTGCGCGGGCCGCCGGTTCCACGCCGATCAGTACGGCAACCGGGTGTCGTTGCGCCCGGTCAACATCATCGGCACCGCCGTGGCCGCCTACCTCGCGGACTACCGGACCGAGCACGGCCGCGCACCGCGCTGGTGCACCGTGGCCCAGGAGTTGCGCGACGACCGGGGCCGCCGGATCTTCCACAACACGGCCGACGCCCGGGCGCAGGAGCTCTGGCTGACCACCGCCGACTGGGTCGCGCTGGAGGACGAACTGCCCGTGCCCGGCAAGCGCGGTCAGCGCGCGATCGCCCGTAGATCCCGCGCGTCCTGAGCCCTACCGACTGGTAGCAAGAGCGGCCCCGATCCCACAGTGCGGTCGAAACATCCCATGTCCAGAACCGCTCGCAATACGCGGACCAGCGCATATCCGGTGGTGACCGTTCGGTAATTTCCTTGCAACGCATCCTGCGTGGAAGGAGCTACCGTGCCCACACCCCTCGATCCCGCGGCCACTGCCTGGCTGCTCGTCAGCACCGCCCTCGTGCTGCTGATGACCCCGGCGCTCGCGCTGTTCTACGGCGGCATGGTGCGCTCGACCGGCGTGCTCAACATGCTGATGATGAACTTCATCGCGATCCCGCTGGTGACCGTGGCCTGGCTGCTGCTCGGCTACAGCATGGCCTTCAGCGACGACGCGGGCGGCGGCCTGATCGGCAACCTGGACCACTTCGGCATGGCGAACATCGATCCGGGCACCGTGCGCGGCGCAGTGCCGGAACTGCTGTTCGCCACGTTCCAGCTGACCTTCGCGATCCTGACCGCGGCGCTGGTCAGCGGCGCCATCGCGGACCGGGCGAAGTTCGCCGCGTGGATGGTGTTCGTGCCGGTGTGGGCGCTGGCGGTGTACGCGCCGATCGCGCACTGGGTGTGGGGTCCGGACGGCTGGCTGGCCTCGTTCGGCGCGCTGGACTACGCGGGCGGTCTGGTCGTCGAAATCGCTTCGGGCGCTTCGGCACTCGCGTTGGCCCTGGTGCTCGGTCCACGCATCGGCTTCAAGACCGACGCGATGCGCCCGCACAACCTGCCCTTCGTGCTGCTCGGTGCGGGCCTGCTCTGGTTCGGCTGGTTCGGCTTCAACGCCGGCTCGGCGCTGTCCGCGAACGGCATTGCAGCAGCGGTCTTCTTGAACACGCTGGTGGCGGGCTGCCTCGGCATGCTCGGCTGGCTCGCGGTCGAGCAGATCCGCGACGGCAGGCCGACCACGTTCGGCGCGGCCTCCGGTGTGGTGGCCGGTCTGGTCGCGATCACTCCGTCCTGCGGTTCGGTGAACACGCTCGGCGCGCTGCTCGTCGGGCTCGCCGCGGGCGTGGTGTGCTCGTTCGCGGTCGGCTGGAAATTCAAAGCGGGCTATGACGATTCGCTCGACGTGGTGGGCGTGCACTTCGTCGGCGGCATCGTGGGCACGGTGCTGATCGGCCTGCTCGCCACCCAGGTGATGACCGGCGGCGTCGACGGCCTGTTCTTCGGTGGCGGTTTCGCCCAGCTCGGTAAGCAGTTGGTCGGCGTGCTCGTGGTCGCGGCCTACGCGTTCCTGGTGACGTTCGCGCTCGGCAAGCTCATCGACCGGGTCATCGGCTTCCGGGTGAGCAAGGAGGACGAGACGGCGGGCATCGACTTCGCGCTGCACGCCGAGACCGCCTACGCCGAGGGCGTGCACGGTCACGCGCCGCGCCGATTCGGCGAGGGCGGCCACTTCGGCCACGGCAATGCGAGTGACCGGGATCACTGACCCGGTACCGGCTCCCTCTGTCGGCGCCGGGTTAACGGCGTTACGCTAACGCCGTTACCTTACTGCGCCGAGCGAGGGAGCCGCGCATGCTGATTCGGATCGCACAGCTGGTCACGCGGTATCCACGCGCCATCCTGATCGCGGCCGCCGCGCTCGCGATCGCCTGCGGCGCGTTCGGCGCGACGGCGGCGTCGCACCTGAAATCCGCGGGCTTCACCTCGCCCGACGCCGACTCCTCCGAGGTCACCCGGCTGCTCGCGGACAATTTCGACGGCGCGGCACCCAACTACATCCTGTTGGTCAGTTCCGATGCGGGCGCCGACGCACCGGCGACCCGCGCCGTCGGCACCCGCCTGGTGGACGCGCTGCGGGCCCGCCCCGACGTCAAAGGCGTGCAGTCCTACTGGACCGCGCCGCCCGCTGTGGGCTCCGCACTGCGCAGCACCAGCGGCAAGGACGCGCTCGTGCTCGCCTATCTGACCGGCGACGACACCGAGGCGCAGCGCACCGCGGGCGAGCTCACCGAACAACTCGCGGGCAGCGCCGACGGCATCACCGTCCGCCAGAGCGGTATCGCGTCGGTCTTCCACGACGTGAACAAACAGATCACGCACGACCTCGCAGTGGCGGAGGGGGTGGCGATCCCGATCTCGCTGATCGTGCTGATCCTGGTGTTCGGCAGCGTGATCGCCGCCGCCCTGCCGCTCACGGTCGGCATCTTCGCGATCCTCGCCACACTGGCCATCCTGCGCATGTTCACACTGATCACCGACGTCTCCATCTACGCGCTGAACATGACGACGGCGATGGGTCTGGCGTTGGCGATCGACTACAGCCTGTTCATCGTCAGCCGGTACCGGGAGGAACTGGCCAACGGCCTCGATCCGGTGCGCGCCACCATCCGAGCGGTGCAGACCGCGGGCCGCACGGTGCTGTATTCCGCACTGACGGTGGCGCTTTCGATGTCCGTGCTGAGCATCTTCGACATCTACTTCCTGCGCTCGTTCGCCTATGCCGGTGTCGCCGTGGTCGTCGCGGCCGCGGCGGCGGCCATCGTGATCCTGCCCGCCGCGCTCGTGCTGCTCGGCCATCGGGTGAACGCACTGGATATCCGAATTCCGTTGCGCCGCATGTTCGGTCGCCCCGCGCCCGATCCGTTGAAGAGCCAAAAGCCGGAACAGAGCTGGTGGTACCGCACGGTGACCTGGGTGACCAGGCGTTCGGTACCGGTGGCCCTACTACTGGTCGCGCTGTTCTTGGCCCTCGGATCGCCTTTCCTCTCAGTGAAATTCGGCTATCCGGACGACCGCGTGCTGCCGACCTCGGCGGCGAGCCGTCAGGTCGGCGATGTGCTGCGGGCCGAGTTCCCGGCGGCCAACTCCGGCAACAACACCACGATCGTGTTGGACGGATACCACGGCGGCCCAGGGCCGATCGGCGAATATGCCACGGGTCTGTCTCGGGTGGACGGCGTGTCGGCGGTGTTGTCCAGCGCGGGCATCTACATCAAGGGCGCCCGGATGGCGAGCGGTCCGCCCGGAATGGCCAACAGCACCGGCGAATACGTGAGCGTAGCGACCCGGCCGGACCCGTTCTCTCCCGCAGGCAAGGCACAGCTGCTCGCGTTGCGTGACGTGCCCGCCCCCGGCCCGACCCTGTTCGGCGGTGCCGCCGCGGTGAATGCCGACGCCCTCGATTCGCTGAGCAAGCGGATGGTGCCCGCGGTCGCCCTCATCGCGCTCGCCACCTTCGTCGTGCTGTTCCTGTTCACCGGTAGCGTGCTGCTGCCACTGAAAGCCATTGTGCTCAACACGCTTTCGATGGCCGCCGCGTTCGGCGCGATGGTCTGGATCTTCCAGGACGGTCATCTGTCCGACCTGCTGGGGTTCACCGCGGTGGGCTATCTGACGCCGACCACCCCGATTCTGATGTTCTGCGTCGCATTCGGCATGTCGATGGACTACGAGGTGTTCCTGCTGTCACGGATCCGGGAGGAGTGGCTGGCCTCGGGCCGGGTCGTCGACGGCGTCGTCGTGCGCACCGCCGAGGACAACGTGCACGCCCTCGCGGTCGGCATCGCGCGGACCGGCCGGATCTACACGGCCGCGGCCGTGCTCATGGCCATCGTGATCGGCGCGATGATCACCTCGAAGGTGTCGTTCATCCAGTTGATGGGCCTCGGCCTGACCTTGACCGTGCTCGCCGACGCCACCCTGATCCGCACCATGCTCGCGCCCGCGCTGATGAAACTGATGGGCACCGCCAACTGGTGGGCGCCCAAGCCGCTGGCCCGGCTGCACGCCCGGATCGGCTTGCGCGAGGACAGCGATCCCACCGAACCCGTGCTGGCCGGGCACAAATGATCCGTGCCGGTCGATCCCGCTCGGCCCGCGGTGCCGGTGCTCAGCTACGAACCGAAATCCTGGACGCCGCAACAGAATTGCTGACGCGCACCGGCCACGCCGATGCGGTGTCGATCCGCGCGATCAGCCAGCGGGTCGGGGTCAGCGCGCCCTCGATCTACCGGCACTTCGCCGACAAGGACGAACTCATCGGAGCCGTCGTCGTGCAGGTTTTCGAGAATCTGGACGCCGCGATCGTGGCCGCGACCGATCCCGCCGCCACGCCGCTCAACCGGATGCAGCAGCAGGGGTTGGCCTACGTCCGGTTCGCGCGGGAACATCCGGAGCAGTACCGGCTGGCGACCCTGCCCACCGAATCGAGCAGTGCGATCGATCAGGTGATGACCAGCGGTGCGTTCCAGCACTTTTCGCAGACCGTGCAGGACTGCATGGACGCGGGCGTGTTCGCGCCCGGCGACACCCTGCCGGTCGTGCTCGACCTCTGGGCGGCCGCGCACGGCATCGCCTCGCTGCTGATCGCCAAACCGTTCATCCCGTGGGGCGATACCGAGGAGGTGGCCAATCGCGTGCTGCGCGCGGCGTGCATCGGCCACGTGGTGGTCGACCTGATCGGCGCGGATCCCGCGCCTGCGGACCTCATGGATTGGCTGGCCGGACAGCGCCGGTCGCCCTGACGTCGCCAGTTGGAATCTGCCTGCGTTATTCCCTCGTTCTCCTGCGCATTCTGCTCGATGCTTCGCCAGGAGAAACGCACATCGAGATCGAGGGAATGCAGTAGATGAGGATGAGGAAGCTGGCCGTGGTCGCCGCGTTGGTGACCACGGCGACCGGAGTGGCCGCGGGCACCTCCGTCGCCGCGCCCGAAACCGCCGCGGGCCCGGTGAATTTCACCGCGCGCACCACCGACACGTCATCGATCATCGAGACCGACGCCGGCTCGCTCGTGGCCGAAGACGGTGCCTTCAAGGTCAAGGCCGCCGACGGCACCACCGTGGCCGCCACCCCGCTGACGCTTCGCATCGACGAGTTCGAGTTCCCGATCGCCGCGCAGATCTCGCAGCGCACCGCGACGCTCACCCCGCAGCTCGACCAGGCGCACGCCGTCTACAAGCCGGTCGCGCTGCCGTTCGAGGACAAGGCGCCGTGGAAGAGCGAGTACGACCGTGAGCAGGCGGCCTGGAGCCGCTTGACCAGCACCATCAGCGCGGGCGCCACCATCGGCACCCTCGTCGGCGGCATCGGCGGCGCGGCCGTCGGCTGCGTGCTCGGCGGCATCGCCGGCGCCACCGTCGCCTCGGCCACCATCATCGGCCTGTTCGGCCCGTTCATCCCCGCGGCCGCCATCGGCTGCCTCGGCGGCATCATCGCCGTCGGCGCCCTCGGCACCGTCGCGGGCCAGATCTTCGTGACCGCTCCGGTCGCCATCGGTGCGGCGATTCAGTACTTCACCACGATCAATCAACCGTTCGTGGCCCCGCCGAAGTAGTCCACAACCGCTCCGAGAAGACCCCGCCCAGCCACGCTGAGCGGGGTTTTCTCGTAGCCGATGGACAAATCGACCACCGGCCACCCGGCACACCCTCGTGACCTGCGAAAACAGTGTGTGTGAGAACACAGCGGCAGTTTGAGGCTTGGTGAGTCGCGCCAACCGGTGTTAATTTCTTTTACATGTCTGCCAGCCGACCGACCGCCCTGCGGGTCACCTATGTGACCGCCGCGCTCGGGCTCCGGCTGCCCCTGACACGCGAACTGTGTTATCGCCCTTGCTGCAGCTGAGCAGCCTTTTCGGCTCGTTCACTGCCCAGTCGCCCACGTAGGCACGTCCCGCCCCGGTGCGGGACCTCGGCAAGGAATCTGCACTATGTCCCTCCCTACCCTTGAACGCTCCACCGCCAGGGTCGCCAACGGTCGCGTCCGGGTCCAGCGCCCAGTCGTCGCACCCGAACTGCGCATCGGCGACAACCCGGCGGCCGCGGTACTGCGCGCCGCGACCGGCGGCCCCGTCTCGCGCGACAATGCCGCGCGCACAACGGGTTTGAGCATCGCGACGGTCAACCGCCAGGTGTCCGCGCTGCTCGCCGCCGGTCTGCTGCGCGAACGGCCCGACCTGACGGCTTCGGGTGCGGTCGGACGCCCCCGGGTGCCCTTCGAGATCGATCACGAGGCGTACCTCACCCTCGGCATCCACGTCGGCGCCGCGGTGACCAAGATCGTGGCGGCCGACCTGCGCGGCCGCATCCTCGGCGGCCTGGCCATCGCCACCCCGCAGACCGGTCAAGAATTCGCGACCACCACCGTCGCCCGCAGCGCCAAGGCGTTCCTGCAACGCTGGCACCGGCGCAAGCCGCTCTGGGCCGGCGTCGCCATCGGCGGCCGGGTCGACCCGGTCTCCGGCGTGGTCGATCATCCCAAGCTGGAGTGGCAGGGCGCGCAGATCGGCGCCGTGCTCGGCGAGGTGCTGGAGCTGCCGGTCTCGGTGGCGCCGCACGTCGAGGCGATGGCGGCCTCGGAGTTGTTGCTGCCCACCATCGAATCGCGCGACGCGGCGGCCGGCCGCACCGCGGGCCCTGAACGCGGCAGCAGCCTCTACTTCTATGTCCGGGAAACCGCCGGTGTGGCAGTGACATTGGACGGTCGCGTGCACACCCCGAGCAACGGGCCCGGCTCCATCGCGCACTTGCCGACCGGCTCCGATGTGGAATGCACCTGCGGCAGGCGTGGCTGCCTCGAGGTCACCGTCGGCGACCGCTCGCTGCACTCGCGGGCCGTCGGACGCGGAATCATCCCGGCGCACAACGGAACCGCAGGCTCTACTATCGCCGATCTGTACCGGGCCGCCGAGGCCGGTTCCGAGCCGGCGCGCGAACTGCTCGCCGAGCGCGCCACCATCCTCGGCAACACCGTGGCGATGGTCCGGGACATGCTCAACCCCGACCGGGTGATCTTGGGCGGCCAGGCCTTCACCGGCTACCGCCCTGCGGTCGCGCACGTGGCCCGCGCCTTCAACCAGGGTTCCAGCCTGCCGCCCACCGATATCCGGATCAGCGGATTCGGCGGCAAGGTCCAGGAATTCGCCGCCGTGGTCACCTCGTTGAGCGTGCTCTACGCGGACCCGCTGGCGGCGATCCGGCGAACCACGCTGGCCGACTGAGGATTTCGGCCGCTCGTTTCCCGTCTCTCGGGTGTGGGAAACGAGCGGTCGCGCTCAGCGCTCCGGTGCGAACAAGCCCTCCAGCGCGGTGATGAAGAACGGGAAGTGCCCGGCGAAGCGCTGCAGGTTGCGGTCACGTTCGAAACCGCCGAACCAGTACAGCCCGGGCTGTGCGTCGGCAGACGGGTTGAGGTCGCGGAAGGCCCGGATCCAATTGTCGGCACGGCTGCCGATCACCATGAACGGCAACGCACGGGAGAACACCGTCTCCTGATCGATCGGCGGAACCTGTTCGCGGCGAGTCGCTTCCAGCCCGCGCTGCAGCGCGCGGATCTGCCCGGACAAGGCGAGACCGTGCGCGGTGCGCACCGGCAGATACTTCGGCAGCAGCACCGTGGCGATACCCGCGAGCGCGATCGCCACGCCGACCAGCGCATGTCCGGCGGTGAGCGCGAGCCCGATCGTGGCGGCGATACCCGCGACGATCAACGCACCGCCGAGCCAGCCGGCCAGCCCGGGCCGCCGCCGGTCGGCGAAGGTGCCGCGGGCGACCGCGTCGTCGAGCAGTGCGGTGCGCACCGGACCGGACTGCACCCGTCCGGGCGCGCGCAGCTCGGTCATCGTGACCGCGTCCGTGCCGTCGGGCAGCAGGGCCAGATAGACCGCTTTCTCGTAGCCGCGCAGCTGGTCGTCGGGCGTATTGACCCGGGTGATCCGCCAGTCGGTATCACTGAGCGGCTGCACCCGGATATAGCGGCGCACGGCGAGATCGACCACCGTAGCGGCGATGTCGACTGGGTCGACGTGCTCGTCCAGCAGCAGCCCGGCCTCGCCGGGCAGCACACCGTCGGGCGAGACGAACTGGACCCGTTCGCCCTCGCGCAGCAGCGGATCGAGGGTCTGCGAGCCCGTGCCCGCCGCGGCGTTCTGCCGCCGGGCGCGCAACGCGAAGGCGACCAGGCCGATCAGCGCGAGCACCAGCACACCGAACGCGACCAGCACCGGCGTGGTGAATGCGAACGGGCCCGCGGCGCTGTCGTCGCGCACGTCGGCATTGCTCGGCACCGTGTTCGGCGGCAACTGCAGGGTGAGGTCGATCGCGTCGCCCTTGTGCAGATCCGTCTGCTCCAGGTAGAGCACGCCGTCGACCTCGGTCTTCACATCGGCGCAGGCCCTGGTGTTGCCGGGCGGGCCGAGTTTGCAGTCCACGATGCCCATTTCGAAGCTGGGACTGATCAACGTGGCGCTGATCGCGGCGATATCGCTGCGCATCACCCCGATCCAGTTGAACACCTGGCTGCCCGGGGCATCGCTGACCAGGTTGTGCACCGAGTAGGTGAAGGTCGACGTACCGGGCTTGGCCTCGATGGTGAACTGGTCGTTGGCGACCGTCGCGGTGCCCGCGCCCTTGGTGTCGACGTCGGTGACCTTGAAGCGGCGCTCGACATCGTCGCGCACCTGCAGCCGCAGCGGCAGCGACATCTGGAACGTGCCGTCCGGCGGCACCTCGACCTGCTCGACCACCTCGAGCACGCCGTCGCGGTTCAGCTTCAGATCGGCGGTGATGGTCACACCGCTCGGGGCGGGCTCCGGGTGCGCCGCCGGGGCCGTCGCGAACAATCCCGCGGACGCGAGTAGCAGCGCGCCTAGGGCGGCCCCCCGAAAAGTCAGCATGGCAGCCTACTTTAGACAGCTTGCTATTCTGCGTCATCGGCTGTCGGCGATCACTGAGACGAGGGGGTACGGGGGCGTGACACAACCACCGTACGGATACGGGCCGGTTCCGCCTGGTGGGCGACCGGTTCCGCCCCCGCCCGGCTACGGCCCACCCCCGGGGCAAGGTCAGCCGCCGCCCGGCTACGGTCCGCCACCGGGCTACGGTCCGCCACCCGGATACGGTGCGCCACCGGGCTATGCCCAGCCGGGATACGGTCCGCCGCCGGGTTATTCGGCACCGCCCGGCTACGGTCCGCCGCCCGGCTACCGCGCACCGGCGCCGCCGCCGATGCCGTACGGCCCGCCCGGCCGTCCCCCGTACCCGCCGCGCCGGCGCTCCGGTGGCGGCGGCGCGTGGATCGCGCTGCTGGTCGTCGTGGTGTTCCTGGTGGTGGGCGGCTTGGTCCGCAACGCGATCTCGGTCGGCCGCAACGACAGCAGCCCGTCGACGGTCACGCCGAGCCTCACCTTCTCCCCCGACGGTTCGACCGGCCCGGCCGAGACCGGCGCGAACCCGCTGCTCGCCGACCCGAGCGCGACGCTGATCCCGGCCCGCTGCCCGTACTCGCCGTGGGGCACCCAGGTGGATGCCGCGCGCAAGTTCTTCGAGAGTGCCGCGTCATGCCTGGAGGCGGCCTGGAAACCGGTGCTGCAGAAGGCGAATCTGCCGTTCCAGCCGCCGACGCTGAACGTGAGCGCCACCACCACCGGTATCACCACCCCGTGCACCGGCACCACCAGTAATTTCGCTGCCTTCTACTGCCCGGCCAACAAGACCATCTACATGCCGGTCAGTCAGCTGCAGACCGATTTCTTCAAGGACAACTGGGTGGTCTACCTGTCGGTCTTCGCGCACGAGTACGGCCACCACATCCAGGCCATGTCCGGGATTCTGCGCAAAGCCAACAGCGAGCGCGCCGACGCGGGTCCGCGCAGCACCCGCGGCCTCGAACTGTCGCGCCGAGTCGAGTTGCAGGCCAACTGCTTCGACGGCATGTACATCGCGTCCTCGTCCGGCGGCGGTTCGCTGACCAACTCGCAACTGAATGTCGCCCGCAAGGACGCCTACGGACGCGGCGACCAGGCGGGCGACATGCGTGACCACGGCACCGCCGAGAACGGTGGCCAGTGGTTCGAGACCGGACTGGACAAGAACCGTGCCGCGCAATGCAATACGTTCACGGCACCGGCGAGTTCGGTCAACTAGCGCAGGCTCACGCGCCGTCGGCTAGGGGCGGCTGGAGGGGCCGGGCGTAGGTGTACTCGGGCGCGACGGTGATCACGTCGCAGATCTGGACTAGCTGTTCGGGCACGCCCCCCTCGAAATGCGCTGCGCCGGGGACGATTACCGCGTCCACCCCGAGTCGCTGCGCCACCGTGGTCAATCTGTGCAGCACGTCGTCGGTTTCCGCACCGAAGACCACGGTCTTCGCCAGGTCGTACCCGAATCGCTGGGCCAGGCTCCGGATCAAAACCTCGTCCCACTGCTGCCGGGCACCGGATACATCGCGGCGCAGATATCCGATCGCCGCCGGTCGTCGCCTCATCGAAACCACTCCTTTCCGCCCAGAACAATCCCGGTAGACCACAGTCCCCGGCAATGCCCGTTCGCTGCCAGTTCCCCGCCACTGGCTCGGAGCGGCCCGGCCTACTTCTTGGCGGCGGCCTTCGCCTGCTTCTTGAATTCCCGCACCTGGGCCAGGGTTTCGGCGTCGGTGACGTCGGCGACCGAACGGCGCGATCCTTCGTCACCGTAGGCGCCCGCGGCTTCGCGCCAGCCCGCCGGCTGGACACCGCGCTGCTTGCCGAGCAGGGACAGGAAGATCTTCGCCTTCTGCTCCCCGAAACCGGGCAGGTCCTTCAATCGGCGCAAGACCTCCTTCCCGTCCGGCTTGTCCTTCTTCCACAGGTTCTCGGTCCTGCCGTCGTAGTTCTCGATGATGTAGCGGGCGAGGTCCTGGGCGCGGCGCGCCATCGAGCGGCCGTACCGGTGGATGGCGGGCGGGGTGGCGCAGAGGTCTTCGAACTCCTGCTGATCGGCCTCGGCGATGCGGTGGATATCGAAGCCGCCCATCCGGTCGGCGATCTTCTTCGGGCCGCGGAACGCGTGCTCCATCGGATATTGCTGATCGAGCAGCATGCCGAGCAGGGTGGCGAAGTGGTCCTCGGTCAATAGCTCGTCCGCCTCGACATCCTGTGCCAGGCAAAGCTTGCGACTCATCGCCGTTCCTTCCCACCGTTACCGAAACTGCTCGGACGGCTCGATCATCTCATTAGTGCCGACGGCCCGGGCGCACACTGTTCATCGCACGCGCACCCACCCGTTAGTGAGTCAGGTCACAGGGGTGCAGTGCGGGGTAATACGGCCGCGCGTAGGCTCCAGCGCATGCCTCAGACGACGGCAGTACCTACATCGGCGCCCCACACGACGGGGTCCGCCAGAGATGGAAACGGGAGCATGGACACCTACACGTTGCGCCCGGATCGGTTCGACCGAGCAGGCCAGGACCAGCTCGTAGACGTACGCGATCTGCAAGCCGCACTGCCCGGAATCCGCAGGTTGCGGACCTGGGCCCAGGACGCGCTCGCGCTGCGTCCCGGCGAACGCGCGGTCGACATCGGCTCCGGCACCGGGTCGGAGGTGCTGGCCTTCGCGGACGCGGTCGGTGCGGACGGTATCGCGGTCGGCGTCGAGCCCGACCCGAACCTGCTCGCCTCCGCCGAACGCCGGGCGGCCCAGGCCGGCTCGATCGCCAAGTTCCATTCCGGCGATGCCTACGGCCTGCCGTTCGGCGCGGACAGCTTCGACGCCGCGCTGTGCGAGCGGGTGTTCCAGCACCTGACCGCCCCCGCCCGCGCCGCCAACGAGATCGCGCGCGTGCTGCGGCCCGGCGGCCGGGTCGTGGTGGTGGACAGCGACTGGGGCACGGCGATCGTGCATCCGGGCGAACGGTCGGTGGTACGCGAGGTGATCGACACACTGGTCTCCGCGACCACGAACCCGTTCTCCGGCCGCAGGCTGCCCGGTCAGCTGACCAAGGCGGGGCTCGTGATCGACGAGATCGGCTCGCACGCCCTGGTGCAGGACCGCACCGTGGGCGCGGGCTCGCTGGTCAACCGCATTTCGGCGATGGCGGTGGCGCGCGGCGTGATCACCGAGGAACAGCGCGATCGGCTGCTCGAGGATCTCGAGGCGGGCGCGGCCAGCGGCGACATCCACCTGTCGGTGACCATGTTCGCGGTGCTCGCGCACAAGCCCGAATAAGCGCACAGCGGGGCGCGTACCGCAGTACGCGCCCCGCTGTTCGGGCTACTTGCCGAGCAGCTTCTCGGTGGCCGCGAGCAGCACGCAGGTGGCCAGGCCGTCCATCGCCTTTTCCAGCTCCGGCAGCTTCGGGAAGCTCGGCGCGATCCGAATGTTCTTGTCCTCCGGGTCATTCCGCAACGGGAACGCCGAACCCGCGGCGGTGAGCGCGATACCCGCGTCCTTCGCCAGCGCGATCACCCGGCTCGCGGTGCCCTCCAGCACGTCGAGGCTGACGAAGTAGCCGCCCTTCGGCTCGGTCCAGGACGCCACCTTCGAGGCGCCCAGCCGGTCCTCCAGAATCCGCAGTACCGCCGCGAATTTCGGCTCCAGGATCGCGCGATGCTTCTGCATGTGCGCGCGCACGCCCTCGGCGTTGCCGAAGAACCGCACGTGCCGCAGCTGGTTGATCTTGTCCGGGCCGATCGACTTCTTCGACAGGTGCTGCAGATACCAGTCCAGGTTCGCCGTCGAAGCGCCCAGGAAACTCACTCCGCCGCCGGCGAAGGTGATCTTCGAGGTGGACGCGAACACCAAGGGCCGGTTGGGGTTTCCGGCCGCGGCGGCGAGACCGAGCACGTCGAGCACCGGGGCCGCGGTATCGGTCAGCGGGTGCACGGCGTAGGCGTTGTCCCAGATCAACCGGAAGTCCGGCGCCGCGGTCGGCATCGAAACCAGTTCCCGGACAACCTCTTCGGAGTAGTTGATGCCGCTCGGGTTGGCGTAGTTCGGCACCACCCACATGCCCTTGATCTGCGGGTCGTGCGCCACCAGCGCGGCGACGGCGTGCGCGTCCGGGCCGTCGGGACCGAGGGGCAGCGGGATCATCTCGAAGCCGAGCGTCTCGGTGATCGAGAAATGCCGGTCGTAGCCGGGGCTCGGGCACAGGAACTTCAGCTTCTCCTCCGCGGCCCACCGGCGCTCGGAGTCGTTGGTGCCGTGCAGCATCGCGAACGCCAGCACGTCGTGCATCAGCTCGAGGCTGGCGTTGTTGCCGGCGATCAGGTTGTCCACCGGGATGCCGAGCAGTTCGCCGAAGATCGCGCGCAGTTCCGGAAGACCCTGCAGGCCGCCGTAATTGCGGCAGTCGGTGCCCGCGGCGTCGCGGTAGTCGCCCTCGCCGGGCAGGGCGAGCAGGGCGGCGGACAGGTCGAGTTGTTCCGGAGAGGGTTTTCCGCGCGTCAGGTCCAGCGTGAGCTTCTCGGTCTTGAGCGTCGCGTAGTTCGCGTTCTGAGTCTCGTGCTCGGACACGAGTTCCTCGTGGCTCATCAAACCGATCTGCGTTTGCCGGGGCATCCTGGGCAGCCTTTCGAAGCTTGCGGGGACGTGGGGTGTCGGCCGGACGATGTGCGGCGGCCGGGCATTCGATCCGTCTGGCGCGTGCGCAGACGAACCGTGTTCACGTTACCCGTGTGTTGCTCGGAATTGGAGGCGTTATCCGACAGCCGGACGAGGTCCGTGCGCAGCCCCGAAAATATAAGGGGACCCCGCGCACCCGGCAGAGCCCATTGACCCTTGCTGCCTTCCGGCCCTGGGGGAGTTCACAGGATGCGCGCCGCGCGGGATCCGTCGGCCAGTGTAGCCGCTCCCGCGCCCACCGTGGTCCCCCGGGGTCGGCGAACCCGCCGAAAACAGCCCCAACAGGCACTTCCGCCCTCCCGCCGCCCCCATTTGGCGTCCGGCCTCCCCCTACCGGTATGCTGCTCCACGGAGGATTCGCCTAGTGGCCTATGGCGCTCGCCTGGAACGCGGGTTGGGTTAACGCCCTCAGGGGTTCAAATCCCCTATCCTCCGCCATCGAATGGCCCTGACCAGCCCACGCTGGTCAGGGCCATTCGTTTTGTCTTCTACATATTTGGTGACGGATGTGTTCATGGGCGTCGTCCGTCTGTCCGCCGAACTTCCCACCGTCCGTCAGGCACCACAGGCACATCAGGATGAGCCCCCGCGGTTGCTCAGACAACACGCGCTCTCCAATACCTCCCGGCATCATCGACAGGCACCTTGACCACACACCCACAGCAGGCTGGCGGTCCTGGTCCGCCACGGTCCAGCCGAGGCGCGGAGCTTCCGCGCCGAAGCCCGGAACGAGGCCGGCTCCTCGGCACTGCCGACCATCCACGACACCTTCACCGGGATCATCGACAGTATGACCAAGGTCGAGCCAGGTACCCGGCGTCGCTGCCGGCGGGTGCTGGTCCATGACATCGAGCCGTTCTCCGGAGCCAAGTCTTCGGTGACAGTATTCTTCGAGACGGTGATCGGACGCTGGATCAACCACCTCGCCGAGAACGTCGGCAACGCCGCGGAAACCATTGCGAACAAGCACGGTGTGCTCTTCGGCATCCCCGAGAGGCTCGCGCGCCGGGGCGTGACGCCGTCCAACTCGTGCGAACAGACTGGGCGTGCATCGTGACGGTGCTGGTCACCCTGCGCGGCAACTCGGCCTCCGGTAAGTCAACGGTCGCCGCCGCTGTCCAGCGGCGCTTCGAGCGGAGCAGGTGTGCGGTGGTGCCCCAGGACGTGGTGCGCCGACAGATGCTGCGCGAGTCCGACGAGCCGGGTGCCTTCAACGTCGAGCTGATCGCGCAGATCGCTCAGGCGTGTCTGACCAGCGGTCGCGTGGTGATCGTCGAGGGCATCCTCGACGCGCACCGGTACGGGCCGATGCTCAGTCACCTGACCACCGAGGCTCCCCGCTCGCTGCACTACGGATTCGATCTCACCCTGGCCGAGACCAGGGCACGCCACGCCGGGCGCCCACAGGCCGCGACGATCCCCGAGCAGATGCTGGCGCAGTGGTACCACGGCTGGCAGCCGCTACCCGGCATCGACGAGGTTCGCATCGACGCCACATGGACCTGCGAGCAGATCGTCGACCGGATCTACAGCGACGTCGTCACCGCACAGCAGCATCGCTAACGCGTTGCCGATTACCTTATCCGCGCGCAGGATTCGTGGTTATCGCCTGAAAGACACAGTCATCGTTCAGGTCGTGCTCATCGCGTCGTACCGATCGCAATTCGATTGTTGACGATCAGCCGTAAGCCTTCTGCCTTGCCAGATGGGTCATGCCGATCGTCTTGCCCCACTGGTTGCTTCCCTCGTGACCAACCCTTCCGGCCCTGCCGCAATTCTCACGCGATAGGGGAAGCAACCGTGTAAACCAGTCTGATGCTGGACTCCCAACTTTGAAACCCGGTTCTCGGTAGCACTTTTCCTTCCAACGTCGGCTGCGCCTCGCCGATGCCGTCGACGTTGCCCACATAAAAATAGGCTTGACCGCCCGAAACGGATATCAAGGAGCTCGGCATACAGGCGATCTCGATGCCGTAACCTGCGGAAGAATTTACGCGCGGAACCGATCCCACAATAGTACGAACCTTTGGCCCGTGCATTTTCTCGGTTGATATTCTCAGGTCGAGATCTTGTTCGACAACAAGCAGCCCTGTGTTTCCTTCGTCAATCTGAAGCGCGGTGCGCAGGTCCAGAAGCATGCCGACCGACGAAATATGAGACATATAGCGAACATCTATAATGCACGCTTCCAGCAGCAGATCCTCGGTAGTGAGCGGATTCCATTGAATTACTTCTGGACTGCGGCCATGGTCGCCCGAAAGGAGCGATTCGAGTCGTACCACCCGAGCTTCGTTATCACCGATCAACTGAACCTACCTAGGTGAGAGTTCAATGTGAGCGTATGGATCGAAATTTGAGCTAGGGGATCGGATACTCGAAACCCCATAACCGTTCCTGTTCACAGCGCGAAGGCGAGTAGGACGTTGCCGGGCATTCCGGTGGTGATCTGGCGGCCGTAGCCGGAGTTGGTGAACAGCATGCCGTTGGCGATCACGGCGCCGTGGCCGTTGATGCCGCCGCCGACGCCGGGGACGCCGTTCACGGTGTGGAAGAAGCGGGCGGTGTTGTATTCCCAGAGGATGGCGCCGGTGTCGGCGGCGAAGGCGCGCATCTTGCCGTCCATGCTGCCTTCGAAGACCAGGCCGGGGGTGGTGGAGACGGCGTTCGGCATGGCGAGCTGGCACAGCGGCAGCATCGGCAGCGGTGGTGGGTCGAACAGGCAGCCGTGCGCGGGATTCGGCGTGCTCCAGAGGACGTCGCCGGTTGCCGGATGCAACGCGAACAGCGTGCCCGGCGTGCCCTGATACGTGGCGACGTACAGCCGTCGGCCGTCGTAGCTGGCACCCCACTGGATACCTTGCAGCGACTCCGAACCCGGGATGGGCAGCACCGGGACCGGCGTATTCAACCTGGTCTGCCAGATGATCTCGCCGGTGACGGCGTCGAGTAGATGGAACACCCCGCTCTTCTGCCCGGCGCCGACGACCAGCCGGTCTCCGATCTCGAAAATATTGGGCTGCGAACCGAAGTCGAAATCGTGGCCGGGATCCGGGCAGTTGCCGCCTGGCGGCGGATACGTGCAGCGGCCGTTCCACGGCGCGTCCCCCGGCGTCATCCGGCGCACCCAGCGGGTGGTCCCGGTGTCGAGATCGAGGGCGCCGATCGCTTCCGCCCCTTCGGGATAGCCGGTGTAGGGGTTGCCCGCGGTGTAGTACAGCGTGCGCGACTCCGGGTGAATCGTGGGCGACGACCACACCGGCGCACCGCTGGGCGCAAACGGCGGCGACCCGCTCGGCGTCGGCTCCGCCGGCGGGATGGTGTAGTGCTGCCATCGGATGCCACCGGTCGCGGCGTCGAGCGCCGCCACACTGCCGCGGAAAGTGCAGCACGGGTAATTGTCGAGGGTGGCACTGCCGAGTTCCTGGCTGGAGACGCCGACGTAGATGTGACCGTCGAAGGCCAGCGGCGAACCGGTGATGATCGCCAACCGGTGCGCGTCCAACTGGCGGACCCAGCGCAGGGCGCCGGACTGCGCGTCGAGCGCCCACATCCTGGCCGAGTTGTCACCGAAGAACACCATCCCGTCCATGACCGCGGGCCCGTTGCGCAGCCCATAGGTCGGCAGGTTTCCGCCGAGCGGCGTCTCGGCTCGGAACGACCACCGTGTCGCGCCGGTGTTCGCGTCCAACGCATAGAACGTCCCGTTGCGGCCGCCGACATAGACGGTGCCGTCCACCACGGCCGGCTGACTGGACGCGGCGATCGTGTCGGGAAACGCGAAGGCCCACTTCAGTTTCAGCGATCCCACCGTGGCCGGGGTCAACGCGGTCTCGTGCGGGTTGTAGCGCGAACCCGCGAGATCGAACTGCCACATCGGCCAGTCACCGTCGGCGCTGTCGGCGCCAGCAGGCGGCGCCCCGATCAACAGCAGCACAGCCGCGCTGATCAAGACCGTCAGGCGCAGCCGCGCACCCCTGCGAACCCTGACCCCGCAGCCGGCAACGATCTTCCAATCCATAACCGAGCCCCCGTCCCTTGACGACCACCAAGCGCCGCCGAAGTGTGACCCGAGTTACATTACGCGCCACCGACCGTCGCCGTCGCCACTCGATTCCACCAACCGAAACGCCTCGGGGTCTCTCGTGCTGCGAGTCTCCACAGTTGCCCGAGACCGTCCAGCCCTGCACGCGGAGTGCAGCAATCGCGCTCCTACGGCTTCAACTGTCGGGGACACGCGAGGCGGGATGACGACGCCGACGCGCATTGCGATGGGGGTACATGAGGCAGGCAGTCTCAGGTAATGCCAGGTCAATCCGCATCTTTGCTGGTAAAGCGGCGATCTTCGTAGGTGGAGTCGTGCAACCTTCGGCGTGAATCGACATCAATCCGTCCGAGACGGACTATTGCCGGGGAGCAAACACCGGGGTAGGTTCGGCTCAGATGTGAGTCGGTGCGGTCTCACAATTGGTTAGGGAGATGGCCGTGTTGACGAAGTGGTCTCGGCGGTTGGTTGTGCTGGCGGTGGCGATCACGGCGTCGGCGGCGACGTTGCACGCCGGTGTCGCGGCGGGTGCGCCGGAGAGGGCGGTGCCGGTTCCGGTGCAGCCGGCCGCGCCGGTTCCGGTGCCGCCGGAACTCGATCCAGGGTTCTACCGCCCGCCCGCCGAGGTGGTCGCGGCGAAGGCGCCGGGTGAGATCATCGCGGCGCGGCAGGTCAATGTCGCGAACGCGGGGCTGATTCCGGTCAATGTCGACGCTTGGCAGGTGTCGTACCGGTCGAACAACAGCCGCGACGAGCCCATCCCCGCCGTCGCGACGGTGCTGAAGCCGCGCGGGTCGGCGCCGGACAAGCTGGTCTCGATGCAGATCGCCGAGGACTCGCTGGCTGCGTATTGCTCGCCGTCGTACGCGGTGCAGCAATGGTCGCTGGCCACCTTCGTCGGGCAGATCGTCGCCCCGCTCGAATTCGTCATCGCGCAGGGCGCGCTGCAACAGGGTTGGGGCGTGGTCATTCCCGATCACCAGGGCCCGGACAGCGCGTTCGCGGCCGGACCGCTGGCCGGCCGGATCACCCTCGACGGAATAAGGGCCGCACGGGATTTCGGCCCCATGCGACTGACACCGGACGCCCGCATCGGCATGTACGGCTACTCCGGCGGCGCGATCGCGACCGGGCACGCCGCCGAGCTGAAGCAGACCTACGCACCCGAACTCAACATCGTCGCCGCCGCAGAGGGCGGCGTGCCCGCCGATTTCGGTGCGGCGCTGGAGAACGGCAACGGCCAATTGTGGGCGGGCATGATCATGGGCGCCGTGCTCGGCATCGGACGCGAGTATCCGGAGTTCGGCGCGCTGCTCAACCGGGACCTGGATCCGCTCGGTCAGGTGCTGTCCGTGGTCAAGGGCGGCCTGTGCGTGCAGTACAACACCGGCCTGTTCCCCTTCGCGAATCTGAAAGGGATGCTGCGAGTTCCGGAAGGCGACCCGATGCGCAACCCCGTGGTGCGCGACACCCTGGACAAGACCCGCATGGGTAAAGCAGTGCCCGACATGCCGATGTTCATCTACCAAGCCAACCCGGACGAACTGATTCCGGTCGGCCCGGTCAACACCCTGGTGGACACCTACTGCCAGAGCCCGAGCGCGCAGGTCCAATACGTGCGTGAACATCTCGGCGAGCATGTGACCACGGAGGTTTCGGGCGTCGCGACCGCGCTGCTCTGGCTGCGCGACCGACTCGACGGCAAACCGGCCGCCCCCGGTTGCAGCACCTCCGATGCGGGCTTCATGGCCTTGAATCCCGAGGGCTTGGCGCTGCTCGCGCAGACCTTCGGCGAGACCGTGGCCTCGTTCTTCGGCAAGCCGATCGGCGTCAAATAGGCACACAGCACGCTACACGTGCAAAATCGAACCGGCCGTTGCTTCCAACGGCCGGTCTCGGTAACCCTCGGGTCCAGTACGCACTACGCGTCCGGACTGTGAGGAGGCGGTCATGCCCGACCACGAACACTGGTACCTGGTCTACGAGCGCGACGTGCTCGGCGAACCCGGCAGGCCCTGGCCGACCCGCCCGCGATCCAGACCGCAGGTCGAGGAAACGACCCGCTCCGCTTCCCGACTCCGGATCCTCCGCACACTACTGTCCCGCCACCGTACCGAAGAGTGAAGCGCCCCCGAACCTTTCGCGTTACCGCTGTGGTCGTCACCGACCAGACCTTTGAACGCGCAGCCCGCGATCATGGGGCCGGGGTTTCGAAGCGCAGGGGCAGGGTGAGTGGGCCGGTAGGGCCCAGGGTGGGGCCGGGTCGGCTGGGGGCGGCGAGAACCGGGTGCGGGAGCCGACGGGCCAGAATCGGGAGGGCTTCGGCGATCTCGGCGCGGGCCAGGGGTGCGCCGAGGCAATAGTGGATACCGCCGCCGAACATGAGGTGTGGTGCGGGTCTGGTTGCGGTGATATCGAATTCGGCGGTACCGAATACGGCGGGATCGGTATTCGCGGCATTGGTGAGCATGTTGATGAAGCTGCCCGCCGGAATGGTGAGATCCTCGAATTCGATGGTCTCGTCGGTCATCCGCCAGATCGTGTTCACCGCAGGCGCGACCCGCATGATCTCCTCGACCGCCCGAGGTGCGATCGAGGGATCCTCGGCCAGCAGCCGCCACTGCTCCGGATACTCGAGGAAGGTCTGCATCGCCAGGCCGATTTGCTGGCGGGTGGTGTCCTGTCCCGCGAAGAGCAGCGCACTCGTCATCGAGCGCAATTCGATCGGTGAAAGACGGTCGCCCGCTTGCTCGGCCGCGATGAGGTCGGTCAGCAGATCATCGGACGGGGTGGTGCGGCGCTGCTCGATCAGTTCATCAATCGCTTCGTGCAATGCCGCCAGGGCGGTCTCGATCCGATCGAGATTCGCGACCGCGGAAACACTGAACATCAAACCGATTTCGCTCGGCAGGCGGCGGAAGTCCTCCCATCGTTCACGTGGCACACCCAGCAGCTCACACAGAATCCGTGCCGGATAACGGTCGGCGAAGTCCGCCATGAACTCACACTCGCCCGCCGCGGCGATCGGTTCGACGAGTTCCGCTGTGACGGAACGCATTACCGGTCGCAACCGGTCCACTGCGGCCCGGTTGAACGCCTTGCTCACCAATTGCCGCAATCGGGTGTGATCGGCGCCTTCGACGCTCGGCAGCACCGAGCCGATCCAATCCACCGCGGGCCCGGTGGTAATTCCCTGCGCGGCCAGGGATTCCACGCCACCCCAGCGCACACGGCGGTCCGCGAGCAAGGCCGCGGCCTCGCGATGCCGCAACACCGCGAACCCGATCGGCGTGCGGGCGTACCAGTTCGCGGCGCGGGCGGCGGCGACCTCCGCTGAATCCGGCCGGAACGCCGGATCGAGCACATTCAACTCGACGACTCCGCCCGCGGAGCCCACCTCGTGTCCGGCCATCGACATCCGAAATCACCCTTCCCACCGGAACGGTCCACCTCCCGGGACCTGGTGCAAAGGACGCTACGGACGGCCGCGGGCCCGGCCTATCGCAGATTTCTCGTATTTCCTAGTCGCGCCCGTACAGCAGGCCGGTGAGCTGGCGTCTGCTGCGGATGCCGGTCTTGGCGAAGATCGCGGTGAGATGGGCCTGCACGGTCAGCGGCGAGATGAACAGCCGTTCGGCGATCTCGCCGGTACTGCAGCCCTGGACGACCAGCTCGAGGACTTCCCGTTCGCGTGCGGTGAGCCCGAAGGCGGCGTAGAGCAGCGGCGCGACGACGCCGGGATGCGCGGCCTGCAGGACCAGCGCGACCTGGGTATCGGTGGCCGACGCGTGCAGCGACACCCACCGCCCGGTGCTCCCGCGCACGCGGGCCGATGCTTCCTGTTCGGTACGCGCCCGCTCGGCCAGGGCGAGCACCGCGAACGGCAGTGCGTCGTCGGCCGAGCCCAGTTCGGCCAGCCAGGACCGCGCGGGTTGGGAGATCGAGCGGATCTGCCCCGCCGCATCCAGCACCAGCACGCCGGGCCACCGCAGCTCGTTGCCGGGCGCCGAACGCGCGAGCACGCCCGCGGTGCGCAAACCGCGGCCGAGCACGGCGGCGAGATCGTGCGCGAAATCGCGTTCGTCGGTGGTGAAGTCGTGCGGCCGCTCCCGGAACAGCGAGATATTGCCCCAGCAGGCACCGTCGATAACCAGCGCGGTGCGCAGCTCGCCGGTCATGTTGTTGGGGCGCAACAGTTCTCGATATCGAATGCTGCGATCCAGCTGTCCACCGGTCTCTTCGCTCAGCACCCCGCTGTGCCGTTCGCCGAGCGCCAGGGCGACGAAGGAGTTGTAGTCGTCGGGCAGGTACGCGAACCGAGCCACCTCCGCATCGGGCGGCGGCATATCGAACGATCGGTAGCCCGTCTCGACCATGCTGTCCGGGTCGGTGGTGTGCCAGCAGCCGGAGTCGTGCGGCACCGCCGCGGCCAGCAGCACCGCCGCCTCATCGATCAGATCGGCCGTGCTCAGGCTCGCCGCGGCCAGCCCGAGCATCCGCTCATACGTTCGCTCCCGGAGGCGACTGCTCACCTCCCCAGTGTCGCGCGCAACCCTCGCGCAGCCAACCCCTTATCGACCTCAGCGGATGGCCGCCACCAACGCGTCGGTGACCGAGCGCCAGATCACGCCCGCTTCGAGGAAGCCCGCTTCACGCAATTCGGTGAGATGCCATTCGACGGGATGCGTCTCGCCGGTGACGTGGGTGCTCAGAATTTCCCGGCTGGCGGCGACGTCGGCGGCGAGCTGCGGGTCGGCGGCCGCGGCCACCCACCAATCCGCCCAATCCAGCGTGCCGGCCTCGGTGACCCGCTGCTGATGCGCCTGCTGCACCGCCTCGTCCAGAGCGTTCAGCAACGGTGTGCCGGGGTCGGGCATGTGGTCGGCGTTGAGGAAGATGCCGCCGGGACGGAGCAGTTTGCCGAGGTCACCGTAGAGACGGACCAGCGGTTCGGCCTTCAGCCAGTGCAGCGCCGTCGCGGTCACGATCGCGTCGAACGGTTCGTCGGGCAGCTGCGACATCCAGTCCGGCGACTTGATGTCGGCGGTCACGAACGTCATCCGGGTGTCGTCCGCGAAGGTGCCGCGCGCGATGGCGAGCAGGGCCGGATCCCGATCGATGCCGACCGAGGTCGCCTCGGGCAGCCGCGCGAACAGCCGCCTGCTGATGGTCGCGGTGCCGCAGGCCAGGTCGAGCACCCGCGGCGCCGGTCCGGCCACGGCCTCGACCATGTCGAGCATCACCCGGAACCGCTCCTCGCGGTCGGGCAGGTAGAACTCTTGCTGCCGGTCCCAGCTTTCCTGCCACTGCTCCCAATCCATGACGCCTCCGAATGAGTAGGAACTGTCATCGCGTATGCGCTCGGCAATTGCGCTGTGCCGGAATATGCGGAGAATCACGGCGGGCGATCAGGGCACTGTTTTCCGGGAGACAAGCAGCCGAGGGAACGATACCCGCTGGACACCGGGATATTGATGAACGACGGCAGGGGCCGATTCCGGAAACAATCGCCGGAATCAGCGCTCGGTCAGCTGAAAGCGGGTCAGGCGGGTTCGATGCGGAACACCGCGATCCGCTCGGCCGCCTCGGCCAGGACCGCCGGGCTCGCCTCCGCGACCAGTCCGGTCTTCACGAACCATTCGTCCAACCGCGCCGGGCCGTTCGCGATATGGTCACTTAGCAGCGTACGACGTTCCGCCACAGGCAATTCCACCATCCGCACCGCCGAAGAACGCCGGCCACGGGACAACGTGACGGTGGACGCCGCGCGAACATTGGCCACCCAAGCGGACTTCCCGTAGGCCTGGAACACGTAACGCTCGCCGGCGATCGGGAGCACGGACAGCGGAACGGTCCGCAGTGCGCCGGTGCGACGGCCGGGGACCGTCAGAATATGCATGTCGCTGAACGAGATTCCCAGTTTCTGCAGCAGCTTTACCAGGCTGTTGAGTTTGTTGATCCGACGACGGAGCCGCACGGGGTCCTGAGCCATGCCGTCCACAATAGTGCCGATGCGGCGCCGTCGGTGGCCAGGACCGCGCGCTGCTGTCACGATGGTGGACAGTCCGGGGAAGGGGAGAAATGCGAATTCTGGTGCTCGGCGGTGCGGGACAGATGGGGCGGGTCACCGCTGCGGTCCTCGCCGGTGACGACGCGGTCGAGCGTGTGGTGGTGACCGACCTCGACGAACGCAACGCACGCGCCGTCGCGGATCGGTTGGGGCCCAAGGTATCCGGCATCGGCCTCGACGTACTGGACGAGATCGCGCTGGCCACTGCGCTGCGGGACTGCGATCTGGTGGCCAACGCGGTCGGGCCGTTCTTCCGGTTCGGCGTGCCGATCCTGACCGCGGCGATCGCGGCGGGCCGCGACTACGTCGACATCTGTGACGACTGGGAACCGACCCTGCAGATGCTCGAGTTGGACGACGCGGCACAGCAGGCCGGGATCACCGCGCTGGTGGGCATGGGCGCGAGTCCGGGCATCGCAAACCTGTTGGCGTGCACCGCAGCCCGCGAACTCGACACCGTGGACGACATCATCACCGGGTGGAACATTGCCGGCTCCACGCCACCGGCGGCCACCCCCGGCACCCCGAACGCGGCTGTCGCACACGGGATCCACCAGATCACCGGCACGATCCGGGTGCTGCGCAACGGCAGGATGGTCGATCGGCCCGCGTTGGAACAGCGCAGGTTCCACTACCCGGGCATCGGTCCCGCGCGCGGCTGGACCTTCGGTCATCCGGAGGCGGTCACGCTGCACCGCGGCCATCCGCACGCGCGGGAGAACGTCAACCTCGTGATCGGTCAGCGTTGGACCATCGCGTTGCTCGCGGCCCTGCGCTACAGCGTGGATCACCGGCTCCTCTCGGCGAACGGCGCTGCCCGCATCGTCGAAGCGGTGGAACGACGCGCGCCCGCGCGCCCGGCGAGCGTCCTGCGCCCGGGTGCGCCACCGCCGATGTTCGCGGTGCTCAGCGGCACCCGCGCCGGGGTCCCCGCTACCGCCGCGACCGCATTGGGGCAGGTCCCCGGCCTGTCGATGGCCGAGATCACGGGCGTCCCGCTGGCCGTCGCCGCGCGTATGCTGCCCGCCTCGCCCGGTGTGCACACCCCGGAATCCCTGCTCGACCCGGACGCCTTCTTCGCCGCACTCGCCCCGCACTGCCTCGGTGCGCCCGCGCCGCACGCCATGACGATCACCACGCGCTCGTGGGTCGACGATCACACCAATACCGAAAGTCTTTCCGCGGCTTTGCTCACCGCACTCTTGGTGCCGCCACGGCCGTCGGCGTAGCGGTTGTTGCGGATGCGTGGCGCCGCGCCGCGCAGTACTGTCCAGCGCGGCAGACCCGCCGCCGACCGACTCGGAACCCGGTTCTCCTGACCTCGGCGCGGCCGCAGTGCAAACGATTGGCGCCCCATGACCACCCCACCGCACGCCCCGCAGCACCCGCCGGCGAACCGGCCGCCGCGACTACCGACCTGGCTGTGGGTGCTGCTCATCGTGGTGACGCTCGTGGTCGGCGGCGGCGTGGCCACGGCCGCCGTCGTGGCCTCGAAGGACGCGAGCGGTTCCGCCACCGCCGCACAGGCGACGTCGCAGGCCGCCCGCCCGACGACGGCGCCGCCCACCGGAACCCCCACTGGGCTGCCCACCGACCCGAAAAGGGTGCGCTACGAGGTCATCTCGTCGACCGGAACGGTGCCGCGGCTGCACTACATCGACGACGGGGGTCCGCATTCGGAGACCAAGGTCGCCTCGCCGTGGTCCAAGGAGGTGCTGACCTTGCAGAAAGACGTGCTGCTGACGCTGACGGCACAGGGCGGCAAGGACGACGACCTGATCTGCCGCATCACCGTCGACGGCACGGTGCGCACCGAACGGGCGGCGAAGGCACCGCAGGCCAACGCCATCTGCACGCTCGATTGACCTGCCGACGGACCGCGCACACCGGTGCGTGCGCGGTCCGATTCGCTATGTCAAGTACACCGGCAACGTGCGGTGGCCGTTGGAGATGAAACTGCCCACCGGTTCCAGTTCGGCCGGGTCCACGGCGAACCTGAGCTTCGGGAACCGCTCGAACAGCGCGGGCAAGGCGATCGTGGCCTCGAGCCGAGCCAGCGGCGCGCCGATGCAGTGATGCGCGCCGTGGCCGAAGGACAGGTGCTCCTTGTTCACCCGGTGCACATCGAAGGTGTCGGCCGTCGCGCCGTGCACCTGCGGGTCGCGGCCCGCGCCCGCGTAGGACGCGAGAATGGCCTCCCCCTTGGGGATTCGGATCTCGCCGAGCTCGATGTCCTCGACCGCGTAGCGCAGCGGCAGGTGCGCTACCGGCGCCTCGTAACGCAGCGTCTCCTCCACCAGATCCGACCAGGGCACCCGGCCGGCCAGCACGTCGGCGCGCTGGTCATCGTGCGTCAGCAGCGCGAAGATCGCCTGATCGAGCAGGTTCACCGTGGTCTCGTGCCCGGCGTTGATCACCAGCATCAGTGTGTCGACGAGTTCCTTCTCGACGAGTTGCGAACCGTCCTCGTCGCGGGTGGCGATCAGCACGCTGGTCACGTCGTCGCCGGGCGTGGCCCTGCGGTACGCGACCAATTCGCTGATCAGACCGTACATCTCGAGGTAGTTGGCCTGGGCCTGCTCGGCGGTGAACGAGGAGTCGAAGAAGCCGTCGACGCATTTGTGCAGGCTGGGGCCGAGATGTTCGGGCACACCCATCATCTCGGTGATCACCTTGATCGGCACCGGATACGCAAAACGCGCACGCAGATCGACCGATTCGCCCGGCGGTGTCGCCGCGAGCGCGTCGATCAGCGTGGTGGTGATCTCCTCGATGCGCGGGCGCAGAGCGGTGCTGCGCCGATGCGTGAACGCGGGCGAGACCAGTCGGCGCAGCCGGCGGTGGTCGGTGCCGTAGGCAGTGAACATGTTGTCCACCGCGACCCACGGCAACAGCGGCCAGGCCTCGGTGATCTCCCCGTTGATGAACGAAGACCAGTGCCTGCGCGGATCCTTGGAGACGCGCGGATCGGCCAGCAGGGTCTTGAGCAGGACGGCATCGGTCACCGACCACGCGGGCACGCCGCCGGGTAATGCCACCAAGGCGACTGGTCCACGCGCGCGAATCCTGGCGGATTCGCCCTGGATGTCGACACCCGTCGTGTCCAGGACCAGTGGTTCGTGCTCCATCGGACGCTCCTTACATCATGTTCAACGGAGGGGACTTGGGGAAAATGACCGGAAGCGCCGCCAGCGCGCGGTGGAAAGGCCCGGGCCGCCAGCTCAATTCGGAGACAGGGACGGCGAGCTGCATCTCGGGAAGCGCGTCCAGCAGCTGATCGATGGCGTCCTGCACCACCAGGTACGCGACGGATTTCGCGGGGCACGCATGCGGCCCCGCGCTCCAGGCGAGGTGCGAGCGGTTACCGGTACGGTCCCCGCCGCGAATCTCCGGATCGTTGTTGCACCCCGCGAGGCTGATCAGCACCGGCTGATGCGCGGGCAGCCAGTTGTTGTCGATCAGGATCGGCTGGCGCGGATAGGACGTGCAGAAGTTCGCCATCGGCGGATCGTTGAACAGCACCTCGTCCAGCGCGTCCCGGGTGGACAGGCTGCCGCCGAGCACATCGCCGCCGAAACGATCGTCGGTGACCATCAGCAGCAGCGTGTTGATGATCAGGTTCTGCTGCGGTTCGATACCCGCCCCGTAGAAGCTGATCAGCTGCGACAGCATCTCCACATCGTCCAGCTCGGCCGGATGGTGCGCCAGCCGGGAGGTGACGTCGTCACCGGGTTCGGCCCGGCGCAGCTGGATCAGCTCCATCAGCGCCTCGCTGAGCATCTGCATGCCTTGCGCGGCATTGACGGTGTCGAAGAGCGCGGCCATCCCGGTCGCCACCCGCTGGCCCAATTCCGCCGAGCAGCCGACCATTTGGTTGAGCACCTCGAACACGAGCGGAAAGGCGTACTGGGTCACCAGATCCGCGGAGCCCGCCTGACAGAACGTGTTGATCAGCGGGATCGCGATCTGCTCGACGGTGGAATGCAGTGCGTGCAGGTCGATTCCGTCGATGGCCGCCGTGTAGGCGTGCCGGTAGCGGGCATGCGCCGCACCGCTGTTGCGCAGCGCGTTCGGGTACCACTCCATCATCGGCTTGACCGGCGAGTCCTCGGGGATATTCTGCTGCCAGGTGCGCGGGTCGGCCGGAAAATGCTCCGGGTCGTTCAGGATGCGCAGCGCGGTTTGATAGCCGACCACGAGGGTCGCCGGGACGCCCGGCGCCACCTCGATCGGCACCAAAGAGCCGTAGCGCTCACGCATCTCGGCGTAGGCGCGGTGCGGGTCGGCGGCGAACTCGGCGGTGTGCAGCAGCACCCGGGGGCCGTCGGTGTCGATCGGCGATCCGTGCTGCACCGGGCAGGCGCCCGGCAGTGCGGGGGTGGTGGCTGCGGTGTTCTGCGACGTGGTCAAAACAGTGAGCTCCATACGATGTAAGGCCGGTCACGCACCTCGGTCACATGCGGCGGAAAGGTCAGAGGTGTATCAGGTTCCAGCCGACCATAAGTGACTATATGTGGATGATGCACATCGAGGGACGGAACCAGGTGTGGCGAAGGTGGATTCGCCGTGGTCACCGCACAGTTATTGCCCAGCACCCGTTTTCGATCGGGATAGTGCTCGGTTTGCCGAAGTTCAGGAAGCGGTCCCGGCCCACCGCGGGTCGCGGCCGGTGACAGCGACGATTCGATCGATCAGGGCGGCATCCTCGGAGGTGTCCACGGCGGGTCCCCACAGTTGCGGGATCGGAGCCTTCGGCACGAAATCGACTACGTGGTCCAGGCACGCCCGCAAGGTCGCGGTGGGCAACTCCAGCGGGCGACCGGTCGCCCTGGCCAGGTCCCAGCCGTGCACCACGAGTTCGGTGAGCACGATCCTGCCCCAAACCTCGTTCGGCAGTGCCACATCCGGGGACAGCGCCGTTGTGCCCTGCCAGGCTTCGGGTGAGTCCCAGGCCAGCGTCAGCGCGTCGACCAGCTCGGCTGTCTCGCGACGGCGTGCGGCGTCGACAACGGTCGGGATGCCGGCGGGATCATCCGGCCGATCGGAATCCTTGCGCGCCATCGCCGCGAACCCGACCGCAACCTCACGGATATGCCCGATCAGTTGCGCGACGGTGTACTCACTGCACGGCGTAGGCCGGTCCAGCTGCTCGTCCGTGGTGGCGTTCAGGAGCTCGATCACGGTGGCACCGGCCGGTTTCAGGTCGAGCACGATGGTCCTCCTCCGGGTCGCCGCGGGCAGGGGCCCTCTTCCGTGCAGACGATGCGGCGCACCGGAATTAATCGGTGCCGGAGTCAGTCGACCTTGTAGAGCCAGATGTCCGGGACAGCCGGTTCACCTGTCGCGGTCCAGCGATAAGTGCGCGCCAAACCGGTGCCGTCGTAGTTGTGCAGGTAGGTGAGAAGTTTCGGCCTGGTGTCCTGGCCCGCGGCGATGCCCTTCAGCACGATGGTGGTCAGGTCGTAGGCTTCGGCGGAGCCAGGGCCCGGGAGCTGACCGTTGAGTGCCTCGTAGTCGGCGGCGAACCGGCCGACCACCGGCGCACAGGAACAGGAGATCAGCGCACCCGCCGCCGAATCACCCGCCGCGGCAACGAAGTCTGCGGTCACGGTGCTTTCGGCGGAGACGAAAGGTGCCGTGACACCCGCTCCGCGCAGCTGTCGCAGCA
Organism: Nocardia brasiliensis IFM 10847; assembly: GCF_000710915.1. Taxonomy (GTDB): domain Bacteria; phylum Actinomycetota; class Actinomycetes; order Mycobacteriales; family Mycobacteriaceae; genus Nocardia; species Nocardia brasiliensis_A. The sequence goes on from NZ_BAUA01000046.1 coordinate 54,457, forward strand.
GTTCGGCGGCTTCTTCGTACCGTCCCGAATAAAAGACCGCGTCGGGTCGCGCGGCGGCGATATCCGCCACCACGGTGGCGAAACCGCGGTCACCCCTGGAGATTTCCGCACCACACTGCGCGTCGGCTGCGGCGCCGATGCCGGCGACGACGCTGCCCGCCAAACTCCTGCCGTACCCCGACTTGTCCTCGACCACGCAGATCTTGCGGAAATGCGCGGTGCCGACCAGGTACTTCGCCAATGCCGCGCCCTGCACGTCATCGGCGGCCAGAGCGCGGAAGAAGCTGAACCAGCCGTTGGTGGACAGCGTCGGGTCGGTGGCCGACGGAGTCAGGAACGGTAGTCCAGCGTTGTCGAAAACCGCGCCTACGGTGCGGATTTCATCGGAGATCATCGGTCCGATCAGCGCGACTGTCGACTGGTCCTGCACGATCCGTCCCGCCGTCAGCGCCGCCGCACCGCCCGCGGTGTCGACCTCTCGCACCGTGACCGTGCACCCCGGATTCGCTCTTGTGAACCGGTCCACCGCCAATTCGACGGCACCGTAGGTATAACGGCCCGGCCCGGTGGGCCCGGTCGCCGCGATAGTGACGGGCGCGCAGGTCGCCTTGCCGTCACCGGCAGGGTCGGCGGCCGTTGCCGGCTTGGGCAGTTGCCGGCCCTGCACATCGATCTGTGCCAGCGGCGCAACGGTTCTCGGCGCACCGCTGGTCCCCGGCGCGATCGCACCGGCCCACTCGATGGCCGCGGTGGCACCGCCAGGAGTTTTATGCCCGCCATCGAACCCGCCGAAAGCCCACACCGCCCCCACCACCGCCGCGGTGGCGACCACGAGCACGGAGCCACCGATGCCCGTCCGCCGCAGTGCGCGACTCGCCACGGGTCGTGCGGGTCCGAACTCGTTCGAGGACGACGTATCCGACGTCTGTCGCGGGGGACCCGAACGTGCGGATCCAGCTGGGATGTCCTGCGGTTCCGGGACGGCCGCGGCGTCAGCGGCCACCACGTCAGCCGCCGTCGCTTCAGCCGCGGGACCGGGTCGCGTGTCACGCGCTCGCGACGCTGGAGACGCGTTCTCGGACAGCGGCGCCGGCCATTCGGCGGGACGGGTTTCTGGATGTGAGCCTAGCGCTGATGCAATCCGAGTTTCTGGAAGCGTCGGTCCAGATTCCTCGCGAGGCCCAGGTATCGCCGAGGTTGAGGCGTCCGCTGGCTTCGCTGTTCGAGTTTCCGCCTGCACGTCGCCTGCTGACCGCGTTGCGGGCGAACCGGCTTGTCGCTGTGGCGATTCCGCGGGCCGCACCCAGGCCTGCGGGGTGGTCGGCGGAGCCGAGAGTTCGTTCACCGCAGGGTCGGAGATGGCGTGCAGAGCAGCGGTGGCGAACTCGGTACAGGAGGCGAACCGTTCGTCAGGGGTCTTCGCCAATGCCTTGGCCAGCACCGCGTTCAGCGCGGGCGGCAAGCCTGGACGCCGGTCGCCGACCGCGGGCGGCGACTGTTGCAGATGACCCGCGATCAAGCCCGCCGGACTGTCCGCGACGAACGGAGCCGTGCCGGTCAGGAGCCAGAACAGCGTGCAGGCCAACGCGTATTGGTCGGATCGGTGGTCGACGGGGGCGGCGGACAACTGTTCCGGGGACGCGTACGCCAGTGTCGCGGCGAACATTCCGGTGCGGGTCAACTGCTGGGACTCGTCGCGCAGGCGCGCGATGCCGAAGTCCGTCAACAGGATTCGTTCGTCCTGCCCCGCCGTCGCCCTGGCCAGCAGGATGTTCGCCGGTTTCACGTCACGATGCAGCACCCCGACGGCGTGCGCGTAGTCGAGGGCCTTGGCGGTCTCGGCGACGATCTGGATCGCTCGCCGCGGCGCCAGCGAGCGCGGGTCGAGCGCGCCCGCGTCGGTGCCGTCCACATACTGCATCGAGATCCAGCGCGTGTCGTCGTCGATACCGCGGTCGTACACCGCCACGATGTTCGGATGGTCCAGCCGCGCGACCAGCTCCGCCTCACGCTCGAACCGCGCCAGCATCTCTTTGTCGGCATGCAGGTTCGAACTGAGCAGTTTCAACGCGATCCGGCGCGGCAGTCGCGGATGCCGCGCAAGATACACCGACCCCATCCCGCCCCGGCCCAGCCGGCGCTCCACCACGTACCCGGCGAAGATCTCACCAGCGCGCAGCATTCCGTCCTCTCCCACCCAGGGTCCCCCGACCACCGGCCCGGTCATCGTAGCCTGCGAATATCCCGTGGTCCCCGCACCGACGCAGCAGTCCCCCGGCCCCACCCAGCCCCCGTCCGCCGCATGCGGACGCCATGCCACGAACCCCGCACACCCACACCGCAATCCGACGTTCATACCCGCAACACGGATCCCCCTCCGCCGCGCACCTGACCGACGCGGACCCGAACTTGTGCACAGCCGTCCACAGCCCGACCCGGGGAGCGCGGCTGGTGCGACGCGACGAACGGATACCGCGACGGAAATCCGTTGACCGCGCCGTCGCTGATCGTGGAGGCTCGCGGTTGTGCACAGGAATCCACAGGTGGTGGGGCTCGAGCCGTTGACAGAGGGAAATCTGCCGCTGTTGCTGGCGGCTGCCGTCACGGATGCCGATCCGCTCGAGGTGATGCCACCGGTAGCCGGGGCGACCGGCTGGGACGCGGTCAGTGAGCAGGCGTTCCTCGACTTCCATCGAGGTCGCGCGCTGCGACCGGACGCACCCGTCGAGTACACGTATGTGATCACCGTGGACGGTCGGGCGGTCGGGGCCGCGCGGCTGGAGCCGGGCGAACACGGGGTCGAAGCGGGCGTGTGGATCGGCCGCTCCCAGCGCGGGCGAGGCGTCGGCAAAGCCGTCGCCGAACAGCTGCGCGCGGCCGCCGCCGCAATAGGCGCGCGGCGCATCCACGCGGTCACCAAGGTCGACAACACGGCGGCCCGAAGGCTGTTGGCTGCCGCGACACCCGCCATCGATGGCGACACCGTCACCGCGACAGTGGATCTCGGCTGAACCCGACGGTGCACGAACCGGGTCGAGTTCACACCGCCACCTCTGAATGGCGTGCGGGCGGTTGTGCACAGGCGGCATGCCAGGCGATCTGGCGCGGACGACTGGGATCGGCCCCTGCGTGCAAGTCGGGATCCACCACCCCTACCAGCAGGCATCGCGATCTCTGCCAGGAAGAGTCCGCCGTCTCATCAGGAAGAGGTCCGGCGCAGCCATTGCCGGCGGAGAACACGACCTTGCGCCCAGCGGCTGCGTGGTCGGCATCTCGACGGTCATGCACACCACGCGCGCGATGTCCTGATCGATGGGTACCGCCGTTACCTGCGCTCGAGCGCGGTTACCTACGGCCACCATGTACGTCGATCGAGTTCCAGCGCTTGTCTACACAGCCGCCGAGCGGAATCGCTGCGCTCCACAGAGGTTGTGCACAGTTCACACAGGGACTCGCCGTGTGACCCGCCGGTGTCTCGTGCCGCAGGCATGTGAGGTCGGCATGAGCTCCGTGGCAGAGTGGATGCGGTGACCGGAATCGACTGGAACCACAACAGTTTCTACCACCGGCTCCTGCTGCGTCAGTTACCGAAGAACATGTCCCGTGTGCTCGATGTAGGTTGCGGGGCGGGCGCATTCGCCGTTGTGCTGGCACGGCACGCCGAGCGGGTCGACGCGCTCGATCGATCCCCGGTGATGATCGAGGCCGCGAAACAGGTCGTACCCGCAAACGTCACCTGCGTCCTCGGCGACATCCTGGAACAGCAGTTCCCGCCCGCGACCTACGACGCGATCGTCTCCATAAGCACGCTGCACCACCTGCCCCTCGATGAAGTGCTACCGGACCTGGCCGACGCACTGCGCCCCGGCGGTGTGCTCGCCGCCGTCGCGCTGCCCCGCACCGACCTGCCCCGCGAGTTGCCCACAGAATTCCTTGCCGCACTGGGGCACCGCGTACTCGGCGGCACCTTCGCACTACTGCGCAAACTGGGGCTCGGCGACCGGCACGCCCTCGATCCCACCCACGCCGACATGCCGGTCCGCCTCGATCCACCCTTGACCACCCGGCAGGTACGCGAACAAGTACGCACTTTGCTCCCCGGCGCACAAGTCCGCCGCCGCCTCTTCTGGCGCTACTCCTTGGTCTGGCACAAACCACACATGTAGGCCGACTGCGGTCCGGGGCCCGAACGCACAGCCCGAACCTGGACAGTTGATCACCAGGTAATGATGGCGCGGCGCTCGACCGATGCCGCCACCATTACCTGGTGATCAATCGGCCGATTCCTCTTTCAAGCTGCGCGTGACCTCGTCCAGGGCGGCTCGGAGCAGTTCCGTGTAGACGTCGAGGTCCGGGATGGTCGCTTGGTCGGCGTGGATGGAGACGGTGATGGTGTCGCCGAGGCCGTGCACACCGTGGGTTAGGTGCATGACGGAGCCGATGGCGGGGAAACCGGCGGTCCAGCGGACGCGGCCGCCGCCGAAGGCGAGGTTTGCGGGGCCGCGGTGCACGCTGGAGACCACGGTGTGGCCGGCGATGGACTCGGGGACGACGTCGAGCGGATAGCGGGCGATATCGCGGCGGAGCAGGGGTGCGGGGACCACCTCGGTGACCCGATCCTGCGCGGTGAGCAACGGATGTTGCGCGCGGACGCGGCGGTCGCGCAGCGTCGCCGCGATCTTGTCGGCGCGTTCCCGCAGGTCTGCGACGTCGGCACTCAGGTCGACGCTGAGACTGCGATAGTTGTTGTGCGCCTGCGCTTTCGCAGTATCCGACAGCGCCATCGGCACCTGTGCGCCGAGCCGACGCACCTGTTCACCGTGGGATTCGAGGTAGCGGTCCAGCGCCAGGGACACCGCGGTCAGCACGACGACGGTGACCGTCCGCCCCGGGATGCGCAACGCCGACGCCGCATACACGAGCATCCGAACACCATGCACCGCATCACCGCTTGCCACTATGCGGTTGACCCGGCTCGGCACGAAACCCGCTCCGGGCTGCGGTAATTCACCCGCGGCGGTCAGGTCCGCGAGTTCCCGCTGCGCCTGGAACGCTCCGTATCCGCGATACGCCGTCCGCACCATTCGAATCGGCAGCCACGGCACCGCGATCGCCGCGTCCACCCAGCGTGCGGACACCCACGACGCAAGGGCCGTCCGCGCATCCGAACGAGCCGCAGCTCCGGAACAGACGGCCTCCCGCAGCCTGTCCGCCACACCGCGTCCAGCAGACGTGCGTTGCGGACGAAAGGACTGATAGCCCCGAATTCCGTTCTCGGCCAGATGAACCGGTAAGCGAAGCACGGCTGCGGCCGCGCCCCTGGCTTTCCGGATAACCGGCGGGCCACTGGCAGCCTCCGCCGCAGCGAACAGCTCTCGCGCGATCTCGGCAGCGCGCCGACCATCGGCCAGCGCATGGGACATCTGCAGCACCACCACCAGCGCAGGCCCATGCGCGACCGGTGGCGCTCCCCCGAAGTCCGCCGCACGTTCCCGATCCCCGAAGCCGGCGATTCCCCGAAAGATGTGCAATTGCCAGGGATGCACACCGGCATCGAGCACGCTGCCGACCAACTCCCCCAGCGCCGCTTCGAGATGCCGCCGATCCGGCTGTGCCAGTTGGTGTTCTATGACCTGCTCCGCATCGAACTCGGCGGGCTCCCAGTACGGATAGTCGAGGTCGCGCGGTACATCCCGGGCCCGGACTCGCAGAGCGTCGATGGTCGCGACACGATCGGCGATATCCGCACGGAGTCGCTCGAACGAATGCCCGGCATCGTCGAAGCAGTACAGCAGGAACAGGTCGTTACGGGTGCGGCCCGCCAGCCAGTACATCGTCGCGTCCTGCGGGGCCATCCGTCGCACCGTCCGACAGTAACGAAACCGCCGGACCGCCGCTCTCCCGCGTCCGGAACCGCGCTGCCAGGACCCCTGGAAGTACAAATGAAGAAGCCCGAATCGAACTTGACATAAAATTCACGAATTGTTTGACAGCACAAGGCGATACCCACTTTTCGCACGCGCAAACGACCGTCCGGCCGCGATCTTGGCCCAACTGCGCCGAAACCCGGAAAACCGCACGGTATCGCCCTGTTCGCCGGTCCGCGACGCCTTCGAATGATCTTGATTTACAAGATCATCCGGGAAAACCATCGATTCGGGCACGATCCGTTGCTACCGTCTGTAGTAGAAGCAAATCACTTCTCGTGGGCGGGGTGTCGGATATGGCAACTCAACTTGGTAACAAGGTCAGCGCACAGGCGGACTCCGCCGACGAGCGATATCGCGCCGCCGCGTTCCTGAAGCGGTCGATCAACAAGGTCTTCCCGACCCACTGGTCGTTCCTGCTCGGCGAGATCGCGCTGTACAGCTTCATCATTCTGCTGCTGTCGGGCATCTACCTGACCCTCTACTTCGACCCGTCGATGACCGAGGTCGTCTACGACGGGTCCTATCAGCCGCTACGCGGTGTCACCATGTCGCGAGCGTACGAGACGGCGCTCAACATCTCCTTCGAGGTGCGCGGCGGCCTGTTCGTCCGGCAGGTCCACCATTGGGCCGCACTGCTTTTCGCGGCATCGATCATCGTGCACCTGTTCCGCGTGTTCTTCACCGGCGCGTTCCGCAAGCCGCGTGAGGCGAACTGGGTGATCGGCTCGCTGCTGCTGATCCTGGCCATGTTCGAGGGCTACTTCGGCTACTCGCTGCCCGACGATCTGCTCTCCGGCACCGGCCTGCGCGCCGCGTTCTCGTCCATCACCTTGGGCATGCCGATCATCGGCACCTGGCTGCACTGGTTGATGTTCGGTGGCGACTACCCGGGCACCATCATCATTCCGCGCCTGTTCATCGCGCACGTGCTGCTGTTCCCCGGCATCATGCTCGCGTTGATCGCCGCGCACATCGCGCTCGTCTGGTACCAGAAGCACACCCAGTACCCCGGCCCGGGTCGCACCGAGAAGAACGTGATCGGCGCCCGTATCGTCCCCGTGTTCTCGCTGGATCAGGGTGCGTTCTTCGCCTTCACGCTCGGCATCGTCGCGATCATGAGCGGCGTCTTCCAGATCAACGCGATCTGGACCATGGGTCCCTACAACCCCGCACAGATCTCCGCGGGCTCACAGCCGGACTTCTACATGATGTGGACCGACGGCATGATGCGTCTGATCCCGCCGTGGGAGCTGTATCTGGGCCGCTACACGGTGCCCGCGCCGGTCTGGGGCGCACTGCTCATGGGCGTGGTGTTCACGGTGCTGATCACCTACCCGTGGATCGAGAAACGGCTCACCCGCGACACCGCGGCGCACCACAACCTGCTGCAGCGTCCGCGTGACGTGCCGGTGCGCACCGCGATCGGCGCGATGGCGATCGCCTTCTACGTGGTGCTCACGCTGTCCTGCGTGAACGACATCGTCGCCTACAAATTCGACATCTCGCTGAACGCGACCACCTGGACCGGCCGGATCGGCCTGCTCCTGCTGCCGCCGCTGGCCTACTTCGTCGCCTACCGCGTCTGCCTCGGCTTGCAGCGCAGCGACCGGGCAGTGCTGGAGCACGGCGTGGAGACCGGCGTGATCAAGCGCCTGCCGCACGGCGAGTACATCGAGATCCACCAGCCGCTGGGCCCGGTCGACGAGCACGGCCACCCGATCCCGCTGGAATACCAGGGCGCACCGGTCCCCAAGAAGATGAGCAAGCTCGGCCTGGCCGGCAAACCCGGCACCGGCAGCTTCCTGCGGGCCGACCCCTGGCAGGAGTCGGAGCGCAATCACGAAACCGACCACGCCGAAGAGCGCAAGCAACTCGCTGTGCTGCGCGATTACCAGGAACGAGATCAGCGCAACGGCAATGGTTCCCACGGAAACGGTTCGCCCGATAGCTGACCTAGTCTGCGGCTTGTTTTGATTTCCATAAAGTGAGCTGGTCGTTTGTGGCAGCCACCTCGGGGTGCTCGGGCCCCAGCAGCCGCAAACGATCACGCAGAAGTTCCGCGAAACCAGTTACAGCCGCCGCTACGTCGCCGCTTCGTCCGCGCCATGCCGCAAGGTTATGGCGCGCCCGGAGCGTGTCGGGGTGATCGGGTCCTTGAACCCGGAGTCGGTCGGCGAGCAGCGCTGCATACCCGGCGACCGCCCCCGCCACATCGCCACTCTCGCCCCGCCACGCGGCAAGATTTCCGCGCGCGGCGAGAGTGTCGAGATGGTCGGGTCCGATCAGCTTCGGCAGGTCGTGCACTAGCGAATCCAATTCGCGCACAGCTTCTTCAAGGTGCCCTTCGCGCGCACGCAGATTCGCGAGATTCTGACGGGTGTTCAAAGTCAGAAGTGAGTCCGGCCCGAACACCCGGATACAGTCGGCAAGCACCGCCTCCAGTCCTTGGATCGCTCCGGCCCGGTTACCGCTCAACCCCTGCCAATACGAGAGGTTGCGCCGCGTCGCCAACGTATCCAGATCATCGGGTCCAAGGATTCGCAAACTATCCACAAGCAACTGCTCATATTCAGCCACGGCTGCGGCTACGTCGCCGCTTTCACCGCGCCAGTCGGCCAGATCGTCTCGGACGTCGAGAGTATCCGGGTGGTCCGGCCCCAGCACTCGCACACAGTCCACGAGCAGTCGCTCGAATTCTCGAACAGCTTCGTCGACACCACCACAGCTTCCCCGCCAATGCGCCAAACAGCCTCGGATCAGCAAGATCTCGACCTCATCGGAGCCGATCGATGCCGAACTCTCGGCCAGCAGGCTCTCGAAACCTGCCACGGCAGCAGACAAATCGCCGGATTCCCCTAGCCAATGAGCGAGATGGAATCGGGCGGTGCGGCAATCGGGATGTACCGATCCGAGCGTCTCCACGAAAAGCGGAAGCCACGCGGACCACATGTCTCGGTTATCACTGGCCCGCACGGTCTCCGAAGTGGCAAGCAGTTGCACGGCTGCCTCGGAATCTCCACAGGCCAAATGATGGCGGACGCCCGCGGCGCGGGCGTACTCCGCCGTGGGACCGCCACTTGCCGCGAGTATCGCGGTCGAGATCGCTCGATGCGCAGCGGTCTCCGACACGCCCAGCCGGGCGGCTTCCTTCTGCGTGGAGTCCACAAAGTCTTGATGGCTCAGCCCCAGCATCTCATGCCCGGTTCCCGAGTTGCCCCTGCTGACCAGGACCCCGAACTCGACCACGATGTCACGTATGTCCCGAACAGGGAGCTGGTGGCCGAGCACAGCCACAGCATCGTGCAACAGCTCGACAGGCAATATCGGACCCGAACCCGCGGCGGCGAGAACGGCCAGCACCGCCGCGATCACGCTGATCGGCGCAGGCGCACTCGGCCCGAGCGCGCAACGGATCCGTTCCTCGAGCAACCCCGTGAGGCCACCGTCTGCGACAACCTCGAGAACGCGGTCGTCGCTGATCTCGTTCAGCAGCCGGGCGAGCAGCCAACCACCGGCATCGGTCTGCTGCAACAACTCGGCGACTCGTTGTTCCCGGAGCGGATCGCTTCGACGCTCACGCGTCGCGATCGATCGGACGATTTCTCCTGCCGTAGGTGGACGCAGCTCGACGCGGTGCATATCCGCGAAGGTGGGCAGTTCGTCGATACCGGTCCCGGAACGGATCCCGACGATGAGCCTCACGTGCGCAAGCTCCGCTCGACCCACGAGGTCCGCGATGGCACTCACGATCAGCTGCCGCACACCGGGTTCGGCCTGGTCGATCCCATCGATCACGAGATTGACCGGCTCCCAATTCGATTCGATGCGTGCCAACGGTTCGAGCACCAACAGATCGAACACATCAGCGGTCTCATCGTCTGCGCCGGCGGCCATGACGGCCGCGGCAACGGAAGCAAAGCCGTCCACGCGACGGCGCATCTGGTCGTGCAACTCTCGTGCAAGCGATTCGATCGAGCTGGCCGCCGAGACGAACGCCGCCGCCGCGATGTACTCGGAGGTGAACCGGGGCCGCGCCAGAGAGGTGGGGCGGATCAACAACGACATCAGCGTCGATTTGCCGGACCCCGCCGGACCGACCACCCCGCGCAATCGATGGGAGCCATCGTTCACGATCTCGGCGAGATGGCGCCGCATGGTCTCGGTGATGAGCAGGCCGTTAGTGAGCTGATCCACCAAACCGGCTGTGGGCCTTCCCCACACCGCATCGTTTCGGCGCGCCGCGTTGGGAACCAACCACAGGCCTGGATCGCCCCCGTAAGCGACGCCGAGATGCCCGGGGATTTGCCGAGTGCACTCGAGTTCCAACGGATCGAGCAGGTCTGCAGGCAAGAGATTCTCCCCACGCAAGGGCAGACCTCGATCGAAGACCGACACCGTGGTTCGAGTGAAACACCCGCCGTACGCAGCGTCGTCGCCGGTCGCCACCAGCAACTCGATCCGTCGCGCGGACAACTCGATCCGATCGGTCAAGTGCCGGGCCGCACCACTCAGACTCTGCTGTGTCTCACAGGCGTCGATCAGCACGATCAATCCGTCGACGGCATGTCTGTCCAACTGCTCGCTCAGCACCTGAACAACGTGCAGCGCGGTATCGGACTCCGGGTGCAACGGGGAGTCATGCGCGAGAAGAAAGAAGTTACCGCCACCGGTAGCCACGCCATGTCCGATAAAACTCACCAGTAGCGCGGCCTGCCGCTGGGCGGCGAGGGCGAAGGCAGCTTTGACCTCTGCCACCAACTCGAGAGTCGTCGGGTTCAGCAGTGGCCCGTCGGTGCTGCGCGCAGATTCCCACTCACCCAACGTCGTCAAACGGGAATGCAGGTCAGTGGCTAGTTGTAATGGAAAGCCCAACTCGCCCAGAGCTTTACACTCAGACCCAACGACGAGCGCAAGCCTCCCACCCATGGTACGAAGATACCGGGCCGCCTACCCTTTGATGCCAGGATCGAGCCGAAACGAACGTCCGAGGAATGAACACCGAGGTTGCCTCAAGCCGACAAGGACCCGAGGCAGATACGGAGCCGGAAGTTCAGATGCCCCTGAAGTCTCCCGTCAAGATCCCACCGAGGAACGCGTCCCACTCACGCGGAGTGAAGGCGAGTACCGGACCGCGTCCAAGTGCCTTGGTGTCGCGAACGGCCACATTGCCACCATCGAGGAAGGCGACTTCGACACATGCCCCGTCGGGTCCACTAAAGCTACTCTTACGCCAAACAGCGCCCGTCAGATCAACTTTCACGGCACTAGCTCCTTCGCCTGCGTCGAGAACGAGAATTACCTGACATGATTCCGCTCGCACCGGACACTCACAGGGGCCACCGCATGCGTTTAATGCGCAGTGTTGGCACGCGGTTTCCACGGTGCGACATCATCACCCCGTACTACTAGGTGCAAACACCATTCTCAAGGGCTGCCCCCGCGACTAGACCTTAGCAGGTCTATCGAAAGTTTGCCCACTTCTTGCTGTTTCAAACATTCGCATCTGCCACGTTTGCGAAGATTAACAGTTGCGGAAACATTGCCAGCTCATAGCGAGCATTCCCGTCGGCGCTCTTCGGGTAACTTTTGATCGGATGTAATTGCTCCGTGATCCGTCAAAAGTTCTTTCTTTGGACAACGTCTCATCGACGACATCGCCGGCACCGGGCATGATGGAAGGCATGGTTGACCGCGATCGCGACGATGCAGGTCGCGCCCGGAACTCTCGTCCGCGAGACCGGTTGGGGCGCCCACTGCCGTCCGGAAGTGTCGGAGTTGCCCGAATTCCCGATGATCTTGAATTACCCCCGCAGCAAACACTCATCTTCGCTCAGCAACTGCTGGACGATGGTTTGGCATTCAACGCGCACGAGGTATTAGAGGCCGCGTGGAAGAACGGACCGTTCGCCGAACGGATGCTGTGGCAGGCTCTCGCACAGCTCGCTGTCGGTGTCACACACATCCAGCGCGGTAATCCGAAGGGCGCGCGCACCCTGCTGACCCGCGCGGTGACCCGTCTGACCGAGTTCCGGCCCGAGGATGAGGCCGACGCGCCGTACGGCATCGACCGCGCCGGGCTCGTCGCCTACGCCGAGGCGCTGCTCGCCGCCGTCGACGCGCAACGTCCGATCGCACCCGAGGAGCTCAAGCCGCGGCTGTGCGGCTGACCTCTACGATGGCGTGCGTGCCCACGTCGTTGCTGACACATCGGGCTCGTGTCTGAACCGGGCGCGGGCCGTTACGCCCCGAGCCCGTCCGGCGATCTGCACGTGGGCAACCTGCGCACCGCCCTACTCGCTTGGGCCTTCGCCCGATCGACCGGGCGCGATTTCCTGATCCGGGTCGAGGATCTCGACCGGGTCCGCCCGGGCGCCGAGGAACGACAGCTGGCCGATCTGGCCGCGATCGGACTGGACTGGGACGGCCCGGTGGTCCGGCAATCCGAGCGGCGCCCGCTCTACGAGGCCGCGATCGATCGGCTCACCGCCGCCGGGCGCACCTACGAATGTTTCTGCACGCGAAGAGAAATACAGCAGGCGGTGACGGCCCCGCACGGCCCGATGGGCGCCTACCCGGGTACCTGCCGCACGCTGACCGCGCAGGCACGAGCGGCGTTCCTGGCCGAAGGACGATCGGCCGCGTCGCGGCTACGGTCCACGGCGACCGAATTCGAGATCGTCGACGAACTGCACGGGCGCTACCGCGGCGCGGTGGACGACGTGGTGCTGCGGCGCGGCGACGGCGTTCCCGCGTACAACCTCGCGGTGGTGGTCGACGATGCGGCGCAGGGCGTCGATCAAGTGGTGCGCGGAGACGACCTGCTCTCCTCCACACCGCGCCAGGCCTACCTGGCGACGCTGCTCGAGTTGCCGGTCCCGCGCTACGCCCACGTCCCGCTCGTGCTCAATACCGAGGGCAAGCGGCTTGCCAAACGGGACGGCGCGGTGACCCTCGCGGACCAGCTGGCCCTCGGCAACACGCCCGAACAGATAGTGGCGGCGATCGCCGCCTCGCTCGGCTACGCGGCGACCTCGTCGGCAGAGCTCCTCGACAGTTTCGACCCGGCACATCTGCCGCGCGAACCGTGGATACTCGACGGGAATGGGTTGTTGCAACGCAGTCGATGTCCGTAACGTACGCATTCGTCCAACTACTGATCACTCGACGAGGACAAACAACTATGACAAGCGGTGGGTACGACCCCAACCAGTATCCGCAGGGCGGGCAGCCGTATGGGCAGCCGTACCCGCAAGGCGGCCAGCAATATCCGCAAGGCGGTCAGCAGTATCCGCAGGGCGGCCAACAGTTCCCCCAGGGCGGTCAGCCGCAGTACGGTCAGCAGCCGCAATACGGTCAGCAGCCCCAGTACGGCCAGCAGCCGCAATACGGTCAGCAGCCGCAATACGGCCAGCAGCCGCAGGATGCGTACGGCCAGTACCCGCAGCAACCGGGCGGCTTCAACAACTACGGCGGCCAGCCGGGTGACCTCGGCACCCGCATCGGCGCGCGTGTCATCGACGCCCTCATCCTCTATATCCCGTACTTCATCATCTACATCCTGGTGAAGAACAGCCTCGGCCTGACCATCGGCCTCGGCCTGCTCTGGACCCTGGTTCAGCTCGGCTACTTCGTCGGCATGGAGACCTCGCAGGGCACCACGCTCGGCAAAAAGGTGCTCGGCCTGAAGGTGCTCGCGCCCGGCGGCGCGGCCAAGATCGATCCGGTCACCTCGCTGAAGCGCAACGTGTTCGTCGCGGCGAACATCATCCCGTGCGTCGGCGGTCTGGTCTCGCTGGTGCTCGCCATCTACATCATGGTCACCATCTCGCAGGACCCGAACAAGCAGGGCTGGCACGACAAGTTCGCCGGCGGCACCCAGGTCGTCAAGGCCTGACGCCGATCGGCCGCAGTACGCGAGCAGGGGCGCACCCGATATCCGGGTGCGCCCCTGACGTTTTCGCGGGTCAGGCTCCGCTGACCCCCGCGATGATCACCACGACGAACCACAGGACGGCGAGCACGATCATGCCGACGCCGATCCAGATGCCGGCCAGCGCCATGCCGCGGCCTTCCTGACCGGTCTGCTTGATCTGGCCCAGCGCGACGACGCCGAGGATGATGCCGACGATCGAGCCGATACCGCAGGTGAAGAATCCGACCAGCGAGGAGATCAGCGCGCCGATCGCCATGCCGTTGGTGCCCTGCTGCTGCGGCACCCCGTACGGCTGATACGCGGGCTGGTACCCGTAGTTCGGCTGCGGCTGGCCATAGGGCTGGGCCGGCTGCTGATACCCCGGCTGGTACTGCGGTTGCGGCGGGGGTGTCATCGGCTGGGCGGGCTGCTGCGGGTATTGCGGCGCCGACGGGTATCCGGATGGTTGCTCAGCGTTCGGGTATTGCGGAACCGAGCTGGACGCCCCCGATTCCGGCGACACGCCTTGGCCACCGTACTGCTTCCACCATTCGTCGGAATCGCCGGGATTCGTCATTGCTACAGGGTATTCCACAACCTGGTTGGATGAAGCCCGTGAGTCAGCTCAATGAAACCGAAGTCCCAGAACCTGGGCGCCCCGCACCGGAACATGCGGCATTTGCCCAGGTGGCGCGGGGGTACTACACACCGATCGTGGCGTTGTTCACGGCGACCCTGATCATCTCCAATATCTGCGCGACCAAGGGCGTGCAGTTCTTCACCGACCACTCGGTGAAAATCGGCCCGATCGAGGTGCTGCCGATCAGCACCGACGGCGCCTGGTTCCTGTTCCCCCTCGCCTACATCCTCGGCGATGTCCTCAGCGAGATCTACGGCTTCAAATCGGCCCGCCGGGCGATCTACTACGGCTTCGGCGTCCTGCTGCTGACCGTGGTGTGCTTCAAGATCGCGATCGAGTTGCCCGCCGCGAGCTTCTACGAGAATCAGGACGCGTTCCGCACCGTCATCGGCACCACGCCCCAGCTCGTCGCCGCCGGCCTGGCCGGCTACTTCGTCGGCGAGATGCTGAACTCCGCGACGCTGGTGCTGATCAAGGAAAAGACCAAGGAAAAGCACCTGTGGGCGCGGCTGATCGGTTCCACCGTGGTCGGCGAATTCGGTGACACCCTGATCTTCTGCTCGATCGCCGCCACCGCCATCGGCATCGACTCGTGGAGCCAGTTCGTCAACTACGTGATCGTCGGCTTCCTCTGGAAGACCCTCGCCGAGGTCATCGTGCTGCCGATCACCTATCGCGTGATCGCCTGGCTGAAGAAGCACGAGCCGACGTACGCGCCCAGCGAGAACTCCGCACTACTCAGCTGATTCGTCCTCGGCCGCGGTCGGGTGCACGTTATGGCGTCGCGATGCGCCCTTTCCAGCGGCCGAGGGTTTCAGCCTTGTGCTCGTCGAAATATCCGCCCTCGATGCTGGCGCGGATGCGGTCGACGAGCCGGATCGTGTAGCGCTCGTTGTGGATCGTGCAGAGCGTGGCCGCGAGGATTTCCTTCGCCTTGAACAGATGGTGCAGGTAGGCCCGCGTGTAGTTGGCGCAGGTGTAGCAGTCGCAGGTCTCGTCGATGGGCGTGAAATCGCGGCGGAAGCGCGCGGTGTTGATATTGAACCGGCCCTCGGCCACGTAGATGGCGGCGTTGCGCGCGACCCGGGACGGATTCACGCAGTCGAAGGTGTCGGCCCCGTTCTCCACGGCGGTGAAGATGTCCTCGGGCTCGCTGATGCCGAGCATGTGCCGCGGCTTGTCCTCGGGCAGCTCATCGCAGCACCAGCCGACGATGGTGCCCAGGTTGTGCTTCTCCAGCGCGCCGCCGATGCCGTAGCCGTCGAAACCTGTGCCGCCGCTACCGCGGATCGCCTCCAGTTCGCGACAGGCCTTGCGCCGCAGGTCTTCGTACTGCGCGCCCTGGATCACCGCGAACAGCGCCTGGTACGGGCGGTGCGTGCGGGCCGCGGTCAGCCGCTCGTGCTCGTCGATGCAGCGCTGCGCCCACTCGTGCGTGCGCTGCAACGACTTCTCTTGGTAGCCGCGGGTATTGAGCAGCGTGGTGAGCTCGTCGAAGGCGAACATGATGTCGGCGCCCAGCTCGTGCTGGATGCCCATCGACACCTCGGGGGTGAACCGGTGCTTCGAACCGTCCAGGTGCGAGCGGAAGGTGACACCGTCGTCGTCGACGGTGGCCAGCCGCTCCTTGCCCTTCGCGATCACGTCGTCGCTGCGGACGTCGACCGCCTCCATCGCGAGCACCTTCTTGAACCCGACGCCCAGCGACATCACCTGGAAGCCGCCGCTGTCGGTGAAGGTCGGACCCGGCCAGTTCATGAACTTGCTCAGCCCACCGGCCTCGTCCACGATGTCGGATCCCGGCTGCAGGTACAGGTGGTAGGCGTTGGCCAGCAGCGCCTGTGCCCCGATCTCCCGCATCGTTTCCGGCAGCACGGCTTTCACCGTCGCCTTGGTGCCCACCGGAATGAACGCGGGCGTGGCGATCTCCCCGTGCGGCGTGCTGATCACACCCGAGCGGCCGTGCCGCCCGTCGAGGCGATTACCGACGGTGAACGAGAAGTTTCCGGGATCAGACACCCCGACATCCTCCCAGGTGCGCGCACCCCCGCTGATTCCCCGCACCCGTTCTGTGCCGACGCACCCGTTGCCGCAGGGCAGAGCGGGTGCGTGAGCACAGAACGGGTGCGGGAATCGACGGGGCAGACGCGAGCGCGCCGCACAGCGGAGGTGTCTGTCGTGCGGCGCGCTCGATGGACTACGCGTCGGCGGCGGCCGCCGCGAACTGCGCGTTGTACAGGCGGTAGTACGGTCCGCGTTCCTCGAGCAGGCGCTCGTGCGTGCCGTGTTCGACGATGCGGCCCGCCTCCATGACGACGATCAGGTCGGCGTCGCGGATGGTGGACAGACGGTGCGCGATCACGAAGCTGGTGCGATCGCGGCGCAGGGCCGCGGTCGCGTGCTGCACCAGCAGTTCGGTGCGGGTGTCGACCGAGCTGGTCGCCTCGTCCAGGATCAGGATGGACGGCTTCGCGAGGAACGCCCGCGCGATGGTGATCAGCTGCTTCTCGCCGGCGCTGACGCCGGAACCCTCCTCATCGATGATCGTGTCGTAGCCCTCGGGCAACGCGTGCACGAACCGGTCGACGTAGGCCGCGCGGGCCGCGGCGAGGATGTCTTCCTCGCTGGCGGTCGGGCTGCCGTAGGCGATGTTCTCCCGGATGGTTCCCTTGAACAACCAGGTGTCCTGCAACACCATGCCGATCCGGGAACGCAGGTGATCGCGGGTGATCCGGGTGATGTCGACACCGTCGATGGTGATGGTGCCGGAGTCCAGTTCGTAGAACCGCATCAGCAGGTTCACCAGCGTGGTCTTGCCCGCGCCGGTCGGGCCGACGATGGCGATCACGTGCCCGGGCTCGGCGATCAGCGAAAGCCGTTCGATCACCGGCTTTTCCGGTTCGTAGCGGAAGGAGATGCCCTCGAACTCGACCTCGCCGCGATCCACCGGACGAACGTCGGGCTGCTCCGGATCGGGGCTCTCCTCCTCGGCGTCGAGGATCTCGAAGATCCGTTCGGCCGAAGCGACACCGGACTGCAGCAGGTTGGCCATCGCGCCGATCTGGGTGAGCGGCTGGCTGAACTGACGCGAGTACTGGATGAATGCCTGCACCTCGCCGAGCGAGAGCTGACCGGTCGCGACCCGCAGGCCGCCGACCAGCGCCACCAGCACGAAGTTCACGTTCCCGAGGAACATGATCGCGGGCATGATCAGGCCGGAGATGAACTGCGCCTTGAAACTCGACTGGTAGAGCTGCTCGTTGCGCTCGTCGAACTCCTGCCCGACCTCGCGGCTGCGGCCGAACGCGGTGACGATCTCGTGACCGGTGTAGGCCTCCTCGACCTGAGCGTTTACCACGCCGGTGTACTTCCACTGGTCCACGAAATGCGGCTTGGACCGCTTGGCGATCTGCGCGGTGACGATGATCGCCGCGGGCACCGTGAGCAGCGCGATCAGGGCGAGCAGCCAGGAGATCCAGAACATCATGCCGAGGATGCCGATCACGGTGAACACCGAGACGATCAGCTGGCTCATGGTCTGCTGCAGGCTCTGCGACACGTTGTCCACGTCGTTGGTGACCCGGCTGAGCACGTCGCCGCGCGGCTGAGAGTCGAAGTAGCGCAGCGGGAGCCGATGGATCTTGTCTTCGATGTCGCTGCGCAGCCGCTTCACCGTCCGGTTGATCACGATGTTCAGCAGGAAGGCCTGCAGCCAGCCGAACAGTGCCGCGCCGATGTACAGCGCGAGCACCACCATGAGCACCCGGCCGACCGCGTCGAAATCGACGCCGACGCCCGGCACCACATCCATCGAACTCAACATGTCGGCGAAAGTGCTGTCACCCCTGGACCGCAGGAACTCGACCGCCTGCTCCTTGGTGGTGCCCGGCGGGAACTTCAGCTGCTTACCGACGACCCCGTCGAAGACCAGGTTGGTGGCTTTGCCGAGCATGTACGGTCCGAGGGTGTTCAGCACCACCGAGGCGATGGCGAGCACGACGACGGCCCAGACGTACTTCTTCTCCGGTGCGAGCCTGCGCAGCAGGCGCTTCAGTGACGGTCCGAACGATTTCGCCTTGGCGTCCGGCGCACCCGGACCGGGCATTCCTGGCCTCATCGAACCTCCTCCGCGCTCAGCTGGGATGCGACGATCTCCTGATATTCCTTGCAGTCGCGCATCAGCTGCTCATGGCTGCCGACGCCGGCCATCTCGCCGTCTTCGAGCACCACGATCTGGTCCGCGTCGCGAATGGTCGTGATGCGCTGGGCCACGATGATGACCGAGGCGTCCTTGGTCACCGGGCGCAGCGCGTCGCGCAATCGCGCGTCGGTCGCCACGTCGAGCGCGGAAAACGAGTCGTCGAACAGGTAGACGCGCGGCGCCTTCACCAGCGCCCGCGCGATCGCGAGCCGCTGGCGCTGGCCGCCCGACACCGTGGTGCCACCCTGCGCGATCGGAGTTTCCAAGCCCTGCGGCATCTCTCGCACGAAGTCGGCGGCCTGCGCGATCTCCAGACAGCGCCACAGTTCCTCGTCGGTGGCATCGGGGTTGCCGTAGCGCAGATTGCTGGCGACCGTTCCGGAGAACAGGTACGCCTTCTGCGGAATCAACCCGACCTGCGCACGCAGCAGTTCCAGATCGACGTGCCGCACATCGGTGCCGCCGAGGTACACCGCACCGTCGGTGACGTCCATCAACCGCGGAATGAGGTTGAGCAGCGTGGTCTTACCGGAACCGGTCGAGCCGACGATCGCGGTCGTGGTGCCCGGTTTCACGTGGAAGCGAATGGCTTTGAGCACCGGCTTCTCCGCGCCCGGGAAGGCGAACTCGGCGAACTGGAATTCGACGTCGGCCGGGTCACCCGCGAACGGCTGCGGCAGTTTCGGTGGCACGACCGACGATTCGGTCTCGAGCACCTCGCCGATCCGGTCGGCCGAGACCGCGGCGCGCGGCGCCATCATGGCCAGGAACGAGGCCATCATGACGGCCATCAGGATCTGCATGATGTAGGACAGCATCGCGGTGAGCGAGCCGATCTGCATGGTGCCCTCGTCGACGGCCTTGCCGCCGAACCAGATCACCGCGACCGCGGTCAGGTTGCTGATCAGCATCACCGTCGGGAACATCAACGCCATCAGCCTGCCCACGCGCAGCGCGGTCTCGGTGAGTTCATTGTTGGCGACGCCGAAACGCCAGGTCTCCTGGCGTTCCCGGACGAAAGCGCGAACCACCCGGATGCCGGTGATCTGTTCGCGCAGTACCCGGTTCACCTCGTCGATGCGGGTCTGCATGTCCCGGAAGCCGGGCACCATCCGGCTGATGATGAAGGCCATCGACAGGCCGAGCACCGGCACCGCGATGAGCAGCAGCCAGGACAGGCTGAAGTCCTCGCGCAGCGCCATGATGATGCCGCCGATGCACATGATCGGGGCCATCACCAGGATGGTCGCTGACATCGCGATGAGCAGCTGCACCTGCTGAATGTCGTTGGTGTTGCGGGTGATCAGCGACGGTGCGCCGAACATGCCGACTTCGCGCGCGGAAAAGGTGCCGACCCGGTGCAGCAGCGCGCCGCGCAGGTCGCGGCCCGCGCTCATCGCCGCCAGCGCGCCGAGATACACCGAGCAGGCCGAGGCGACGATCTGCACGCCGGTAACCGCGAGCATGCGCAGTCCGGTGCTCCAGATGTAGCCGATATCGCCCTTGGTCACGCCGTTGTCGATGAGGTCGGCGTTGAGGCTCGGTAGATACAGCATCGCGATCACCGAGATCAACTGCAGCACAACGACCCCGGCCAGCTGCGTGCGATAGGGGGCCAGGTAGGTACGAAGCAGTCGGATCAGCATGATGGACCGCAGGTTACCCGGCTGCCGTGACGCGCGTCACGATGACTCCTGACCAGCATGAATACCCTCCCGTCGGGGCGCTTTTCGCGCCTAAGGTGGTGACGTGCAGCGGCTATTTCGCTCGTTCTAATCCAGCCGGCGCCGATCCCCGAGTCAGCGGATGCTAGGTCTGATTCAGCGGACGCTCTCTGCGCGCCCATGCGCCCGCGTCTTCGGTGAGCGCATCAATGAACCCAGGCAGCCTATCGTCGGCTATGTCATCGATCGACACGTTTTCCAGTACCGCACGAATATTCACGCGCAGCGCAATCCAGACCCGTTGTAGAGATTCGGCAGCGCCAGAATAGGTCACGTCCTCCGGACGCTCACCACGCACCGACGCGAGCGGTCCCTCGATCGCGCGGATCACGTCGGCGATGGAGATCTCCGCAGCCGGGCGGGCCAGCCAGTAGCCGCCGTCGGGCCCGCGCCTGCTGATCACGAGTTCGGCGCGGCGCAGGTCGCTGAGCACGGTCTCGAGCACCTTGGGCGGGATGCCCTGCGCGGTCGCGATCGCGTCCGCCTTGACGACCGGCGCCGCCGGTACGACGGGGGCGAGCCCGGACGGGGCCTGACTCAGCTGCGATGCGCGGGCGATCTCGAGCAACGTCCGCACCGCGTAGTCGACCTTCGCGGTGATGTGCACAGCGACTCCTGGCGATGTACGGCGTTTCCGGTCAAGTAGCTGCAATCTACGCGCAATCTCGCGCGGTGAGTACGCACGTCGCCGCGTCCAGCAACGTGGCTTCCACCAGGCCGTCGTCGGCGCCGGGCGCGAACTCCTTGGACATCAACGCGACCCCGAGCATCGCGAGCGCCGCGCTGGCGCGCAGCTTGGCTTCGTCGGTCGGGTCCGGACCGGCCAGCCATTCGCGCAGCGCCTGGTCGTCGTCGACGAGATCGGGATGCCGGTCGGCGACCGCGTTGACGATCGTCACGGTGTCGCGCAGCACCAGCGCGCCGGCGTCGCGGTGCGACACCATGCCGCGCAGGTAGTTCCGCAGCACGTCCCGAATGGTGTCCGGGTCGTGCGGTCGCTGCTCGATGTCGACCACGACCGAGCGCAGGTGGTCGATGATCGGATCGATGATGGCGTGCAGCAATTCGAGCTTGGAAGCGTAGTGATAGTAGAGCGATGCCTTTGTGATTCCCACCGCATCGGCGACCTCACGCAGACTCGTCTGCTCGAATCCTTTGTCGCCGAATAGCTTCACCGCGGCATCGCGGATCGCGGATTTAGTGCCCCGACCAGCGACAATGCCGTCGGGGGTGGAACGGGCAGCCATCGGATGATCCTCTCACCACTAGTGCGCCGGGCTAACCATGCCGGAGAAATTGAGGTTGTACCTCCGCTTATCGCTCGGATAGTCTACCTACCGCACGGTAGGCAGAAAGCGTCAGTGGAGGCGGGGACGGCAGGGCAACCCCGCGAGTAGCTGTCTCCGGCTCTGAATTCATCACGCCTCAGCACCGCTAGGAGACCCTTCGTGTCCGTGTATCTATACAGATGGGGGAAGTTCGCCTTCCGCCGGAAATGGATCGTGCTACCTGTCTGGCTGCTGCTGTTCTTGCTGCTCGGCGGCCTCGGCGCGCAGTTGAGCAAGCCGATGAGCAATGACTTCAGCATGCCGGATCTGCCCTCGGCACGCGCCAACGACATTCTGGACAAGCACTTTCCGGGCGCTTCGGCCGCCTTCAAATTCGACGCGGTCACCGGCACCTATGTGATCGGCGCGCCCGCGGGACAGAAACTCACCGACCCGGCCAACCGCGCCGCGCTCGACGCGTTCATCGCCAAGCTCGGCGAACTCGACATCGTCGATCACAGCAAGCCGGTCATGAATCCGGTCGAGGCGGCCGAGAAGATGGGCTGCCTGGCCAACCCCGACCCCGCGACCTGCAGCGGCGCACCGCTGAACGTGCTCAGCAAGACCGCGCCCGACTCGGTCGCGGTGCTGAACGTGCCGTTCACCATCAAGAAGTTCACCGACGTCACCGACAAGGAGCGCGACGCCGCGTACGCCGTGGCCTCCGACGCGCGCAATGCCGGGCTCGATGTCGAGATGAGCGGCTCGATCGCGATGAAGCAGCAGGCGCCCAGCGGCAAGTCCGAGATGATCGGCATGGGCGTGGCGCTGATCGTGATGATCGTGGCGTTCGGTGCGATCGTCGCCGCCTTCGTGCCGATCGTGACCGCGATCGTGGGCCTCGGTGCGGCCACCTCGCTGATCATGCTGGGCACCTCGGCGATCGAGATCCCGAGCTTCACCACCTTCCTCGCCTCGATGATCGGCATCGCGCTGTCCATCGACTACGCGCTGTTCATCGTCTCCCGTTACAAACACGAACTCGCAGTACAGGATTCGCCCGAAGAAGCCGCGGGCACGGCGCTCGGCACCGCGGGTTCGGCGGTGGTGTTCGCCGGCCTGACGGTGATCATCGCGCTCGCCGGGTTGAGCATCGTCGGCGTGCAGTTCCTGACCTTCATGGGTCTGGGTGGCGCCATCGCCGCCGGCTTCGCGGTGCTCACCGCGATCACGCTGATGCCCGCGCTGCTCGGCGCGTTCGGCCGGTTCCTGTTCAAACCGAAGCTGCCGCTCGTCGCCAAGCACGACCCCGAAGACGACAACTCGGTCACCATGGGCATGCGCTTCGGCCGGTTGATCGGCAAGGCGCCGTGGGTCGCGTTGATCCTGAGCGTCGTGGTGCTCGGTGCGCTCGCCGCACCGGCCGCCGGACTGAACCTCGGCCTGCCCGGTGACGACAGCCAGCCGAAGACCTCGACCATCCGCAAGGCCTACGAGCTGCGTACCGCCGGGTTCGGCGAGGGCAGCAACGGCGTGCTGAACGTGGCGGCCGACCTGTCCGACGTGCCGGTCGAGGTCCGCGAGACCGCGGTCAAGGCGTTGCGGGACAAGCTCGCCGCCTACCCGGGCATGGACTACGTGACCGCACCGAAGTGGAGCGAGGACAAACAGGGCGTGCTGCTCGACGGCGTGCCGAAGTCCGGTCCGAACAACCAGGCCACCAAGGATCTGGTCAGCGACGCCCGCGACGCGGAAGCACAGCTGAAAGCCGAATTCGGGGTGGAGTACGGCATCACGGGCAGCACGGCGATCTACGCCGATGTCGACCACGTGCTGCTCGGCAAGATCGTGCCGTACCTGGCGATCGTCGCCGGCGCCGCGTTCGTGCTGCTGATCCTGGTGTTCCGCTCGATCCTGGTGCCGCTGACCGCGGCGCTCGGCTTCCTGCTCTCGATGGCGGCCACCTTCGGCGCCACGGTGCTGATCTTCCAGCAGGGCAAGTTCGGCCTGATCGAGGACCCGCATCCGCTGGTCAGCTTCCTGCCGATCATGTTGATCGGCTTGGTGTTCGGCCTCGCGATGGACTACCAGGTGTTCCTGGTGACCCGCATGCGCGAGGAGTTCGTCAAGGGCAAGTCCCCGACCGAGGCGGTCGTCGCCGGTTACCACCACGGTGCCCGCGTGGTGACCTCGGCCGCGGTCATCATGATCTCGGTGTTCGGCTCGTTCCTGCTGGAAACCGACGTGACGGCGAAGTCGTTCGGCTTCGCGCTGGCGGCCGGCGTGCTGTTCGACGCCTTCATCGTCCGGATGATCCTGATCCCGTCGCTGCTGGTGCTGATGGGCAAGTGGGGCTGGTGGATGCCGAAGTGGCTGGACCGGATCCTGCCCGATATCGACGTGGAGGGTACGAAGCTGCGCGAACTGCAGCAGCGCTCGGCCGTCCCGGCGAAGGAACCGGTCGCCGTCAGCTGACCTGGCCCGATTCGGCCCCGCATGCGAATTTCGCGTGCGGGGCCGAGTCATATCCAGCGCCGGTTCTTGATCTTGTGACTGGTCCGCAGCAGACTCAGAAGAAGTTCGACTCTCCAGCTCGGTAGTTCCGCGGGCGCTGTCGGCCCGCGCGCTTGTCGCTCGATCCGATCCGGCACGACCCGATCACCGCGAGGAGAACCCTGTGTCCGTGTATCTATACCGGTGGGGAAAGTTCGCCTTCCGGCACAAGTGGCTGGTACTGCCCATCTGGATCGCCCTGTTCCTGGTGCTCGGCGGGCTCGGCACCCAGCTGAAGGAGCCGATGAGCGACGACTTCAGCATGCCGAACCTGCCCTCGGAACGGGCGACGCAGATTCTCGACCAGCACTTCCCCGGCATGTCGGCGGCCTTCAAATTCGACGCCGTCACGGGAACCTACGTGATCGGCGCACCACCCGGGCAGAAGCTCACCGACCCGGTCAATCGGCAGTCCATCGACGCGCTGCTGGACAAGCTGAACCAACTCGACATCGTCGACCACAGCAAGCCGATCACCAATCCGATCACGGCCACCGAGCAGCTGGGCTGCCTGGTCGCCCAGCCGGACCCGGCCAAATGCAGCGGCGCCCCGTTGAACGTGCTCAACAAGACCGAGCCCGAGACCGTCGCCTTCTTCAGCGTCCCGTTCACCATCAAGGAATTCACCGAGATCACCGCCGACAATCGCAAGGCGGCCTACGACGTGGCCGATCAGGCGCGCGCCGCCGGGTTGACGGTGGAGCTGAGCGGCACGATCGCGATGGAGCAGCAGGCGCCCAGCGGCAAGTCCGAACTCATCGGCATGGCCGTGGCGCTGGTCGTGATGATCGTGGC
Source organism: Nocardia brasiliensis IFM 10847 (assembly GCF_000710915.1). Classification (GTDB taxonomy): domain Bacteria; phylum Actinomycetota; class Actinomycetes; order Mycobacteriales; family Mycobacteriaceae; genus Nocardia; species Nocardia brasiliensis_A. The sequence continues at coordinate 79,480 of NZ_BAUA01000046.1, forward strand.
GTTCGGCGCGATCGTCGCCGCCTTCGTGCCGATCATCACCGCGATCGTCGGGCTCAGCGCCGCCACCTCGCTGATCTTCCTCGGCACCGCGTTCCTGTCGATCCCGAGCTTCACCACCTTCCTCGCCTCGATGATCGGCATCGCGCTGTCCATCGACTACGCGCTGTTCATCGTCTCGCGCTACAAACACGAACTCGCAGTACAGGATTCACCCGAAGAAGCGGCCGGAACCGCACTCGGCACCGCCGGATCAGCGGTGGTGTTCGCCGGGCTGACGGTCATCATCGCCTTGGTCGGGCTGGCCATCGTCGGCGTTCGATTCCTGACCTTCATGGGTCTCGGCGGCGCGGTCGCCGCCGGGTTCGCGGTGCTCACCGCGATCACGCTGATGCCCGCGCTGCTCGGCGCGTTCGGCCGGTTCCTGTTCAAGCCGAAGCTGCCGCTCATCGCCCAGCACGACCCGGAAGACGACGACTCGGTCACCAACGGCATGCGCTTCGCCCAGCTCATCGGCAAGGCGCCCGCGGTGGCGCTGATCCTGAGCGTGGTGGTGCTCGGCCTGCTCGCCCTGCCCGCGGTGCACATGAATCTCGGGCTCCCCGGCGAGGACAGCATGCCGAAGACCTCGACCGTCCGGAAGGCCTACGAGCTGCGCACGTCCGGGTTCGGCGAGGGCAGCAACGGCGTACTGCAGATCGCGGTCGATCTCACCGGCGTGGCACCGGACAGGCGCACCGACGCGTTGAACTCGTTGCGCTCGGAGCTGACCTCGTATCCGGATATGGACTACGTGACCGAACCGCAGCTGAGCCAGGACGGGCAGGGCGCGCTGATCAACGGCGTACCCAAGTCGGGCCCGAACGACCAGACCACCAAGGACCTGGTCCGGGACGCGCGCGACGCCGAGGGCAGGCTCGATGCCGAATACGGGATGAAGTACGGCATCACCGGGACCACCGCGATCTACGCCGATATCGACCATGTGCTGCTCAGCAAGATCGTGCCGTACATGGCCATTGTCGCGGGCGCGGCGTTCGTGCTGCTGATCCTGGTCTTCCGCTCGATCCTGGTGCCGCTCACCGGCGCGCTGGGGTTCCTGCTCTCCATGGCGGCCACCTTCGGTGCGACCGTGCTGATCTTCCAGGAGGGCAAGCTCGGCCTGATCCAGGACCCGCGGGCGATCGTCAGCTTCCTGCCGATCATGTTGATCGGCTTGGTGTTCGGACTCGCGATGGACTACCAGGTGTTCCTGGTGACCCGGATGCGCGAGGAATACGTGCACGGCAAGCCGCCCAAGGAGGCGATGATCAGCGGCTACCACCACGGCGCGCGGGTGGTCACCTCCGCCGCGATCATCATGATCTCGGTGTTCGGCTCGTTCCTGCTGGAGGCCGATGTCACCGCGAAGATGATGGGTTTCGCGCTCGCGGCGGGCGTGCTGTTCGACGCGTTCCTGGTCCGGATGGTGCTGATTCCGTCGCTGCTCGCGTTGCTGGGCAAGTGGGCGTGGTGGATGCCGGCCTGGCTGGACAAGATCGTGCCGGATATCGATGTGGAAGGCGCCAAACTGTTCGCGTTACGCGGGCAAGAGCACCCGAGCACCACGAAACAGCCGGTCGGCTGATCGATCCGAAACGCGCCCCCATCCGCGCACCGGGTGGGGGCGCGCCGGCGCGCTACTGACTGGGTTCGGGCAGGACGCAGTCCGACACCTTCGGATTCACGCCGAAGTAGTTGAGCGGGCCGGCGATGGTGGTGACGGCGATCGTGCCCCAGCCCGCGCAATTCGTCGGGCCACTCTGGAAATAGTGGCGCTGGCCCGCGGCCAGCAGGCCGATGACCAACCAGATGAGCAACAGCGTGCTGAACAGGCGAGTACCCGTACGACGGGAGCCCCGTGTACGGATATCGCGGGTGTCGCGGGTGTCTCGGTCGCGCATGGCATCGCTTCCTTCCGTGCTCCCCACCTGGAGATACCCGGGCGCGACCCACTTATGCTGGGCTTTTCCTATTGACTCGGCTGCGGCACGTTGCAGTCGGGCACCTTCGGGTTCACCCCGACGTAGTTGAGCGGGCCCGCGAGCACGGTGAGCGCTATGTTGCCGAAGCCCGCACAGTTGATCGGGCCGCTGTCGAAGTAATGGCGCTGGCCCGCGGCGATCACGCCGATCACGAACCAGAGCACGACGATCACGCTTCCAAGTCTCATTACTGCCTCGTTCGTCGGCGCATCTCGAGCAACGTCATTATCTGGTGGTCGGCCGCGACGCGCCCAACACGACAGGACGGTCTGTTGTGTCGCCGAGACGCGGCCGACCTCGCACCCGGAGACCGGATGCGAGGTCGTCGCCGCAGGGTCCGGCCGGTGCGCGCCGGCTCAGTGGATCACGGTCGGTGGATTACGGACTCGGTTGCGGCACATTGCAATCGTCGACCTTCGGGTTCACGCCCATGTAGTTGAGCGGGCCCGCGATCACCGTGACCGCGATCGTGCCGAAGCCCGCGCAGTTCACCGGGCCGCTGTCGAAGTAGTCCCGCTGGGCCGCGGCGATGACGCCGATCAGCAACCAGATCAAGACAATAATGCTTCCGATTCTCATATTTCTCTCGCTCATCGGTCTCGAGCGGACAGTTCGACGGCGCATACGGCATCTCGTCCTTCCCGCAACTTGCTACCCGGCGTATACCCCGGTTCGCCCGAAATATCCGCTCCGCCCGAACTATTGCTCGCCGGCTCGATCCCGCAGGCGCGTCCCGCCTTTCGGCGCAGGTCAGCGGGGGTTCAGGCGCGGCGATCCGGTGACGGGGGAACACGCATGGCACGCGGTTCCACGCGGCAGCAGGATGCGGCGCCGGGGCCGTCGCACCCCTGTGCCGGACCCTTTCAGCAGGGCGCGCCACCGCCGCGCGGCGTCGACCTGGACGGGCACACCGTCGTGCTGCGACCGAATCCGCCAAAAGACAGGTGACTTTTCCATAGCGGGCCGCACCGCGCACCGATCGATGAGAATGAGTCGATGGACGAAAAGTGGCGGCAATTCGGCGAGCACTTGATTTCCTCCCCCGGCCAGTTGTCGAGCGAAATTCGGCGAAAGATCAGGCAACGCACCGCCATCGGTGACAGCGCCGGCGATATTCCGGCCGAACTGGCCGCCTTCGCCGATCTGGTCGCGCAGCACTCGTACCGATCCACCGCGGACACCATCGCCGGACTCACCGCGGCGGGACACAACGACGACCAGATCTTCGAGGCCGCGGCCCTCGCGGCCTACGGCGCGGCCGATCGGCGGCTACGTGCGGCCCGGCGCGCCTGGGAAGGACACTGAAATGTGGCTCGGCGCAGTCGAATCCGGACATGACCGGGTAACGCGGACCGTGCTCGGGGGCATCCGGCGGTCCAGCCGAATGGAACCGCCCGCGGTGCTCAAACTCCTGTTCTACCGGCATCGCTTCTTCGGCACGCCCCTGTCGGACATGTTCCAGCAGTCGTTGCGCGGTCCGTCGTTCTGGACCGTGGCCGAACGCGAAATCTTCGCCACCGCAACGTCGGAGGCGAACGAATGCCCGTTCTGCTACTCCGCGCATCACGCGATCGCGGGCGCCTACATCGACATCGGCGTGGTGGATGGCGCGCTGACCGGCAACGGGGACTCGCCCCTGCGCCCCGAAGCGCAGGCGATGATCGAATTCCTGCGGCGGATGACCCGCGATCCCGACGGCCTGACGCCGGCCGATGCCGACAAGGTGCGGCAGGCGGGCGTCTCGGCCGAAGCCTTCGAAGAGGCCGTCTGGGTGGGCACGTTCTTCAACGTGATCAACCGGATGCTGAACACCTTCGGCGCCCCGGCACTGGACGAGCGCGGATCCCGGGTCGGCGCCCGATTCATCAAATCCTTCGGTTACCGGGTTCCGGCGCCGATTAGGCTCTTCTCACGCGGTACCTGAACCGCCTGGATCGCCCGTATGCCCACCTGTCCGAGGAGGTAGCACGATGCGTAGGTCCATTGCTCGAATTATCGTGAGTGGTGTCGCTCTGACCGCCTTCGGCGCGGTGCTCGCGGTACCGGCCACCGCCGACGTGGCCGATGTCAGCGTCGCCGTCGGCGCCGAAGGTCTGCTGACCGGGTGCCGGTACACGGTCACGGCGGGGGTCACCGACGCGGTGATTGCGCCGGGTTCGGTGTTCTTCGTACTATCCGGCGGGGTCGTTCCCGGCAACGGGGAACGCATCCCCGGCGAGGCCGTGCACCACCCGGAGAACAACACGGTCACCGCAACCTGGACGCCGACGCGCGTCGGCCGCCAGAACCTCGTCGCCATCCAGAGCGAGCCCGGCCGCTACACCTCGACCAAGTTCACCTCCATCGAGGTGATCGGCACCGGACTCGACACCGGAAGTTCCTGTCAGCGCATCTCCTGACGGTAGTCAGCGGAAGTCGGCGACGTGATCGGCCGCCCACTGCGCGTAGGTGCGGGCGGGCGGTCCGGTGACCTGCTCCACCGTGGTGGTCGACGGCCCCGGTGTCTCGACCGTCGCGGCCGGGCCCGCCAGCACGAAGTCGGCGTATTCCGTTGGTGGCCAGGTCATTTCCCGCCTGGCCCGTTCGGGCGTGATCTCTTCCCAGGAATCTGCGTACGTTCACCGATTACGGCTTCACCGAACGCATCGTCGAACCGACCATCCCACCCCCCGGGTCACCTACGCGCTGACACCGATGGGCGCCGAATTGGCCGAGCAGCTGCACGGTCTGCTCACCTGGGTCGGTGCGCACGCGGAGAGCATCGTGCGATCCCGCTCCGATGGATCGAGCGCGGCGGCAGGTGGTTGAGTCATGCAGGATGCGTTCGTTAGGCGTCGTACGCGATGGCCTTGAAAGCTGCCGCGCCGCGCGCCGCGCGCCGCTCCGAGAAGCCTTCTGCTGCAACTGGATCAAAGTTCTTAGTGGCTTTTGCGGTATCAGATGGGGCAGGCTCAGCCGCCGGTTGCGCGTGCAGACCGTCACCCGCGGAAATCCGAGTCATGGTAGTTGCTCGGACTATTCGGGCGGCAGGCCCAGGAAGGAGCGAGCCCCGGCCTGGCGCGACGTAGGACGGAATGCCGCGTGCCTACTCGCCGCCACGACATCGTTGTGGCAGCGGGTAAGAATATGCGGGTTACGCAGCGCCGCAACCCCTGCCGATCGGTGGGCGAACTGCACCACCTCGAGTGCCGCGTCGACCGCCGCACCCACCGCCATCGACACCTCGGCCTGCACCGCGGGCGGCACCGCCCCGGCAACGGCGCTCTGCCACAGGAATTCGGTGCGTTCGAACAGGTAGGCGCGTGCTGCACCGAGTCGCGTCAGCATGGTGCCCAGGTGATCTTGGAAGACCGGGTCCTCAGCGAGCGAATGCCGTTGCCCGGAGGGAACTCTGGTCGAGGACAGCAGACGGAGTTCGTCGAGGGCCCGGGCCGCGACGCCGAGCGGTACCGCGGCCAACAGCGATCCCAACGCGAAGAACGGGATCGCCGCGAGCGGATCCGCCGACCAGCGGGGTGCGCCGAACAACGTCGTCGACCGATGCATCGGCACGGTGAGCCGCTCCGCCGCGACGTCGTGACTGCCGGTCGCGCGCAACCCGAGCACATCCCAGTTGCGGATGATGCGGGCCTGGTTCGCAGGGAAGAACGCGACGCGCGCGCCGGGTGCGCCGCCGTCGGCCGATACGACCTGAATGCCGCCGAGAAACCAAGTCGCGGCAGTGCATCCGCTGGCGAACGGCCACCGGCCGGACACCTCGAAGTCGTCACCGTGCTGTCGAGCCTGGCCCAGCGGCGGGAAACCGCCTGCAATCACGAGGTTTTCGGAGTCGGCCGCAATGATCCGCGCCTCTCGTTCAGCGACGCCGGACAGCAGCGACGCGCCCGCGTTCGCCACCGCCGTGCACCATCCGGTCGAGCCGTCGGCGAACGCGAGCCGCTCGACGATGGCCACGATCAGAGGCAGCGGGGTGCCCGATCCACCCAATTCCGAAGGCAGACAGAGCCGATAGAGGCCCGCCCGGCGCGCTGCCCGAACCACCTCGTCCGGCAGTCGGTCTCGGTCGATCGGCTCGTCGGCCAGCGCCCTGGCCAGCTCGGCCACCTCCGCAGTCGCAGTCAGCGCCGGGTCGTCTATCGGCGGCGATGTCGCTACGCTCATTTCACTATCCCCTTAGGTTAGTCAATATACCTGTAGGGTGACGGTCGTGGAGGACGATGTCAAGGGTTCGCGCCCCTACCGGTCCCCGAAACGCGCGGAGCAGGCGGCCGCCACGCGCGCGGAGATCGTCGCGGCGGCGCATCGACTGTTCGTCGCCGAGGGCTACGTGCGCACGACCCTCGCCGATATCGCGGCAGCCGCGGGTGTCGCCGTGCCCACCGTCAAACTCGCCTTCGGCAACAAGCGGTCGGTGCTGCTCGCGGCGTGGGACCGAGCGGTCAAAAGCGGACCCGACCCACGGCCGGTCACCGAGCAGGAATGGTTCCAAGAAATACTCGCCGCACCGGACGCGCACCAGCATCTGCGGCTGCAGGCCACCCATTCGCGGGCAGTGAAAGGCAGAATCGCGCCCTTGCTCGAGGTCATCCGGGCCGCCGCGGCCGCGGACGCCGATATCGACGCGCTGTGGACGAAGATGCAGGACGAGTTCCGCGAGAATCAGCGTCAGACCATCAAAGCGCTACAGCGGAAAGGAAACCTGCGCCGCGGACTCAACGAGGAGACGGCGACAGACCTGCTGTACACCCTCAACCATCCGACGGTTTACAGCATGCTCGTCGGGCAATTGGGGTGGCCGGGGGAGAAATACGATAAATGGTTGGCAGACACGCTGATCGAGCAATTACTCGAGCCGAGATCGGCAGACGAGCGAAGGTGAAGTCCCTCGCTGCCGAGGGACTTCGCTTTCGGAGCCGAGGGGGTGCATGCTTGCAGAGCCGCACCGACTTCACGGGCGGGTGGCATGGACCGCCCACAGGGTGTAGCGGTCCATGGCGTGCCGCTCGATCTTAACTTCCGTGAAATGTGCTGCGCGACAAAGGTTTGCGAAGGCTTCGGCTTGTTCTCCGGTCCATCCGTGGCTGCTCAGGCCGGTGGCGTCGGCCTGCACCGCCCGCTCGACCGTGAGGAATCGGCCGCCGGGTTGCAGCGCGCGGTACGCCTCGGCCAGGCCCCCGGTGACATCGGGCCAGTGATGCACGGTGGCCACTGCCCACGCCACGGTGACCGCGCCGTCGGGCAGCGGGAGATTCTCCGCGACTCCTGTTGCCCAGCGAATTGTTTTCCCGCGCACAAAGACTCGGGCCAGGCGCAGCATCGAAGCGGACGGATCGATGCCGGTCACCCGTGCCCCGCGGCGCGCGGCCGCCTGCACCGCGCCGCCGGGCCCGCATCCGATATCCAGGACATGGTCGGCCTCGGTCACCTCGGCCAAGTCCGCCACGAGGCGGGCACGGCGACGACCCAGCGCGAGCATGACGAATCCCATTGCGAGGCCGATCGGTCCGGCGAAACCGCGGTGGTCGGCGTGATGGTTGACGACGGGAGCCAGTGGGGCATTCATGGTGGGTCTCCTCGGAAGTGGTTGTCTCCCGCCACCTTGCAGGTTCAAGTCGACTTGAAGTCAAATAGTGGGATGGATCTGATCCCGATCGGTCAGGCCGCGGCGATACTCGGCATGACCACGTCGGCACTGCGCTACTACGACGAACGCGGCTTGGTGTGCCCGACCACCCGCACCGGCGGCAAACGGATGTACAACACCGACCAGATGCGCCGCCTCGCCTTCATCAAGGTCGCGCAAAGCCTCGGCTTGCCGCTGGACACCGCCGGCGCCGTCCTCGACGCCCCCAGTCCCGAATGGCGCGACCTGCTCGCCCAGCAGATCACCGACCTCGACCGAGTCATCACCCAAGCCCGAACCGCCCAAACCTTCCTCACCCACGCCCTGCACTGCCCCGCCGACCACCCCGCCCGCGACTGCCCCACCATGCGCACCGCCCTGGACCAACTCCTGGCCGGCACCCCACTCTCCCAACTCACCGCCGAAACCCCCTGACCCCCGTTTCGGCATAGTGGAGGTATGGCTACTGCTACCTGGAACGGCACTGTCATCGCGCAGAGCGACAAGACCGAGGTCGTCGAAGGAAACCACTACTTCCCCATCGACTCGGTCAAGACCGACCTGCTGAGGGACTCCGACACGCACACCATCTGCCCGTGGAAAGGCACCGCCAGCTACTACACCATCGAAGTCGACGGCGAACGCAACGAAGACGCCGCCTGGTACTACCCCGAAACCAAGGACGCCGCCAAAAACATCAAGGGCTACGTCGCCTTCTGGCGCGGCGTCCAGATCGAAGACTGACCAACGAAGGAGCCCCGCAGGCCTCGGTCAGCGGGCTCGCTTCGCAGAACAAGAAGCCCCGCACCTGTCGGAACAGGGCGGGGCTTTGGCGGTGGCGGAGGGATTTGAACCCTCGGAGGGGGGTTACCCCTCACACGCTTTCGAGGCGTGCTCCTTAGGCCGCTCGGACACGCCACCGCCGACAACCATACCGGACCCTGGGCTGATCGTTAAATCCGCAGGGAGAGGGGGTGGGGGGTCAGCGTTGGGTGTGGAAGAAGGTGGTCAGGAGGGTGGTGCAGTCGGACTCGAGGATGCCGCCGCGGACCTGCGGGCGGTGGTTGAGGCGTTGGTCACGCACCACGTCCCAGAGCGAGCCGACGGCACCGGTCTTGGGTTCCCATGCGCCGAAGAGGAGCCGGGACACCCGAGCGAGTACCAGGGCGCCCGCGCACATGGTGCACGGCTCGAGGGTGACGGCGAGGGTGGCGCCTTCCAGACGCCAGCCATCGCCGTGCACCTCGGCCGCGCGACGCAGCGCCAGGACCTCGGCGTGCGCGGTGGGATCACCGAGCGCCTCCCTGGCGTTCGCCGCGCGGGCGAGTTCCCTTCCGGTGGAATCGAATACGACGGCACCGACGGGGACGTCGCGGGGGTCCGCGGCGGCGGCCGCGGCGATCGCGGCGCGCACCATGTCGGTATCGGAAGGGAAGTCCGCGCCCACGTCAGCGCGGCAGCTTGTCCAGCACCGCCGAGAGTTCGTCGGCGAAGCCGAGCCGTTGGGCGATCATGCCGAGCTGTTCGTCCGGGTAGAGGTCGGTTTCGGCGAGGATGACGCTCAGCACCGGTTCGGGCAGACCCAGATCGGCGAGCACGCCGAGGTCGCCCTCCTCCCACGGCTCGATGTCGTCGAGCTCGTCGGGGTCGATGTCGGGGATTTCCACGTTCAGTGCTTCGAGCACGTCGGCGGCGATGTCGTAATCAATGGCGGCCGTCGCGTCCGATACCAGCATCCTGGTGCCACTCGGCGCGGGGCGAACCACGATGAAGAACTCGTCGTCGATGTCGAGCAGGCCGAATACCGCACCCGAGCTGCGCAAAGCCTTCAGTTCGTTTTCCGCTGCGGACAAATCGGTGAGTGCCGCCTGGCTCAGCGGGCTGCACCGCCATTTGCCGTCTTCGCGGACAACCGCCACTGCGAACCCTTCTACGTCGTCGTAATCGTCCGACGTCGCCCTATTCGTGCCCGAGCGCTGTGCTGCCATGGCCGCAACGGTAGTCTGCTCGAGCGGAAATGTTGAAGTCGTATGCGAATCTGTTGGGGTGACTGCTGCCCCGAAAGCCTCCGTTTGTGTCCTCGGAACCGGTTTGATCGGCGGTTCTCTGCTGCGTGCCGCGGTCGCGGCCGGCTATGACGCTTGGGGTTTCAACCGTTCGGCGACCGGCGCGGGCGCGGCGCGGGCCGACGGATTCGATGTCACCGAAGACCTGCCCGCCGCACTCGCCAGAGCCGCTGCGGCCGACGCGCTGCTGGTTCTCGCGGTGCCGATGCCCGCGGTCGGGCCGCTGCTCTCCGCGGTCGCGACGTTCGCGCCGCACTGCGCGCTGACCGACGTGGTGAGTGTCAAAGGCCCGGTCGCGGCGGCGGTGCGCAAGGAAGGACTGGCGACCCGCTACGTCGGCGGCCATCCGATGGCGGGCACGGCCGAATCCGGCTGGGCCGCTACCGATCCCGATCTTTTCCGGGACGCCGTCTGGGCGGTCGGCGTGGACGAGGGCACCCGGGCCGAACCGTGGACCAGGGTGACCCGGTTGGCCCTGGACTGCGGCGCGGTGGTCGTGCCGGTGGTCGCCGACGAGCACGACCGCGCGGTGGCCAGGATCTCGCATCTGCCGCATGTGCTGGCCGAGGCGCTGGCGGTGGCCGGTGCGGCAGGCGGCGATCTCGCGTTGGGTCTGGCGGCCGGTTCTTTCCGCGACGGCACCCGGGTCGCGGGCACCGCACCCGATCTGGTGCGTGCCATTTGTGAACCGAATTCCGGCGCGCTGCTCGACGTGCTCGAGGAAACGCTCACGCTGCTCGGCGCGGCCCGCGACACACTGCGCGCCGACAATTCCCTGGCCGAGCTGGTCGAGGCGGGACACGACGCCAGGCAACGCTACGAAACCGCGCAACGCTGGGAAATCACCGATATCCGCCCCGGCGACCACAATTGGCTGGCGAAGTTGCGCGACGCGGGACAACGCGGCGGCGTCATCACGCAACTGGACTAGTGCCGCGTCCAGGAAGGCATCGAATTTCCTGGACTTCGGATTATCAGATGCGTTCGGCCAGGCCCGGGTAGTCGAGCAGGAAACCGTCGGCATCGACGGTGACGGTCGCGCTGGACACCGGCGACAGCACACTGATGCCGTCGGCCGCCGCGCTGTAGGTCAGGCTGGCTTCCTGGACGAGCAGGTCCGGCAGCCGCACATAGACCACCGGCACCTGCACATCGTGCACCGCGTGCTGCAGGTCGAAGCGCCGGATCGGCAGCGTATTGAAGAACGGACTGAGCACCACGTCCACGTCCAGCGCGCCCGCGAAGGTGGAGCGGACGTGGCTGCCGCCCGCGTCCACCAGCCAGTAGTTCTCCTCGTCCCGGGCGATGGAAGCGTGCCGCTCGCCCGCGGCCGTGGTGGTGCGCAGCGAGAGGCGTTTGGTGGCGCCGCTCTCGTCGGTCACCAGGTCGTAGGACGCGCTGAAGGCCGGGTGGTCGTCGCACGCGCCGCCGATCATGCGACCGGCGGCGCGGATACGGTTGCCGTTGAGGGTCACGCGCACCGATTCCATCCGGGACGCGTTGTGCGCGCGCCAGGTGAGAATCGCCGGCCAACGGGAGGCCGGTGGCGTCTCGTTGCCAGTGGCTTGGCTCTCGGAGGCTGGGATCGTCACATCTCTACCGTAAGCGACGCCAGGCCGTTGCCCGCACCACACCGGGCCCGCATCACACCAACGACTCGCGCCACGCCGCGTGCAGGCTGGCGAACTTGCCGGTGCCCGCGATCAGCTCATCCGGGGTGCCGTCCTCGGCGACGCGGCCCGATTCCAGCACCAGCACCCGGTCGGCGATGGCCACCGTGGACAACCGGTGCGCGATGATGATCGCGGTGCGGTCGCGCAGCACCGTCTCCAGTGCCCGCTGCACCAGCCGCTCGCCCGGGATGTCGAGGCTGGACGTGGCCTCGTCCAGCACGATCACCGCCGGGTCGGCGAGGAACACCCGGGCGAAGGCGACCAGCTGCCGCTGGCCCGCGGACAACCGGCCACCGCGCTTGCGCACGTCGGTGTCGAAACCCTCCGGCAGCGCCTGCACGAACTCGTACAGGCCGACCGCGCGGGCCGCCGCGAACACCTCCGCGTCGGACGCGTCGGGCCGGCCGAGCCGGATGTTGTCGGCCACCGAACCGGAGAACAGGTAGGACTCCTGGGTGACCATCACGACATTGCGGCGCAGGTCGGTGTCGGTGATCCGGCGCAGGTCGATCCCGTCGAGGGTGACCGTGCCGCTGGACGGGTCGTAGAACCGGGTCAGCAGCTTGGCCAGGGTCGACTTGCCCGCACCGGTGGCACCGACCAGAGCGACGACCTGTCCCGCGGGGATATCGAGAGTGAACTCCGGCAGCACCTCACGCTCGCCGTAGCCGAACGACACCCGGTCCATCCGGACCGCGCCGGTGGCCTTGGTCAGCGGCACCGGCTCGGCGGGTTCGCGCACCGAGGGTTCTTCCTCGAGCACGCCGGAGATCTTCTCCAGCGCCGCCGCGGCGGACTGGTACGAGTTGAACACCTGCGCGAGTTCGTCGAGTGGACCGTAGAACTCGTTGAGGTACAACAGGTATGCCGCGAGCACGCCGAGCGCGAGGTTGCCCTCGATCACCAGCCAGGCGCCCACCACGATGATGACCACCCGGGTGATGTTGCCGATCGCCCTGGTGAGCCCCGCGTAATCGCCCATGCCGCGCATGGCGGCGGTGGTCGCCCGCTGGAACTCGGCGTCCTCGTGTGCCAGCACCGACTCGTTGCGCTGCTCGCGGCGGAACGTCTGCACCGCGCGCATGCCGCCCATCGACTCGACGAACTGCACCACCACCTTCGCGATGGCACCGCGGGTCCGGCGGTATCCGGCGCGCTGCCTGCGCTGCGCCCAGCGGGTGACGAGCACCAGCGGCACGAAGCCGAGCAGCACGATCGCGGCCAGCGTCAGGTTCAGGTAGATCAGCAGCACCGCGATGGTGAGCACCGAAAGGATCGCGCTGAGCGCCTGATTCAGCGCGCTCTCCAGCAGCTCCTGCAGCGTCTCGATGTCACCGGTGAGCCGCGCGACCACCTTGCCGGAGGTGTACTTCTCGTGGAAGGCGACGCTGAGCCGCTGCATGTGCGTGAACGAGCGCACCCGCAGGTCGAACAGGACGCTCTGGCTCAGCCGGCCGGACACGCGCAGGAACAGGAACGTGGTCGCGACCCCGAGCAGGACCGCGCCGAGATACCCGCCGACCGTCCACGCCAGTGGGGTCCAATTGCCTTTGCGCCCTTCGCTGATGCCGGTGTCGAGGCCGTGCGCGACGAACAGCGGCGCCGAAACCATCGCGGCGTTGTCCACCACGATGAGCACCAGCGCCAGCGCCGCCAGCTTGCGGTACGGCCGGATCAGGTCGAGCAGCAGCCGCCGGGATCGACCGGCCAGCACCAGGTTTCCGGCCTGGGTGACCTCCTTGTCCTCGCTCGCGATGCCGCGCCAGTCGGCGGCCTCGTCCCGCGGGGTCACGGACGAATCCGCCTCCGGTGCCGCGTCTTTCGACGTGACGGTTTCCGTACTCATTGCTGCTCACCTCCCATCAGTTCGCGATAACGGCTGCTGCTGCGCAGCAGCTGGTCATGGGTGCCCTCGGCGACGATCCGGCCCTCGGCGAGCACCGCGACCCGGTCGGCCAGCGCCGCCGTCGACGGCCGGTGCGCGACGAGCAGGGTGGTCGCGCCGGTCAGCACCGTGCGCAGCCGCTCCTGCACCCGTTCCTCGGTCTCCACGTCCAGCGCGGACAGCGGGTCGTCGAGCACCATGATTCGGCTGCGGCGGTATTCACCCGCCCCGTCGGCTCCGCCTCCTACCGTCCCCCGGTATTCACCCACCCCGTCGGCTCCGCCTCCTACCGTCCCCCGGTATTCACCCTCGAGCGCACCCGCCCCGCTCAGCACGGCGCGGGCCAGCGCGAGCCGCTGGCGCTGGCCGCCGGACAGGCTCAGGCCCTGCTCGCCGATCCTGGTGTCCAAGCCCCAGGGCAGTTCGTCCACGAACTCGCTCGCCTGGGCGACGTCGAGCGCGCGGCGCACATCGGCGTCGGTGGCCGACGGGTCGCCCAGCGCGACGTTCTCCCGCACACTCGCCGAGAACAGCACCGGCTCCTCGAAGGCCACCGAGACCAGCGACCGCAGATCGGCCAGCCGCATGTCCGCGATGTCGATGCCGTCGATGGTGATCGCGCCGCCGGTGACGTCGTAGAGCCGCGGGATCAGGTTGAGCAGCGCGGTCTTGCCGCTGCCGGTCGCGCCGACCAGCGCGACCGTCTCGCCCGGACGAATCCTGAGCGAAACGTCGTGCAGTACTTCTGCCTTCGCGTCGGGGAAGGCGAATTTCACGCCTTCCAAACGCAGTTCGCCGACGATCTGCTCGGGCAGCTCGACCGGATCGGCCGGGTCGGTGATGTCCACCGGGGTATCGATGATCTCCCAGTAGCGGTCACCCGCGGTGCGCGCGTCGTTCCACTCGGCGAGCAGGAAGCCGGTCCAGATGATCGGCCACTGCAGGAAATTCGCCAGCGTGATGCCGGCGACCAGGGTGCCGAGCGTCATCGTGCCCTGCACCACCGACCAGGCGCCGAAACCGAGCGCGAACACGATGGCCAGCTGCGGCATGCCGGTCATGGCCGACCACAACCGGGCGTCCAGCCGGACCTTGTACAGCTCGGTCTGCTGCAACTCGCGCGACTGCGCGCGGAACCGGCCGCCGAAGAACCCACCGCGGCCGAACGCCTTGAGCACCCGCACGCCCTGCGCCGATTCCTCGGCGGTGGTCGCCAGGTCACCCGCCTGATCCTGCGAGCGGCGCGACGCCTTGGCGTACTCCCGCTCGAACCGAACGGCAATGTAGGTCAACGGGATCGAGATGATCAAGAAGAGCAGGCCGATCTGCCAGTTCAACCACAGCAGGGCGAGCAGGCCGACCGGGATCAGCACCATGTGCAGGATCAGGAACGGACCGGCGAACGCGACGAACCGGCGCATGGTGGCCATGTCGTCGACCGCGCGGGACAGCAGCTGACCCGACTCCCACGCGTCGTGCCGTCCGATCGCCAGCGTCTGCAGCTTGCGAAAGATCTTGGCGCGCATGGTGATCTCGAACTCGGTGGCCGGCTTCGCGACCAGCCAGCGCCGCCCCCACACCCCAGCGGCGTCCAGCAGACCGAGCACGAGCACGAGCAGCGCGGGCCACAGCGCCCCGCCGAAGTCCTTCCTGGCGATCGGTCCGTCGACGATTCGCGCGATCACCAGTGGAATGGCGATCGCGGTCAGCGACGAGAGGATCGCGAGCACGGTCGCGCCGAGCAGCGCGCGCCGGTGCGGACGCACATACGGCCAGAACCGCCGCAGCGAATCCAGGCGGCCCGGCGTCGACGACGCGGGCCGCTGCGGTCTGTCGGCCTCCGGATCGGCTGCCGCGACGTCCAGTGCGACTGACATAGCTCCCCCTAGAGGTCTGTGGCTGGCGATGGAAAGAGACGGGACGCCCGCTGATGATCGCATCGGGGTCCGACAATCCAGGGTGGCATCAACATCCCCATCAGCCAACCGATTTTCCGGGCCGGCCGATCCCCGCACGTCGGCATTCGTGCTGGATATCACCCCTGCCGCACACCTCGTCGCCGTCATGAATCCAGTCAACAACCCGAAGTAACCTCGAGGTCAAGAAAGACCGGCCGGGCCGCTGTCCGTGGTGGACAGCGGCCCGGCCGGTCGGGGTGTGGCGCGGCGGGTTAGCGGACGCCCGCGCTTTCGGCCTCGCGCTCCTGCGGTGCGTCCGGGAACGCCTGCTGCTGGTATCCGCCGCGCAGTGTGCCGTCCAGGTACGCGGCGCGGCAGGCGCGCCGCGCGATCTTGCCGCTCGACGTGCGCGGGATGGAACCCGCGGGCACGAGCAGCACATCCCGCACCGTGACGCCGTGCCGCTGCGAGACGGCCGCGCGCACGACATCGGCGACCGGCTGGGTCTCGAGTTTGCCCGCACCGGTATTGCGTTCGGCGACGATGACCAACTGCTCGGAGGTGTCGTCGGCGTCGAACCGGAGCCCGGAGTGGCTGTTCTTGTCGAAGACCAGCGCGGGCAGTTCGTTGGCCGGCACCGAGAACGCGGCGACGAAACCCGGTCGCAGCGCGGTACTGGACTCCTGCGCGGAGAACTCCAGATCCTGCGGGTAGTGATTGCGGCCGTCGACGATCACCAGGTCCTTGACCCGGCCGGTGATGTAGAGCTCGCCGTCGAGGTAGGCGCCGTAGTCGCCGGTGCGCATCCAGTTCGCGTCCTCGGCGGTACCGGTCGCGTGACTGCCCTCGGGCAGCCGGGCGGTCAGCTTGGCGCGGAAGGTGGCGGCCGTCTCCTCCGGACGCCCCCAGTAGCCGATGCCCATGTTCTCGCCGTGCAGCCAGATCTCGCCGACCTCGCCGTCGGCCCGCTCCACCCCGGTGCTCGGATCGACGATCGTGGCCCACTGCGACAGCGCGACATAGCCGCAGGAGACCTGCGCGATCGAGTTCTCCGCGCCCTCCTCGACCTCGACCATTCGGCCCGAATTCAGTTGCGCGCGATCGACGTACACGACCCGCGCCTCGTCCTCGGCCTTGGTCGCCGAGACGAACAACGTCGCCTCGGCCATGCCGTAGCAGGGTTTGATCGTCGTCTTCGGCAGCCCGTACGGGGCGAACGCCTCGTTGAATTTCTTCATCGACGACACCGAAACCGGTTCACTGCCGTTGATCAGGCCGATCACATTCGACAGATCGAGTTCCTCGCCCGGCTTCGGCTTACCGCGGGCCGCCGCGTGTTCGAACGCGAAATTCGGTGCGGCGGCGAAGGTTCCGGCGCCGTCCGAGGCGGCGGCCAGTTCTTTGATCCAGCGGTACGGCCGCCGGACGAACGCGCTCGGCGACATGATGGTGATGAATCCGCCGCCCACCGTCGGCAGGATCACGCAGAGCAGGCCCATATCGTGGAACAGCGGCAACCAGGTGACGCCGCGGGAATTCTCGGTGACGCCGATGGCGTCGATCATCTGCAGCAGGTTGGTGCCCACCGCGCGGTGCGTGATCTCCACGCCCGCGGGCGTTCTGGTGGAACCGGAGGTGTATTGCAGATAGGCCACGCTGTCGATATTGATATCCGGCCGCACCCAGGTCGCGCCGACGCTGTCCGGAATCGCTTCCACCGCAATGATTCGCGGCCGCTGCGGCGCGGGCAGATGCCGGAAGAAGTTCCGCACGCCCCCGGCCGCGGAGCCGACTGTGAGAATCGCCGCGGGCGTGCAGTCGCCGAGCACCGCGGTGAGCCGATCGGTATGCCCCTGCTCCTCCGGATCGAACAGCGGCACCGCGATATTGCCCGCGTAGACCGCCGCGAAGATGGACACGACATAGTCGAGCCCCTGCGGCGCCAGAATCGCCACCCGGTCACCCGGCTCGGTCACCTGCTGCAAGCGGGCTGCGACGGCACGCAATCGGACGCCGAACTGCCGCCAGGTCAGCTCGTGGTACTCACCGTCGCGTTCCCGCGAATAGTCGATATAGCGGTAAGCGAGGTCGTCGCCGTTCTCCGCACTGTGTTTGTCGACGAAGTCGATGAGGGTCTTGTCACCGCGGATCTTGATATTGCCCTGGTCATCCAAATAGTCGTCGAAAGTCTCGTCGATCATCGCCTTATCCTTTTGCCAAAGCACGCACTCAGGCCGTGCAGTTACACCGAACACAGGTCGATAACGAAGCGTCGGGAAGGCTAGCAGGTGCGCCGCCTTCCGTCGCTCAGTACCGCCCGAAGGCGATCGCCACGTTGTGCCCTCCGAAACCGAAGGAGTTGTTCACGGCGTAATCGATCCGCCCTGCCCTGGCTTGGCCTTTGACGACGTCGAGGTCGATTTCCGGGTCCTGATTGTCCAAATTCAGTGTGGGCGGCACGATCCCGTCGCGAATGGACAGCACGGTGAGCACCGATTCGAGCGCGCCGACCGCGCCGATCGAATGGCCGAGCGCCGACTTGGGCGCGTACACCGAGGTGTGATTGCCGACCGCGGCCGCGATGGCCTTCGCCTCGGCGGTATCGCCGATCGGGGTCGCGGTGGCGTGCGCGTTCACGTGCGTGATGTCGCGCTTGGACAGCCCGGCCTTCTCGATCGCCTTGGTCATCGCGCGCGCGGCGCCCTTGCCCTCGAGCTCGGGCGCGACCAGATGGAACGCGTCGGAGGTGATGCCCGCGCCCATGATGCGCGCGTGAATCGTCGCGCCGCGCGCCTTCGCGTGCTCCTCGGTCTCGATCACCATCATCGCGCCGGCCTCGCCGAAGACGAACCCGTCACGGTCCTTGTCGAACGGACGCGAGGCGTTCTTCGGGGCGTCGTTGCGGGTGCTCATCGCGCGCATCATGGTGAACGCCGCGATCGGCACGGCCTGAATCGAACCCTCGACGCCCCCGGTGACCACCATGTCCGCGTCGCCCATGACGATCATCTGCCAGGCGTTGGCGATCGCCTCGGAACCGGAGGAGCACGCCGACACCGGAGTCACCACACCCGCTCGCGCGCCCAGCTCCACGCCGACGCAGGCGGCCGAACCGTTCGGCATGATCCGCTGGATGGTCAGCGGCGAAACCTTGCGGTAGCCACCGTGTTCCAGCCGGTCCCTGGCCCCGACCAGGTATTCGCTGCCGCCGATGCCGGTACCGATGGACACGCCGAGCCGGTCCTTGTCGACCTCGGGGCTGCCCGCGTTGCGCCACACCTCGCGGCACAGCACGGTCGCCATCTGCTCCACGTAGGACAGGTTGCGCACCTCGTTACGGGTGAGGCAGTCCGAGGGCGAGACCTTCAGGTGCCCGCCGATGCGCACCGGCAGCTCGAACTGGTCGATGAAGGTGTCTTCCAGGACGTCGATGCCGCTCTCCCCGTTGAGCAGGCCTTTCCAGGTCGAATCGACGTCACCGGCGATCGACGTGGTCGCCGCCAGGCTGGTGACGACCACGTTGGGAAAGCTCCTGTTTTTCGAAGGTATCTGCATGTTCGCTCACTTTCCCTAGCGTGACGACTAAGAAATCTGCCGAGCCGAAAACCTGGTGGAGCAATGGCATTTCGTCCGCGGACGCGCCGGAGAAACCGGGGCGGCATCCGCGCGGAGCACGCATGAACGCAGGCAGAACGCCCGCCGAGCCTGTCATCAGGGCCGCACGTGATCGGCCGATGAGCATTATCGAGGAGCAGCAGACCGATCATCTTGCTGACACGCGGACCGTACCAGGCGCGCCACCACCGGCGCTGTCCGCTGCCCGTCATCGCGTTGTTCGCGGACGGTGCCGGGCAACTCGAGTAACCTGCTACCCCGGGCACGGGGCGCGAGGTCGGCGCGACCCGGCCACCGAGGCGAGGAAGGACGGTCGGTGACGGGCGCGCGGATGGTCGGGCTGTTCGCCGGGATCGGCGGGCTCGAGCTCGGTCTCGGGCACAACGGCTGGCAGACCGAGCTGCTGTGCGAGATCGATGCCGGCGCGCAAGGCGTGCTGGCCGCGCGGTTTCCCGACGTGCCACTGCATTCCGACATCACCACGCTGCGCGCGATCCCCGCGGGCACCGAGCTGGTCGCCGCCGGGTTTCCCTGCCAGGATCTGTCCCAGGCCGGCCGCACCGCGGGCATCACCGGGAAACGCTCCGGACTGGTCGACGAGGTGTTCCGGTTGGTGCGGCGCAAACGCGGGCCGCGCTGGCTGTTGATCGAGAACGTGCCGTTCATGCTGCAACTCGGCCGGGGTGCGGCGATGCGGCACATCACGGCGGCGTTGGAGGAGCTCGGCTACACCTGGGCTTACCGGGTGGTGGACGCGCGTGCGTTCGGCCTGCCACAGCGGCGTCAGCGGGTGCTGATGCTCGCCTCGCGCACCGAGGACCCGCGCGGGGTGCTGTTCGGCGACGACGCCGGGCCGCGCATCGTCGGCGACGCCGACCACGACCCGTGCGGTTTCTACTGGACCGAAGGCGTCCGTGGCCTGGGCTGGGCGGTGAACGCGGTACCGACGCTCAAGGGCGGCTCGGCCTTGGGGATCGCCAGCCCGCCCGCCGTACGGCTGCCCTCCGGCGAGATCGTCACGCCCGGACTGGTGGATGTGGAACGGCTGCAAGGCTTCGATCCCGAATGGACCGCGCCCGCCGCGGACGTGCCCGGGGTGCGCAAAGGACATCGGTGGAAGCTGGTCGGCAACGCGGTGAGCGTCCGAATGGCCGACTGGGTGGGCTCGCGGCTCAGCGCACCACTGGACCCCATCCCGGGCGATCAGCCGCTACCACCCGGAACACCGTGGCCCACCGCGGCCTGGGGTCACAACGGCGTCGCCTATCGGGTGCCGGTCTCCACCTGGCCCGTGCACGAACGCTACGAGGACCTGCGGAACTACCTCACCGACTCCCGCCTCCTGTCCGCCCGCGCCACCGCCGGCTTCCTCCGCCGCACCACCATGGGCAGCCTCCGCTTCCCGCCAGGCTTCCTCGACGACGTGGAAAGCCACCTCCACCGCATGGGCGGCTGGGCCGCATGAGCTGCGATCCGGCAGACAGGCACGCACCGACCAGTCCACCGCCGGACAACCCACCCACAAACGTCACCCCCGAGCCCGCGGAGCACGCCGAACCAAGGAGGGCAGCCACCCACGCGGACAGCGGATCGCGCCGCACGGGAAATCGCACGCCGCGCGGGGAATCGCCGAACGACACGCGCGCGGGGAGCGAATCAGTGCGCGCGAGAGGGCGTCCGATCACGGATGCGGCGACGAGTGCGCGGATGGCGCGGCAGCGGCGCAGCGGTACCAAACCGGAGCTGGCGTTGCGCAAGGAATTACATCGACGGGGGCTGCGGTACTTCGTCGATCGGGCGCCGATCCGCGGACAGCGGCGACGAGCCGACCTGGTGTTTCCCCGGCTGCGCGTCGCGGTCTACGTGGACGGCTGTTTCTGGCATCGGTGCCCGCAGCACGCCACCGATCCTCGCAACAACGGCGAGTGGTGGGCCGCGAAACTGGCCGGGAACGTGGCGCGCGATCGCGCGACGGACGCCGCGCTGACCGAAGCGGGCTGGCAGGTCATCCGCGTGTGGGAACACGAGGACGCGGTCGCCGCAGCGGACCGGGTCCAAGCGGCACTGCGCAGCTGAACGCCGGGGCATCGAGCGCGGCGCCGTAGCTCCAGGACTTTTCAAGATCAGGGGGAACTGGTGGCGGTGGCTTCTCGGACGATGCCGCCATGAGTTCCCCCTGATCTTGGTCACTCGGCGGGCGCACGCGCCATCGTGCCGTCGGCCCACGCGGCCGCCGCCCATCACGAGGCGCAGCGGCAGGCGACGCGGCGAAGTCAGGTGACGAGGGTTGCCAGCGGGCGGTGACCCTAGGAGGACTAGCGGTTGCGGACTCGGACGAGGGTGCGGGGCGCGTGGGCGGCCACGTAGCTCGACGCCACCATTACGGACATCACCGCGAGGGCGGCGGCGGCTGTTGCGTAGCCGATCATGGGAACCTCCTTGGGAACGCTTCCCTGCCCAGAGTGGCCACCGAACCTGACAAGAGCCTGTGTATCGCTTGGCAATGCCGTGTGACAGCCGAGACACGCTGGCCTACCGTTGGTCATCGGTCCAGCGGCAGGCAGGAGAATGGTTTCCGTGACTGGTAGCCGGAAGATCGCCGAACGGCGCGTGCGGGTGGCGTCCTTGGTGATCGCGGCGGCCATCCTGATCGCGGGACTCTGCTATTCGTCGTGGGTGCTCGAGTTTTTCCTGAAGCTCGACATCGACCCCGTCAACTCGTTCCTCAGCGAACTGGACGCCGAAGGCAAGCCCTACCGGCAGGTGTTCGCGACCGCCGACAAGATCGTCGGCGCACTGCTGATCCCCGCCGCGATCGGCGGTCTACTGCTGTTCCCCCGGCGCCGGCTCACCACCGTCGGCTGGGTCGCCCTGTTCTGTTTCGGTGCCGCCACCATTGCCGATGTGCTGTTGCCGTTGCGCGATTGCGCGAAGGGCGACACCACGTGCGGCGGGGGCGGCAGCGAGTTGTTCCCGCAGCTGCACCAGCCGCACGCACTGTCCAGCACCATCGCGGTGACGTCGATCGCGGTCGCGACGTTCGCGTTCAGCCTGGCCGCTTTCCGCTACCACCGCTGGCGGATCCTGCGCGAGTTCGGCCTCGTGGTTCTCGTGCTCGGGTCGGCGGCCACTGTCTGGATGCTGGTTGCCGATAACTTGCCCGGCAACTATGCCTTGGGCATCGCCCAGCGCATCCAGGTCAGCTCGATGTCACTGTGGCTGATCACGCTGGCCGCCGCGGTGATCCTGGAGGGCCGGGAATGGACCGACCCGGACCCCGGCGAAGCTACTTCACCGTCACCTTGACCGTGTGGGTCCCGGTCTTCGCCGGCAACTTGGTGGTGTCGACGAAGAGGATCTCCCCGCTGTCCTGCACGCCGTTCGGCAGCGTCTTCGGCTTCAGCCCGAAGGGCGGCTGTTCGCCGGTGCTCGCGGCCAGGCCGAAGTCGCTGTCGTTGGCGATGTAGAGCGTCTTGCCGCCGTCCGTGGTGGCGACGCCCTCGATCTTGTCGTGGCCGAAGAACTTTCCGTTCGCGTCGAGTTCTCTCACCAGGGCGCCGAGATCGAGATTCTTCGGCTTGGCCGCCGGGGTGATGCCGGCCTTGGTGAGCGCGGTGACGCCCTCCGCGGTGGTGACCGAACCGACCAGCGCCTCCAGCGACTTGCCGTCGACCTGCAAGCCGCGCTCCGGGTCATACTGCGCGCCGGGCACTTTCGCGTCCGGACCGACATCGGTCGCGGCGGCGATGTCGACCGTCCACAGCTTCTTGTCACCCTTCGGCGCCAGATTCCCGTCGCGCTCATCGACCAGGAACGTGGTGGCACTGAGCGCGGTGATCTCCGAGTCGGCGACCTTGGTGCTCTTCGGGTTCTCCAGCGGGACCACGAATTCCTTCAGCGCCTTCGTCTTCAGATCGACGGTGACGATACGGGTCAGCGGAACCTCCTTCGCGGAGCCGCTGAGGCCGGGAGTGTTGAGCGCGCTCTGCATCAGGCCGACGAGGGTGCTGCCGTCGGGGGTGACCGTCAGGCCCTCCATACCCTGGTTCGGCGTGCGCAGCGAAAGTTCCTTGGGCAGCCCGGAACCCGGGGCGAGCCGTTCGATCTCGGCGCCCTTGGCATCGAAATGCACCAGGAACGGACCGTATTCGTCGGACACCCAGAAGGTGCCGTCGGGCAGTGCGACCAAACCCTCCGGATCGAGGCCGTGATCGGTGGGCGGCAAGACGTTTCCGGTGAGGTCTTTGATCGTCTCGCCGGTGCTCGCGGCCACATCGACCTGACCGTTGAACGGGACGCCGGCCTTGGTGTGCAGCTCGATCGTGGATTGCAGCACCGCGCGCGTGCCCACCAACTTGAATCGGCCGATCTTCGGCACGAAAGCCGGTGTCGGCGAGAGCTTCTCGTTCTTGCCGGGACCGTCCACATTCGGCCCGCGGTCGGTCAGGCCGTAGAACTCGTCCGTGCTGCCCGGCACCGGCGTCCATGCCGAGCCGAACCCGCTGCCCTGCACCGTCGTTCCGCCGAACTCGCCGAGCGCCGCAATGTCGGTGGTGTACAGGCGAACCGCGTCGGTGGTGGTCACTTCGAACGTGTCGTCACCGGTGTAGCCGGGGTTCGGCGTGTACACGAGCGCACCGTCGACGCGACGGCCGAGTGTGCCGTGCGCCGGGTCGGCGAGTCCGACGGCGGCACTGCCGCCTGTCTTGGCGAGCAGGTCATCCAGCGAGATCACCAGCGGCTGCCCGGCGGTCGCGGTGAAATCCACCCCGTTGCCGGAACTGGAGCAGCTTGCGGCCAGCACACCGGCACAGAGGACGGCAACGGCGGTGACGCGAGGACGAGATCGATCTTTCACCCGGAATGCCTACCGCGCCGATCCGAAATCTGGACGACGCGCGGGTGACAACTCGGTGCCGGTTTCGGCTCAGCTAACCCCGGAAAAAGCCGATGACCGTGCCGATCGCGCCGTGCGATGCTGTCGCCATGACTGCTCGCGTGAACATCGCCTCCGGCTCCGAATTCGAAGATCTCGTCGGCTACAGCCGCGCCGTCCGGATCGGCGACACCGTCGCGGTGAGTGGCACCACCGCCTCGGTCAGCGGCGGCACCGCGGTCGGCGGTGACGATATCGGCGAACAGACGCGCGAGGTGCTGCGCCGCATCGCCAGTGCACTCACCGAGGCCGGGGCGAGCCTGTCCGACGTGGTGCGCACCCGCATCTTCGTCACCGATATCTCGCGCTGGGCCGAGGTCGGCAGGGTGCACGCCGAGGTGTTCGGCGAGATCCGTCCCGCCACCTCGATGTACGAGATCAGCGCGCTGATCACGCCCGCGCTGCTGGTCGAGATCGAAGCGGACGCGATCATCGGCGGATAGCCCCGCCGTTGTTTTTCGGCGGGCCGCGAGCGCGGTCGCTAGGGTCGCAACTGTGACCAGCGACGCTGAGCAATCCCCAGTTTCACTCGACGTACTCGCCGAGGCGACCGACCGTCTCCTCGACACCATCCGCAAGCTGAGCGACGACGACCTGACCGGCCCGTCGCTACTGCCGGGCTGGACCCGCGGCCATGTGCTCGCCCATCTCGCGCGCAATGCCGACAGCGTGCTCAACCTGCTGCTGTGGGCGCACACCGGCGTGGAGATCCCGCAGTACGCCAGCATGTTCCTGCGCGACTTCGATATCGAGGCCGGCGCGCCGCGACCGCTGGACGCGCAGCTCGCCGACAACGAGGCCGCGGCGAAACGCTGGGCGGCAGTGGCGAATTCACTGACCGATGCGGCCTGGCACGCCGAAGTGCGTACCCGGCAAGGCCGTCCGATTCCGGCCACCGAGGTGCGCTGGATGCGCCTGCAAGAGGTGGAGATCCACCACGTCGACCTCAATGCCGGGTGCTCGCCCGCCGATTGGCCCGCATCGTTCGTCGCGCGCATTCTGGCGCAGGCCACGGTCGACATGAACCGGCTCACCGCCGCGGCGACCACACCCACGCCCGCGTTCGAGATCCGCGCCACCGACACCGACTTCGTCGGCTTGGTCGGCACCGGCACTGCGTCGGACACCATCACCGGCACTGCCGCCGCGCTGGCCGCCTGGCTGCTCGGCCGCTCCGCCGGCGGTGATCTGTCCGGCGACCTGCCGACTCTGCCGGACTGGAAGTAGCTGCTGGACAAGCGATCACCAGGTAACGGTGGCGGCGGCCGCTCGATCGAGGCCGCCACCGTTATCCGGTGATCATGCGATCAGGCCCGATGGAAGTGTTCCACTGCCTCCTGCACACGAAGTCCCGCCGCGAAGTCCGCGAGGGTCGAGGCTTCGCCGCGGATGGCGGCGGCGAACGCGGTCAGGCGCGTGTGCTCGGTACCCCGTGGATCATCCAGGGCGTGTTCCTGCCAAGCGGCGCCGGTGCTGACCTCGAGGCAGGACCAGTCCGTGATCCGATAGGAACGCTTGGTGCCGTAGAGGATCCACTCGTAGGTTTCCGGCGCGGCCGCGACCAATCCGGTGATCGTGACCGGGACCGCACCCGCGGTGTACAGCCCGTGCGCGCTGAGTTCGGCCGCCGCGCCGTAGGCGATTCGGGTATGCGCCGGCGTCAGCGGCCCCAGCAGCCGGTCGGTCAGGAAGAGAAAGTGCGAACCGACCTCGCGCAGTAGTCCGCCCTGTTCACGACCCGCGACCCAGCGGGCGTCGCGCTGGAAGGCGCGCGGCCATTCCGGAAACGTGAAACGCATATCCACAGCGACGATTTCGCCCGCTTCGCCGTTGTGCACGGCTCGCGTCACCGCGACGGCCGCCGCGCGATCGGACAAGGTGAAATTGAGTGCGTTCACCGCACCGGTTTCCGCCGCGACCCGCACCATGTCCGCGCCGTCGGCGAGCCGCGCCGCGAGCGGCTTTTCCGAGAACACCGCTTTGCCTGCGTTCATGGGTGCTGCGCGCCATGGGCGTCGCGCTCGGCGCTCGGCCGAGATCGCATAGGACGCATGCGTATTCGGCGGGGCCGCGATATAGATCGCGGTCAGCCGTTCATCCTCGACCAGCGCCGCGGGATCAGGTCCGACCGCGAGATCGGGATACTGCGCGCGAATCCGTTCGACCGTCGCCGCGTCGGGATCAGCCGCCGCGACGACGTCGAACTCCGGATGCCGGTGCGACACTTCGAGCATCTCGGTGCCCATCACGCCGAGACCGATGATGCCCAGGCGGATGCGAGAATCGTTGACCATCTCGCCAGCCTGGACGGCATTAACGGCCGGGGCAAGCGGGTGCGGGACGGGAAAATAAAGTTCAGCGCGACGGTAGCGTCGGTCAGCGGAAGGTTTCGTACAGTCGCGCGTCGACCAGGATGCCGAAATGGCCGGTAATGAACTCATTGCATTCGGCGTGCGGATGGGTCTGGGTGGCATCCATTTCCGGGTGCGGACCCGCGTATGCGTGCCGCTGGCTCGACTGCCGGTAGGGGCCGATCCCCGGGTTGCGGCCGATCGAAATGCCGATGCAGTCCGCTTCCACCGTGAAGAATCCATCGCCTCCGGGACAGAAGCCCGTCGCGCCGGTCAACGTGCGATCGAGCGTGCAGTCTCGCGGTTCCGCGGCCGCGGGACCAGCGGTGACGATGGCCGAGGCCACCGCTGCCGCGAGCAAGGTGGACCCACTGATGAAACGAACCCAGCTGCCTGTCATTCGAATCTCCTTTTCTACGGGTACCGCGTCAACCTAGCGAAGCCCCGCCTTCGAAGTATTTCGAGAGCGGGGCTTTGCTGGATGAGCGATGGGGGTGTTCAGACGGCGGCTCCCAAACCTGTGGCGATCAGCGCGGGGATCATGTACATCAGCGGGAACGGAATGTGCGCATAGGCACGAGCTTTGATGTTGGTGATCACCGCTCCACCGAAGTAGAGCACGATCCCGATAGTAGCGGCGATTCCGATCGCGGGAAAGATCAATCCGGCGACAAGTCCCACGGCGCCAGCGGCTTTGGTGACGCCCAACCAGGTCCACCACGACTGCGGCACGCCGTATTGCACCAGCGGGTCCACCACCCAGGCGGCGCGGAACGAGTGCGCGCCTCACCCTTCCCCGCTGAAGTCGCGGCGGACGAAATTGGGACGGATGTCGAGATCGGGTGGGTCGTAATAGCGGTGGAAAGTCGGGGTCAGGCCGGAAGACAGCGGTGGGTTGATCCAACTCCAATCGGTAGGACAGGCGCGGCCCGCGGCCTTTTCCCGTTCGACGTGATCGCAGAACTGTTTTGCCACCGTGTGATGGTCGACAACGTACACACCCGCCTTACGGAAGCTGTAGAGGACCGCGCGGTTGAGCTCGACGAGAGCCAGATCGCGCCACAGGTTGCGCTCGGATCTGGTGTCCAGGCACATCATTTCGGCGATGAGCGGCAGCATGTTGTACCGCGTGGTGTCGCTGAGGTTGCGCGCGCCGATCTCCGCGCCCAGGTACCAGCCGTTGAACGGGGCGAACGGATAGGTGACACCGCCGATTTCGAGATTCATGTTGGAGACGGCGGGGACCGCGTGCCAGCGCAGGCCGAGGCCGGCGAACCACTCGAACTCCGGATGCTCCAACTCGACCTCGCGCGCCAGTTCGGGCGGGACGTCGAACCAGCGGATCGGTTCGTCGGGCGTGCTGATCAGCAACGGCAGAATGTCGAAAGGTGTTCGCGCGCCGCGCCACCCGAGTTTCGTCGCGAACTCGGTGAGCGTGATGTTGGCGGCGTCACCGGTGACCGTGCCGTCGCCGTTGCGGTACCCCGCGTACCGGATGAGCTGCGGGCTGACGATGCGGAACTCCCGCCCGTCGGCCTGGCGCGGCGGGCCCACGGTGATCATCGACTGAATGGCACCGCCGTTGGTGGCGACCCGCAGGTGCTCCCAGCAGACCTCGGCCAGGTCGCGCGCGGATCGCACCTGCCGGGCGTCGAGCAATTTCAGTGAGCGCCAATGTTTTCGGCCGACGCAGCGGGCATGGTTACGCCACGCGAGCTTGGCTCCGATCAGGATTTCCTCGGCGGTTTGCAGATAGCAACCGGTCTGTTCCAGGTGGTGCAGCACGGTGCGGCGGCGCTGTGCCGGTAGGTGCGCCAGCTCGGGCATGCGGAAGAATTCGTCGCACTCACGCAGCCTGCGCTTCAGATCGTTGCTGAAAGGCTGTGTGTCAGCGGTGGTTTCGAGCGGTGACGCGGGTAACACAGGGTTCACGGTTTTCTCCGGTCGGGCATAGGTACTGCGGTGAAACAGACAATTTCGAGCAGGAGAATTCGCGCAGGCGCGCAGCCGATGCCGCCTACCCAGGCGGTCCGCGCAGACGGATCGGCACGCTGATGCCGCGAAATAGCTTCAGCCGCACAGCCACACCCATGTCCACTCTCATTCACGCCCGGAAAAGGCCCGGACAGTAGCGTACGGCGGGTGTGCTGGCAGTGTGCCCGGATTTGCTCGATTTGCCACGTCGGCCCAAGTCGGCGATTAATTCACACTGTCGAGCCTGGTTGACATAGTGATCTAGACGACACTCCTACTCGACCCCGCCGACCTCGGTGCTGCGACCTGGCCTGCGCAGTGCGCTTCGGCTATGGGCAAAGACGCTGGCAGTAACGCCACACTCGGCACAACCCGATAAACGTGGCCCTGGTCACACATTATCGACAATCGCTATGGCTTCCGGGGCGAACCGGGCGTTTCTGGCAGGATGGTTCGCATGCTGTCTCGGCGTGGGGTGCGGCGCTGGGTGTCCAGCGTCATGGTCAGCGTGGCACTGGTTTCCGGTGCCGCGACGTTCGGCGCTCCGCAGGTGTGGGCCGAACCCGGGGACCCCCAGCAGCCCAGTACCGGTTCTTCCGATGGCCCGGCTCCGGCCCCGGCCACGACGGAACGACCCGCCAGGCCGCGGATCGACCGGATCGAGCCGATCAATGACCGGTGGCTACGGGTATTCGTCGCCTCCCCCGCCATGAGCCGCACCGTCGAGGTGCAGGTGCTGCTGCCGCGGGACACGTCGCACCCGCGACCCACCATCTACATGCTCGACGGCCGCGAGGCGAATCCAACCACCAACAACTGGACCGAAAAGGGCCACGCCGACAAGTTCTTCGAGGACAAAGACGTCAACGTCGTGCTCACCGTCGGCGGCCCCGCCAGCTTCTACACCGATTGGCAGCAACCGGATCCGGTGCTCGGCACCAACAAGTGGGAGACCTTCTTGACCCGCGAGCTGCCGCCGCTGATCGACGCGAAATTCCAAGGCAACGGGCGCAATGCGGTGATGGGAGTCTCGATGGGCGCCGAAGCCGCCATGATGCTGGCGTTCCGGCAGCCACAGTTGTACACGGCGGTCGCGGCGCACAGCGGCTGCTTCTCGATGGGCACCGACCTCGGTCAGGCCCAAGCCAGGGCAGTCGTCGCCACCTATAAAGGCGAGCCGGACAACATGTTCGGCGCACAGGAGGACCCCGCCTGGCTCGACCACGACGTCACGTTGCACGCGGAAGCGTTGCGCGGCAAGACGATCTACATGTCCGTGGGCAGCGGCCTGCCCGGCGTCCACGACGTGCCGGGCGAACCCGACGTCGACCTGCCCACCGCGATCACCTTCGGCGGCCCGCTGGAGGCGGCGACCAACGTCTGCACCCGCCGCCTCACCGATCGGCTGCGCGGCCTCGACATCCCGGTGACCGCGCACTTCCGGGCGACCGGCACCCACGCGTGGCCCTACTGGGCCGACGAGTTGGTGCGGTCGTGGCCGGTCATCTCGGGCGCGCTCGGGGTCTAGCCCAGGAAGCGCGCCACCACCGCGGGATCGGTGGCGAAGCTGAGGAACAGATCGTTCTCGTGCGGGTCGCCGGTGGTGACCCGCACGCCATCGGTGCCGTAGGGACGCACCAGCACACCCGCCTCCGCGCTCGCCTCACCGTATTCGGCGCTGCGCGCGCCGAGCGGCAACCACACGAAGTTCGTTTCACTGGGCGGCACCTGGTAGCCGGCGGCGAGCAGGGCCTCGCGCATCCGATTCCGTTCGAGCACCAGCGCCTCGGTGCGGTCCAGCAATTCGTGCCGCGCCTCCAGCGAGGCGATCGCCGCCGCCTGCGCGAGCCGGTTCACGCTGAACGGGATGTGCACCTTGTTCAGCGCTGTGATCACCGCCGGATCGCCCACCGCGTAGCCCACGCGCAGGCCGGCGAGCCCATAGGCCTTCGAGAAGGTCCGCAGTACAAGGACATTCGGCCGGGTGCGGCCCAGTTCGATGCCGTTCGGGTAATCCTGCGGCGCGAGCCGCATGTACTCGAAATACGCCTCGTCGAGCACGATCAGGATGTGGGCGGGCACCGAATCGAGGAAGCGGGTCAGTGCGGCCTGGCCGACCGCGGTACCGGTCGGGTTGTTCGGGTTGCAGACGAAGATGAGTTTGGTGCGCTCGGTGATCGCCGCGTGCAGAGCGTCCAGATCGTGCACCAGGTCCGGGGTGAGCGGCACCTGCACGGCGGTCGCGTTGCCTACCTTGGTGACGATCGGATACGCCTCGAACGAGCGCCAGGCGAACAGCACCTCGTCGGAGGGGGAGTCGCAGGTGATCTGCACCAGTTCCTGGCACAGCGCCACGCTGCCGCAGCCGACTGCGATGTTGGCCTGCTCGACATCCAGGAAATCGGCGAGCGCGGCCCGCAATTCGACGGCCTGGTTGTCGGGGTACCGGTTGGCCAGCTCGGCCGCCTCCGCGATGGCCTTGGCCGCCGAAGGCAGCGGGCCGAAGGTGGTTTCGTTGCTGGCGAGTTTGACCGCGCCGGGATGGCTGCGGCCTGGGACATACGCCGGAATCGCATCGAGGTCCGGCCGGGTTGACGCTGTCACCCCCCAACCATATGTCGCGAAGTCATGGGATCTTCTGGGTATCACGCACAAAGCCGGGCTTGCGTACCGAAAAATATGCGGCCGACAGGCTCTCAGCAGCAATTTCTACCGCAGCGCACGAAGTCGCCCTACCCTGGTTTCATGTCGGGCACTTACAACGACCTTGCCCCTTTACGCGGTGACGAGCAGGCACCCGAGCACAGAGCCGCGCCCGCGCATCCGTCCACCGACACCCAGGTGCCCATCATCGTGGTGGAGCCCGAAGGCAACGCGCGCGGCGGCATCGTGATGCTGCACGAGTCCCGCGAGTTCACCGGCGCGCTGCTCGCCCTGATGAGCGCTTTGGCCTCCGAAGGCTGGACCGTGGTGGCGCCCAACCTCTTTCACCGGACCGGGCACGAACCGGCGCAGGAGGTGTTCGGCGACGAACTCTTCGACGACTTCGACGCCTGCTTCGACTGGCTGACCCGGCGCGGCGTCTTCCCCGACACCATCGGCGTGCTCGGCTTCGACACCGCGGGCACCGCCGCGTTCCTCGTCGCCACCAACCGCCCGGTCGGCGCCGCCGTCAGCGTCGCCGCCCCCGGCATCGTCGAGCCACTCACCGAACAGGCCGACGCGCTGGTCCGGGTAGCTCCGAGTCTGCAAGCCCCGTGGCTCGGGCTGTTCGGTGCCGACGACCCGGCCACGCCGCCCGCCGAGGTCGAACGGCTCCGCGACGCGACCGGCCGGGCCGCCGTCGCCAGCCTGGTCGTCAGCTATCCGGGACTGCGGCACCGGGCCGACCATCCCGACGTCGACGACGACAGCACCCTGGTCGATTCACAGACCCGCATTTTCGACTGGTTCGACAGCAACTTACGCTGATAACCAGCCGTTTTGCGATCTGGACAGCAGCTCCTGTAACCTTCATGCTCGGCGGTTCGAAAGGACCGGTGCCCTCGAAGAGAAGGCTCCAGGAGGCGTGCCAGAGCGGCCGAATGGGACTCACTGCTAATGAGTTGTCCCTTCACGGGGACCGGAGGTTCAAATCCTCTCGCCTCCGCCACACCCGGGTAACCGGGTACACAACTGAATACCCATGCGGCTGTAGCTCAACGGATAGAGCATCTGACTACGGATCAGAAGGTTAGGGGTTCGAATCCCTTCAGCCGCACAATTCGGAACAGCCCCTCCACGCGGAGGGGCTGTTTTGTTGTCGGGGCGATCGTGCACACCCTCGGTGCGAGTCGCGCACTGTGCGGATTCCAAGGCGCTCGGCTCGGCGCGGTTTGCCCTCGTTGCTCCGGTTTCGGGAGCGGTAGTCGGAGGCCGGTGGCGTGGTCACGAGAAGCGTTCGGGGCGAAGGCTTTTCGTCTCGTGATTGGTCATGGATAGGCCGATGGCAGCTGTTGCCCGCGGCGATGTCTTTCCGGTTCACCCCGCCCGCTGGAACACGTTTCAGATAGCGTGCTGGGCGGATGCGGCGCAGCCGCAGGCCTGTGTAGAACTGGGAGATCAGGGGGAACTATCCATGGTCAGAGCTATTTCGAGCATGCGCCGGTTCGGGCTCGGCGCCGCGGTCGCCGCGGCGGTCACCGTGCTCGCCGCACCCACCGCTGCCGCGGCCGAAGCCCGGCTGACGATGACCTCCGACAATGGCACCTACTCCGTGTGGTCGACCTATGCGTTGACGATCACGGTCGACCCGGCGATGGAAGGGACGGCCACTTTCTGCTACAACGTCGATCGCATAATCAACTGCCTGAAGCCGGTCACGTCGACGAACGGCACCGCGACCGTGCAATGGATGCCGGTCAAGCAGGGCACGTATGAACTCGAGGCCAAGTACGTCTACACCGATCCGAAGGGCCCGAACGGTAGCTACGGACTGCGTGACTACAAGACGATCAAGGTCTACTGCCCGGGGCATCAAGGGCAGTCATGGGATTGCTCGCGCCGCCCCTGAACTCGAACAGCCCCTCGCGACGGAGGGGCTGTTTGCTGTCTGGACACCGGCGGCGGTAACGGGAGTTTGCGGTTTGCCGATCTTCCGGCGAATGGGACGTTCACAGCTGCATCGGGAGGAGCGGAATGAAGAACTGGGTCGCGGGGATTGTGACGGCGATCGGGCTCGGGGCGGGGTTATCGCTGGCCGGCGGCGGTGCGGCGAGTGCCGCGCCGGAAGGTTGCGGGGTTGATCGTGGCGTGACGGCCGCGACATCGAACTGTGCGGGCGGAGACGGGGTGCATCGCGCCGGGGTGCGCTGCGCGGGCATCATGCCGTTGATCGCCGGGCCGGTGGTGATCCCCTTCCCGGGGCAGTGGTCGGCACCGGGGCCGACGGTGGCGCCGGGTACACCGTCGACCGCCACCTGCGCGGGTGCGCCGATGGAGTTCGGCATCGTGATCGACGCGTGGGCCGATTGCGGGACACCACATCCGCAGTGGAGCCACTACATCGACTGGCGGCGTTGCTGAGCCCCACCCCTCGAAAGGGTCTGTAGGACGGGACTATTCGGGCCAGGTACCGGTGAGGGACTGATAGCCGGTGGCGCCCGCGCGATCGATGGCCGCTTTGACCAAGCCGAAGATCGCGCCTTGCAGGGCGGCGGCGAGCAGCACTTCACGCCAGGTGTGGTTGCGCGCGGTGGCGGTGGGAGCTTGATCCTCGCCGCTCACGGCGCGCCACACCCGGATGAACGCCGCGTTGGCCGCCAGTCCGCCAACTATGCTCACCAGCATGCCTAGCGGCTTGTAGAGAGTTTTCACGCCTGCCGCCTCCGCACGATCCACCACACCAGCACTGCCGCGAACGCCGCCGCCACGGCGACCGGAACGGGCTGACGCCGGGCGAAGCCGGCCGCTTGCCTGCCACCGGAGACCACGGAATCGGGAGTCGCGGCCTCGGCCCGGTCCGCCAATCGGCGGGCCTCGTTCTTGGCCTGGTCCGCGGCGATGCCGGCGACCTCCTTCGCCTCCGACGCCTTGCGGGCCACGAGTTCCTCTGCCTGCGCGGTCTTTTCAGCCGCGGCGGTCTTCGCGTTGTCGGCCACCGAGGCCGCCTTCGCGCGGGCGTTGTCGGCGGTATCGTGCAACTTGTCCTTGGTCCGCGCTTTGACGTCGAGTTTGTCGGTGAGCTCCGAAACCGTTTGGCCCAGTTGCTCTCTCGTCTCGTCCCGGTCTTGGCGCAGCGCTTCCTCGTCGATCGGCCCGCTCACGATCGGATCCTCGGCCTTGGCGCGCTTCGAGTCGCTCATGAGTGGCTCCCGTGCTTGATGGTTTCGATGTCCTGTTTGACGCCCGCGGCGGCTTCCTGCGGCACCGGCGGAACCGCGCGCTCGACGTCCTTCTTGCCGAGCACCGCGAACAGCGCGGCAGCGATCAGCAGCACCGCGCCGACGATCAACGCCGCCGCCCACCCGGGCAGCGGAATCGCCAACGCGAAAACGGCAGCCGCGACCAGCGCCGCGCCGCCGTAGAGGCCGAGCAGTGCGCCGAGCCCGGCGAGCCCGGCGCCCCGGCCGAGCATCTTGCCCTTCTGCTGCACCTCCAGCCGGGCCAGCTGAAGCTCGTCCCGCACCAGCCTGCTCACCTGCTCGGTGGCGTCGTTGACCAGCTCTGCCACGGACCGGGTGTCACCCGGCGCTCCGGTATGCGTTTCTGTCATGGTGAGACCTCCCAGTCGACGGCCGGGTACCCGGGGTATGGGGAGGCAAACTCGCCTACCTCGAAGCCGCCCGATTCGCTGTGCGGGGTGTCGATCCCTCGAATGTCCGTCGAATGACCGGCGGTGCGCCGAGCTCAGCTGCGGGATGATGGCCTCCATGAGCATGGCGGAGGACGCTGCTCGGCGTAGGCGCGAACTCGGCAATGAAGCGCGCGACACCGAGGAAGCCGGTCGAGGGTTTTGGTGCGCACTGGCAGAGCAGGCGGATGAATTCTCGAACACGGTCACTACGACCGGCGTCCAAACGAACTGGGAGTACCCGAAAGGACTGTTCCGATCCAGATACGGATGGCGAGTCCCTTTGGGCTACCCCAATGAACTGCGCGTCAAGGCCGATGGTGACTGGGAGATCGTCCAGCCTGCCGTTGGTGAGAGCGGCGAGTCGAAGATGGGCTCGAAGGCCAAAGGGCTTCTCCGCGCGCCCATCCCGTCGACGTTCGCGAGCCTCCCTGCACTCGGCGACATTCGTAAGGCGCTGGTCGACTTCATCGCAAGCCGTAGCCAGCAGGGCTGAGAGATAACTCTGAACTCTTGATCAGAGCGATCGGCGTTAAAGGATAAGGGTCCAACCTTTGATCTCGGAGCTTCTCATCGAGGGTTAGCACGACAAGGTTTGATGAGAGCCTGGCTTGTCAAAGGATAGGGACTATCACGCAGAGGGCGGAGCAGGCCTGCGACGCCCGTCGAGACGACGTTGTTCTACTGCGTCGGCGAAGTCGGGATGCGCGGAGACGGTCAGGTGCTCGGCGGAATCTGTCAGCCAGACGTCTGCGAAATACCCGGATCGGGACCAGGTGACGATGGCGACGGCCAGGGCAATGGGGAAGCAGCCTGGGACGACGGCGAAGGCCAGGGGGAGGTAGAGCTGGTCGAGGTGGAGTAGGCGGGCGGCCGCGATCACGGCGAAAGCAAGGACGATGGCGAGCACCGCCAGCAGGGCGAACCGCCGGAATCTCCTGACCTCGTAGCGGCAGTACTCGCACGCCGGACATGCGAATCGAAGCAGCGCGTCCGGCCCGCGTGACTCACGGGGCTGCCATGGCCAGCGCATAGACCGTAGGAAGGAGCGCACAGTCGGTAGTTCGGAGCCCGGGCCGTTGGTACGCACTGTGTAAGAACGCGTTTCGACAGCGGGTAGACCGTGCTCACTGCAAAGGTCGGGCAGGTCTTCAGCCAGAATCAGTTCGAGGGGAGCGGACGTGAGAACCGGAGTCCACTGCGGGTTCACCACCGTCTCGAACAGCACTCGCCGCCGGCCGCTCACTGCCGCCAGACCTGCAACGCGTCACGCATGGAACTCCCCCTTGGTGGCGCGCCGCACCTTCGGATGGCTGAAGGTGCGGCGGGGCCGCTGAGCGGAGACGGAGGGATTTGAACCCCCGGTCGCTCTCGCGACGCTCGCTTTCAAGTCGAATATCCGAGGTCCGCTCGTCGTCTGCTGACGTCCGCTCCCCTACGTGAAGTGCCGAAACGCTTCCGTGGGGGTCCCGTCGTGTCCGGGGTCGTATGGGTGAGTTGTGACAACGGTGTGACACCTCAACGACCCCCCACCCTTGCCAGGAACGTGCGCGCAGGCTGAACAGCTGTTTTACCCACCCTTCCTACAGTGGTTATGACGTCGTCCGGTCATGTCACAGTCGTCGGCATTGTCCACAACGGCTGCCATGCATGCGATCAGGTAACGCCCGCAGTCCCGTCTTCGATGTGTCGTACGTCACATTCACCCTTTCGAGCTCAACAGAAGGCGGCGGTCGGCACCGCGGAAGAGAGACGCAGATGAACGTTGGCGATTCGGTACGTCATTCGCTCGACGCTTGGGGTCGGGCAGAGTGGGATGCAGCCATGCTTCACGCATGTAATGCAGTCGACGGCACAGGCAAGAAGCGATATCCGGCACTGGGAGTCGCAGCAAGATTCAAGCAGATGGTGCGCGACAACCTAGAGATCTTGAATATGATAGGGATTCCGGGGGTGGACCTTGCAAAGACCCGTTTCCCGATCGCTGTGGAATCACACCTCCCCGACAAGCGACCGGACATTGCCGACGTCATCTACGGAATACATCGGTGTTGCCATGGACACGGAGAGGATCTGCCGGACGGGTTTGAGTTAACTCCACCTGGCGGAGGAACGGACGATCCCCGGCTGTCGATATTGGAGGCCGATGAAGGTGAGCTGCGCCTTCCCGCTTTCACTGCGCTCGGACTTGTTGCCATAGCGGTGTTTGCGCCCGAGAATAAAGGCCAACAGATTCCTGCTGGCTATTACCTCAGCCTGTTTGATCGAACATTCACAATCGTGGACTGGTGGGGATGGGGCGACCACTTTCTAGAAATTGCCTCAACGTTTAACCTCGTCCGCGTCGAGATGGATTGGACCGACTGGTGGGACACGTGGACACCAATCCGACGGACGAACCCCTGAGGAGCCAACTCAACACCGTCCGACACCTAGACCTCCCCGC
>NZ_BAUA01000045.1 GCF_000710915.1 Nocardia brasiliensis IFM 10847
CCCCGGCGTGACCCGCGCACCGGCCCCGACTGTGCCGCCAATGGTGCACGGCCACAGCCAATGCCGCCACCAGACCGTCCTCGGCCCCGCCGTGGAACGCCGCGGGCAGCGCGGTCAGCAGCGTCTCGGTCACCGCCGCAGGCAGCTCGACCCGCACGTGCTCGACGGTCGCCATCACGTCGACGGCCGGGTCCAACGGCCGCGCACCCAGCACCGGATCGGGGCGTTCGAGTACCGTTCGCCACCACGGCAACTGGTCGGTCCACCGGGAGCCGGTCGCCGCTTCGGCCAGTCCGTGCGCCCAGCGGCGCAGCGACGTGCCTGCCGTCGGCAGCACCGGCACCGAGCCCGTCGCCACCTGCCCCCAGGCGGCGGCCAAGTCGGGCAACAGGATTCGCCAGGACACCCCGTCGATCACCAGATGGTGCGCGACGATCGACAGCCGGCCCGGCCGCGCGGGCCCGGCGTCGAACCAGACGAACTGCACCAGCACCCCGGCCGCCGGAGCCAACCGGGCGGCCGCGGATTCGACCTGCGCGCGGAGCACCGCGGCGCACTCGTCGGCGTCCTGGTCGGCGACGTCCACGCGGTGCAGGAGGCTGCCCACGTCCACCGCGCCGACCGGTGCCACCTCGAGCCCCGCGCCGCGCTCGTCGTCGACCAACCGCGCCCGCAACACATCGTGGCGATCCAGCACCGCTCCCAAGGTGGCCAGCAAACCCGCCCGATCGATTCCCGGCGGCAGCTCGAGCAACAGCGACTGCGTGAAACTGTCGAAACCCGAACCCAGTTCCCGGACGAAACGCGCCACCGGCAACAGCGGCATCCACCCGACACCACCGCCGGGCAACTCCGCAGGCACCGTCGCGCCGACGCCGCGCTCGGCCGCGACCGCCGCCAAGCCCGCCGCCGTCCGGTACTCGAACACCTCGCGCGGGCTGATCTGCACCCCGCGTTCCCGCGCCCGTGAGACGACCTGAATGGACCGAATGCTGTCGCCGCCCAACTCGAAGAAACTGTCGTCGACCCCGACCTTGTCGACCCCGAGCACCTCCGCGAACACGGCCGCCAGCACCTGCTCCTGGGTGGTCCGCGGCGCCTGATAGCGAGCCGAGGAGACGAACTCGGGGTCCGGCAGCGCGGCGCGATCGAGTTTGCCGTTCGCGGTCAGGGGCAGGGCGTCCAGCACCGTCACCACGGCGGGCACCATGAACTCCGGCAGCCGCGCGGCGACGAAGCCGCGCACCTCGGCGCCGTCGAGCTCGTGTTCGGCACCGGTAGCGACCACGTAACCCACCAGCTGGTTGCCTCCGGTCTCGGTCGCGCGGGCGAGCACGACCGCTTGCGCGACCGAAGGATGCTGCGCCAGAGCCGCTTCCACCTCGCCGGGCTCGACGCGGAACCCCCGGATCTTCACCTGATCGTCGGCCCGGCCCACGAACTCCAACACCCCGGCCGCCGTCCAGCGCACCACGTCACCGGTGCGATACAACCGCCCACCGGCGGAATCGAACGGGTCGGCCACGAAACGCGCCGCCGTCAGCCCCGCTCGGCTCTGGTAGCCGCGCGCCAATTGCGCACCGGCCACATACAATTCGCCGGGCACGCCCAGCGGCACCGGGTTCAGCCACGAATCGAGCACGTACACCCTCGTATTGGGCACCGGCCGCCCGATCGGCACCGCGCCGACCGCGTCCGGTACGGCGTCGTGGTCGGTCACGCACGCCGTGGTCTCGGTGGGTCCGTAGCCGTTCATGATCTGCACACCGGCAGCGTGTGCAGTCGCCTTGCGCACCACGCCCGCGGTCAGCTCGGCACCGCCGGCGATGATCCGGCGCAGCGACCGCAAGGGGTTGCCGGACAACGACTCCACGTGTTCCAGCAGCGCGGCGAGCAGCGGCGGCGTCGCGAACATCTTCGTCACCGAGCCCGTCGCGATGAGCCGGGTCAGCTCCGCCGGGTCCGAGCGCTCGGCACCGGCCAGCACGAGGGTCGCGCCACCGCACAGCGCGGGCCAGATCTCGTAGGTGGAGGCGTCGAAGGCGATCGAGGAGTGCACCAGCACCCGCTCCCCTGGCTCGATCGACCACGCCTGCGCCACCAGGTGCACCACGTTGCGGTGCGTGATGCCAACGCCTTTCGGCACGCCCGTGGAACCGGAAGTGTAGATCACGTACGCCAGGTTCTGCGGGTGCGCCAACCGCTCGACGACCGTGCCC
>NZ_BAUA01000044.1 GCF_000710915.1 Nocardia brasiliensis IFM 10847
ACGGCCGCGGCGCCCGTCGCGGCGGCGGCGCCGTCGCCGCACCGGCGCCGAGCTCCGGCGGCCCCCGCCCGGACGACATCGTCTTCACCGCCGCCGACGCCACCCGGGTGCTCATCGCGCTGTGGACGAAGCTGCGGCTGGATCAGATCGGCCCGGTCGACACCATCGAAGGCCTCTGCGACGGTGTGTCCTCGCGCCGCAACCAGCTGCTGGTCGACCTCGGTTCGGAGCTTTCGCTCGGCGCCATCGACGGCGCGGCGGACGCAGACATGGGTGCGCTCGCCGCGACCGTGGAGCGGCTCGCCCGCACCTACAAGCCGTTCGGCTCGGTGCTGACCGACTCGATCGGCGATCACCTGCGCAAGGTGTTCGGCCCGTCGGGCAAGCGCCCGGCCGCGATCGCCGAACGCGTGAAGAAGGTCTGGGAACTCGGTGACGGCTGGGCCAGCCACGTCACCGCCGAGGTCTCGCTCGGCACCCGCGAGGGCGCGAGCGTTCGCGGCGGCGAACTCGGCGGCCTGGTCGCCGGTTCGCTGGGTGACGGTGCCGCGGTGGACGCCGCCATCGACGCCGCCGTGCAGGCGGTCGCCGCGCGTCGCGGTGTCGCGGTGTCGTTGCCCTCGGCCGGTGGCGGCGGCGGTGCCACCGTCGACGCGGCCGCGCTCGGCGAGTTCACCGAGCAGATCACCGGACGGGACGGCGTGCTCGCCACGGCCGCCCGGGTGGTGCTCGATCAGCTCGGCCTGACCGAGCAGGTGTCCGCGCCGGAGGCGACCGACACCTCGCTGGTCGATCTGGTCTCGGCCGAATTGGGTTCGGACTGGCCGCGTTTGGTCGCGCCCGCGTTCGACGCGCGCAAGGCCGTGTTGCTCGACGACCGGTGGGCCACGGCCCGTGAGGACCTGGCCCGGCTGTGGCTCGGCAACGACGCCGAGACCGCGGCGCTGCCGGTGACCGGCTTCCTCGGTGCGGGTGAAGCCGTTGCCGCGCAGGCCAACTGGTGGCGCGAGCGGGCCAAGCACGAGGCCCGTTCGGTGCTGGCCGGGGTCTACGCGCAGATCGCCGAGGCCGCGCTGAGCACCGACGATCGCGGCATCTGGTCCGCCGATATCGCGGTGATCACCGGCGCGAGCAAGGGTTCCATCGCGGCCGCGGTGACCGGGCGACTGCTCGGCGGCGGCGCCACCGTCGTGGTGACCACCTCGGGTCTCGACGACGCCCGGCTCGCTTTCTACCGGAAGCTGTACCGCGACAACGCCCGGCACGGCGCGGCACTGTGGGTCGTGCCCGCCAACATGGCGTCCTACCAGGACATCGATGCGCTCATCGAGTGGATCGGCACCGAGCAGGTCGACAACGCCGGCGGCGCGAAGATCAAGACCAAGGACGCGATGACGCCGACCATGCTGCTGCCGTTCGCGGCGCCGCGGGTGGCCGGTGACCTGTCCGACGCCGGTGCGCGCGCGGAAATGGAGATGCGCGTGCTGCTCTGGTCGGTCGAGCGGCTGATCGGTGGGCTGTCGGTGCTCGGCGCCGACCACGACGTCGACGCGAAACTGCATGTGGTGCTGCCGGGTTCGCCCAACCGCGGCATGTTCGGCGGCGACGGCGCGTACGGCGAGTCGAAGGCCGCGCTGGACGCGGTGGTGGCCAAGTGGCGGGCGGAGAAGTCGTGGTCCGCGCG
Source organism: Nocardia brasiliensis IFM 10847 (assembly GCF_000710915.1). Taxonomy (GTDB): domain Bacteria; phylum Actinomycetota; class Actinomycetes; order Mycobacteriales; family Mycobacteriaceae; genus Nocardia; species Nocardia brasiliensis_A. The sequence goes on from NZ_BAUA01000044.1 coordinate 1,685, forward strand.
GGTCACCCTGGTGCACGCGCTGATCGGCTGGGTGCGCGGCACCGGGCTGATGGGGCACAACGATCCGATGGTCGCCGCGGTGGAAGAGGCCGGCGTGCAGACCTGGTCGACCACCGAGATGGCCGACGAGCTGCTCAAGTGGTGCACCTCGCGGGCGCGTCAGGTCACCCTGGCCGGCCCGCAGCAGATCGACCTGACCGGCGGATTGGCCAGGGCCAAGCTCGACCTGCCCGCACTGGCCAAACAGGCCGCGGAGCAGGCGGCCGCGGAGAACGCGGAAGCCGATGCGACCGCGACCATTCCGGCGCTGCCCGCACCGCCCGCGTTGACCTCGGTGCTGCCGGTGCCCGAATGGGGCACGGTCACCGCCGATCTCGCCGACATGGTGGTGATTGTCGGAGCCGGCGAGCTCGGCCCGTACGGCTCGGCGCGCACCCGGTTCGAGATGGAGGTCGAAGACCAGCTCTCGGCCGCGGGCGTGCTCGAACTCGCCTGGACCACCGGCCTGGTCACCTGGGAGAACGAGCCCAAGCCGGGCTGGTACGACGCCGAGACCGGTGACTACGTGCCGGAGTCGGAACTGGCCGAGAAGTACCACGACGTGGTGGTCGCGCGCTGCGGCGTGCGTCGCTACGGCGACGACGGCGCCATGGTCGACAACAGCGCGCCGCTGATGACCTCGGTGTTCCTCGATCAGGACCTGACCTTCACGGTCGGCGGCGAGGCCGAGGCCCGCGCCTTCCACGAGGCCGACCCCGAGCACACGGTGATCGTGCCGGTGCCGGATTCGGGCGACTGGACGGTGATCCGTAAGGCGGGCACCGAGATTCGGGTGCCGCGCCGGGCCAAGCTGTCGCGCACCGTCGGCGGCCAGATCCCCACCGGCTGGGATCCGACCGTCTGGGGCATCTCCGCGGAGATGGTGAACTCCATCGACCGCGTCGCCCTGTGGAACGTCGTCTGCACCGTGGACGCGTTCATCAGCTCCGGCTTCAGTCCGGCCGAGCTGATGAGCTGGGTGCACCCGAGCCAGGTCGCCAATACCCAGGGCACCGGCATGGGCGGCATGTCCTCGATGCGCTCGCTCTACATCGACAACCTGCTCGGCGAGTCGCGGGCCAACGACATCCTGCAGGAGGCGCTGCCGAACGTGGCGCTCGCGCACGTGGTGCAGGCCTACGTCGGCAGCTACGGCGCGATGGTGCACCCGGTGGCGGCGTGCGCCACGGCCGCGGTGTCGGTCGAGGAGGGCGTCGACAAGATCCGCCTCGGCAAGGCCGACCTGGTGGTGGCCGGCGGCTTCGACGATCTCGGTATCGAGGGCATCGTCGGCTTCGGTGACATGTCCGCCACCGCGGACTCGGCGGCCATGAGCGCCAAGGGCATCAGCGATCGGTACTTCTCCCGCGCCAACGACCGTCGCCGCGGCGGCTTCGTGGAATCGCAGGGTGGCGGCACCGTGCTGCTCGCCCGCGGTGACGTGGCGGTGGAGATGGGCCTGCCGGTGCTCGGCGTGGTCGCCTTCGCGCAGTCCTTCGCCGACGGCGTGCACACCTCCATCCCGGCGCCCGGTCTCGGTGCGCTCGGCGCGGGCCGCGGCGGGCGCGAGTCCCGGATCGCCGCCGAACTGCGCAAGCTCGGCGTCACCCCGGACGACATCGCGGTGCTGTCCAAGCACGACACCTCGACCGCGGCGAACGACCCCAACGAGTCCGAGCTGCACACCCGCTTGGCCACGGCCATCGGGCGGTCCGCCGGCGCGCCGCTGTTCGTCGTCTCGCAGAAGAGCCTGACCGGACACGCCAAGGGCGGCGCGGCCGCGTTCCAGCTGATCGGCCTGTGCCAGGTGCTGGAAAACGGTGTGGTGCCGCCGAACCGGAGTCTGGACTGTGTCGACGACAAGATGCAGGCCTACCCGCACCTGGTGTGGGCACGGGAGCCGCTGCGCTTCGGCGAGCGCTTCCCGCTGAAGGCGGGCCTGCTGACCTCGCTCGGCTTCGGGCACGTCAACGGGTTGCTCGCGGTGGTGCACCCGGAGGCGTTCATCCAGGCGATCGAGCCGTCCCGGCGGGAGGCCTACCAGCGGCAGGCGCAGGAGCGTCAGCTCGCGGGCCGGCAGCGCTTCGCCGAGGCCATGTGCGGCGGTGCGCCGCTGTACGAGCGCCCGGCCGACCGTCGCCTCGGCGGCGACGGCACCCCGGCCAAGCGGTCGCGGCAGCTCGAGGCCGACGTGTTGTTGTCGACCGAGGCGCGCCTCGGTGGTGACGGCGCATACCGGGCCGACGGCTTCGCGTGCGGTGCGGCGGTATCGGATGCGCAACTCGCGGCGGATGGTGCGCGCGCGAGCGGCCAGGGCGCGTCGTAGGCTCCCGCTCTATGACGATCCTCGGTATCGGCTTGGACTTGGTGACTGTCTCCGAGTTCGCCGAACAGCTCGAACGTGCCGGAACCACCATGCTCCGGGAAAGTTTCACCGCGGGCGAGCGACGCTACTGTCAGAGCAAGGGGACCGATCCGGCCCGCAGCTATGCGGCGCGGTGGGCGGCGAAGGAGGCGGTGCTCAAGGCTTGGGCATCGTCTCGGTTCGCCCGCCGTCCGCAGATCGGCGACAACCCCTACCCGCTGATCGAAGTGGTCAACGACGCGTGGGGCAGGCCGAGCATCAAGCTGCACGGCCTCGCCGCCGAATTCCTGCCGCGCGCAAGGGTTCACCTGTCGCTCACGCACGACGGCGACATGGCCGCCGCGATGGTGGTGCTGGAGGACCCGGGCGAACTGGCCGATCTGATCGCGGGCCGCGAAGGCCAGGGCTGACGATCAGTCCCGGTGGGTGCGCCGCAGCCGCCTGCGCTGCAGCGCCCACCACGCTTCCAGGGCGCGGTCGGGATCGGTGAGATCGATCCCGACCAGATCCTGGAAGCGGCGCAGCCGGTAGCGCACCGTATTGGTGTGCAGGCCCATCTCTTTCGCGGTGTGGTCCACCCGCATGCCGTTGCTCAGGTAGTGCTGTGCGGTGTCGAGCAGCGTTGCCGCGCTTTCGCTTTCACCCAGCGGCAGCAGATAGCGCCGATCGAGTTCCTCGCCCACCTCGCTGTCGGCCAGCACCGCCGGCAACAGCCCGAGGTCGGCCAGGGTGTGCACGCCGGTGAGCTCGAAGGCGTCGGCGGTCGCCATCGCGCGGGTGGCGCGCAGGAACGACGGTTCCATCCGGTCCAGCCGGGCGGCCGGGCCGATCCCGACCGCGGTCGGGAGCTCGACGGTCGGTGCCGCATCGACGATTCCGGCGATATCACCGTCGATGACCGCGAACAGCGCGTGCGGCCGATCACCCGCGGGCTCGAGCGCCCTGACCAACGCTTCGACCGGCACGGCGGCGCTCGGCCGGGCGCGCACCGCGTGATAGACGCGGAACGAGTCGAGGCCGTAACGCTCTGCCTGGACCCGGATTTCGGCGGCCGCGAGGGTGCCGAACAGGATCCCGCGCACCAGATCGGACCGGTGCTGCTGATCGTGCAGGGTCTGCTGGAACTCCACCTCGAGGTGCCCGCGTGCCACCGCGAGGATCGCCGAATCGGTCACGGCGAGAATGTCATTGGCCAGGTCGAGCAACTGCCGGTCGGTCAGCCCGAGTTTTCGGCCCATGGTGATGGTCTCGTCGGTCGCCACCCGCACCGCGAAGCGCCAGCCGTTGAACATCTCGTGCACCGGAATCCCTTGCCGGGCGCGTATTTTGCCGTGTTCGGTGAACAGTGCCAGCTCGGGCTCGGTCAGCTCGCTCTCGGCGGCGAGGGTGCGCAGCACCTGCTCGACGGTGCTGACCGCCGTCGGCAGGATCTCTTCGGTGTCCAGTCGCCCGTACGAGGGCACCTCGACGCGCATCCGTTCGATCGCGGTGGTGGTCAGGTCGGTGGCATGCGTGAGCAGCCGAGCCAGCAGGGCGCGGCGGTCCGCGGGGGTCGGACGAGTCGCCATTAACTGGAGGGTAACTCTCTTTTGGTCCGGCGACAAAGGGTGCGCCGGTTCGCCCGCCAGATTACGACAAACGGCATGATTGCGACGTGATCGCTCATGCAGTGTCCGCGGAACCGGGCGCGCCGCGACGGTCAGCGCTGGCTGGCCGAGCGCGATTCCTTCTCCGCGACCAGCAGATAGGCGACCATCAGCCGCTTGAGTTCCGACACCGCCTCGGCGTTGCTCTGCTCGTCCTGCACCGAGAAGTTCAGCATCGAGTAGACGACGTGCACCAGAACCTCGGCCATCATGGTGCGCCGCGCGCGGGGGGTGCGCGGCGTGAGGGGCCGCAGCATCTGCGCGACGACCTCGGCGAACTCCTTCTCGTGGATCGCGCCGGTGGCCCGCGTCGACGGGGTGGACTGCATCGCGAGCCACACCTCGCGCCGGGACGGGTCGGTCATCCACAGATTCGCCATGTGGTCGACGAACTGGTTCATGTGGCGCAGCCAGTCCAGCGACGGGATCTCGCCGTGGAAGTCGGCGAGCTCGCGCGAAACGGCCACGAGATCCTGCCGATTCAGCTCACAGACGATCACGTACTTGTTGGCGAAGAACTGGTACAGGGTGCCGATCGGCACCTCGGCTCTGGCCGCCACCTCTTCACAGGTGAACGATTCGAATCCGACCTCTACCAGCAGTTCTCTGGACGCCTGCAAGAGCGCGTCGAACTTTCGCTTGCTGCGTTCCTGCGTCGGCCGTCGCCGCGGCATGAGCTCCTGTGGGTCGTCCTGCAGCTCCAACGCAGGGTCCAGCCGTTGCTTCGACCTGGCCTCCGCGCGTACTTCCACGTATCCAGGCTAACGGTAGGGACACTCGCACGACACGCGCCGGGCATCTGCGTGTTCCTCTTCTGTCCGAATTCACCACCCATCCGGATCGAATTCGGCGTCGAACACATACCGAGCGCGCGTGGCTGCAGACGCGCGAAAGGATCAGGAAGGCGCGATCAGTGGTAGCTCGATCAGTGGTAACTCTCGGCGTCTCCACCGAACGTGGCGCCGTGCACGCGGTAGCTTTCGCCGACACCGGCTCCCGGCTACCCGAGCGCGTGCTGCTGCATCGGGTGCGGCGTACGCACAGCGACAGCAAGGCCGAACTGGCGGAAGCGGTCGAGACGGCGATGGACGAACTCGCCGCCGAACTCGGTCCCGAGCACGAGATCGCCGGCGCCGCGGTCACCTACCGGGACGCGGCCGAGCGGCGCGCGATCGTCACCAGGCTGGCGAGCGGGCGATGGCACACGGCCTCGCTGGTGTCGTCGAAATCGGCCCACCTCAGCGTGGCGGCCGTGATGACCTGGCTCGACGAGTTCGACGACCTGCTGATCTGTGAGGTCGTGCCGGGGTATCAGGCCTTCACGCTGGTCGATCGGGAGCGGCGCCGGATCGTCGCGGCGACCAGTCAGTCCGGCGGCGCGACCGCCGAGGCGATGGGCGCCGCGGTCACCGCGGCCTGGGACCAGTTCGAGGCGGCCGCGGTCCGGCCCGACGCGGTGGTGCTGATCGGTTCCGCCGCAGGCAAACCCGCGGTGGTCGCGGCCGTGGACGGCTTCGGCGCGCCGGTGATTCCGTGCAAGACGGCTTCGGCCGCGTCCGCCGCGGGTGCGGCGCTGTACGCGATGGCCGATCTGGACGAGTTCGGCCTCGCACCGGAGAAGGTGCGGCGGGTGCGCGGCGGTACGGCGGTGTTCGCGGCGGCCAGCGTGCTCGCGGGAGGTCTCGTGGTAGGCGGGGTCTACGTCGCCGGTGGTTCGTCGCGCACGCTGCCCGGTGCGGTCGTGAAGGACGCGCACGTCACCGCCGAGTCCAAGATGGTCGCGGGCGGGCCGGGGGGCGCGACCGGCGAGGATCGCGGGGGCGACGGCCCGGTGCTCGATCGGCGCGTGCCGGTTTCCGCGCACGTCCCGGATCTGACGGTGGTGACCATCGATCCGGCGGACCTCGGGCCGCAGTACTCCACGCAGCGGTGGGGCAGCGGACTGGAGCATCCGGAGCCGCTGCTCGCGGAGGGTGCGGCGCACGAGGCCGAGACCAACGCGGTCGCCCCGTTGACCTCGGGTTCCGGCATGCTCCCGGGGACGAACAAGGTCGGCGCGCCCAACGGTGCGCTGCTGTTCCCCGGCGAGACCCCGCCGCCGGCCGCTTTCACCCCCGAGTCCTACGCGTGGTGGGACAACCACTTCCGCATGATGTTGCAGTGGGCGGCCCAGCAGTTCTCGCCCGTGTAAACAGCGCAATGTCGACGGCCCGGTGCTTCGCCAGCACCGGGCCGTTCTCATGTGCCGCGTTCGCAGTGGGCTGTGTGGATGCCCGTGCCCATATAGTTTGCTAAAGTGTTGCCACAACGATCCTCTTGATCGTCTTCGTTGGTGGGTAGGTGGGGGATTCCTTGGGGGGTATTTGTGGATTTACTTAGCCAGAGAGCCATTTCGGGAGTTGCTACCGGCTTGGTAGCCATCGTTACCGATCGGTCGCTGAATGTAAGCCGATGCGCGCCTGTTCCCGCTCGTCCGCTCCCTTGGCGTCGACACCTTCGGGTCGCCACGGCTGTTGTCGCCGTGGTCCTGCTGGTCTGGGGTTGCGTGGTGGTGATCCTCCGTCCGCCGCTCGCGGCTGCTCAGCCCGACATTCCGTGTGAGCAGTGGCAGCAGATGCATCCCGGTTGGCCGTGTATCCCCGTGCCCAAGCCTCCGCCGCCGGGGCCGCCGACCGGGCCACCGACCACGCCGCCTGCGTCGGCGCCCGTGCTGCCGGGTCAGCCGCCCGGTGCCACCACTGGCGGCAGTAGGGCTGGAGCCCTCACGCCCCCGCCGGTCGGTCCGGGCAACGGCACGCCGATAGTGCCGGTACCGGGAGCGTCGCCTCCTGCGCTGCCCGGCAACTCACCGTCACCTCCGGTCGGCGTGCCGGTGCCGACGCGACCCTTGCCGCCGGAACGTGTACCACCTGCCGTGGAACAGACGCCGGCGCCACCGAGTATCCCGGTGCCTGTTCGGCAAGCAGCCCTGTGCCCGCTCGGGCGAAACCCCGACGGCAGCTGCCGCGGTCACAGTGCGCTCAATGGCTCGGGCGAGAAGGTTGAAATACCCGACGACTATATTTATGACCCGGACTGCGCGCGCGTACCCTCGGGGCGAACCTGCAATAGTTGGGTCTATATGCACGACTACTGCTCGGGCTCGCCCGACCAGCTGCCCAGCCCTGGTGCGAACGCAGACTTCCGGGGGCCTTGTGCGCGCCATGATCAATGCTTGGAACGCGGCGGGACGAACAATTTCTGCAACAATCAGCTGTACGCCGACATGATGCAGAATTGCGCGTACACCTATGGCACTTTGGATCCGCGCTACGAGCTCTGCCGGAAGAATGCCGAAGTGTACTGGACCGTCGTCACCGCCATCCAACCGCCCTTGCCTGGAAAGAATGGAACATGGTAGCGCTCACCAAGACCGTGTCGCGGATATTGATCGTGGCGGCTCTCGCCGCCGTCCCGCTGGGTTGTTCGAACGACGACGCGGCGCCTGATGATCGCCGGGTTCTCGAAGAGCGTGACCAGAAAGTCGATCAAGCGACTCGGGGGCAGATATCCACGGTCACCGATCGAGCGATCGGTGCATACAACAACGGCGACCTGACCGCTTTGCTGAATATCTCGTGCGGTCAGTTGAAATCGGAATTGGAGCGGACTGGCCCGGAGGCATTCGCTGACGAAGCGAAATCGGATACCGCGGCACGCGGTCCCGGGAACGTCACCGATGTCTCGGATGTCAAGGTGGTCGGCAATGTGGGCAGCGCGGCGGTGACCGTGCGATACGCACGCTACGTGGAAGGCTTGGACTCGGACAACAGTGTCAGGTTCTCGGCGGTCTATCAAAAGGACGCCGAGGTATGGCGACTCTGTGGGCTGAACTGAGTGCTGTCGGCTGAGTTGTCAGCGACGTTTCAGTGCATACGTGACGCTCAGCGATAGCGTCACGCAGATCAGCCACAGCAGAATATCCAGTGTGCTGGCGACGACCAGTGGCATATTGAAATAGACCAGGGATTCCGGTGGGTTGACCAGTGCATGATCGGAGAAAACGAGTTCGTCGTGTCCTGTTGTTGCGAATATCGCCTTGAATATTTGCAGGACACCTGATATGGCGGCCGCCGCCGAGATCGCCACAGACCGTCCGCGGCCGACAATCGGTCGCCTGATCAGTATCGCTGAAATCCAGAGCACGGCCGCGATCGCGAGCAGTGTCGTAAATGTCGCCACCAGGTAGGCGGTCAGCGATTCCCATTTCGGCAACGACGAGAGGCGTACGGCCACAACGCCGACGAGTATCGCGATGCATAAGACGGTCCGTATCCTACTGATGGATTTCGGTCCCGCAGAGACAGGCGCGGCCATATCGGAAAGCGTACCACCGCGCCATTTCGTCGCCGCAGTCTCAGTTCGTCGTGCGGCGGCGAAACAATGCGCCCGCGGCGAAATAGCCTGCTGTTCCGATGCCTGCGCACCACAGGACGGCCAGCCATGCGCTGTTCCCGATCGGGGTATCGAGCAGCAGGCCGCGCATGGTTTCGGTCACCGGGGTCACCGGTTGATGCTCGGCGAACCGGTGCAGCCAGCTCGGCATCGACTGCGGGGGTACGAATGCGCTGCTCACGTAGGGCAGGAACATGAAGAAGAAGGTCGCTGCGTTCGCGGCCTCCGGATTCTTCGCCAGCGCGCCCAACGCCGCCGCCACCCACGACAGAGCGAGTACGAACAGCGCGATGATGCCGTAGGCGGCCAGCCAGCGCAGCGGGTCGGCGGTAGGCCGGAAGCCGATCGCGACCGCCACGCCGATCACGATCGTCGTGGTGATCAGGTTGCGCAGCAGACTTTCCACGACGTGCCCGGTGAGCACCGAGGATCGCGCGATGGCCATGGTCCGGAAGCGGTCGATGATGCCGTTGTCCAGATCGGTGGACAGGCTGACCGCCGTTGTCGCCGAACCGAATCCGGCACACAACAGGATGATGCCCGGCACGATGTAGTCGACATAGGCGGTGCCGACGTTCATCGCGCCGCCGAACACGTAGACGAACATCAGCAGGATCACGACGGGTAGCGCGATCGTCACGATCATCGAGTCGGGACTGCGCAGGGTATGGCGCAGATTGCGGCTCAGCATGGTGGCCGAATCCTGCACGACGGTCGACATGGTCACAGCGCTACCGCCTTCTGCACAGTGGGATGCCCGGTGAGCGCGAAGAACACGTCATCGAGGTCGGGGGTGTGGATGGCGAGACCTTCGATGGTGATCGCCTGGTCATCGAACCGATCGAGCAGCTGTTTGAGGGTGCCGACACTGCCGTCCGAGGGCACCAGCAACTTCAGCTGGTCGACATCGATCTCGGCGTCCGGTACTGCCCGCGCGGCGGCGGCCAGTCCCGCCCGATCCGCGAACGACAGTTGGATGTGCCCGCCGGGCGCGAGCTGTTTCAGGTCGGCCGCCGTGCCCTGCGCGACGATCTTTCCGTTGTGCAGCACCGCGATTCGGTCGGCGAGCTGATCGGCCTCCTCCAGATACTGGGTGGTGAGGAAGATCGTCACGCCGTCGGTGACCAGATCTCGGATCACCTGCCACAACTCTCGGCGGCTGCGTGGGTCCAGGCCGGTGGTCGGTTCGTCCAGAAAGATGATCCGCGGTTGGCCCATCAGGCTCATCGCCAGGTCGAGCCGTCGGCGCATCCCGCCGGAATAGGTCGCGACGCGCGCGGCGCCGGCCTCGGTGAGATCGAACCGGGCGAGTAGCCGGGTCGTCCGGCGCGCGGATTCTCGGCTGCTCAGATGCAGCAGGCGGCCCATCAGGCGCAGGTTCTCCGCTCCGGTGAGTACCTCGTCCACGGCGGAGTACTGGCCGGTGACCCCGATGAGCTTGCGCACGGCGTCGGGTTCACGGGCCAGATCGTGACCGGCGACGCGGATCTCGCCGCCATCGGCGCGGGCCAGCGTCGCGAGGATGCGGACCATAGTCGTCTTGCCCGCTCCGTTCGGGCCGAGCAGCGCGAAGACCGTGCCTGCCGCGACTTCGAGGTCGATACCGGCCAGCACCTCCCGGCTGCCGAAGGCTTTGGTCAACCCGCTGATGCTGACGGCGGGGATGGATGGAACTGTCATAGTGTTCCTCGGATCGAAACTGTGTATGCGATAAACTTTGTTTAGATAGTACGCAGTTTTCGACGCGGGGCAAGAGGTGCTGCAGAGAAAGAGGTCGACAGTGATGGACACCCCGGAGACGAGTGGCGCGGAGGTGCTGGCCAAATCGTTCGCCCTGCTGTGGGGAATGGACGAGCAGGGCACCCGCGGGCCGAAACGCGGGCTCAGCCTCGATCAGGTGATCGACGCGGCCATCGAGGTGGCCGATGCCGAAGGGGTGGGCGCGCTATCGATGAGCCGCGTCGCGAAGCATCTCGGTTTCACCGCGATGTCGCTGTACCGCTATGTGGACAGCAAGGACACGCTGCTCGCGCTCGTGTCGGACCGGGTGCTCGGGCAGCCGCCGGAGCTGCCGGTCGGCCAGGGCTGGCGGGTCGGTATCGAGGCCTGGGCCTGGGCCGAGGTCAAGCAGATCCGGCGGCATCCGTGGTTCCTGAGTCTGCCGCTGGCGACGCCGCCGGTGGGGCCGTGCAATATGGCCTGGCTCGACGCGGGCCTGGCGACCTTCGCCGACAGCGCGGTGCCCGAATCGACCAAACTGCAACTGGTCATGAATGTTTCGCTGTACGTGCTCGGACGCCTTCGGGTGGCGCGCGAAATGGGCGGCGACGACGAAGACAACGACGAGTACCCGGCCATGCTGAGCCGGGTCCTCGACCCCCAACGCTTCCCCGCCCTGACCCGAGCCCTCGCCGCCCAAGCCTTCGACGAGGTGGACGCCGACTGGGACGACGCCGACTTCGCCTTCGGCCTGGCCCGCCTCCTGGACGGCTACGAACAATTCATCCGCTCCGTCGAGGCGTAGGGCTGGACCGACGCCGCCGACCAGCTCGCGATCTGATCAGCGGCGTTCTTCGACAGCGCCCCCGGACCTTCCCGAGCCGGCTTCCCCATCCCCACGGCAACCTGCCAAATAGCGCGATCGGTCATCGCGGTCGGTCAGACCGAGAGGTCGCGGCGGAGTTTGGCTACGTGGCCGGTGGCGCGGACGTTGTATTGGGCGACCTCGATTTTGCCGTTCTCGTCGACGAGGAAGGTGGAGCGGATCACGCCGGTGACGGTTTTGCCGTACATGGTCTTTTCGCCGAAGGCGCCCCAGGCGGTGAGCACGGACTTGTCGGGGTCCGACAGCAGGGGGAAGGTGAGTTGTTCGGCGTCGCGGAACTTGGCCAGCTTCGCGGGCTTGTCCGGCGAGATGCCGAGCACGGTGATGCCCGCGCCGTCGAGTTCGGCGAGGTTGTCCCGGAAGTCGCAGGCCTGCTTGGTGCAGCCGGGGGTGCTCGCGGCCGGGTAGAAGTACACGATCACCTTGCGGCCGCGGTAGTCGGCGAGCGACACGTCCTTGCCGTCGGCGTCGGGCAACGTGAAATCGGGGGCGGCATCACCGGGGGAGAGTCGTTGGTTGTCGGTCACGTCTTGCACGGTAATCGAAGGCTCGGACAGTCCGGGGACAGACAGAACGACACTGGCGATTACGACAGGCCCGCGCCCGCGGACCCGCGCGACACTTGTCGGGACCGACAGGGCACCGCGCGCTCGAGCGAACTACGACCGGACCGATAGACTCGTCCGGGAGCTGAGGGTGACCCGCGACGGCCGAACACGCACGCGATTCGAGCCCCGGCGCGCATATCAAATACAGGAGGCCGGAACGTGGCAAAGGACACCGAGCGGATCGAGCAGGAGATCGAGGCTGCGCGCACACGGTTGGCGAGCACGCTCGACGAGCTCGCGGTGCGTGCCGATCCGCAGCGGATCGCCAGCGACAGCAAGCAGATCGTGTTGCGAAAGCTGAACGAGCCCAAGGTGAAGTACAGCCTGCTCGGCGCGGCGGCGCTGGTCGTCGGGCTGGTGCTGCTCAAGATCTTCCGCTGATTCGTCGAACCCCGAACAGCAGAACACCCGGTGCGTACGTCACACCGGGTGTTCGTTTTTCACGGGTATCAGACCGTGGGGCAGGCGAACCCGTCACCATCTGGATCCAGGTGCGGACCGTAGCCCGGCTCGCCGCGAAAGAGCGGCGCCCGGCCGGCGGCCTTGGCGTCTTCGCAGTTGGCGAAAGCGCCACCCGCGGAACCGGTCTGCGTCAGACCGGCCGAACCGGTCGCGGCCGATCCGGTGTCGACGGCGGACGATCCGGTTCCGGAGGAACCCGAGGGAGGCTGCGCCCCTGCGGTCGGCGCCGCAAGTAGGGTCAGTCCCGCGACGGCAGCGCTGAAGGTAAGCCGGCGAACGTTCATGTATTCCTCTAAATAGTTGCTGCGATGGATAGGCGTCCGACCGGACGCCGCATCCACTGTTGTGACGGCTCGCCCTCTTGTCAACCGCGTCGCCGGAGAACTAGGGCATTAGGGGATCGGTCCGCAGCTGCGCTCACTCACCGAGCCGATGGCCCGCCAGATGCTCTGCCGGGATGTTTCCCATGCGTCCGGCCTGGTAGTCGTCCATCGCCTGGATGATTTCGGCGCGGGTGTTCATCACGAACGGCCCGTATTGCACGACCGGTTCCCGGATCGGCTGGCCACCGAGCAGCAACACTTCCAACTCGCCGCTTCGATTGTGTTGCGCCGCATCGGCACTCACGGTGATGGTGTCACCTTGACCGAATACCGCCAGTTGGCCCTCGCGCACCGGCCTGCGTTCCGCGCCGACGGTGCCGGTGCCGGACAGGATGTAGGCCATCGCCGTGAAGTGCTGCGGCCAAGGCGTTTCCAGCTGTCCGCCGGGGCTGATCGAGGCGTGTGCGTAGGCGATCGGGGTGTAGGTGGAGCCGGGCCCCTCGAAACCGCCGACCGAGCCCGCGATGAGCCGGACCAGCGCGCCGCCGTCGTGCGAGGTGACCAGCGTCAGTTCGCTACCGCGCAGATCCTGATAGCGCGGCTTAGCGAATTTGAGTGCGCGCGGCAGGTTCACCCACAGTTGGATGCCGTGGAACCAGCCACCCGCGACGACCAGTTCTTCGGCGGGCAGCTCGTCGTGCAGGATGCCGGAGCCTGCGGTCATCCACTGGGTGTCGCCCTCGCCGATCACACCGCCGCCGCCGTTGGAGTCGTGGTGCACCATGGTGCCGTCCATGACATAGGTGACGGTCTCGAAGCCGCGGTGCGGATGCCACGGTGCGCCTTTGGCCTCGTGCGGTTCGTAGGCGACCGGACCCATCTGGTCGAGCAGGATGAACGGATCGGCGGTGCGCAGGTCCATGCTCGGGAAGGGCCTGCGTACCTCGAAGCCCGCGCCTTCGCGCTGCTTGGGGGCGCTGACCACGCTGCGCACGGCACGGTCGCGCATGGTCTCGGTGCGGCGGGGCAGGCGCGGCAGCACCATGATGTCGGGGACGGTGATGGCGGGCATCGTGACCTCCTGAGCGGGTTGGTGTCCATGTCAACCAACTGGGACTAGACTTCATTCCCATGGAGTGGCTCAGTGATGAGGAGCAGGTGACGTGGACGGCGTACGTCCGCATGCGGCAGCGGCTGGACGCGGCATTGGCCGCGGGCTTGGCCAAGGACGGCGTGTCCGCGGCAGACTATGAGCTGATGGTCGCGCTCTCGGCCGCGCCGGGTGACTGCTTACGGGCCAAGGATCTCGCGGCCGAGGTCTGCTGGGAGAAGAGCAGGCTGTCCAAGCATTTGGCGCGGATGGACGCGCGCGGACTCGTCGATCGGCAGCCGGTGGCCGAGGACGCCCGCGGCGTACTCGTCCAGCTGACTCCGGCGGGCCGCCGCCTGCTCGAACGCGCGGCCCCCAATCACGTGCGGTTGGTCCGCGAGATATTCATCGATTGTGTGGATCCCGCTGAGGCCGAAGCGATTCAGGCGCTCTCGGACAAGGTCGTCACCGCGGTCGAGGAATCCTCGGTCGGCGCCCGTCAGGCGTCCTAGCGGCCGAAGAGCCGACGCCACCAGCTGACGCCGGACTGCGCGGGCGGCGACGCCGGGGCGGGTGCCGGACGCTGCGGCTTGCGCCGTCCGGCGCGCCACTGCTCGACGATCTCTTCGGTGTCCACCGGTGCGACCCGCACGTACGGACCGTGCGGCAGGCGCAACCAGTCGACGACGCGCTTGTTGAGCTCGCGCACGGTCTCCCGGACGGCGCGCTCGGACTGCAGTTCGCGCACGGTCTGCGGCAGCCGTTCGATATCGCGGCGCAGCAGGATCGACGGCGGCAGCAGCGCGTCGCCGCTCACGCCCTCCTTGCGGAGATAGCCCTTCAGCCACCAGTTCTCGTCGTCGCTACCGCGCGGGATCGGCTTGCCCGCGCCGGGCAGGTTCTGGAATTCGCCGCGCTCGGTCGCCTCGCGGATCTGCTTGTCGATCCACGATTCGAAATCGAGGCTCGCGGGCTTGCGCTCGGTCATAGCGGTCTCCATCACGTCGTCGTCGACGGCGGGTCTATGGCACCAGCGTACCGAATCGTCCTCAGCGCTGCTGAAACCGCTGCTGCGCAAGGTCTTTCGCTACGACCACGGCGTGATGGGCGGCTTCACCCAGAGCAGCTTCTCGTCGGTGTTCGCGCGCTGCGCGGCCGGATGGCCCGGGTTCCGCGCGGCCCATTCGTCCTTGTCCGTCAGCAGTGCCGCGACGGTGCCCCAGGTCTCCTCGGTGCTCGGCGGGTTGGTCTCGGCGGCCCTGGCGAGCTTGCGGCGCGTCGCGGCCGGCATCGCCAGCAGTTCCGGTCCGGTGATGCCCCGCTGCCAGATATAGCCCGCGAGGCGTTTGGCTTTTTCGGCGCGGCTCTTGGCCGCCGCGTCGCTGTGCGCGTAATCGGTCATCGCGGAAGTCCAAAGGGTCGGGTGATGAACGACCCTAGTCGCAGGTCGGCACGGACGCGACGACGCCTCCCCGCCGGCGGCGCGGGAAGGCGTCGGTCTGTGTGGCTCAGTACGCGCCGTGCACGTTGTCCATCGAGCCGTAGGTGCGCGCCGCGTAATTGCAGGCGGCGGCGATGTTGGCGACCGGGTCGTAGATGTCCCAGGAGGTGCCTTCGACGTGGTACGCCCGGAAGGTCGGATCGATCACCTGGAGCAGGCCCTTGGACGGGATGCCCGCGGCGGCGTTGGAGTCCCACAGATTGATCGCCTGCGGGTTTCCGGTGGATTCGCGCATCACGTTGCGCAGGATGCCGTCGTAGCTGCCCGGGATGTTGTTGGCCGCCATGATGTCGAGCGCCTGGCGGATCCAGCCGTCCAGGTTGTCCGGGTAGGTGGGCGCGGGCATCGGCGCCGGGATCGGCTCGGGCTCGGGTGCGGGGAGTGGGGCGGGCATGGGCGCCGGGAGGGCCGCGGCGACGGGTTGGGCGGCCAGGTGCCGGTCGGCGACCAGCGCGATGCGAGACGGGACGCTGTCGTCGGCCACCGAGACGGCGGAGGAGGCGGCCACGGCGACGATGCCGGCTGCGGCGATCGCGATGGTGCAACCCTCGCGGAGCGACGAGCGGCGGAGCTGGAAAAGGCGTCTGTCAGGCATTGCGAAATCGGTTCCTTTGTCGGGGACAGGTTTCGATCCGGGCGCGCGCGGGCAGCGCGGATCCGAGGCGGGGCGCGCGGGTCGGCGCTCGCCGGGACGGGCTGATGTGCTTTTGTGGGGTTTTGTTGTGCGGGACGTCCTGGTCCCGAAAACGCGACGCGTTCAGTGCGGCGATGCCGGGGCGCTCACTGCGAGCCCGGCCGCGATGTCGCGGGGAACTCCGCATCCTCGATGCGGAGAAAGTGGCGGAAGGTTGGGTTCGCGGGTCCGTTGCCGGATCCCGATCCGCCGACCGCGGCGGGCATGGTGCCTACCGTTGCGGTCGTTTTCCGAATGTGGGTGAACAACTCCTCGGTGTAACCAAACTCCAGGTCGCTTCTTGACCTGATCGCAGAATGGTCACAGATGGTTAACGCAGGGTGAACGAAAGGCGAATGGAAGATGCTACCGATCTTGGAATGCGCCCTCGGTAGTTGCCGAACCGTTACCTAAGCAGGGAGTTTGCTGCTAAACCGATTGTGCGACACGTCACAGAAGTTTTCGGCTAACGAATCCGTTTTCGGTTGCCGCATAGGGTAATGGTCCGGATCGGGGCCCGTGGTAAACCAGCGGCATCGGTCGGTTCCCCCGGTTGTCGCCCGGGGAAGTCCGATCCAGCGTGTGCGTGAAGCCGAATACAGGGGAGTAGCTAACCGTCGACACCTCGTTACCGGGGTAGATAGGACTGCCGTGAAGATCCGAACCGCCCCCGTGTGCCGTGCGGGCGTGCTCGTCGCCGGGGCCGCGACCGCAGCGTTGCCGTCTCTGGGTGTCGCTTTGCTCACCCTGACGACCATGGCGGCGGTCGATCTGCCCGACGCGGCGGGCCGGGGCGCGGTGATCAGGCAATATGCGGTCGTGCCGCTGGAGGCGGGCGTCGATTTCTGTCAGGACGCGAACAAAGACGAGGGGTACTACGCCGACCCTGACGACGACGCGGTGTTCTACCGCTGCCTCGATTCCGCGAACCGCCGCATGGCGACCCTGCACTTTCGCTGCCTCGATCAAGCCCGCTACGACGCGCAGCGTTCGGTCTGCGTGGTGCGTCGGCCGTACTGACCGGTCGCTCGTGAAATCTGCTGTGCCACAACGTGGACAGCGGGTTACGTGCGAATATTCGCTTTCCCCGGTGCGACCGCCGAGGCAGGATGGGCGCCGGTGGGCTGATCGGCTCGCCCGCGGCCGACCGGTGGGAGCGTGGTCATGGACTGGGTGCAACCGTTCTTCGAGACCGCCCCGCTCTGGTGGGGTCCACAGACGGTGCAGGAGAAAGACTTTCAGCGCGCGGACGCGATCGCCCGGTTGGCTGGTCCCGGTGTACGGCGGGTCCTGGAACTCGGCGCGGGCAGCGGCCTCACCGCGGCCGTCACGGCAGATCGGGGCTACTCGGTGGTCGCGGTCGAATTGAGTGCGACGCGTGCGCGGCAGGCCGCGGAACTGGTCGAGGGACGTGATCTACGGGTGGTCGAGGGCGACTTCTACACCGTCGACCTCGAGGGGCGGTTCGACTGCGTGGTCTATTGGAACGGTTTCGGCATCGGCACCGACGCCGAGCAGCGCACCCTGCTGCGCCGGGTCGGCGAGGAATGGCTCGCGGCGGGCGGCCGCATGATCGTGGACGTGTTCAGCCCGTGGAAATGGGCGCGGATCGCGGGTGAGCTCGAATACGACACCTACACCATCGATCTCGCCAATTCGAACGACTACGACCCGGTGGCCGGTCGTTTCAACGACCGCTGGTGGCCCGTCGGCCGAGAGGCGGAAGCTCTCGATCAGTTCGGTCGCTGCTACACCCCCGCAGACCTGCTGCTGCTCGTGGAAGGCACCGGCCTGACCGTCGAGCGGATGGAGCTGGACGGGGTGGAAATCCGTGCCGATCAACGGCATTCGGCGCAGCATCCGCTGTGGGAGGCCTGGGAGTATCGAGCGGTGCTGCGGCAGTCAGTCCCGGCCGACCGTCTCGAATAGGTTGAGCCGGTAGGTCTTCACCGGCGTCGTCCAGCCGAAGGCTTTGAGGCCGTAGCGGTATCGGGTCGGCCAGGTCCGGGCGACGGCGGGCTGGGGCGTGGCGAAGGTGCGTGACTCGCGTAGTCGCAGACCGCACTGTTCGAGGTCCGCGGGGTCGTCGCAGATCCATTTCATCCGTGCGGGAACCGCTTTGAACACCGGATTGCGATCCTGGCTGTTCATCATCATGGTCCCGCCGGTGTCGATTGCCAGTGGACTCGCCGGGAACGTCGCGGCGAACCGTTTCAGCGTGGTGCGCACTTGCTCGTCGGGGAAGTAGAGAAGCACCGCCTCGCTCAGCAGGAACACCGGTCCGGACCGCTCGGTGATCTGTGCGTACCAGTCCGTGTCGAAGATCGATCCGGCGATCATGGTGTAGCGCTCGCCGTCGTCGAAGAACTTGCGCCGCAACGCCATCGTGTCCGCGACGTCGAGATCGAACCAGCGAAGCCGGCCGTTGTCCAGGCGATCGAACCTGGTCGACAGGCCGCAGCCCAGGTCGACGACGGTGCCCTCGGGATGCTCGCGCAGGAACCCGCGCACGTACTCGTCGAAGATCGAGGCCCGCAGCACCGATCCGGCGAGTGACGGTCCGCGGAACTTGGCGAAGTCGTAGTCGATCGACTCGACGAGTTCGATCGCCTTGCGGTCGTGCAACACGCTCCGGCGCTGCCGGGCGTCGAGCGCTCGCCCGTACAGCGGGATCAGCAGCGTTTCCTGGACTTCGCCCAACGACACCATTTCGGCCACATGCGGAGCGTAACTTAGGTTAACCTAACCGTCTAGTGTCTCGGTGGTCAGGTCCCGTTTGCGATCGTCGGTTCGACTGTGCCGCAATGCAAATGGAGGAGTAAGGTGAACCTTATCGACTCCTTTGTGAGGTGCGTATGTCGACTACCTGGGTGGATACCCTGTTACGGCAAACACGACGATTAGGCGAGTTCCCCTACCCCCACCAGGCCGCGTTCCTGCTGGACAACCCCGTGCGCCGGTTCATCTCGAATCCGCGGTCGGTGATCGAACGGCTCGAGCTGGCCGGGACCGAACAGGTCTTGGAAATCGGGCCCGGCCCCGGCTTCTACAGCCTCGAACTGGCCAGGGAACTCACCGGCGGAAGGCTCGAGCTCTTCGATATCCAGCCGCAGATGCTGGACAAAGTGCGCCGCAAACTCGACCGGGCGGGCTGCGTCAACGTGGGATTCCACAGCGGTGACGCGGGCGCCGGTCTGCCCTTCGCCGACGGGCAATTCGATCTCGCGTTCCTCGCGGCGGTGATCGGTGAGGTCCCGGACCGCGCCGCCTGCGTGCGCGCCCTCGCACGCGTCGTCAAACCCGGCGGCCAACTCGTCTTCTACGAGTACTTCCCCGATCCGGACCGCTTGAGCGCGCCAGAGTTGCGGGAGCTGGCCGAGCCGGAGGGTTTTTCCTTCCGTGACGACCGCGGCGACCGATGGAGCGACCTCATTCGCTTCACCCGTGTCGCGTCGCCCAGCACCGCTGCCGAACCCGAATAGCGCTTCCCGGCAGCACCTTTCGGTCAACCGGCGCACGGCGCCGTGGCAGGTGCCGGTGCGACGGGCCGCGTCGGCATCGCGCGGAAGGTGCGGTGGCATACGGCGGCGAGCGCGAGCAACACCGCGCCCGCTGCCGCCGCGACCCAGAATCCCGCGTTCGCGCCGTGCGCGTCGATGATCGGCCCTGCGGCCGCGGGACCGATCGCGATGCCGAAACCGAGTCCGGCCGTGGACCAGGTGAGCGCTTCGGTGAGTGCGTGCGGCGGGACGGCGACCTCGATGAGTTGGGCCGCGAGGATCAGGGTGGGCGCGAAGAACATTCCGGCGATCAGCACCGTGACCGACAGTGCCGGAATGGATGTCACGAACAGCAGCGGCAGCGTCATCAGTGCGGTGGCGACGATGCCGAGCGCCAGGAGCTGCCCGATCGGCCGAGTGAGTTTCGCTGTGCCGAAAAGGAATCCGGCAACGCACGAACCGATGGCGTAGACCGACAACACGATACTGGCCGCCGCGGGCTGCCCCTGTGCACCGGCGAAAGCGATACTCGCCACATCGATCGTGCCCGCAATGGTGCCCATCGCGACCATCACGATCGTCACGGTCCAGACCGCCCGGTTCCCGAGCGCGCTGAACAGCGACGGCCGTTCACGCACCGCGGTGCGCACGGGTTCGGTGTCTCGCTGCGCGGCCAGCCACAGTGTTCCGGTGAGCAGCAGCAGGCCCGCCACCAGCGGTCCTGCCTGCGGGAACAGTGCGACGCTCAGTCCGAGTGACACCTGCGGTCCGACGATGAAGCAGACCTCGTCCAGCACCGTCTCCCAGGCGAACGCGGTGTGCAGGATCGGCGAATTACGGTGCAGCTCTGTCCATCTGGCTCGCACCAGAGCGGGAGCGCTGGGTGCGATGCCTGCTGCGGCCGCCAGTGCGAACAGTAGTTGATCCGGTCCGTGCAGGGCTGAGGTCAGCAGCAGTGCCGCCAGAGCGGACGTGCTCAGCAGGGCTGCCGCGGGTATCACTCGTCGTTGTCCGAGGCGGTCCACCAGGCGCGAGACCTGTGGTGCGGCGAGTGCCATCGAGACCGCGTAGGTCGCGGCGAGTGCGCCCGCCAGGGCGAAACTGCCACTGGTCTGCGACACCATCGTGATGAGTCCGATGCCGACCATGGACAGCGGCATGCGGGCGAGCAGGCCGGCGGTGGTCAGTGCTGCGGCTCCCGGCGAACGGAACAGTTCGCGATAGGAGTTGACCATGGGTCTCCCTTCGATGGGCGCCGCTCGAGCTTCACATACGGCGCGTATGTGAAGGCAAGCTATTTGACATACGTCGCGTACGTCAATAGCTTGGCCGCTGTGGGAACGAGCCGTTCACGAGCGGATATGCTCGAAGAGACGCGGGTGAAGCTGCTGGCGGCCGCCCGTGCACACTTCGGCGAGCACGGCTATGCCGACACCTCCATGGACGACCTCACCGCGTCCGTAGGCCTTACCCGTGGCGCCCTCTACCACCACTTCGGCGGCAAGAACGGCCTGCTCGCCGCGGTGGTGGACACCCTCGACGCCGAGTTGGACGCTGAGCTGAACCGGCTGTCCGCGGCCGAGCCGGACCCGCTCGTCGCGCTCGAAAAGCGTTGCCGCGCCGACCTCGAGGTCTCGGCGCGTCCGGATATTCAACGCATTCTGTTCCAGGACGCGCCGGCGGTGCTCGGTCGCACGGTCGACGCGGACCACAGCCACTGTGTCGAGTCGATGTCGGCGCTCATCGAGCGGGCGCAGGCCGAGGGGATGGTCGCCGCCGAGGTCGAACCCCGCAGCCTCGCTGTGCTCATCAACGGTGCGCTGATCGATGCGTCCCGCTGGATCGCCACTACGCCCGCCCCGGAAAACGCCCGTCGTCAGGACGAAACCCTCACCGAGTCTCGGTTTTGATCCGGGCGCTGCGGCTGAAGTAGAGCCCGGCGTCAGTGCACCTGCAGCGTCAGCTCGACCATGGGTAAGGTGCTCGCCGGGGCGCCGGTGGCTCGTTCGATGGTGACGCGCAGGTTCTTCCAGGCGCGGGGATGGCGTGCGCTGTAGCGTTCGAGTGCGGCGGCCGATTCCGCTGCGGTCATCGGCGTTGCGGTGGCGGGGACCGCGCGTTTCGTGCCCGTGGAGACGCGCACCCGGGGCTCGGCCTGAATGTTGCGGTACCACTGGGCTTTCGCGCCGAACCCGGACACCACGATGTAGCGGTGGGTCGAAGGGCGGTCGACGACCTCGAGCACCACGAATCGTGCTGCGCCGCTGCGGCGTCCGATGTGCTGGAGCATCAGTAGGCGAGTGCCGAACAGGAATCCGAGACCCGCGCGGTAGAGCAGGATCGGCGCACGCACCGCCCAACGGGTCTGCAACATGCGGGCACCGAAGTCGGCGATAGACATGGTTACTCCTCCAGGCTGGTCACGACACCGCGGTCAGTTCGCGTTCGGGCTCGTCGGGTGTCCGGTGTTCCGATGGCGTGGCACCGATGTCGAGCCGTCGCCGGTGGGCCCAATGCAGCCAGCACATTCCGGCGAGGCCGGCCAGTGCGGCGGCGAGACCGGCCTGCCAGGCCGAAGGCCGCCAGGTGAGGATCAGTTCGGCGTTCTCGGTGCCTGCCGGAATATGCACCGACACAAAGGTTCCCGCGAGCTTGCCGACGGCCAGGTCGCGCCCGCCGAGCGTCGCCTGGTAGCCGGGCCAAGCCAATCGGGCGAAGACGACCCGCCCGCCGTGTGCCGAGGAGACGCGAATGCGACTGGTGACGCTGGTGCGTTCGGTCGAGATCGCGGTGGCGCCCTGCGCGTCGGCGATCAAGCCGTTGCGGGTGGACAGCAGTCCGTCGGTGCGTTCGAGCACCCAGATGTAACGTTCGTGCCCCGGATAGTCGACCCACCGCCAGCCGGGCGGCGGGGGAGTGCGGCCGATCTCCGGATACTGCGCGCGTTGCAGGACCACGCGATCGACTTTCATCAAATCGACAATCGTTCTGCCCGTGACTGGTTCGACCGCGAACGCGCGGCGATACGCGTCCGGGCAGGTGCTCCCGTCCCAGCCCATGCACAGCAGCGCGCTGAACGCGGCGTGCCCGATCGGGGTGTAGGCGTTGACGTAGTCCAGGTTCATGTTCTTGGCGTAGTTGCCGAAAGCCAGTGAGCTGTAGGCGCCCGCCAGCGACTTGTCCTCGGGCCGGAGCAGTCCGCGGTCGGCGAGTTGCAGTGTGACTCCGTCGAATCGGGGAAACGCCGCCTGCATCGCTGAGCGTCGTTCGGGGAACCCGTATGACAGCGGTGTCGGCGGTGCGCCGCTCACCTGACAGTAGGCGATCGGGAACATCGCGACGATGGCCAGCACGCAGGCCATCGCCACACCCCGGGTGCGGATCAGCCAGACCGTCGCCGCCCCCAGCGCGGCGACGGCCACGGCCGCGACGAGATGCCACACGACCTGGTGCGGCCCCGCGGAGAACGACCGCACGAACAGTAGTCCGATCAGCACCGCGGCGGCGACCCCTCGACGCCGCCACTGCTCGACAGTGCCGTGGCGGCTGAGCAATACGCACACCAGCACCAGCAGTGCGATCGCCACCATCGGCAGCACCCGCGCGGGCCAGCGCAGCGGGCCGATCTGCCCGGGCCCCGCGCACCACATCAGCACGGCGGTCGCGAAGAGCGCCACCCCGCTCAGTTGGCGCGCCGAGGCCCGTGCCGCACGCCAGTCGATGAACGCCAGGGCGGGAACGAGGAACCACGCGATGTAGACCATCGGTAGCGGTTGGACGTAACCCCACCAGCCGGTGAACGCCGGAACCGTGCTCGGCAGACTGGCATTGAGCGATTCCGACCACGGCACCGTGAGGAACGGATCGTTGAGGATGCGCTCGTCGCCGCGCCAGGTGATCGGCGAGGCGAGCACGCTCGGTAGATAGGTCGCGAGTCCGGCGAGTCCCGCGCAGCTCGCCGCGAGCAGCAGCCTTGTCGTCGGCGCCCATCGTCGTTGGTAGAGCACCTCGCCCGCCGCCACCGCGACGATCATCAAGGCGGCTTCCACCGCGGGGAACACGTACTGCACTGAAATCGCCAGGTACAGAAAGACAACGGTCGGTATCGGTCCGCTGCGACCGCGCGCGTAGCGCACCGCGGACGCCCAGGCGTGCACCATCCAGGCCGTGCCGGTGAGCGAAGTGGCCCAACTGGATTCGTCGAAGAACAGAAACCAGCCGCTCAGCGGAAAGGCCACACCCGCCACCGCCGCCCACTGCGGCCGGGAACCGTAGGCGAGGCAGATCCGGAAGACCCCGAGCGCGGCGATGATCGAGAAGACCAGTTTCACCGCGGTGGCGTAGGCGGCGATGTTGTCGAACGAGGGCGCGAGCACGTCGACCAGAAGCTGCGGCGGGTTGTAGATCCCCGCTTCCTCCAGCGAGTAGTTGCCCGACATCCACTCCCACGGCACCAGCGCCGGGAACCGGCCCTCCCGCAGGTAGCGGCCCATCATGACCCACATGGGCGCGTACTGGGCTTCGGTGTCGTCGGTGTAGAAATGCCGCGGATTGCCCAGCAGCACAGCCGCGTAGCCCAGCACCACGCCGAGCGTGGTCACCGCCGCCCAGATGCGAACGTCCGCTCGCGATTCGTCCGCCGCCTCTGACATCACGACTTCGAGACCTTACCGGATAGGGGCATTGTGCAACAGTTGCTATGTGCAATATTTCTGCCGCGCCGACTCGATATACCTCTCATTCGTCGCGGGCGGGCCGCAGGATGGGAGAATTGGCGCTCACCGCAACCAAAGGGAACTGATGAGCCGCCGAACCGAGGAATCGGTCGATGAGATCACCGAGGCGCTGCTGACGGCGTCGCGAGTGTTGGTCGCGCTGTCGGCCCGGTCGATCGCCTCCGTCGACGACACGATCACCATCCCGCAATTCCGGACGCTGGTCATCCTTTCCACGCGCGGGCCCTCCAACGTGGCGGCGCTCGCCGGCATTCTGGGGGTGCGACCGTCCACGGCGACGCGCATGGTCGATCGCCTCGTCGCCGCGGAGCTGATCGATCGCAAGCCCAATCCGAATTCCCGTCGCGAGCTGATCGTCGAGTTGACCGCTCGCGGGCACGAGATCGTCGCCGCCGTGACCGACCGCCGCCGCGAGGAAATCGCCGTCGTGGTCGCCGAATTGCCGGAAGCCGACCGGCACGGGCTGGTGCACGCCCTCACCGCGTTCGCCGCGGCCGGTGGCGCCACCCACGGCATCGCCGACATCGAGAGCTACCAGCTGTGAACCGATAGGGGTTGCGGGACAAATTCGTTCGTTCGCCCGCACGGCGCGCCGATCGGGCACGGAGGTCACGTTATCCGGTGTGATCGGGCCAATTGTGTTGAATTCGTGGAGATTTCGGGCAGGGTTGGCGTGGCGCGCAGCGTGTCCGCCGTGCCCCCGAAACCGGGGTATTGAACGCCTGGGAGGGGTGGGGGACAGTTCGCAGTGTTCCCGAATTTTTCCGGGAAATTCATTGTTTTAGAGGGGATTTCATCGTGTTGAAGAACAGACCGGTCGCCGTCGCGGCGATGATCGGCGCGCTGGCCACCGGTATTGCACTGGGTGCACCGCAGGCGGGTGCCGCCGTCACCTACGTCGGTGTCGAGCGCGGGCAGAGTTTCGGTAGCTCCGAGTCCGCCCTGGGCGCCGGTTGCTCGTATTCGGTCATCGCGAAGACGGACCCGGGCCAGGAAGTGGTCTTCCTCGACGAGGCCGACGGGCGCATGGTCCGGGGCGCGTTCCAGCCGGCCGTCGTGGTCGCGGATGCTTCCGGCGTGGCACGCACCACGTGGATTCCGCCGCAGCGGGGTCAGCACCACATCTGGGTGGTCGAGTACCGGTCGGAGGAAGACTACGACGCGTATTCCCACGACACCCCGTTCCCGATCGGGACCGGGATCAGCGTCGGACCCGCGTGCGTCGTCCTGCCGTGATTCGCTGACGCCTCCGGCCGCGCACGTTTTACCCGCGACAGTGTGGGAAGTCGCGTAGCGGAAGGAGGCAGCAATGACCGAATCGGGCAACACCTACGACCCTCCGCAGGACACCGGCGATCCGGACGCGGTCGAGACCGACCCGGCAGCGCTCAACAGTGCCGAGGATCTAGACGAGGATCGATTGCGGCTGGACCCGCAGGAGGCGGGGATGGATCCGCCTGAGCACTGGTCCGGCGCGACCAAATACGGGATGACGCCGTGGGAGGAAAGCCACCCGCGCCCGCTGGCCGACCGGCTGGCCGAGGAGCAGCCCGATGTCGCGCCGGACTCGGCACAACCGGTCGAGGACGCCGAATCCCTTTCCGACGGTGCGGATCTCGAAGTCCGCGAGTACGAGGAAACCCTCGGCATCGCCGCCGACGTCGCGGGTGGTTCGCTGCCCGCCGGTATCCGGCAACCGTCGCCGCCGGAGTAGGCGGGCGCTACCCCTGGCTCTGATGGGTGGGCGTACCGAATCTGAGCGGCGCCGCAGGGGGTGCGAGCGCGGGGGCTGGTACCGCACCGGCCCGCCCGCATCCCCGGCCCGACCGGGATCGGCCGGTGTCGATCTGGTCGCCGATGAGCTGGGTGATCAGCTCGGCGATCAGTTCCGGCCGAGTCGCCGCCCATGAGCGGCGGCAGCTACCCGTTCGCCGAAACCGTGCCGACGAGCTACTACCTCGACGGCAATCGAGCGGTCGAACGCGCTATCCTCCTGTGTACGAGGAGGTTTCATGACGTCATCGGCCGAAGTTTTCCTGAAGCCGCAGCGTGCGGCGGGTCGGTACGTCGACCTCGTCAGCGCGCTCTTGCTCTGCGCGGGCGCCTTCCTCTTCGGAATTTGCCTGTCCTTCATGGTCGGAATGCTCGGTGCGCCCGGCGGACAAGCCAGCGAGTGCACGGGCGCCTGCCGCACCTACGCCGACGCAGGCTTCTACCTGATGGGTTACGGCACTTGCGTTCTGGAGCTGGTGGTACTCGCGCTGGTGGTCCGGAGTTGGCGGCGTCGGCGCATCGTCTCGGTATGGCCGCTGTGGTCGTTCCCGGCCCTGGTCGCCTTGGCCGCCGTAAGCGTCTTCCTCGTCTTCTTCGGCCCTGCCTTCCCTGGAGATTTCCTTCCCACGACCCCCGAATACCTGCCCTCTGTGAGCTGAAGTAGCCCGAGCAACAGTAGCCCCGGCGATGACCGGAACTGCGTGCTCGGTGAGTACGACGACGGATACACCGTCAGATCGGCGGACGCGGGCAACGCACGGAATCCAGCGTTCATCGTCACCCACCCCACGCAATACAGCTTGCCCGACGGCGCGACTTCGGCATTCCGATTCGGCCCTATCCGGGACCGGCCTGAAAGCCGCCCGGCGAGTCTCATCCCAGCAGGCCACCCCCTCGAACGGGTCGTAATACGGTCAACCTGCCCGCTGACAACGAAACTCGATTAGGTGGGAACCGCGATGGCGTGTACCAGAACCACGTGTGAGTGACCGCTCCATAAACCTTGACGAGGAGGATTTATGGCTGTTTACAACGTGCACGAACGATTACTGGCCGCCCAGCCCCGCGAGGTAGGCGCGCTCGTGGACACCCTCGCGAGCAGCGAGGACAAACTGTGGCCGCCCGGATGGCCGCCGATGGAGTTCGACCGCCCCCTCGGGGTCGGTGCGGTCGGCGGTCACGGACCGGTCCGCTACACCGTCGTCGCCTACGTACCCGCCACGTGGGTACGTTTCACCTTCACCGGCCCACGCGGCTTCGACGGCTTCCACGAATACGCCGTCCTCGCTGTCGACGAGAACCGCACAATGCTGCGCCACACTCTCGCCATGAAAACCCACCGCGCGGCGCGTCTCACCTGGCCCCTGGCGATCGGACCACTCCACGACGCCTGTCTGGAAGACAGCCTCGACCGCGCCGAACTCGCCTGCACGGGAACGGTGGCACATCCGGCACGTTGGGGGCCCTACATCCGGCTACTGCGCAAACTCCTCGGATCACCACAACTCCCGGGCAACGACGACTAGCCCGAGGTCGGCGCGAGCAGCCGAGGAGTACCTCGCCAGTGGGGTAACGGTCCTACTCGTCTGTTGTGAAGGACAAAACCCCCGACCGCGTTGCCTGATCAGGGACTGGTTGTGCGCGGTCGTTGCTCGGCGTGGGTGAGGACGCGGTGAGCGTTACCGCCCAGGATCGCGGCGACATCGTCGTCGGCGAAACCGATCCGCAACAGCGCAGCCGCGAGATTGGCGAAATCGGTTGATGCGCAATAGCCGTCGGCATAGTCCGGCACACCGTTCTTGTCGGTACCGATGGCCAGATGCTCGACACCGACCAGCTCGGCGATATGCATTGCGTGCCGGGCGAAGTCGTCGAGGTCGGTCATCGCGCGCCCGCGCATCGAAGCGGGCCACAACCCGATCACACCGCCGGTCCACGCGATGGCGTCGATCTCGACATCGCTGATGTAGCGGGGAAAGTCACGCACCGCCGAGGCCGCGGTGTGGGAGCTGATGACCGGGAAGTCGGACTCCTCGCAGACGGCCAACGTGGTATCGCGGTCGGCATGAGCGAGATCGGGCACGATGGCGAGCCGGTCGAGTTCACCGAGCAGCTCACGCCCATAGCCGGTCAGGCCGGTGGCTCTGCCTGCGGACCGTCGCACGCGCCCTGTGAGGGTGCTTCCGATCGACCCGATGCGGTTGTCCGCGTAGTGCATTAAGCCGAGAACGCGTAAACCACGCTGGTGCAGTAGTTCGAGCCTTTCGAGGTCTCCACCGAGAAAGTCCGCGCCTTCCACCCCCAGGACTACCTGCGAGGAACTCCCAGCGGACGCCTGCCCAGGGTCGGTGATCACCGCAAGGCCCGCAGCTTCAGCCTCATGGATCGCTGCATCGAGTTGTGTCCCCACCGCTCGCCAGGGCCCGCCGAACCGCCAAGCGGTTCCCAGCGCGTCCCCTACTGCGGTGAGGACCACGAGATCGACGCCGGCCGCGGTCAGGTTGGCGAGCGGGTCACGGGGAAGCGCCGCAACGCGTTCGGCGGCTCGCCGCACCAGCGGCGGCATGATCGCTCGCGGGTGGGTGTGAATATCGATCGTCAAGCTTCGATCGACAAGGTGCCGGGCCCGCTCACGTAGTTCGGGCGTCGGCGCCCATGGGTGCTGGGACAAGAGGTTGTTCTCCTCACGCACCGGAATGCGGTTCAGCGGCAGCAAACTATCGGGCGAATCGGCACTTGGAAGCGGGCAGGTAACTGGTGCTGCCGAAGCCGTCGGAAGCAAGCCCCGATACATCTGCACCGCAAGCATATCCTCGCTGGTCAACCTTCAACCGGTCTCGACCCGCCAGTGAAATGAACGTAGCCCCTGACCTCTGATACCTGGTCAAGGGCTGAATGTTGTGCGCCATCAGGGACTTTGTCACACTTTCTCCACCCACAGCCTGACTGTAGGTGTTCATGCGCTAGAAGGTAGCCCTCGTATCCAGGCCGGTCAAGCGGCGGATAGATTGTCTTAAAGCGCTCCGCGCGGCCTGCGCGGCAGTCTGATCGCCTGGCCGACGTGGCCGCGACCGCCTACTGCGGCGGCTTGGCCGAGGACCTGTGATGTTCGAATCCTGCTACACCCCAGTCGATATCGCCCACCGGATGGCACCCGCTACGGATTCCTCCGTCGAACTCGCCGGCTGCCGACCGAGCGTGGTCTGCGGGTTCGGTCCGGGGGACTGGCAGTCAAGGGGCCGGAGGTTGCAGGTCGCTGAGTCGATCGTCGAGCAATCGGACAGCGCTCGATCGTGGCGCCGCGGTTTCGAGAGCATCTTGCGCTGATCTCAGCTGGCCGGCTACCCGCGGGGATTGATTAGCGGTGTCGGCGGCAGTCAAGAATGCGGCGACGGCGGCGTTGATATCGTCGGCCTCGAGGTGGAGCGTGCCGAGCAGCACGTAGGTTTCAGCGCTGTCGCGCCGGGGCTGCAGCGC
This sequence comes from Nocardia brasiliensis IFM 10847, assembly GCF_000710915.1. Classification (GTDB taxonomy): domain Bacteria; phylum Actinomycetota; class Actinomycetes; order Mycobacteriales; family Mycobacteriaceae; genus Nocardia; species Nocardia brasiliensis_A. The sequence continues at coordinate 30,917 of NZ_BAUA01000044.1, forward strand.
GATCGCCTCGGTCGCCGCACTGATCGCGGCCGCCGTGTCGCCTGTGCACCGGAGGGTTTCCGCGCGCAGTCGCGCGATGTGCGCTGGATCGCAGAAGTATGCGATCGATTCCGCGGGATCGCGGACCGCCTCGATGTCGGGCGTCACGGCGCGCGTCAACGCGGCGCGCGCTTCGCGGGCGTGACCGAGCCTGGCCAGGGCCACCCCGGCGATCCCGGCGGCGTGCGCGCGCAGCCGCGGGTCACCGGCGACCGCGGCGCGGGACTCCGCGGCGGCGGCGAGATCCAGTGCGAGCGTCGCGGCCCCGATCGCCCCGGCCGTCCAGGACCACTCAGCCATTGCCATTGCCGACGTGTCGTGCGCGCCGGCCTCATCGGCTGCTTCACGCGCAACGGTGAAATGTGCAGCGGCAGCGCTGTGATGACCAAGATCAAAACATTGCCACCCGGAGGACACGCCTATATGGCTACGCAGCACCAGTGCCCGCGAACGTAACCGTCCGCCGTCGACACCGACGAGTAACGAATCCATCAGCCGCGCCTGACTGAGCATGGTCCCGAGGGCCGCTCGTGGGCCGAGGAGATCGTCTTGCAGCTTCGCGTGGTTGACGATGACCTCGACGATATCGAACGTCGCGTCGTCGACACGCCACGGTGCCGACACCGGTCCGGCCAGCCGTTCGGTCTCGTCGCCACCGCTCGTGCCGACCAGGACCGCCGGCGATGCCGCACCGAGAACCGCGATCGCCTCCATCACGTTCCGGCGGTTCATCTCGCTCCTCCCTTCCATCGCCTCGATGTCCCACGCCGAAACACCATTGCCGCCCTGGGCCGTGCTCACATACGCGTCCACCCCGCGTCGGCGATTGAACAGCCCCAGGTCCGATACCGGCACCCCGAATACCTCTTCGAGCGCTCGCCGGTATTCCGGATGCGGCCAGGTGATCTCACCCCTGATCAAGCGACGAATTCGTTCCTCGGTGTATGCCCCTGGTCTGCCGGTGATTTGCTCATATGCCACATTCACGGCATCAGCGGCGTCGCGGCGTGTCCAACCCCGCCGCTTGATCATGTGATCCAACCGTTGGTTTCTCGCCGATGGCACCACCGAGCCGACCCTTCCCGCGTCCCGAGCTTGGCCAAACGGTAGCTTGCCTGCACCGAACCCGGTGAGCCCGCCGCGAAAATGGGGGGCTCAATGGGGGGCGGGACCGGTCTCCCGATAGTTGCTCGGCCGCGAAACAATCATTCGTGCACCTGGCGCGAGGTGCCCGCGCCACCGAATCGGTCCGGCACCGCCCCACCGATTTGGAATCACCTCGCGTCGGGTGCCACCACCGACCTGCAACCAACAACCGCGGGAGTCGAGCATGACACCGTCCACCAACGCCGCGGCTGCCGATCGTGTTCCACTGCAGCCGCTCTCCGCAGTGCCCTCCGAGCACGCTGTTTCGCTACCAACCGGCGCGGAACTACTCGCGGCGATACGCGGTGACAGTAGGGGCGGCCATCCATTGAGCACTCCCGCGAACAAGTTGGGAACCCTGCATCGATTCGCACTCAAACTCACGAACTCCGCTGCCATCGATGCGGAAAGACTCTCTCTCATCACAGCGATCGACGGCTGGGCCACAGCCCACCTCACCCATCTCGAACCGCCGATCACACATCGCCACGAATCACTCGGCGATCTGATCGACACCCTCGCGGGCAGCCAGATCCACGCCTACCATCTCCTGATGAACGGCGACCCGGCGGATCCGGCCGTCCACGCCGCCTGGCACCGGCTGGCCGAACACGTGGAAGAGTACTCAACCATGGCTTCCGGAGCCCTCACAAGTCCCACTCTCGAAAAGCCGGGGCAACGCGCCACGTAGCCGTCCGCGGCAAATTCTCGGCGGGATCGGGCGGTTGGGTTCTCCTCGAACCCTCCGGTGGGTTCGTCCAGCACGTTCCCCGCCGCCGGTATCGACCCGGTATCTGCGGGCGGACAAGCCCAGGCAAGAGGCGCATCCTCGACGAATCGTGCGCGACCACCGACTGGTACCAACAGGAGGCCTGCAATGCCAGCAGCCCGATCCGCCCTCTCGGCGTTGCTTGTGTCAGCATCATCTGCGCCGAGCACTCGCGGTGAACTGATTTGTGACGTTGTCGATGATCTCGTCGCGCGTGGCGTGCAGGCTACCGTGTCCGCTGGGACAACACATCGTTGCCGGTCCCTTCCGACGGCCTCCCCATTCAACTCATCCGGTGTTGATGGGGATTGCGTGGGCGTGTCAACTTCGGCCCAACTGTGGATCTGGCACAGATTGAGTGATTGACCCAATCGGGATGCGCGTTGGCCGTTGATGATTCATTATGTCGCGCGTGCTCTGCTGTCGGGCCGTTGGCGGTCCTGTTCCCGCACCTGAGTGAGCTGCGGATTGAGAGCGTGGTCGAGGCCGGTGCCGTCGTCCGGATCGAGGCGAGCGCGCCCGAGGCACCGGTGCCGTGTCCGGACTGCGGGCAGGTGTCGAGCCCGGTGCACAGCCGCTATGAGCGCCGGTTGTTCTGCAGCAACTCCGCTTGCGACCGAAGAACTTTCGCCGAACAGCTCCCCGGCCTGGCGGGGCTCGCGCGGCGCACCACGTTGCTGGAGCGCGTGCTGGGTGCGGTCGGTCGCGCTGGCAGTGGGTGGGCCGCGCCGGGGCTCGGTTGACCCGGAACCTGGCGGCGTCGGTGAGCCGGATGACGTTGTTGCGCAAGATCCGCGCGATGCCCGACCCGCAACCTGCGACGCCGCGGGTGCGCGGGGTCGACGACTTCGCGCTGCGCTGAGGCCACGACTACGGCACGATTCTGATCGACGTCGAGTCCCGGCGGCCGGTCGAAGTGCTCGACGACCGCACCGCCGACACGGTGGCCGCCTGGCTCCGAGCGCACCCTGGTGTCGAGATCATCTGCCGCGACCGCGCGGGAGCCTTTGCCGACGTCGCCACCGCCGGAGCACCGACTGCCCTGCAAGTCGCCGACCGCTGGCATCTGTGGCACAACCTTGGCGAGGCCGTCGAACGCACCCTCGCCGCCATCGCGAGTGCCTGAACAACGCGAATGTGGCGGAAACACAACCCGATTCGCTGACTGTCGACCTCATCGACACCGGGCCGACGACCGAGACTCACCTTGTCATGGAGCAGCGGTGTCGTCGAGGGCCACGTCAACAGGGTCAAGATAATCGAACGTCAGATGTTCGGCCGGGCCAAACCCGACCTGCTTCGCAAGCGAATCCTGATGAGCGACTGAACAACCCGACCAGACGGGATCACGAAACTCGTGCCAGATCCAGTATTGGACCGGAAGCGACAGGCCGAACCATCTTGTCTCCGGACTGCCCTGGGCAACTCAGCGTTGTGTGTGCCGGAACTCGCTCGGAGAGCGGCCGGTCCATCGCTTGAAGGCGTGTGAGAAGTTGGTGAGGTCGCTGTATCCGAGGTCAGTGGCGATCTCACTTACCGACATTGATCGGTCGAGTAGCCGCAGCACCGCGCGTTCGCGCAGGAATGACTGGCACAACCCGCGAAAGGTGGTCCCCTCATCGGCGAGGCGACGCTTGAGCGTGCTGGTGGATATCGACAGCTCGTGTGCGACCGACTGACTACTTCTCTGTCCGGGATCCTTCTCCAACAACCGTCTCACCTTCTCCGAGAACGATATGGTTCCGCTGCGCTGGTCGAGAGTTCGTCGCAGATCGACGATGGCGAGTCGATACGCGACGGGATCAGAGAACCGGCAGACCTCGTTGAGAGTGTCAGCGGGTATATGGAGGAACGACATCGGAGCGTCGAAGAACAGGCGCCCGGCCAGCATGTCCTCGCGATTGGTCGGGAAGGCCGGCGCTGGCCAACTCAGATGGAGTGTCACAGTTCGTACCTCTCCGGCGAGCATGTCGAGCAGTCGCAGTAGCGCCGACCCGCTGTAGGTGACGACCAGGCAGTCCAGCGCCGGATCACGTGTGTGCCCGGTGAGCCCGACGGTGAGGCCGTGCTCACTCGGATGGAACTGTGGGCTGACCGCTGTCGAAATCAACGGCAGATAGGTGAGCAGCTCCACGATCTCGGCCACCGAGCCCGCGCTGACCAGCGGAAAACTCAACGGGCCGAAGGACGTCAACTGGGCCTGTTCAGCGAACGCGAAACCGAGCAGGGTTGCCTGATCGACATCGAGTTCGGGGTATACCTCCCGAAACCACCGTAACGGGACCTGGGCGTCACGCTGGATCAGCGTCGCCTCGTCGGTTCCTTCGCGAGCCATGATGGTGCGGAGCCGTGCGACGGCGTCGGGGTCGAGCGCTTGGCTCTCGAGCAGTTGCACGAACACGAGCGGGGGCACACCCGCGTCATTGGTGCACACCCTCGTCATTGAGGTTCACCATCGTCTCGCTGAGCCGAATTCACAAGTTTCTGACTCCGTCGAACATAGTCGTAGCGCTCATCGTCGACAAGACTTTTACCCAGTATTCAGATTGAGGACTACGTATCAGGAGTTGGCTATGGCAGTTGTCACCTTTGTCTCCCACGACGGCCAGAAGCACGAGGTGCCTCTCCAGGAGGGTCAGTCGCTGATGCAGGTCGCGACCAACAATGCGGTGCCCGGCATCGACGGCGACTGCGGAGGTGAAGCCGCGTGCGGCACCTGCCATGTGATCGTCGATCCGCAATGGTCCGGGCAGGTCGGCCTCTCCGGCCCCGAGGAGGAGGAGATGCTCGCGATGAACCCCGAGCGCCAGCCGACCTCCCGGCTGTCCTGCCAGATGACGGCCGCCGCGGAGTGGGACGGCTTGATCGTCCAACTACCTGAGTTCCAGATGTGACTACGAGAGACAGCTAAGACGTGATGAAGATTCCTGAAGTAATCACCACCAAGGTTATGAAGATTCCTGAAGCAATCACCACCAAAGTTCAGTCGACGATCCCGATGGATCTTCAGATCCAGGGCGCACATCTGTATGACAAGACCCAGCGGTGGGTGACCGGGACGAACGGAGAGAAGCTCTTCGTCGAGAGCCCCATCCCGCCGGTCGAGGACGTCGAGCTCGCCGACATCGACCTCAGCAACCCCTTCCTCTATCGTCAGGGGCGCTGGCAGTCCTACTTCGAGCGCTTGCGCAACGAGGCTCCGGTCCACTATCAGCCCAACAGTCCGTTCGGTCCGTTCTGGTCCGTCACGCGGCATGCCGACATCGTGGCCGTCGACAAGAACCACGAGCTCTTCTCCGCCGAGCCGTTCATTATCATCGGGGCCCCGCCTCGTTTCCTTGATATCGAGATGTTCATCGCGATGGACCCACCGCGCCACGACGCGCAGCGGGCCGCTGTCCAAGGTGTTGTCGCACCGAAGAACCTGCGTGAGATGGAGGGTCTGATCCGATCGCGTGTCCAGGAGGTGCTGGACAACCTGCCCGTGGATCAGCCGTTCGACTGGGTGCGGAACGTCTCGATCGAGTTGACCGCTCGGATGCTCGCGACTCTACTGGACTTCCCGTACGAGCAGCGTCGCAAGCTCGTCTACTGGTCAGATCTCGCAACGTCGATGGAGCAAGCCAACGGCGGTCCCTCGGACAACGACGAGATTTTCCCCGCCATGCGCGACATGGCGCGCGGTCTCAGCGCTCTCTGGCACGACAAGGCGGCCCGGACAGCTGCCGGGGAGGAACCCGGCTTCGATCTGATCACTATGTTGCAGAGCAACGAGAACACCAAGGACCTGATCGACCGCCCGATGGAATTCTTGGGCAATCTCGTGTTGCTGATCGTCGGAGGCAACGACACGACCCGGAACTCGATGAGCGGCGGTGTTCTCGCACTGAACCGCTTCCCTGACCAGTTCGACAAGCTGAAGGCGAACCCCGGCCTGATCCCCAACATGGTCTCGGAGATCATCCGGTGGCAAACCCCGCTGGCCTACATGCGCCGGATCGCCAAGGCGGACACCATGCTGAACGGGCAGTTCATCCGCAAGGGCGACAAGGTAGTGATGTGGTACGCCTCGGGCAACCGCGACGAGCGCGTGTTCGAACGGCCCGACGAGTTCATCATCGACCGGGCCAACGCCCGCAACCACATCTCCTTCGGCTTCGGCGTCCACCGCTGTATGGGCAACCGGCTGGCCGAGTTGCAGCTACGGATTCTCTGGGAGGAGCTGCTTCCTCGCTTCGAGAACATCGAGGTGGTCGGCGAGCCCGAGTACGTGCAGTCCAACTTCGTCCGAGGTATCAGCAAGATGATGGTCCGCCTCACTCCGAAAGCCAGCGCATGAGCTCGCGGCGAGCCCTCATCGTCGGGACCGGCCATGCCGGGGTCCAACTCGCGGCCAGTCTGCGCCAGGAAGGCTGGACCGGTGAGATCGTCCTCATCGGCGAGGAGTCGACACTGCCCTACCACCGCCCGCCGCTGTCGAAGGCATACCTGGCCGGGAAGAGCACACTCGATGGGCTCGCGATCCGCAGCGCCGAATTCTACGCCAAGCAGGGAATCCGACTGCTGGCTGCGACGGTGGAGGCGATCGACCGCTCGGCTGGTCACCTCCTACTTAGCACCGGCGACGCACTGCCCTATGACAAGCTCGCGCTGTGCACTGGAGCCCGCCCTCGTCGGCTTTCCGCCCCGGGAGCCGACCTGGCCGGGGTCTACTACCTGCGCACCGCCGCAGACGTCGAGATGATCCGAGAGGCCACCAGCCCCAGACGTCGGGCCGTGATCGTCGGCGGCGGCTACATCGGACTGGAGACGGCTGCCTCGTTACGTGCGCTGGGTCTGGAGGTCACCGTGCTCGAGGCGACCGAGCGTGTCCTCGAACGGGTCACCGCCCCCCAAGTGTCGGCGTTCTTCGCCCGCATCCACCGGGAGTCGGGTGTGCACATCCGGACGGGCGCGCTGGTCGAGGCGCTGTCCGGCGACAGCCGAGTCCGCGAAGTGGTCCTGGCCAGTGGCGAAGCAATTCCGGCCGACCTCGTCATCGTCGGCATTGGCGTGGAGCCGAACACCGAGCTCGCCGCCGCCGCGGGTCTGGCCGTCGACAACGGCGTCGTGATCGACGACCAGACCCGGACCAGCGACCCCGACATCGTGGCCGCCGGGGACTGCGCCAGCCACACCATGGCGCGTTACGGCCGTCGCATACGCCTCGAGTCCGTGCCGAGCGCGGGCGAGCAGGCCAAAGTCGCCGCCGCGACCGTCTGCGGGAAGTCCAAGAAGATAGCGGCGCTTCCGTGGTTCTGGTCAGATCAATACAACCTCAAGCTCCAGATCGCCGGGCTCAACACCGGCTACGACGAAGTCGTCCTCAGCGGCGATCCGACCCTGGACCGCGACTTCACCTGCTTTTACCTGCGTGCGGGCGAGCTCATTGCGGCCGACTGCATCAACCGCCCCCGTGACTTCATATACAGCAAGCGGGTCATCACGCAGCAACTCCCCATCGACCGGGCGGAACTGGTGCTCGCCCGCTCGGCCTGATGAGGCGGGTCCTCGGGACGGTGATCTGACAACAGCGAGTGCGTGCCCGCATTTTTTGGAGCCAGGCTCGATCGCTACCAAGTTCGTTCATGGCGGGCTTGGTGTGCCCACCGGTTGTAGGTGGCCGTTCGTGGTGAATCCGCGCCATCACGCCGGACCATATCTGGGGGCGAGCTGTTCCTCGATCGACGGGTACGGCTCGTCGTGACCGGGCAAACTCGCCGCGTACTTGGCTTCGCAGATCCAGCCCTGAACACACGCATCGTCGAGCAGGTCAGCAGTCTCACCCGCTGGGTACCGCGCTGTGGCTCGCGGCTGCCCCATCCGGTGTGAGGTCCGTGGAGCCCGCTTCGAGGTAACGCAGCGCCACCTCGGAGATTCGGCGTGCCGTTTCGGTGCTGTCGTCGGCCGGTAGTACGAGGTGGCTGACCGTCAGGCGAATGAGCGCATCGACCGCGTCGGCGACGTCATCGAGGTCAAGGCGGGGGAAGTGTTGGCCGAACGAGGCGACCAGTCGCTCGGACGCGAGCTGAAGCATGGAAGCAGAGGTTGTCAGCAGGGGGAGGACGCCGGTTTCGTCGCGAGGGCTGCTACCCGGAGTGGTGAGGACGGCTTTGAGCAACGGGCTGGCCGCAGCCTCGTCAAGGGTGTAGCGCACCATCGCGCGTATCGATTCAGGCACCGCTCCGCTGTGCGATGCGAGCACATCCTCGACGCCGCTCAAGAACCGCTCCGCCTCGTACAGTACGAGCGCATCCCCAAGGCCTTGCTTGTCGCCGAACTCTCGATACAAGGTGGCACGTGATACCCCGATGAGCGTGGCGACCTCGCCGAAGCGGACCCGTTCCCAGCCCTTCTCGACAGTCAGGGTGCGAGCCGCGCGGATTGCCGTCTCGCGGAGGTGCCGTCTGAACGACAGCCTCACCGATTCCTCTACCACTCAACCGAGCGTAACAGAATGCCAGTTTTGTTCATGAGTTGACAATCTCCTCGCCTCTCTTCGAGTGTCCAACTTTGGCGTGATCGCCGCCGCTTGTTGCAACCATGATGTGACACGCGACGGACTTCTGATCATTTGTTGACAAATATGTGCTGATTGTCTCCAATGGTAGATGCATCACGGTCACACACGAGACCGGTGTTGGGTGCGCGTCAGTCGACAGGGAGGTCTGACCATGGGCAAGGCTTCGGATGAGGTCGGTAGGTCGGATGCGGTCAGTTGGTCGTCCAACCCCGAAGTGGAGGACTGGGCGCGCTCGTTCCGGTTCCTGGAGTCCGGCTCGCCCGAGTTGCCGCCACACCATCCCCATTGCCTTGGTTGCGGGCCGGCGAACCCGCACGGGCATTCCCTGTCGGTGCGGCGCTGCGGAGACGGCGTCGTCGCTCACCACCTTTTCGACCAGCGTCATGTGGGAGCGCCCGGGATAGCACACGGCGGCGCGGTGGCGACCGTCATCGATGACCTGTTTGGCTTCCTGCTCTACACGGTCGGCGAACTCGCTGTGACACGCCGTCTTGACCTGGACTATCTCGCCCCGGTTCTGCTCGACACTCCCTACACCCTGCATGCCGATGTGCGGTCGCGGGATGGCCGGAAATTGAATCTCGCGGCCAGGATGGAGGATGCGGAGGGACGCTCGGTAGCCACGGCCACCGCCCTGTTCATCGTGGTCGAGGCCGAACACTTCCTCCAGTCGCAGGCGACCACTCGGAGGCAGTCATGACCGCACCAACCGAGAGGGAACTGCTCCTCGACGTTTTGCTCACCGATCACGGCTCAGCCGGGCCCTACGAGGCGTTCCGGCGCCTGCGCGAGACGCAGCCCGTGTTTGTCACGCGATCGGGTGTGCTGGTGTTGAGCCGTTACGACGACTGCGCGGCCGCGCTCCGCGACCGTAGACTCGGCAAGGCCGATGAGTCACTGGGCTTCGGCTTGTCCGAGATTCCTGAAGAATTGCAACATCAGGCCATGCATCGGTTCCGGCGCACCATGCTGTTCCGCAACCCGCCGGACCACCACCGGCTGCGTCGGCTGGTCGCTGACGTGTTCACCCCCCGGCACATCGAAGAGTTGCGCGGCCGCATCGTCACGCAGATCCAGCACCTGCTCGATGTCATCGAGGACCAGGGCTTCGCCGACATCATCACCGATCTCGCGCTTCCGCTGCCTGTGAATGTGATAGGCGATCTTCTCGGAGTGCCAGTGGCCGATCGAGCAGTGGCAGCGCCTCTGGTGCGTGCCCTGGTCGCCTCACTCGAACCCGGCGCCGACGTCGCGGCGCTGACCGCCGCCTGTGAAGCTGAAGACCAACTCGCCACGTATTTCACAGACCTCTTGGCGGTCAAACGCGCCCACCCCGCCGATGACTTGCTCAGCCGACTCGCTGTCGCGCACGGCGACGACGTCTTGGATGACGACGAATGCGTCGGCACCGCGATTCTGTTGTTCGCGGCGGGGTTCGAAACCACCACAAACCTCATCGGTAACGGGGTTGCCGCGCTGCTAGCCCATCCCGACCAAATGGACCTACTGCGCGACCGGCCCGACCTGGCGAGCAATGCCGTCGAAGAACTGTTGCGTTACGACTCGCCGGTCCAGACCAACGGGCGCACGGTGCTCGAGCCGACACGGCTGGCGGGAGTCGACCTACACCCTGGGCAGGTTGTACTGACCCTGCTCGGGGCGGCCAACCGAGACCCGGACCGATTCTGTGACCCCGATAGGCTCGACATCACCCGAACCGGGATCCCGCCGTTATCGTTTGGCGCCGGCATTCACTTCTGCCTCGGCGCGCCGTTGGCCCGGCTCGAAGGAGCTGAACTCTTCCCGCTCCTCACGGCGCGTTTTCCCGGCATGAGGCTCGTCGAACAGCCTCAATGGCGCACGGGGTTGTCCTTCCGCGGTCTGTCGAGTCTGAAGGTGGCTACCGGATGCTAGTTCTGCCGTACCCGCACCAGAAGGGCGGCCATTGCGGGTCGGGTGCGTTGCGCGATCTCATGACCTGGGCGGGACTTGGCTGGGGTGGTCAGCTCAGCGAAGGACTCGTGTTCACCCTCGGCGGTGCGCTCGATTTCGCGTACCTGCGCGTCGATGCGCTGAACCCGCCGATATACCTGGTGGGGCGTGGTGCCGATTTGGAGGTCGACCTGTTGCGGCGCCTCGGCGCGAAGGTCGAACTACGTCAGACCGACGATCCCGTTCTCGGTTGGAAATGGGTGACGACCGAACTGGACTCCGGCCGGCCCGTCATGGTCTGGGCCGATATCGCTGAACTGCCGTACCTACGGGTACGACTGCGCATGAGCCGCCACGACATCGTTATCGTTGGCTACGACGACGAGACCCGCGTGGCATATGTTGTCGACAACGACCGCGATGAGATCCAGACGGTGCCTTATGACGCGCTGGCACGAGCCCGCTCCTCCACCGGATTCCCGACACCCACACGTCACGCCACCTACATGGTCGAATGGCCTTCCGCCGCGCCCGACCTCCCGTCCATGGCTGCCGCGGCACTCGAACAATCGGCGGCAACCCTGCGACACGGGGGACCGAGTGCCATCGCCGCACCACCCGCGAACGGTGTGTCCGGCACCGGACTCGACGGCGTTCGCTGCTTTGCCGACGATGTCACACGCTGGCCCGACATCTTCGGGGACGCCGACCTCGAGGCCGTGCTCAGGGCACTCGCCGCCTTCATCGAAAAAGCGGGCACCGGAGGCGGCCTGTTTCGTCGGCTCCTCGCTCAGGGGTGCGTCGATCTTGCCGATCACACGCGTAACCCGCATGTCGACGCGGCCGCAAGCGCAGCACGGCTGGCCGCGCAATCATGGACGAGGCTCGCCCAAATCGCTACATCCGACGAGACCCCATCGCTACGCTCGGTCCGGGTAGCCCAGGAGGCAGCCTTGCTACCGGAGTTGGAGGAAGCTCTGGCAAATCTTCTCACCATCGCCGCCAGCTCACTCTGAACCAGCCTCCGTAACAGCGGAGCTGGCTCCAACCTGTGGATGTGGGCCGGTCTGCAGCGATCGAAAACCCTCTAGTTGTAAGGGTTTTCGGCTCCGTATCCGCGCATCTCGAGCGGTGAGGTGGTCATGGTGAAGGTCTGCGGCGTAGCCGTGGCGGTGCTGCCGGAGTAGAGCTGGGTGCCTGCCTGGCCGATTGACTACCTGGTGAACGTGGGAATCACCGTGCGGGACTGCGGATTTCGTCTCGGGCAGCCAGCCTGGACGGGATCGGGAGGTCTGTTCTGATCGAGGACCTGTGTCGGTGGGGCAGAGGCGCCGTACGAGCGAACCGTAGCCCGACTGCGTCACGGCCGCCAGCAACTCGCGAAAGAACGACGCGGCACCCTGTCGCGATCGACCAGACGGCATGGCTCCCACCGATCGCCCGTCGCGACCAACGCCCCCGCCGCCGAATCCACCAGGACCGCCAGATCCCGCTGCTCGTCCTCGTTCGAGGCCATGGGCAACGACCGTAGATCAATGACTCCAGATCTGTCTCCTGAACTGCGAGAACAAGTTTGATAGTTCAGTCAATACGAAAGCGAATCCTGTTGGGCAACTGAACAACACGACCCTGCGATCGCTGAGTAGGCCCGGGGTGCGGTGGCGGGATTGCTCCTGCTCCGGTTCTAAACCCCCCGAGTTCGTTGGACCGGTCACCCCGGGGATTGCGGTCCCCATCGCGACACGAATGCCCGCACGCGGTCGCGGGAGCGAGACCGTCTCCCCAGGCGGTCTGGGTGAGGCCACCCACGCCCACAAGCTGCGGGCGGCACTCGGGATTGTCAAAGGACGGGAACCGCCGATGGCGGTGGCGTACTCCGCGGCCTGTCGTTCGAGCGCCCGGACGACATCCGGTTCGGCGGCGTTCTCGTCGGCGGTGAGAATCAGCGCCGTCCGGAATTGCCGTGGCCCAGAGCCAGCGACAGCTCGTCGGCATCGACGGATTCGCCGCGCAGGACGGCGTGCACGGGCCGCCGTCCTGCGGCCGATCGTGCCTCGTTGCAGTTGCTCCCGTTCCCGGCTGTAGGCGGCCACGAACAAGGCCCACAACCAGGTTCGCGCGGTCGGCGAGCGCGGCAACGCGCTAATCGAATGGTTCAAGGCCCTGCGCCGAGTCAGCTTGTGCCCCTGGCGAATCGGTGCGATCACCGCGGCTGCTCTGGTGTTGCTACACCTTCAACACGGTCGCAGCATCTGACCGCGACACACCGCTACTCGGAAAGGCTCACTGCGTGATAGTCGGAGAGCGTGAACTCATCCATTTGGGCACGGAATTGGCGCGCCGAGCCCGGGAATATGGTGGGGTTGAATCCATCTTCCGTCGGATGCCAGCTGGCGCATCTGGAATTCCGGGTCGTCCCGGAAAAGCGTTGCCGAATACCCGCGTTGAATCGGTCCTGCGCTGACTTACGCGCATCGAGGTATCGCAGGCCCCATCGCTCGAGCATCCGCACCGACTCGACGATGTAGTCGATCTGGGCTTCCAGAAAGAACAGCGCCGAATTGCGACCAGAACAGGAGTTCGGGCCGAAGGTGAAATGCAGGTTGGGGTAACCGGAAACATGGACGCTCTTGTACGCGCAGGCGCCCTCGGCCCATTCTTCCCGGAGGAGGTGGGCGTCACGACCACGAATGGGGAATGGCGTTCCGATCTTGCAGGGTACGTCGAATCCGGTTGCGAACACGATGGTGTCGAAGCAGCGCTCGACACCATCGACGGTGAGGATACCGCGTTCGGTGAGACGGACTATCGGGAAGGTGAGGAGTTTGCAGTGGTCCCGATCTAGAGCCGGAAGGTACGCATTCGAAACAAGCAATTGCTGACAGTTGGCCCGATAGTTCGGTGTGAGTTGCCGTCGTGTCCACTTGTCCTTGATCTGACGTCTCAACTGGAGTTTGGCCACCTGTTCCAATGCAGTGGTGAGACCCGTTGGCCACACCACACCGGACCTCATCGCCTCGTGTGCCCAGAAGTAGGCGGTCCGGGTCAGATCCTTGGTGAGCGGAAGTTTCTCGAACAACGACCTGTTCCACGCTGGCACCCTGTACTGCGGGTGAGGTAGGACCCATCTCGGCGTATGCTGAAACACGGTCACGTGACGGGCCCGGTTCACCAACTCCGGGATGACCTGAACTGCAGTGGCACCGGTGCCGACGACCGCCACCGTAAGTCCGGTCACGTCGAGACTGGGGTCCCATCGGGCGCTGTATACCTTGTGACCGCGATAGCCGTCAATACCGACGATGTCGGGCCTGCTCGTGTTGGATAACGGCCCAACGGCCATCACGACCGAGCGTGCGGTGATGACCTCCTCGCCACCACTGGTCGAGGTACGCACCCGCCAGGTCCCTGCGGCTTCGTCGAAGTCGAGTCCGATCACGGTGCGGCCGTACCAGATTCGTCGTTCGAGACCGTGACGGGCGATCACGTCGTGGATGTAGGCAAGGATGTCCGCACCTGACGAATATTCATGGCTCCCTCGCGGATTCCGGGCGAGCGAGAACGAGCCCAGCACCGACGGAATATCGCAATGCGCACCCGGGTAGACGTTGTCGCGCCACGCGCCGCCGGGTCCGGTCGCGCGCTCGAGTACGACGATGTCCTCGATACCCGCGCAACGCAATCGAATTGCGGTACCGATTCCTGATAACCCCGCACCTATGATCAGCACGCGTGTGACGGCGGGGATCGTTTTCCCGGGGTCATCGCGCTGCTGCTGCCTCTTGTCGATCATGCTGCGGACACCGGTTGGTAGGTGAGTTCGTTGATCCACGAGGGAACCGGTCCGAGCCATTTTCTAGGGTAACGTTCAGTAATCGTCAGGAGAGCGTTGCCGACCAGTAGGTGATAGGGGTGTGACCGGTCCATGACCATTTCGCCGTAATACTTGATTACGTGGTAAATCGGATTGCGGCGGGTGGCTACGCTGCGGTCTCCGATTACGCCGAATTTCCGAATCGCGTCGAAGAGCTTCTGTTCGTCGAGCCCCATCGCGATGATGCTGTCGTGCATACGGGTCAGCAGGGGCAACCCGGTGAGGATGCCGATGAGCATGGATGGGCGCAGCGCGGTGCCGGCTGCTTCGATGAACAGTCGGTGCACCGGCCCCGCTCCGATCATGTCCAGCACGTGGAAGTCTACAGCCAGATGACGGGACTCATCAGCGTTGATCTTTTGGAAGACCTTGTGACACAGCGGGTCTTTGATCTCCTCGAGGAGAAACTTCAGTAGTGCTCCGTCGAGCGCCACCTCGAGCATTGGAATGGCCGAGCCCAGAACGGACAGCGGCAGATCGTCGGCGTAGTTGTCCAGCCAGTTGATGGCAAGCCGGATATTGGTATTCGGTTCGGGGATCTCGTCGTCGTCGAGCATGCCCCATCGGCGCATCAGGGCCAGTTCGGCGTTCGCGTGTTTTTGCTCCTCGGCGTGGAAGTAGCGGTAGATCTCTTTCAGCGTGGTGTCGTGGGTTTGATGGGCGAGCGCTATGAACGCTCGCGAGCCGACCTGCTCGATCCAGACAAGATCAGACATGAACTGTTTGACCTGCGGGCGTTGCTCGGTCGTTATCGCGTCCGCCCCGGGCTCCTCCCAGTCGAAGTCGCCGAGTGCCCATTGACGCTGTTTGACGGTGTTTAGTGTGTGGTGCAAATCGATTGGCATCGCGTTACTCCTTCGCGATTGTGGACACTATTCCGACCTGGTGTCCGGAGGACAGGGCAGCGCCGCGGGAGCCGATCCGCCCACGTCCGGCAGCGAAGACTCTCGCGGACGGGTTGGCGGTGTACAAGCCGATGGCCCCGACGGCGGCGGAGGTTGGCGGCGGGCCCTTCTGAAGCCGCCCGCGCATCCGCTCCAATTTGAGCGTGGCATCCGTTAATGGGTTCAAGGCCAGCAAGGCCGACTGCGGATGACAGCCACCTTTGGGTGCTCCTCGAGTAGCCGCGGGTGGCGTGGCGACCGCCTGATATCTCCCCGCCGAGTCTCCCACGATCGCCAACCGGCCACCATCGGCTCGTGAGTTCAACCATCGATAGCCCCGCCAGGCGTCGTCGTTCGCGGCGGGAAAGCGATTCCGCAGGGACTTCTGGTATGCGACCGCGATCATCGGAAACTCTGATCGTGCGGAGAGTTCGCCCGTTGGTCTCCGGTGGGTCCGCGGTGAGCAAGTCACGCGCACAGGTGATATCTCGGTGGGCCGCGCGGTGTACCGGACGCCGACTCCAGCGATGGCTGTCGCAAGGGCATCTGCGGATGAGGGCCGGTGCCTATTGGTCCTCATCCGTTCATCGGTCAGTCCGGGGATGCGCCGGGTCGCCCCTTTGCGAACCACAGAGAATAACGGTACCTATCTAGTATTATTGTTTCAATGCCCACTTCAGAGTGTTTCTCGAAGTGGGCTATACGATGGGTCTGGGACACGCTCAAGGTCGACCGGCGATCCGGCACGCTCGGCAGCCGACCAGCCGCCTGGATCGAAGGACCTGATCAGGACGATGAACTACACCAGCTTGCTTCTGAAGGCAGTGTCGGTGATCCGGACGCCGACGCCGACTGGAACCCCGGAACGGATCCTCGACGCCGGGCTCCGGCAGTTCGAGGTTGTCGGGATCAGTCGCAGCAGGATCGAGGACATCGCGCGTCGCGCACGGCTGGCGCGTGTGACGCTGTACCGACACTTCCCGAGCAAGGAGCGCATCGTCGAGGCGGTGATCCTGCGAGAACTCGGCAGGTTCCTCGTGGAGTTGGAAGCCGAGGTGTCGGGCCATCGGGATCTCGAGGACAAGATCGTCGAGGGATTCGTGTTCACGCTGGCGGCAGTCCGTGGGCACGCTCTGCTCAATCGCCTGTTGGAGACCGAGCCGGAGTCCTTACTACCGTTTCTCACGATCGAGGGAGGCGGCCTTGTCGAGACCGCGTCGAACTTTCTGGCCGATCAACTCGCACAAGAGGTCCATGATGACCGCACAGATGCCGAACTTCGCGTGGTCTCCGAGTTGACGGTCCGCGTGATCTTGTCGTTCGTGCTCACCCCTTCGACCGGCATATCCCTCGACACCCCTGAGGGCGCGCGCCGGTTCGCGCGCCGCCATCTCCTGCCCCGGCTGCGTGACGAACGGGCCGGATAGAATTCGGGGCGAGACATATCGTTCAATATGTGTCATAAATCCGATCGCTGAAGTGCTCACCGAGAGGGAGGAGCGGAAGTGCGCGCTCTATTAACGCAGGAGCGGCATACTCGTCGTGGTGACGACGAAACCTGTGCGTCGCCGTGCGCGAACTACGGCCCTGCGTGACACGACGGATGCCCTACTCGATGCCGCGGAGTTCTGCTTCGAAGAGATCGGACTCTCGGCTACAACGATGGAGGACATCGCTCGGCAGGCCGGCGTCTCCAGGGCCACCGTGTACCGGCACTTCGCGAACCGCGAATCGGTAGTGTCGGGTGTCATCCTGCGGACGGCCAGCCGCTACCTCGGCAGGATTCGCGGGCCGCTCGCCGGACAACCCGATCTAGGGTCCGCCGTCCTCGCTTTCGTCGAGATCACTGTTCGAGCCGCCACCCGGGACAAGTCGATCGCCGTTCTGTTCGTCAGCGATGATCGCCTCGCCGGAATCGGACTGACCGAGAACACGTCGGTCGCACTCTTCGAGCTCGTCACCGAGTTCCTGCGACCGGTTTTCGCCCGCCACTCGAATGACCTGCAGCCTGGGATTTCGGTCGACGACGCCGCGGAGTGGATATTGCGGACAATCCTCAGTCTCCTCACCGTGCGGGGGCCGAGACGACGCAGCCCGGATGGCCTCCAGACGTACCTGCGGCGTTATCTCCTGCCCGCCATCGTCGTACCCGGAGCCGAATCGGTATCGCGTCACGATGACCCAGCCGGTCGGCCCTGCGCGCGATACACATCTGCAGTAGTGTCTCCTTGAGTGCCGTCAATGTAGAAGCGGAGGGGCACCGATGGAATTTCCGCAGTACGACCACCAGGTAGCCGGACAAGTGCTCGGCGTGGCGGCGGACGCCGGCGGAATCTCGACGTATCTCAGGTTTCGTCATGTCGAACTGAGCGCCGGCCGATTGGTCGCCGAGATGGAGGTACGCGACGAGCTCCTTACGCCGTTTCGCAAACTGCACGGCGGATGTCTGGCAGCCATGGTCGACCATTGCCTGGGCGTTGTCTTCTACCCGGTGATTCCGATCGGCTGCTGGGTCGCGACAACGGAGTTCAAGGTGAATCTACTGCGGCCGGTCACCGCCGGAGTATGTGTTGCCACAACGGAGATCATCGCGCTGACCAAGCGGTCAGGCGTCGCACGCATTGACATCACAAACGCCGGACACGCGGCATGCGCCGCGCAGGGGACGGTCACGATTGTCGGCGACGGGGGCGGCAACCCGTGACGATGGGTATGACCAAGGTACTGGTGTCGACTCGTGACGGAATCACGCTGACCGCAGATTATTATGTCCACGATGCCACCCGACCGGTTATCATTCTCCTCCATGGAGGCGGGCAGAATCGCCACGCCTGGAGCAACTCAGCGCTCCGCCTGCACGATCACGGCTACACAGTTGTGGCGTATGACGCACGTGGGCACGGCGACAGCGGCTGGGCCCCTGACGGACGGTACGAGGTCGAGCATCTTGCCGAAGACCTGCTCATGGTGCGGGAACGATTCTGCACCGAGCGCGCGCCCGCGGTCGTCGGAGCGTCACTGGGCGGGATGACTATTCTCGCCACCCATCTGCTCGCGCCGCCCGAGTTGTGGGGAGCGGTGGTGCTGGTCGACGTTACCCCTCGGATGGAGTTCGACGGAGCTCGCCGCATCGTCTCGTTCATGTCCGCGCATCCTGACGGGTTCGCGAGCCTCGAAGCCGCCGCCGACGTCATCGCGGCACACAATCCCCATCGTGAACGGCCGGTGCGGCTCGAAGGCCTCCACAAGGTATTGCGGCACCGTGCAGACGGTCGGTGGGTGTGGCGATGGGATCCCGCGTTCATTACTACCCGTTTTCAGGCGTTGCACCAGGACCCGTCGGTCGGCGTCGAGCAATTCGAGACGCTGGTCGATATGCTCCTCGAGGGCGCTGGTCGAGTTGTCGCCCCGACTCTGCTCGTGCGCGGTGCCCTGTCCGATCTGGTATCCCCTGAGACTGTCGCCGAATTTCTGGACGTCGTTCCTCACGCGGAGGCCGTCGACGTATCCGGAACCGGCCACATGGTGGCAGGAGATGATAACGATGCCTTCACCTCTGTTGTTACCGACTTTCTCGGACGCACGCTGTGAACGTGATCGATTGCGGTAACTCGACGACTGCATCGATGGGCTGTCCTATCTTGCGAGCCATGACTTAGCGGTCCTGGGGTGGGGGACGCGACCACGCTGCCCGCTTCCGAGACCACATAGCCGGCGGCAGCGCGATGCTGTGCGGCACAGTCCGGGATGTGGTCAGTCTTGCTGCGCTGCGATCATAGGGCTGTGCGGGGTTTCGATGGCGGTCGGGACGGGATCTTCGGCTCGGTCGCCTGTGCGTGCGTACGGGCGGCTCTAACGTCTGACGTTAGGCCTTGAATTCCACGAGTTCGCAAGAGGTCTCGGCGACAGCGAGCTCCTGGTTCAGGCCTGCGAAGGTGGCCTTCGCTTGCCGTTTGCCTGTGAGCAAGACTCGCCGCGCTAGCAAATCGGTGAGCTCCTCGGCGGGTGGAGTCAGGCTGGCTGAGATTACGCCCGAGAACCTGCCACTCACGCTGCTTGAGACCGGTGCGGCATGGTCAGGGAAGACCTCGGGTCACGTTCCCCTAACACCGCCGTGCGCCAGCCCACCCGCTCGGCGAGGGCGTTCATCGAATGCCTGGTCGGTGTACAACATGGCGTCACTGCGGCGATCGACCGTCATCCGCAAACCGGCGGGGTCGTCCGGGCCGCAGCAGGGTAGCTGATGCGATTGCGGGTATGTCGCCGCGTGTGCTGAATCCAGTTCGGCATCGTGTGGTGACGTGGCGGCGGAGCCGGATTCGCCATCCATGTGCCGAGGGTGCATGAGCACGAGGCTCGTGGCGAGGTCAATCGTTCAAGAATCTGTTCTGACCACTTGATATGCGTCTGATGACTCACTCTGATCCATTCGCTCCGGATGGAGGTGGGTACTTGGAGTCGACTCGCAACTGCCGTGGAGCGGCGGTCGCTGGAGATCTGCACAGTGCCGGCTTCTACAAAGTTGCTGTCCCGTATGCGGTTGATCGAGATGGCCTATTGACAGTACGTGAGCCCGGCCACATACTCATACCTTGAGTATCTAGTACTCGACGTAGCACACATGGAGGTGTCGTGGTCCTGTCTGATGGCAACTTGACAAGGCGCGGCTTTCCGCCGAAGCCAAGCGGATCGCGTCGCATGCGATATCGGCGGAATCGTTGATGCGTTATTGGCGGG
Source organism: Nocardia brasiliensis IFM 10847 (assembly GCF_000710915.1). GTDB lineage: Bacteria > Actinomycetota > Actinomycetes > Mycobacteriales > Mycobacteriaceae > Nocardia > Nocardia brasiliensis_A. Next base: position 50,860 of record NZ_BAUA01000044.1, read on the forward strand.
TGCACTCGCTACAGCGCCGTAGCGATGCGAGAAATGGGATAGGAATCTGCGGTGGTGCCAACGCGTAGTGAGTTGTCGGCGTCGGCTCAAATAGTTCGGAAGAACCTCTCCGAAACTATTGTTTCGGGGCTGCGAACTTTTGGTCGCACGATGCGGATAGCGTATGCATCCGTGGCCGGAGCCGCGAGCGACATTGCTCGATCGAAGCTCCAGTGGCGTGAGGCGCTATATCAAGCCTGGTACTTGATCACGGTTACCGCACTTCCTGCGATTCTAATGGCCGTGCCGTTCGGGGTTATTGTTTCGGTCCAGGTCGGAAATCTGATCCATCAAATCGGTGCGGATTCTCTGCTCGGTGCCGCTGGAGGTTTGGGGGTAATCAAGCAGGGCGCCCCCATGGCAACGGGATTGTTGCTGGGCGCGGCCGGCGCGGCCGCGATCGCGGCCGACCTGGGCGCACGTAATATTCGTGAAGAGATCGACGCTATGCGAACGATGGGTATCAGTCCCATGCATCGCCTGGTCATTCCTCGGATGGTGGCGATGGTTTTCGTCGCGCCAATGCTCAATGTCCTGATCATCTTCGTGGGAGTGGTAGCGGGGTATGCGGTGGCGATCGGCCCACAGGGAGTGACGCCAGGCAGCTATTGGGGTACCTTCGGATCCTTCACCGTGGTCGCGGATATAGGCGTATCGATTGCCAAGTCCGTGCTATTCGGATTTATCGTGGTCATAATTGCGTGCCAGCGGGGACTCGAGGCCAAAGGCGGTCCGCGTGGGGTCGCGGACGGTGTGAATGCGGCCGTTGTCCTGTCCGTCGTCTCTATCGCCGTCGCTAATCTACTGATCACTCAGTTGGTTGCAATGTTCCTTCCAACAAGGCTGGCATAAATGTCGGAAACGAAACACACCCCGCCGCGGCTGGTGAAGGCACGGCGAACAGCGGCGACGTTCGGGGCGCGTGTCGTGCCTGTGGAGTCGATAGGGTTCGCCCTCGGTTTCGTCTGGCAGGCGTTATCGGCGATCCCGTTCACGCTGAAACGGTATCGAGCGGAGACGATGCGCGCGATCACGGATATGACGTGGGGGCAAGGTTCGATTATCGTTGGTGGTGGAACCGTTCCGATGCTGGTGGTGCTGGGACTGGTCATCGGAGGCTCGGTCGGCGTCGAGTCCTTCGCGACTTTAGACCTCATCAGTATGGGGCCAGTGGCCGGCATTGTCTCGGCCTTCGCCAACACCCGGGAACTAGCCCCCATCGCCGCAGGTGTCGGATTCGCCGCGCAAGCCGGGTGTCGTATAACCGCGCAAATCGGCTCTATGCGGATTTCGGAGGAGATCGACGCCTTAGAATCGCTCGGCCTGCGATCGATACCTTTCGTCGTGACCACCAGGATCATTGCCGGAGCAGTTGCAATCGTTCCGACCTTCCTGATCGCCTTGATCCTCAGCTACGCGGCATGTCGCATGGTGATCGTAGAGCTGCACGGCCAGGCAGCGGGCGTCTACGACCACTATTTCTATCAATTCATCAGTGGCTGGGACGTGACCGCTGCTGTGATCAAGGTTCTTGTGTTCGGAACCGCTGTTATTATGATCCACAGTTATCAAGGGTTTTTCGCCGTCGGTGGGCCTGAAGGTGTCGGAATCGCGTCCGGTCGTGCTGTCCGGGCGAGCTTCGTGGCAATCATCGGCCTCGACATGGTGTTGACCATCTTTTTGTGGGGTGTCAACTCCTCCATCGAATTCACGGGGTGAACGGCGATGTCTCGCTATGAAATGCCGGGCGTATCGACAACAAAACGGTCATCGATTACTGTTGGTGCCCTCGCCATCCTGACGGTTCTGATCGTAGGGGCGACTTGGACGATTTTGACCGAAAACTTGGCCCGCAGCGACAACCGAATGCAAGTGGTGGTGCGTACCGATAAGATCGGAGACGGCATCAATGTGGGAACGCCGGTTCAGTTCGATGGTGTGGAAATCGGTGCCGTCACTGCCATCGGTTCCGGTGGCGGGGCGAAACAGGTGACCTTGATGCTCGATCGAGCAAACTCAGCTGGGCTCACCGACGGTCTTCTCGTCGACTACTCGCCGTCGAATCTCTTCGGCATCAGCGAAGTCGCACTGAAACCGGGAGTTGGGGGAGCGCCTTTGCGAGACGGCGCCGTTATCGACCTGACGGGCCCGCGATCGGACAGGCAGCGAGATGCGACGATGGGCGTACTGATTCGCACCGTCGCCGAGACATCGGGGAACCTCCTCACTCCGGAATTGACCGAAGTACTGGTGCGGGTCGCCACGACGGCTCGACAGTTCACGCCGCTCATGGAGGTAATCGTGGTGTCCGGCCGGAACATCGCTGAGACGCAGACGATGTCAGTTTCGGATCTGCTGGATCAGTACGGCTCGATGCTTGTCGGCAGCGCATCAATGGTCGACGGGACCGTCGGCCTGATACATCGGCTCACCACAATCGAGATCTTGAACAACCAGCGCGAGTTGTTCGACGCAACGGTCAGTGTTGTAGGGCAACGGTTCTTCCCCGCCCTCGCGGAAACGCTATTTACGGCGCAGGGATACCTCTCGGAGTACGCGGTGATGCTCACGCCGATTCTCTCGGCGGCCAGCCGAATGGTATCCACGCCTGGAGTCTCCAGCGCGCAGCTCTCCGAGATCCTGTCGCGGTTGGATCGGTCGTTCACGTCGACTCCGGAAGGCACGGCTCTGAATGTCAGGTTCGTTCTCGATTTGATTCCGGGTCTCACGGCGTCGTTGCCGGGAACCTTCACTTCGACACCATCCGGAGGTAGTCGATGAACAGGCAAGGCCGGCTGTTGGCGGTCGCGGCGAAGCTCACAGTTTCCGTGGCCGTGATCGCAGTGCTGCTGACCGTCATCGTGCAGACAGTACAGCGCCCGGTGTCCGGGGGTACGAAGGAGTTTTCGGCGGTATTCGTCGATGCGAACGGCCTGAAAGCCGGAGACGATGTCCGAATGAACGGTGTCCGCGTAGGTAAGGTGCGTTCGATCTCGCTCGACGATGGTCATGCGGTCGTAACGTTCGTAGTCCAACGTGGTCGGCATTTGTACGAGAACACCGTATTCGCGATTCGTTATCAGAGTCTGGTAGGCCAGCGATATGTTGACGTTCAACAAACCTCGCCAGTGTCTGACGAGATAGCGGAGGGGAGCAGGATCGATGCTTCCAGAACCATTCCATCATTCGACATAACGGCGCTGTTCAACGGGCTGGAACCGGTGTTAACGGAGCTGTCTCCGGCGGCGGTCAACAAATTCGCTGCGAATATGATCGCTGTAATAGAGGGAGACGGTTCTGGGATCGGTTCGGTTCTCGACTCCATCGAGGCTCTGTCCAGCTATGCGCTGGACAGGCAGACGGTGATAACTGCGCTAGTTGCAAATCTCAAAAGGATATCCGACCACCTTGGCGGTCGCTCCTCGCATCTGGTGCAGCTTGTTGCGGAGCTGTCAGTGGTTGTCTCCACGCTGCGCAGCAAGGTGGATGGAATCGTCGAATTCGCCCTTATGGCACCTGATGTCATCGCACCGCTGAACAGTCTTCTCGGCGCGATTGGGTTGACGACCGGTAGCAACCCGGACGCTGATGCTCTGCTGCGAGCGGCGTTTCCGGACCCCCAGCATGCGATCGAAGTGCTTCGAAAACTGCCGGCTCTGCTTCAGGCCTTGAATGGTTGGATTCCGTCCAACGGACCGGTCGTAAACCGCAATTGTTCGAACGGCAATGCTGCGAGCCCAGAACCGTTCCAGGTGCTGATCACCGGACAAAGGATATCGATATGCAAACGGTGAAAAACAAACTCCTCGGCGTTGCCCGGAGTTTTGCTGGGCGACGGGCGGGGGTCGCCTCGTCACGTGCGGTTCGAGAATTTCGCTGGGGTGTGGTCGGAGCCTTGCTGATGGGTGTGGCACTTCTCGCTAGTGCACTGGTGTACGTGATACCGCTCGGCAAGTCAACATACTGGGCAGAGATGTCGGAGCTCGGGTCGATTAAAGTCGGCGACGACGTCCGTATCGCGGGTGTACCAGTCGGTTCCGTGAGGTCCATTGAACTGGGTCGGCGGAACGTCCGAATGAGCTTCGCCATCGACCATGACATATTCATCGGCGACCAAACAAGTCTTGAAATCCGAATGTTGACTATCATCGGCGGGCACTATATCGCTCTGACGCCAGCAGGGAATTCATTCCTCCGCTCCCCAATTCCTTCCGACAGAGTTCGTCTCCCTTACAGCCTCGGCAGGACCTTTCAGGACGCTGTGCAGCCCATCGGGGACATTGACGGGGAGACATTGCGGAAGAACCTGACGAGCATGAACCGTGCGATCGTTTCCGGACCGTCCGGAATTCACCGAGCGGTCGATGCGTTCGCGTCGCTCGTCGACATTCTCGACCGCCAGAACCGTGATGTGTCGGACACGCTCGCGATGGCCGACGAGTATATCGGTGCGATCAACAATTCGAAGGCGATGCTCGGGGAGTTGATCGCGAGTGTCAACCTGATGGAGACAGTGGGGCTCGACAAGCAGGCCGAGATCTTCGAAGCCGTCCGACTCATGGAACAGCTTCTGTCCCGTATCGCGGCGTTGGAGCCGGTGTACCGGTCGAGGTTGGAATCCGTCGCCCGAAGTCTGGCCGATGTCATACCCGAACTGAACCGTCTCGGTGAAGGGATGGGGCAGATCGTCACGAGCACTCGCGACCTGCTGTCGCGGCTGCAGCCGATCGCTTCTTCGGAAGAAGGCATCGTTGTCGACCAATCCGCATCGGTCGTTATGGCGCAGTCGGTATGTATCCCTGTTCCCGGAAAGGATTGCTGAGGATGAACAGGCTACTGGCGTCCCGGGGGCTTGCGTCCGTCCTTGGCGCCGGCGTTGTGTGCACAATTCTGATCGTCGGGTACTTCGCGATGATAGATCCGCCCAAGAAGATGCGTGGCTACTGCGCGACCATGCCGGATGCGATTGGTTTGTATACCGGAAACCATGTCACCAAGCGCGGCGTCAGAGTTGGTACGGTGACTCGCATCGAACCGCGTGGCGACGCAGTACAGGTCGATTTCGAGGTAGATGTGAGCTATTCACCGCGGGGTGAGGTGTCGGCCACCACCGTTTCGGACACCATCGTTGCGGATCGCTCCCTCGCGATACTCGACGACAGCGAATCTGACGTCGAATGGGATTCCCGGCAGTGCATCTCCCGTACTTTGACGCCGAAGAGCATGACACAGACCCTCGATGCGCTGGGGGACCTTGCGGACGAAATCAGTAATGGAAATGATCCGGCACAGCGAGGGCAACTATCCGATGAGATCGCCGCACTCGATGCCTCGTTGTCCGGCACCGGTCCGAGAATGAACGAAATAATTCTCAAACTCGGTCGGGCGCTCGATTCTCCCCATGCCGCGATCGGGCACATCGGAGCACTCATCGATTCGCTGCACACACTGACGGATAGCGTCGCCCGCGGATGGGGAGATATCAAGGCCATGATCACCCGTCTGGCACCAGGCCTGGAGGTGATCGATCACGGCATCTTCGAGCGCACGGTCTCGATCATCGATTCCTTGCGAATCATCGTGCCGTGGCTAAACGAAATCACCACCATGTTCGGCGACCAAATCCTTCAAGTGCTCGACGCGACCGTCCCTCTGGCTCGCCTCGCCAGCGCGAATGTCGGCACAATGAAGGAGATTATCGACATGGCACCGCCGCTGGTGCAAGCCTTCCAGAACGTGACCGACGCGAACAGCGGTCGACCTGTGCTGACGTACGCGCCGCCGCGGGTGGCGTTGCCGCAAGCGGATGCCGATCGAGTATGTGCCGCGATCGATCTTGTCGCACCCGGCCGATGCGGCACCGCCGCGGATGGTTTGGCGCATGTGTCACTGCTTCCTCTGGTACTCGGAATGGCAGGAGCGCGGTGATGACTCTGCGAATACACGCGGTAGCGAGAACTCCCCGCGCAGGCCTGGCTCGATTGGTGGCCGCGGCCGCTGTGGCGCTTGTGGGCATGGTTTCCGGGTGCGGATTCGATCCGGCCGCGATTTCTGTCCCAGGGACTGGGATATCAGGGGAGCGGTATCGGATCCGAATCGAGTTCGCCAACACGCTGAACCTGCCGTCACAAGCGACAGTGACGGTCGACGGTCTGCACGCCGGAATTGTGCGTGATGTCACGCTGATCGACGCCGGGAAGGAAAACGACGGATATGTCGTGGTCGATGTGGAGATGATGGCGTCGGTTCGACTGCCTGTCGGCACCACAGCTGAGCTCCGCCAACCGACCATTCTAGGGGACGTCTCCGTCGCGCTGATCACGCCGGCGGCCGGCGGCGACGGCGTCATCGCACCCGGCGCCACTATCGGGCGAGCCCAGACGAAGCCATTGCTGCAGGTGGAGGACACCATGAATGTCCTGGCAACTTTCGTCCAAGGGGGAGCAATACAGCAAGCCCAGGAAATCATCAACCGGGTGAACTCGGTTCTGCCGACGGACACACGGCAGACCGCCTCGATCTCGGAGGTACTGGGTACGGATATCGAAGACTTGGCAGAACATCTGGATGCCGTCGACGCATTGCTCGGTGGACTGCGGGCGAGTACCGATGTCGTCCTGAGCAGAACACCTGAGTTGGAGTATCTGCTCACCGATTCCGGAGTGGACCAGGCGGCTGCGTCGATGACATCGATGATCGGGTTGATCACGCTGTACGACGGGTTCAAACTGCTGACAGATTCCCTTCGATGGATCGGCCCACTTGCGCAATCGGGCGACGCGGCCGCCCGTGCCTTCGTACCGCTGTTGTTCACGTCTCGTCCTCTGGATCTGTCGGCCCCATCGAATTTCAACAAGATCGTGGCGATATTACGTGACAAGGTCATTCCGTTCGTGGAGCATGGACCAAAGATCAATATTACAGGAATCGAAGCCGCCGAAGGCTCGTCGGTATCCGAAGTCGATCGGATCGACGGGATTCTTTCGGCGTTGCGGATGATCGGAGCGGTGCGGTGAAATCGAGTTCGGCACTGTCTCTCGCCGCGATCGTATTGGTATTGATTCTAGGGATCGGGTATCTGACATTCGGTGTATTACGAGTAGACTTCTTCGGTAGCCGGATTCATGTGACGATGATTCTTCCCCGGGCTGGAAGTCTGCTATCGGGTTCACCTGTACTGCTGCGTGGTGTGAAGGTGGGGGAGATTGCATCGATCGATAAAGTCGAACGCGGTGTCGAATTGGAACTCGATATCGACTCGAGGTACAGAATTCCCGCTGCAAGAACCGCGAGTGTTGAGGACTTGTCGGGGCTCGGGGAACCTTATATCGAGTTCGTACCGAAAAACGATTCCGGCCCCTACCTGACGGATGGCCAGCGTATCGATGCGGTTCAAGTGTCGCTGCCGCGCTCCATACCGGACGTGGCGCAGACTGTCACTGGACTGCTCGAACAACTGAATCCACAGGCGATCAGCAATATCGTCAAGACCTTGGATCGGGCGCTGTCGGGAACGGAAGAGATTATGCCGAGGCTAGCAGCGTCGACGACACTGCTGTCGGAGACGATCCTGAGCAGGTCGCCCGCGATCCGCGGCATCCTCGCCAATTTGCAGACGATGGGTGCTGATATGGCTTGGGCCGGGCCGGGGATGGCCGCCGCCGGTCCCCTGTGGGAGGAGGCAGGAGCGTGGGGCGCTCTCATCGCCGATGCCATCGCCCGGCTGGCGCGAATAGGAAACATGCCGGACGACTACGTGCAGGGCAACGGCATCGTCCCCTTTCTGAGCAACGTCGCGGACTATCTCGGTCGCATCGGACCCGACCTGCGGAATCTGGCACCAGCTGTTCAGCCGTTGGCGGATAGTGCGAAGACATCCATGCCACAAATAGACATCAGCGATCTCATAGCACGTGCTCTCAGCGTCACCGGGGAGGACGCGTTGCATGTGCGTATCGGCATCAAATAGATCGGAAAATTCGAACCAAATGAGGACGCCATGCCACTAGAAACTGCTGACAAAATCGACGGCCACGCCGAAACCGAACCCGCAGGGTCGGATGCGCGTCAGGCGACAGAAGCAGCCGAGCAAACCCGGAACGGTCCGGAGAGAACCGTATCGGTAGGCTTGCGTTCCGTTGTTGTCGGGGCGCTGGTCGCGCTACTTGTCGTAGTCATGGCCGCTACCATTCTGCTGTGGCTCACTGCGAGGAATCAGTTGCGGGAAAGGGACGCCATAGCAGCGGCGGAGAAGCAAGCGGAGAAAGTCGCCTCCGAATACGCCGTCGGCGCATCGAACATCGACTATCAGAATTTCGATGATTGGGTACGCAATCTGAAATCAAACACTTCTCCAGCTCTGGCGAACAAGTTCGAGCTCACCGCCCCGCAGCTCAAGGAAATTGTGCTGCCGCTGAAGTGGACTTCCAATGCAACTCCCATCGCTGCGGCGGTTAAGTCGGAGGATGCGGGTGTTTACGTTGTGAATGTGTTTCTGAGTGTGACATCGACCAGTGCTCAGACGCCGGAGGGTGCGCAAACAACCGTTACTTACACCGTGACGCTGGACAAGAACGCAGATTGGAAGGTCACAGATGTCGGCGGCATCGACACGGCCCTCCCCGCCAAATAGGCCGGGCGATACGGCCGCGCGGCAAGGAACTGAACGAATGACCTCGATATCGACAACCGTTACACCCCCTCGAAGGTACATGCTCCACCGAGACGATGGGCCGACGTTGCAGATTGTCGAATGGGGCTCGACGACCCCCAGGGTGACGATCGTCCTGGCACACGGATTGGCACTGTCGCACGAGAGTTGGGAGGACGTCGCACAACTCGTCGTCACCGCGGATCCCACCGTACGTGTGCTCGCCTACGACCATCGGGGACACGGGGAGTCGCAATCTGCTCCAGCCAACCTCGAACTGCTGGCCGACGATCTCGCGGCAGTCGTCTCTGCATTCGCGCCGACCGGGCCGATCGTGCTCGGCGGGCATTCCATGGGCGGAATGACATTGATGGCGTTGGCCGAACGCCACTGCGCAATCCTCGGAGCGCGGGTAATTGGCGTCGCGTTCGTGGCGACCGCGGCCGGAGATGTCCTCGGGCGACTGATGCGCCGCAGAATCTGGTCGCGGTTGGTGTCGCTCGCTTTGACCGCAGCACCGCTTCTCCTGATCCCCTCCCGGCCGCTGCTCATCGTACGACAGCTGACGCGTGCCGTCTTGTTCGGGGCCCGGCCGTACCGCCATGACCTGAACCGAGCGGTGGGCCAGCTGGCGAGAAGTGATTCTCGCAGCGTCGCAGAGCTGACTCGTTCGATTCTTTCCCATGATCGCTACTTATCACTAGAGCGATTCGCCTGCCGCGTTGTCGTGCTGGCGGGATCGCGAGATCTTCTGACTCCCGCCTATCACGCTCGCGCGATCCACCGGCGCGTACCATGTAGCCACTTGGTCATCTTCCAGCAATCCGGGCACTACCTGCCTTATGAACGCCGCGGTGAGATTGCGGCCCACCTTCTGGGACTGACGCTGCAAATGGCGCACTCGGGGAGCGACGTCGCATAACGGCACCGGGATGTCAAGGAAAGACCACGTCGAAAGTGGGACTTCAGATGCTGAGCACAATGAATTACTGCAGGGAGAGTTTCTGATGTTGAGCACTATGCAGGACGAACCGCTGTCGCTGGCAACACTGCTGCGGTACGCCTCGACCTTCCAGGGCGACAGCACGGTGTCCACGTGGACAGGTGACGGTGTGCGCACCGTCACCTACCGCGAACTGGGCACTGATTCCGCCAGGCTGGCGAACGCGTTGCGCGGGCTGGGGATCGAAGAGGGCGACCGCGTCGGCACATTCATGTGGAACAACAACGAGCATATGGTCGCCTACATCGCGGTGCCCGCGATGGGGGCGGTGCTGCACGCCCTCAACATCCGGCTCTTCCCCGAGCAGTTGGTCTTCGTAGCGAATCACGCCGAGGACAAGGTTGTGATCGTCGACGGCTCGCTGCTGCCACTGTTCGCCCAATACCTGCCGAGCCTGAAGACGGTCCGGCACGTGATCGTCACCAATGGTGACGCCTCGACAGTGCAGGCGCCCCAAGGTGTACAGGTGCACTCCTATGTCGAACTACTCGCTGGACAGCCGGACAACTACGACTTCCCGGTGATTGATGAACGATCCGCCGCCGCAATGTGTTACACCTCTGGCACCACTGGTGATCCGAAAGGCGTCGTCTACTCGCACCGCTCCAGTTGGCTGCACGCCATGCAGGTCGGCTCGTCGAACGGCATGGGCCTGCTAGGCTCCGACACAGTTCTTGTGATCGTCCCGCAGTTCCACGCGAATGCGTGGGGACTGCCGTACGGGGCCTTGATGTCCGGCGCGAGCCTGCTCATGCCAGATCGCTTCCTGCAGCCGGAGCCGCTGCTGGCAATGATGGCGTCGGAGAAGCCGACCTTTGCCGCAGCGGTGCCGGCCATCTGGGGCGGTGTGCTCGCCGGACTCGAAACGCAGCCGCAGGACATCTCGCACCTACGCTCGGTCGCGATGGGTGGGGCGGCTGTGCCGCCGTCGATGATGCGGGCTTTTCAAGAGAAGCACGGTGTGCGGATTCTGCAGGCGTGGGGGATGACCGAAACCTCGCCGTTGGGTAGCGTCGCGTACCCGCCCGGCGGGGTAACCGGTGAGGAGGAGTGGGCCTACCGCTACACCCAGGGCCGCTTCCCGGCCAGTGTACAGGCCAGATTGGTCGCCGACGACGGTTCCGTGGTCCCCAATGACGGACAGTCGATGGGCGAGTTGGAGGTTCGCGGCCCGTGGATCACCGGGTCGTACTACTCGCAGGATGGCACGGTGATCGACCGGGACAAGTTCCACGACGGCTGGCTGCGGACTGGTGATGTCGGCAAGGTCACTCCGAATGGCTACTTGACCCTGGTGGACCGGTCCAAGGACGTGATCAAGTCCGGCGGCGAGTGGATTTCGTCGGTGGATCTGGAGAACGCGGTGATGGGTCACCCGGCCGTGGCTGAGGCGGCGGTCATCGGCGTGCCGGACGAGAAATGGGACGAGCGCCCGCTGGCAGCCGTCGTGCTGAAGGAAGGCTCCGAGGCCAAGCCCGAGGAACTGCGCAATTTCATCGCCGACAAGTTCGCAAGATGGCAGCTCCCGGAACGCTGGACGTTCATAGCCGAGGTGCCCAAGACCAGCGTAGGCAAGTTCGACAAGAAGCGCCTGCGCGCTCAGTACGCCGATGGCGCCCTGGCGGTCACGACCTTGTCCTGAATGCCTCCGTCTTCGAATCCGCGACTCGTCCAGTGCCCGGAGATGGGTGCCCCGGCCCATTGTCCGATGCTGGGCGGTCCGGAACATATTCGTCCGCTCGCGGGGTGCATGAGGGGCGCCCCGCGGCGACGAATGCCGTGGTACGCGACTCGCTTCCGAGCACAGATTTCGAGTGTGGAGTTGAGATGGTCACGCAGGACCCGCCGCGAATCGCCCGTCGTAGACGATCAACCACCGAGACGGCCTGGCAGCACCTCAACTCCGGGCCCCCGGTCATTTGCACCGGCACCGAGCATCAGTCGGTGCGCACAGTGATTCGCCCGTAATGGTCGATTCGTGCATGGGCCGTTCCCCGGCTCTCTACTTGTTGTCCGGAATGGTTTGAGCGCAGCCGATTACGCCGCGGGATATTCACCGAAGGTGACCGCGTGGGCGCCGATCCGTCGGCGACATCGAAGGCTTGGACTCGGGCCCGTAGCTCGGCCGCCAAGGACATCTCGGGCACCGGCACCAGGGATTACGCCTGTGCCGACTCGCTGCCGGCCTCGATGCGGATCAGTGGTTTACGATCACGCCCGTAACGGTGCGCACGGTGGAAGACCCGTATCTTGGTGTGGCGTTGCTCGCCTGGCACGTCCAGATCCGTACGCAACGTTCCATCGATCACCGACTTGAACCAGTCGAGCTTGGAATTCTTGCCGGATAGTCCTTGCGCGCCCCGGGCCATACCGAGGCGGACGGCCCTGTCGATCGTGTCGCGGCCGATCTGACATCTACGTTTGGACCGCGAGCCTTGGAACTCCCGTGCGAAGATCGCGGCGGATCGCCGCGTACAACTCGACCTTCTGTCGCTTCCGGTCCAATACTGGATCGGGCACGGTTTGCGGATGCTGCTGGTGATCTAGGGTTTCGGCACTGGTGACCATGCATTGACAGGTGCTACCTCTTGGGTAGGGCGTGTATGTGTGGACGGGGTGATGGTCATGGCGATGGGTCATGGATGCGGTGGAACGATCCCGGTGGAGACGGTTCGCACGGCCTGGGCCGCCAATCCGGGTGGGACACCGGCAATGTGGATTCGAGATCGGCTCGACGGGGTGTTCCTGGATTCCGATTTCGCTGATAGATATCCGGCCGACGGGAGATCGGGTCTGTCACCGGCGTGGTTGGCGTTGGTGTCGGTGCTTCAGTTCGCCGAGAACTTGACTGACCGCCAAGCTGCCCATGCGGTGGTGTGCCGGATCGACTGGAATTACGCCCTCGGGATGGAGTTGGACGGAGCGGGTTTCGATCACACGGTGTTGTGCGGGTTTCGTGAGCGCATGGTCCAAGGCGATCGAGCGGATCGGTTGCTGGCGGTGATGGTCGAGCGTCTGGCCGCGGCTGGGCTCGTCAATCCCCGTGGTCGCCAGCGCACCGATTCCACTCACGTGCTGACTGCGGTGCGCACGCTGTCACGGTTGGAGCGGATCGGCGAGACGCGGCGGGCGGCATTGGTCGAAATCGCCGGCGCGGCACCGGAATGGCTGTCGGAGATCATGGACCCGGAAATGGGGAGCAGCGCTACGCCTCCCGATCCGCTACGACCGGCTGCCACGCGGGACCGATGCCAAGCGCGCCTGGGTTCTGACCGTCGGCGCCGACGGGGTCGAGCTGTTACGAGCTCTCGCGGGCCCGGACGTCCCGAAACGGCTGCGCCAGGGGACGCAGGCTGAAATCTTGCGGCAAGTGTGGGTTCAGCAGTTTTGGTTCGACAGCGCCGGTCAGCTGCGATGGCGGGACGCGAAACAGACCAAGGACCGCCGAAGCCGCCGGTCGGCGCCCAGGCGATCGAGATCGGCCGCGACGGGGTCGCCGGACCCGACCTCGGAGCAAGTGCCCTGGTCGGGGACCGAAATCGTCTCCCCGCATGATCCCGAGGCTCGTTTCTGCCATCGCCCGGGAAAGGCCCAGTGGATCGGCTACAAGGTCCACTAGACCGAAACCTGCGACGACGACCTGCCCCATATGATCGTGCACGTGTTGACCACCACGGCCCCCGAGCAGGACGTCCACGCCCTCGACCCCATCCACACGGCGCTGGCCGACCAGAAACTCTTGCCCGGCGAGCATCTGGTCGACGCCGGCTACATCACTCCGCAGGTCATCCATCACCCCGCCACCGAGCATGCCGTCACCGTGATCGGGCCGGTCCGCGAAGATCCCCGCGCCAGCGAACATCCCGGCTTCACCAAGGAAGACTTCGTCATCGACCGGCAGGCCCGCACCCGCCACCTGCCCGCAAGGAATCACCAGCCCGCCCTGGAAACCCACCGTCGCCGACCAGCGCCCCGCCATCTCGGTGCTGTTCCGCCGTGGTGAATGCCGCGACTGCACCATGCGCCGCCAGTGCACCGGCAACGTCGACGACAAGGGCAGGCACCTGCTACTACTGCCCGGGCCACTGCAGAAGATCCAGTCCCACGCCAGGGTCGAGCAGAAAACCCCTGCCTGGCAACAGAAATACGCTGCACGCGCCGGATGCGAGGCAACCGTGTCTGAAACCATCCATGCCCACGGCCTGCGCCGATGCCGCTACCGCGGCCTGGCCCGAACACACGTCCAGCATGTCCTCACCGCCGCCGGAACCGACCTCATCCGCCTCAGTAAACATCCGAACAGACTGAAACCCAAGCCTCCCAGACGATTCCATCAACTCTCCCTCACCAGACCGATCTCACGGATCGCCTGAGATCACCAGCAGCCGAAATTCGTGCCAGATCCACAGTTGGGCCGGAGTTGACACCTTCGAGATTTATGCCGGTAACCACGCCGGAGATACCGCTTAGAGCCACCGACGAGGCCATCACCGCCTACAAAGCCGCACTGCCCACCCTCGCTCGACCCGTCTGAAACCACCCCTGGCGCGACGCACACGAGCCTGTGACATGCGAAAAGTTCCCGAATCGCATTCGGCCCCGAGGATTCCCGCAGGTCGAATTCCGTGAATACGTGTCAACCCGCCGAGGTTGTTCGTTCCAGTCCCATCGGGCAGCACAGGTCCTGCGCCAGCGCCCGAGAAGCCACACCTAGTTCGTCAAGGAGGCCGTTTCACCCAGGGCAGCCGTTCTTTAGCACGTCCTGAGCTGGAACGATATGAACGACTTCGGATGGTACGTTCGGTTTACTGTTGCGCCGGTTCAGTGATCGACGCCGACTCCGATCGATCCGTTCGAGTGGCGCGCATACGCCAGGGTCGTCGCAGATGAAATCGACCGCATTGACGGATGCGACGGAACCTGCTGCTGCCTCCGGTGCTTGGGCGTCCGGGTGACAGTGGGATGAGGATCAGCGCGCCGGCAAGGCTGATTACGGCCAGGGCGAACGCCGACCGTTCCACTCCATCCCAGAAGGCGGCCTTCGCATAGTCGGCGAGAGGCTTCCCCACAGCACCCGCGCGTTCAGCGACTTCGAGTGCACCGGCCAGGGAGCTGCGGACGGGAGCGCGAGCAGGCTCAGGAAGGCGGTACAAGACTTCGCCGATTCTCGACGAGTAGTTCGCCGACAGGATGCTGCCAGCGACGGCGATACCGACGGCCGCGCCGATTTCCCGAGTCGCGTCGTTGACAGCAGCCGACACCCCGTGCTTCTCCAACGGTGTGTCGAGCATGATCGCGTTGGTGGCGGGGGCGGCCGACATGCCCAGGCCAGCGCTCATGATCAGCAGAGGTGAGAGCACGTCGAGGTAGGACGAACCGGAGTCGAGGTGTTGGAGGGCTAACAAGCCGATGGCGATGGTCAGAAGCCCGGTCGTGGTCGTCAACCGGAGCCCCACCCGCGCCGCGATCATCGGTGAGACGAGCGACATCGCGATGAGCGGAGCGACCATCGGGGCAAGTGCCAGGGCCGAGTGCAGGGGCGTGAATCCCAAGATGAGCTGGAAATGCTGTACCAGCAGGAACATCACGCCGAAAGTTACGAGGAACTGGATGGTTATCGACAGCGCACCGCTCGAGAAGCCCCGGCGGCGGAAGAGCCGTACGTCCAGCAACGGGTGCTCGGCACGGAGTTCAGTGACGATGAAGGCAGCGACGCTCACCGCTCCGACCGCTCCCATGGCGAACACCCAGCCATCAGTCCAACCGCGCGATGGAGCCTCGATGATGGCGAATACCGCCGTACCGATGGCGAGTACCACCAAGAACATGCCGCGAACTTCCAGCTGTGGGCGTTCGATGTCATGAGAATCGGGGACGGTGAAGCCCAGAACCAGCAGCAGCAGTGCGACGAGGGTCAGGCCGACGAAGATCGAGTGCCATGACCAGCGAGTAAGGAGCAGACCGGATCCAACCATGCCGATCACTCCGCCCGAACCGGCGATACCTGCCCATACTCCGACCGCGTACTCCCGTTTGTTCATCGGTAGGTTGGCGGTCAGAAGCGACAGAGTCGCCGGCATGACGAGGGCGGCTCCCACGCCCGCCACCGCTCTGGACAGCATGAGCCATACTGGGGCATCGACCAACACTGGTACCAGGGAAGCGGCCGCGAATACGGCCAGTCCCACGGTCAAAACGCGTCGACGGCCGTATCTATCGCCCATCGCGCCCCCGGGCAACACCAGGCAGGCAAGCGCCAGCGTATATCCATCGACTATCCAGGTGAGCGCATTCTGGTCAGCTCCGGTGTCCAGCGCGATAGCGGGGAGCGCGGTGTAGAGCGCTGCCATGGCGGCGACAACCAGAGCCACCGCGGCGCAGGTCACCGTCATCGTCCAGGCCGCAGATCGTCGGGCGGCGAGTCGGTCTCCAAGACGGATCATGTCGTTTTCGGTTCCGTTCGCAATGGTTCGTCATCGGCTTTCGCGCGAGGGGGCCTGCGACTCAACTCGGTGTCGCCTCCACCTCCTCCAGCGATGACGGCACGGGATAAGGGGGACGCCCGCGACCTTGGATTCGGTAGCGGCCCCAAAAGTCTCGATCGCCGATGGTCCCGGCAGCTTCGCCGGAACAAGTCCGGACCACCACCGAACGGCGGCGACCCTGTAGCAACTCGTCGAGAATGTCGCTCTGGCGGACTCGCCCGTACCAGCAGAAGCGGCCATCGATGGGTTGGAAGAAGCCGCGCAGTTCGACCTGCACCTCGACTTCGTTGCTGGCGATGATCACCGTCGCCGACCCGACGTAGTCGGAGTCATCGTGCGGACTGTGAGAATTCACTGTGGTTTCCTTCGTCTGGTCGACAGTCGACGCCCCGCGGGGGATCCACCAGCACTGCAGGTAGGGCGGACCGGCGCTGGGATCTGGGGGCGTTGACCGCTTGACAATCCGGTCCGCCGTGGTCAAAGTTACCTCATACCTGAAGTATCCGCTACCTGCCGTAAGGGTAATTTGACCGGGTGCCCAGGCAACTGTGACGGGATGTCACTCCGTGCTGGATGCGTCGATGCGAGTCATCGGCCGAGTCGAAGGATGGACAAATGACAACAAGTGATGTTCGGGCCCAGATCGCCGGGCCTATAGCCGTAACCACCGACGGTATGGCGCGCGTGAGCGGTCGCCGACCCGTTGATCTGCAACGATCGGCTGGGCGGCTGCTCAAGACCTCTGCCGAGAAGTTTTACGACGCCGAAGTCGACATCGACTGGGATAGTCCGTGGTTGCCGGACAAGGCATGGCTTCCCGAGCACCGGGTGTCGCTCTACGGCACCGGGCTGTGGAATCGACTGTCGGATGAGCAGAAGATCGAGCTGGGCAAGCACGAACTGGTCAGCATCTTGAGCTTCGGAATTTACGCCGAGAATTTGCTGAGCATGGCATTGTTGCGGATGAATACAACGGGAGACCTCGTCGACAACAAGGCGCTGTACGCACTCGCCGAGGTTGGCGACGAGAGCCGTCACTCCATGATGTTCGCGCGCTTGATCGCCAAAACGGGCATCGCGCCTTACAAGCTTCCACGCGGGTTCCTTTCGCTGGCGAAGATCCTGCATTTCATCCCGCTGGGGCCGTCTATCCAGGGTGCGACCCTATTGATCGAGGAGATACTCGATCGCGCCCAGCGTGAAGCGATGAACGACGAACGCTTACAGCCGCAGGTCCGGCAGTTGATGAAGATTCACGTGCTCGAGGAGGCCCGCCACATCACCTTCGCGCGAACCGAACTTGTCGAGGGAATGCGTGCGCGTGGACGGGTCTCGCGGGCATGGCACCGCGGTGTGCTCGCGGTCGTTGCGAATTTGGCATATCCGATTCTGATCAACCCGAGGCTGTACCGTGTGGTGGGCGTGCATCCGCTGCGAGGGTTCCTCGCGTGCCAGTTCGGTCCGCACTACCGGGAGAACCTTCAGTTCATGTCCGAGCCGATGATCCGATTCTTCGACGAGGCCGGCATGCTGGAAGGCCGGGTCACACTGTTCCTTTGGCGTCTGTCGAGGAGCCTTCCCAGCGACATCGCCCAGCGGTGACTGGGCGCGGTCCGGCGAAACGTGGGGACCGCAGCGCGGAAAATACGAGTGAAAGCCGATACCGCTCGCATGCGGTAACCATCGATCGTTCCTGTGACCTTATTGGTAGAACGGTCCGATATTCGCGTACGTTGCGGGCACGATAAAATCTCAGTGGCTAACGCTATGGCGAGCCGCACGGTCAGAGGAAGCCGATGAAAAACAGTCGTTCTGGAAATTATGTTTACAAGTCCGATGGCGCGGGAGGTGAAGAAGCGCAGGTAAAAGTGCATCGGACACAAGTTCTCATCGTGGGAAGCGGCTTTTCCGGCATGGGGATGGCAATTCAATTACTGAAAGCCGGAATAGACGACTTCTTGCTGATCGAGAAAGAGACCGAGATCGGCGGAACATGGCGTGACAACACGTATCCGGGCTGTGCATGCGACGTTCCTTCGCACATGTACTCCTACTCCTTCGAGCCCAAACCTGATTGGAGTCAACTCTGGGCGGGGCAGGATGAGATCCAGAACTATCTCACCGGCCTTGCGCGTAAGTATGATCTGTATCGGCGGACTCACTTCGGCCGGGCGCTGCAATCCGGACATTGGGATTCCGACGATTCTGCTTGGCATCTGGTCACCTCGGACGGTCACGAGTATATTGCTCGGTTCGTGGTTTCGGGGGTAGGAGCATTGCACATACCGAGCATTCCCAAGATTGAGGGACAGCAGAACTTCGGCGGCACAGTATTTCATTCGGCGCAATGGGATCATGACTGCTCGTTGGCGGGCAAGAAGGTCGCTGTTATCGGTACCGGAGCGAGTGCGATCCAGTTCATTCCCGAGATCGCCAAGGTCGTCAGCGAACTGCACGTGTACCAGCGCACGCCGGCATGGGTGCTGCCTCGGAAGAACATCAAGTTTCCGAAGGCTGTTCGGGCTTTGTTCACCAGAGTGCCGATCCTCGCGAAGGGGCTTCGAACGGCCGTATACTGGTCGGCGGAATCCTTGTCGGTGGGCCTCAACGGCCATCTCAACCTTATGCGCCCGCTCGAGAGTATTGCCAAGTGGAATATCGCGCAGGGAATCGACGATCCCGTATTGCGCACTAAACTCACCCCGAGCTATCGCATCGGCTGTAAGCGGATCCTCGGCTCGAGCGATTACTATCCAGCCCTGAATAGGCCCACGACAACCGTGATAACCGATGGGATCTCGGAGATCGCTGAGGGTGCGATCGTGTCTCGTACCGGCGAGAAGCGCCCAGTAGATGTGATCATCTACGCGACCGGCTTCCATGTGACAGATGGGTTCGAAAGCCTGCGTCTCAAGGGCGCGTCCGGCAAGGAACTCGCGTCGGTCTGGTCGGACGAGGGGATTCAGACGCATCTCGGCATCACGACCGCCGGGTTCCCCAACCTGTTCTTTCTGCTCGGCCCCAACACCGGGCTCGGCCACAACTCCGTGGTCTTCATGATCGAATGCCAGATCAGATACATAATCTCGGCGATCCGTCTTGTGAAGGAGCGCGGCGCGGCCGCGCTCGAGGTGCGTGAGCCGGTCCAGCGGAAGTTCAACTCCGAGATCCAGCGGAAGCTGGTGAAGGGAGTCTGGAGCAGCGGCGGGTGTACAAGTTGGTACCTCGACGCACAGGGCGTCAATCGAACGGTCTGGCCGGGTTTCACTTGGCAGTACTGGCGGCGGACTCGCAAACTCGCGGCGTCGGATTTCGGGTTTGTCGGCGAATCGGCCCCTGCGCACCGTAGCGTCGACGCCTCGAATTCGCCTGGGAAGGAGAATCTTCCGAAATGAGAGATTTCAGTAATCGAGTCATATCGATAACCGGGGGTGGTTCGGGAATCGGCCGCGCGGTCGCAATCCGGCTGGCTGTCGACGGTGCGCGGCTGGCTATTGCCGATATCAACGGTGAGCGCGCTCAGGAAACCGCTTCCGTATGCAGGTCCTTGGGGGCCGAATGCCAGCACTATGAGCTCGATGTAGCCGATCGTCGCGCATTCCAAGATTACCGGAGTCGTGTCCTCGCTGACTTTGGCTCGGTCAGCATGGTGATCAACAACGCAGGTGTTGCGCTGGGCGCCGACATACTGGACATGGAGTGGAGCGACTTCGAATGGCTGATGGGCATCAATTTCTGGGGAGTGGTCAACGGAACGAAGCTGTTTCTTCCGGATCTGATCGATTCGGGTGACAGCCACATTGTCAATGTCTCGAGCGTTTTCGGGTTGATGGCTATACCGAGCCAGAGTGCGTATAATGCATCGAAATTCGCCGTGCGAGGATTCACCGAAGCACTGCGGCAGGAGATGCGAATCCGCCGGTTACCCATCGGTGTGACATGCGTACATCCCGGTGGTGTTCGCACTAATATCGTGCGAGATGCACGGGGTGTCGGCGTGATCGGCGATGAAGAGAAGATCGTTGCTGGATTCGATCGGATCGCGCTCACCACGCCGGACCGCGCAGCAGATGTGATCCTCAAGGGCGTCCGCCGCAACAGGCCACGAGTCCTCGTAGGACCCGATGCCCTGGGTTTCGATCTCATCACGCGGGCGGTGGGACCCAGGTATCAGGACCTAAACGCACCTCTGGCGCGCGTGGGATACGCGATAGGCCGTCGATACGGTCTGGTGAAGTAGCGCAGTTGGTATCGGTCCGCCGGCTAGATGGATGAGCGGGAGAAGCTGTCCAGCATTGATGGAGAAGGTATGTTCTCGAAAATAAATACGCCACGCGAACTCACTGTTTCCCGTGTGGTGCAGGAGACACCGGACGCGGTGTCCATATGGTTTGATGTCCCCGAGCGCCAATGGGAAGTATTTTCGTACGATCCTGGACAGTTTCTGACATTGCGTATCCCCGGGAGTGGTGATGGAAAACCTGTGGCACGCTGCTACTCGCTTTCGAGTTCCCCATATGCCGAGGACGAGTTGGCCGTGACGGTGAAGCGCACAGCAGGTGGGTACGGATCCAACTGGCTGTGTGACAACATTGTCGCTGGCGCTACGATGACTGTTCTGCCGCCGAGCGGGCACTTCACGCCGAAGGACTTCGACGCGGATATGGTATTTCTAGCAGCTGGCAGCGGCATCACGCCGATTATTTCTATTGTCAAATCGGCTCTGCTGGAGGGGGGTGGTCATCTCGTTCTCTTCTACGCGAACCAAGACGCCGAGAGCGTCATCTTCGGCGAGGACCTCCGCTATCTGGCTAAACAGTTTCCGGAACGGCTCAATCTGATCGAATGGCTGGAGAGCGAGCGCGGATTGCCAGACCGAGAAACTCTCTCGGAACTCTGCGGTGCGTATCAGAATCGGATGTATTTCGTGTGCGGCCCGGCAGCGTTCATGGATCTAGTGGTCGATGTTGCGCATCAAGTCGGTGTGCCGCACCGAAATCTCCATCGAGAAGTCTTCCAATCTCTTCGCTCCGATCCGTTCGACATCGAAAACAGCGTAAAACAATCGATGACAACGGAGCAAGCTCGTCTCGTGGTCTATCTCGACGGTGAGCGCGCCGAGTTGCAGTGGCCGAAGGATCTGTCGCTCGTCGAAGTCCTGCTGAACGAAGGCTTCTCACCACCGTACTCCTGTCGAGAAGGAGGATGCGGCGCGTGTGTGTGCAAGGTCGTGGATGGCGATATCGAGATGAAAGTGAACGACGTGCTCGACGAGGACGACCTCGAGGAGGGTGATCGGCTGGCTTGCCAATCGGTCCCGATCACCGACACCGTAACGGTGACGTTTGACTGACCGCCCGGCCACGGCACAGCCGGCGGCTGTCTTCGTCCGCTCGATCAGCCGGTCGATCGGCCTCATGCGATTGGCCGCTCACATGACCAGTAGCGTACGATCGTCCTGGTGGCAGGTGCGCGACAGAGGGTTCTGGAGGTCGGTAGCTCGGTGGTTCGACGAGTTGACGCACGATCAAGCCGTTGGGCAGAGCACCGGGTCCTAGTGCGAGCGGAGCTGGTTGATGCCGCGTATGTGGCCTTCGCCAAGTACGGGCCTGACGCCAGCATGGACGATATCGCTCGGGAAGCGGGGGCGACAAAACCCAAACTGTATCGCCACTTCAAGGACAAACAGGGCCTTCGTGCTGCGGTCGTGGAACGCGCGAAGGATCTCATGTGGTCCAATATTCTCGCAGCGGTCGATTTCGGATCCGATCCGATCGGTAAGGTGATGAATCAGCTCGCCGAGCAGTATACGCAACTGGTCGATGAGCACCGCAATGTATTCCAGTTTCTCGTTCGCAGCCATTTCATCGAGAGCTCATCGGAATCCGATCAGGCTCTCGAGGACGCGCGCGAGTTGGCTGGGTTCATTGCTGGCCATTTCGCGACAGTGCTGGAGAACGCTGGTGCGGACACTGCGGGCATCGATTTGGTGGTGCAGTCGATCATAGGTGCGAGCCTCTCCGCAACTGATTGGTGGATCAACTCGCAATCAGACCCGACTGCGGCGATGTCCCGCTCGGCCTTCCGCGAGCATCTCAGCGCAATCATCTGGGGAATTATCGATGCCTCTGCACGGGCCCGTGGAGTCCGAATCGATCCGTCTGCGACGCTGCGAATCGAGAATATCGAGCTGATCGAGGCCGAAACCATCTGACAGTTGGGCTCGAATCAAAGGTCGATGGACCTGTTGTACCAGGTCGCGCTGAACCGGCCCCCGACGGTTGACACGGCATCTGCGTGGACGCTTGGACCAATCGGCTGGAATACAGCCTGTGATGAGAAGTCACCGGCTACCGCAGCTTCGGCAAGGGTGGTCCATGCTTGCGCGGCCCGATGTGCGGCGGCGATAGTGTCGACATGGGGGGTTGCGTGTGTAGTCGGCGAGGCTGCCATAGCCTCGGGTTCGACGGTGAATTGGTGATGATGCTTGGGCCACCATCGCGCAAAGTTGGTGCCGATTACTGGAGAGGATCGGCGGCCATCGCCGTGAGATCTGTTGCAGGATAAGGCCAATCGATGATGTGGGGGCGTGGCGGGTCGGGATTGGAGGCTGGTGGACGCGCGGTCGAGCGCCAACGCTTCACAAAACTGGACGGGCATGATTCGCAACCGGCGAAGTTGGCCGCGTTCGAACTGGCCCTCACCACCGAGGGGCCGGTGCCGCTGCGGTTGGGCGGGATGCTGGTGGACGGCGAGGTCCGCGGGACGCCCGAGATCCCCGCTTGGGTTCGATCATTGCCCGCAATTCGTTGACCGCACCTGTTCCTGGGCTGGACTCGGTCCCGGTCGAGGACCGGCCGCCGATCAACATCACCCATCTGGCGTTTCAGACCATGGGTCGGTGTCCAGACCGAGAGCGAACGTGGGCCGTTTCACTGAGCGACCCGTCCCTGTCAAGACCAGTCCAAGCAAAGAGGCCGTGTAGCGCACCGGATCCGTAGTGCCAGGCCTTCTCGGGTGGGGGGCAAAACAAATGAGTCATCGGGTCGCTACTTTTAGGCTGGACAGTTCCCGGACGGCCCGGTCGGCCGTCGGGACTCCGAGGAGATCGCCGATCACGGTAACCGGCAGCGGAAGCGTCAGATCGCTGATGAAGTCAGCGACTTCACGCTCACTCATCGCATCAAGCAGGTGGTGGATCTGGATGGTGATCGGCGCTCGAAGCTCGTCGATTTGGCGAGCGGTGCATCGGCGACCAGCTCTCGGACCTGGGTCTGGTCCTCAATTGTGTGGTGGAGCTGGGGTTTCCCTCTCGCACGTGCCGCGGATGTTCGCCGTGGGGCCATTGAAGCCATGTCCGTCGCTGATGGCGGTCGGGCGGCCTACCTGGATTCGCCGCCGTCTCCGCCGCGTGATCGGCGTCGAGATTGTTGGTACCTCGGTCGGTGACCCGATTCGATAGGTCGGTTCGTGGATATCCTGGCCAAACGTTGAGTGCGGTGGAGGTGCTGCGGGCGGTGCCGGATTTCGATGCTCTCGATTACGCGCGCGAACAGTTGCGGTCCGTCCTCGACGAAGTGGCCGGCGCCGAGTTGCCGGTCGAATTGCGGGTGCAGTTGGGGCTGCTGGCCGCGCTGGTGGCGGTGGCCGAACGCCTTTCCGTCGCACCGGCGCACGCCCGTGCCGAGGGTTCGGTGGTGGACGGGGAAGTCGGGTCGGTGCGAGTGTTGGCCTGGAATGACTCGTACCTGGAGTGGAATGTCGAGCTCGCGGTCCGGGTGCTGGCCAAGACCGCACCGCGGGGCATCGATTTGATCCGTGTCATGATCGGTGAGGGTGGGCGGGTCAGCGCCGATCGGGTACGGGAGCTGACCGGCCTCAAGTCGATCGCCAACATGACACGGGCGATCCGCACCGCGTATGTCACCGTCGCTGGTGACGAGTTCCGATGTTCGGATCTGGTACGCTGCCGCCGCGTCGGGCTCGGCGCGACTTCACGCACCGAGTATTTCTTCCCGCCGGGTGTGCTGGCGTTGGTTGCGACCGCGTTGCAGCAGCTCGACGCCGACCGCTGAGCCGAACGAATCGGACCGGTCCTCACGACGGCGGACGTTCGGGTGGGCCAGGACGCTTGCAGCGCTCGGGAATCTCGGGCGCTGGTGCGGGGGTGGGCGGCACGGTTCGGGTGAGCGCGGTCGTGGACTCAGTCGTCCGTCGCGGTTACGGTCGTGTGTGTTCGGTGGGTGGTGAGGAAGTTGTCGACGAGTCGGGTGCAGTCGTCGTGGTCGATGGTGCGTAGTCCGGTGAGGCGGGCGAACACGATCGGGCCGAGGAGTTCGATGATGGCGAAGGTGGTGTCGAGTTCGCCGAGTGTGGCGCGGGCCTCGGGGCTGGTGAGGACCTGGTCGAACGGGTGGCGGTATTGCTCGATGACGCGGGCGCGTAGTGAGGTGACCGCGTCCGGGTCGCGGTGGTCGGGGTCGGGGTGGTCGTCGCCGATGGATCCCATCGCCAGCCAGGCCAGGGTGGTCATCTGTACCGGGGCTTGTTCGATGAGGTCGGCCTGGGTGGTGAGCAGCGCGATGAGCTGCTCGCGCACCGATGCGGTGCCGGTGGGGGTGTCGACGTGGGGGAGCAGCCGTTCGAAGGTCGCCGCGAGCAGTTGGGTGGTGCTGCCGAAGTGCCGGTAGAGGGTGGCGCGGGCAACTTTCGACGCGCGGGTGACCGCCTCGACGGTGACCGCTTCGACACCGCCGGTGGCCAGCAGATGGGTGGCCGCGTCGAGCAACCGGTTGCGTGAGCGTGCCAGCCGCGGATCGGCCTGCTCGTCGTCCGCGGTGCGCGGGCCGCTCGTCGCGGGATCCGGGTCGGTCATGAACGCGCTCCTCCGATTTGTCTGGTTCGTCCCCGTGGTGATGCGTGAACACTATCGCACGCCCCGACCGCTGTGATAATAATGTTCTCTCACAGAGACCGTCGGTCTCTAAAGTCGGGAGGTGTCGGTGACCACACCCGGGACGGACACGGTCGAGATCGCCCGCTGGAGCCGGGCCGAGTGGTGGATGCTGACGGTGTCGTGCCTGGCGGTGGCGCTGGTGGTCGCGGCGATGGCGGCGTTGTATTCGGCGTTGCCGCAGCTCGCGGTCGCGACCGGGGCCACCCAAGCCCAGCTGACCTGGATCGTCGACGGCTACACGCTGGTGCTGGCGTGCCTGGTGCTGCCCGCCGGAGCCGTCGGTGACCGCTACGGGCGCCGCGCGGTGCTGGTGGTGGGGCTGGTGGTGTTCGCCGCCGCGTCGGCGCTGCCGCTGCTGCTGGACGAGCCGGGGTGGCTGATCGCGGCGCGGGCGCTGGCCGGGGCGGGCGCGGCGCTGGTGATGCCCTCGACGTTGTCGATCCTGACCGCGGGCTTCACCCCCGCTCTTCGCGGCCGGGCGGTGGGGGTGTGGGCCGGGGTCGCCGGATCCGGCGCGGTGCTGGGGATTCTGGGTGCCGGGCTGCTGCTGGAGCGGTGGTCGTGGTCGTCGGTGTTCGTCGGGTTGACCGTGGCCGGGACGGTGCTGGCGGTGCTGGCGTGC
Source organism: Nocardia brasiliensis IFM 10847 (assembly GCF_000710915.1). GTDB lineage: Bacteria > Actinomycetota > Actinomycetes > Mycobacteriales > Mycobacteriaceae > Nocardia > Nocardia brasiliensis_A. Next base: position 76,615 of record NZ_BAUA01000044.1, read on the forward strand.
ACCATCGCCGAGTCGCGCCAGTACGAGCATCCGCCGGTGGACTGGGTGGGCGCGGTCGCGGTGGCGGTGGCGGTCGCGGCGATCGTGTTCGCCGCGATCGAGGTCCCCGCGCGCGGCTGGGCCGACCCGCTCGTCGCCGTCACCGCCGGGGTCGGTGTGGTCGCGGCGGTGGTGTTCGTGGTCGTCGAACTGCGGTCGGCGGCGCCGCTGTTGGATGTGCGGTTGTTCGCCCGCCGCGGTTTCGGTGCCGGGGCGCTGTCGGTGACCATCCAGTTCCTGGTCACTTTCGGGGTGTTCCTGCTGCTGGTGCAGTACCTGCAGCTGATCTTCGGGTACGGGCCGCTGGCCTCGGCGGCGGGGTTGGCGCCGATGGTGGTGCCGCTGGTGGTGATCTCGGTGATCGCGCCGTGGCTGTCGAGCCGGGTCGGGTTGCGGGTGATGACCGTGACCGGCCTGCTCACCATCGCCGCCGGGCTGGTGCTGGTGAGCCGGTTGACCCTCGCCGCGCACTACCTCGATCTGCTGTGGCCGCTGCTGATCATGAGCGCGGGCCTGGGGTTGTGCACCGCTCCGGCGACCTACGCCATCGTCGCCGACACTCCCGAGGCCAAACACGGGGTCGCCGCCGCGGTCAACGACGCCGCCCGCGAGATCGGTGCCGCGATCGGGATCGCGGTGGCCGGCAGCGTGCTCGCCGCCGGCTACTCCCACCGCATCGCGCCCGCCCTGCCCCGGCTGCCCGAGCCCGCTCGCGGCCCGGTCGCCGATTCCCTGGCCGCCGCCCTGCAGGTCGCCGACCGGGCCGGACCAGCCGCCGCGCCGCTGGCCGAGTTCGCCAAGGCCGCGTTCGTGCACGGCAGCGGCCAGGCCGCGCTCACCCTGGCCGCCCTCACCGGCGCCGGGGCGATCGTGCTGGCCGTGCTCGCCCCCGGCCCGACCCGACGCGCCCGCGCACGACGTCCGCACACGCCCACCCCGTCCTCCTGAGATATACCCCTTCTCGCGAAAGACGCCCGTCATGACGGCCTACCGCACGATCATCGTCGACACCGACGGATCCGACCGCTCCTACCGCGTAGTCGACCACGCGGCCGAACTGGCCCACGCCACCCACGCCCGACTACTGATCATCTGCGTCCGCCACGACGTCGACGAACGCGCCCTCGGCCACGAGTTCGACCTGCTCGGCTCCGACGCCTACCGGCTGCGTGGCAGCAATCCCACCGAAGCCATCCTGCGCACCGCCCACCAGCACGCCCTCGCCCACGGCGCGACCGCCATCGAAACCCACATACTGCCCGAACCGGCCCTACCCGCCCTGCTGCACCTGGCCGCGACCACCGCCGCCGACCTCATCGTCACCGCCAACCCCCACCGCTCACCACTGCTGGCCCGGCTGCTGTCCACCCCACCGATCGCACTCGCCCGCAAAGCCCACTGCGACATCCTCATCGCCACCCCCCGCTAGACACACCCCTGCTAGACACACCCACAGAAAGCGCCCATGACCGAGGACACCCCCAACACCGGCATACACGAGCCCGGATCCCAACACTGCCAGACTTCGGACTGGATCCCCGCCTTCCCCGTGGTCACACCCGAATCCGCCGACCTGCCACCCCACCACGACCACTGCCTCGGTTGCGGACCGGCCAACCCCCACGGCCACCAGCTGCGTGTCCGCCGCGACGCCCACGGTGTCCACGCCCACCACCGCTTCGACGCCCGCCACGTCGGCGCCCCCGCGATCGCCCACGGCGGCGCGGTCGCCACCGTCCTCGACGACCTGTTCGGGTTCCTGCTCTACAGCGTGGGAGAACTCGCCGTCACCCGCCATCTCGCCATCGACTACCTCGCCCCCGTCCTGCTCGACACCCCCTACACCCTGCGCGCCCACATCCACGCCCGCGACGGCCGCAAACTCCACCTGCACGCCAGCATCGAAAACGACCACGCCCACGTGGTCACCACCGCCACCGCCCTGTTCCTCATCGTCGACATCGACCACTTCCTGACCCCACCACACACCAACCCCACACGCCGATAGCGCCGAACACCCGACACGGCATCCGCACCCTCACACCAGCGCCGGACGCCACTGAACTGATCGCGTTCGCCACCTGATTGCGCAGGTCAACGCCTGCATCGGTACCATCCGCACGTTCACCCACTGGATCGCTCGCATCTGGAGGCGTTGTGCACATTCCGTACCGTATGTTCGACGTTCCCGGCGACCGCTACTACAGCAAGGACGGCATGTGGGCGCAGCGGCTGGGCGACACCGCGGTGCGGGTCGGTCTCACCGCATATTGGTTGGTGACCAACGCCTACCACCCGCCGTACCGGGAAATCAGCCTGTACCGCACCACCGACGCGAAAGGTATCGCCAACTTCGGAATAGAGCCAACCGACCCGCTCGCCGAGGTATGGGGGTGGTCGGAATTCGCCTGGATCGTTCTGTGGTCTCCGGTCTCGGCGAAGACGGCGACGTACAACTCCGAGGAAGGCAGCAACTCCCCGTCCGGCGCGCCCGCTCTCGACGATGCCTATGGTCAGGGGTGGATGTGCGAAGTCGAGTACGCGGCGAGTTTGCCCGGCCACGACGAGCCCTACCCATCGATCGAGGAACAGTTCGCCGCGTTGCTCGCAAGGGGTGCCTTGATCGAGGCTCACGCGTACCGGACCCACATCCGCGCCATCGCGAATGATGCCGACACCCGCGAATAGGGCGCTGCCCTGAACCGTCCGCGCCGACACCCGGCATCCGATCCCGCGACGGTCGGTCCGTCCCGGTGTCACACGTCGTCACAACGTCGTCGACTGGGCTTCCCGCGTTGTGCGTGCGTGGCCGCGGTGTCGAGCGGCCCGTCGAACCGTCCCGGTCGATGCACCCCGCAGGGCAAACCGCCGGTCGGGCAATCTCGGTGATCAGCGCACCTGGGGGCACGAAACCCGAGATACGCTGCGGCCGCCAGCGATACAGTGGCCGTGCAGCAACGAAAGGCCGTCACCCGCATCACCCCAGCCGTCAACAGCTCCGGTCACGGAAAGAGACAGTCGCGATGTCCGCCCACAGCGATACCCGCCACACGGCGGTGGACCTGCACGTCGACCGGCCGCACAGTGCCAGGATGTACGACTGGTTCCTCGGGGGCAAGGACAACTACGAGGCCGACCGGCAGGCGTGCGCCGAGGTGGAGAAGATCTATCCCGCCGTGCGCACCGCCGCGCTGGCGAACCGCCGTGCCGATTCGGATCGAACGTGCTCGAAGAATCGCAGTGCCCCACCGGGTTTGAGTACCCGCCCGATTTCCGCCAACGCCGTGCTCTGATCTGGCACCGAGCACAGCACCAGAGAAACAACCGCCGCGCCGAACCGGCCATCCTGTGCCGGAATGCGTTCGGCTGAACCATCCACAACGTCCACCGGCAGCGACAAGTCATGGGCTGCGTGTTCGGCGTGGTGGCGCAGCAATGGTTCCGGCTCGACGGCCACCAACCGTGGCACAGACGATGGGTAGTGCTCGAAGTTCGGGCCGTGACCGGCTCCGACTTCGATCACCCCCCGCACAATCCGTCCGTGAGGCGCTGGTGATATTCCCCGATACCGGCGCGTTCGAGACCCGGGCCCGCCAGTCCGACATAGAAACGAGAGAACACCGGACGGCTCTTCACCTCTTGCGGCATTCCATCTCACCGCCTTCTGCGATCGTGGGCATCGCCTCGCTTACACTTGAATTAGGAGGTCAATGCATAGTGAAGTCACTTCACGATGTACCGGGCGAGCGGGAGACCGCCAGTGCCGCAACGGATCGGCTGTTCGAGCTGACCGAGGTCCTGGGCGCGATGATGGAGCGCGGCATGGCCGAGCGGGGTTTGACCCAGGCGCGATCCCGGGTGCTGTGGACGCTGCATCACCGCGGGCCGCTCACCCAGCGCGCCTTGGCGGATCTGCTGGCCGTCACCCCGCGCAATGTCACCGGCCTGCTCGACGGGCTGGCCGCCGAGGACTACATCACCCGAGAACCTCATCCCACCGACCGCCGCGCCACCCTTGTTAACCTCACTCGGCGCGGAAAATCGTTCACTGCCACACTTCGGCGCGAGCGCGATGAGATGGCCGCAGCTCTCTTCGATGGTGTTCCGACCGAGCAGTTGCGGAGCTTTCTCGACACGCTGGAGGTTGTCATTGCCCGCCTGAAGCCCGGCGAGGCGGGATTGCTTCCGAGCTGCTGACGCGGCCGCTGTGCAGAGCGGTGAGCTTATCGGACGCCCTGAACCCAGCAACGCCGAGAACCGCCGATCCGCCCCACGGGCGGCTGTGGCAACGACGTCGCTTCGTCCAGCGTGCGGTCTGCCACTCGCCGTAGGTCTGGGCGCAGTAGCCTTGCTACTCTTCACGATTCGCTGAAGCATCCGCGAACTGCTGTCTCGAAATCCGCAGCTGTTCGCTTCCGTGGTCGGACAGAATCTTGACCTAGCATCTCGTCGCGCCTCCTCCGGGCGCTCGCTGTACCCGGCATGCCCGATGAGGTAGCCCAACGAGCCGCGAATGAACGGTGCTGTGGCGCTGGGAGATCGATCGTGTCTGTGGCGCTCTCGGTTGTGGTGACCATGGTTCGGAACCTGAATATGTCAAGTCCAGTCAACTTATGTCATCTGCGGGCATCTGTAGATTCCGGAGATTGCACGCGGAGAATTATGGAATTACCTTCGTCTTAGAAGTAGCTGCAGGCGAGTTGGAGAGATCTGGTCGAGAATTCAACATTATTAGATCAACGCGGAGGATTGACCCGTGCATGGCGAAGGTGTGTCGGCCAGCTGACTCAAGCGTGGCGGGAGGTGTGCAATGAATCCAGCGAGTATGGCGTCGGCGAATAGTGGTCGGCATTTTGAAGATAGGGGAAACGCGTGTGGTCGGGAGCATCTCCCGCTTCCTTCCCTAGGGTGGAACGCGGGGTGTGAGACCAAAAGGTATCTCTATAGTCTGACCACTATATGTTGCCATGGCCAGCTCGGTGATCGTGCGCTGTTCAAATTGGTGGGTTGGGTTCCTGGTCAGACAATTTCGCTCCGGCACAATGACCACAGCGTTCTCGTCTACCGCGACCCCAGTGGAGTGGAGCGGATCGGCCCGAAGGGGCATCTACGCTTGCCATCTATTGTTCGTCACCAGTGTCGAATCGAAGTCGGCGAACGACTCCTTCTCGCTGTGTGCCCGGATCAGGATCTGGCAATCATCTACCCCATCGCCGTGGTCGACTTTGCCCTGTTAACTTACCATCCCGAGGCACTGAGGCTGGCTGATGGCGACGCCTGAGATCGAAGCGGCTCGGGTGCTGCTACGGCGACTAGGGCTCACGCCCGAGCAGTTGCTCGAAACCTTGGGCCCTCGGTCGGTGCCGACATTCGGCGAATACGTACCGATCATTGCCACATCAATAGCCAGGAGCACCCTTCGTGTGTACGGCACCTATCTGGATCGCCTCGTCGAGGAGTGGGGCGCGCGCCCTCTGAACGAGCCGACAGCCTCAGAACTGAGGCAGCTCGCGGAGAAGACCAGGCACAGGGCGATCGTTCGCCGCAACTCTCGCGGCGGTCGCAGTGCCGCAGAGAATCTCATTGCCGCGGCTCGGTGTGTCTATCGTCATGCCGAAGAGGACGGATACATCCAACCCGACTGCAACCCCGCGCGGCGAGTTGCAAAACCGCGCCGCCTCGCCAGCACAAGGCGAGCGATCTCCAACCGCCAACTCTCCGAAATCGTTCGAGTCGCGGCGACCACCGGCAACGATCCCGAGCTGGACTCGTTGATCCTGCGACTGCACATCGAAACAGCGTGCCGGCGATGCGGCGCACTGGCGTTACGGCCGATGGACCTCGACCCCGAGCAATGCCTCGTACTTCTCCGAGAGAAGGGCGAAACGGTCCGGTGGCAACCGGTGACTCCGACATTGATGGAGGCTCTGATCAAGCATGTGGCAGAACGACACCGGGGCGCCGCAGACAAGGCAGCGCCACTGCTGCGCCGACGGAATGGCGCACCGATCACCCGCCGTCATTACGACTCCCTGTGGAATCGTATCGGCCGAGAACTGGAATGGGTTGCACGCCAACAGATAAGCGCGCATTGGCTGCGCCACACGACCCTCACCTGGGTGGAACGGAACTTCGGGTATGCGGTTGCCCGCGCATATGCTGGGCATTCCAATCCAGATGGGCGTACCGGACAGACCGTCACCTACATCAGGGCAAGTCTGGAAGAGGTTGCTGAAGCACTTGCTGCGATGACTGGGGAGCCACATCCACTCGCAGCCTGATCGCCCTGCCGCATAAGGAACTCCAAGCTCTGGTCAGGAGAGGAGATCCGCGAACACATTGATGCCAAGGATCGAGCCGCCCTGGGTCACTCCGGAGCCGTCGAGGGGCAGGCGCGCGTCCACACGCGGCGGATGTCGCAATCGATCCGGCCGACGACGTCCTCCAAACACCAGCTGGCATCGATGCGGATTTCGGCGACGAACGACAGTGGCTGCCACCCGTGATACCACTGCGCCACCTGCTCGGCCGTGAACTCCCGAGATTGAGCTCGGCCTGGCATGCCGACGAAGGGTCTCTTCGAAGGAAAGGTCGAAGCAGTAGTGCAACGCATCCGCCACGGACTCGGTGAGTCGTTCGAGCATGCGGCCGTAGCGGTCGGCGTCGAGGATGCCTTCGACGATGCCTTCGACGATCACGATCAAGCCCTGTGACAGTCCGAAGGTGGCGACGTGCTCGATGAGATCGATGTTCACCGCTGCCGGAATATCGCGCTCGCGCAGCATGTGACGGCGCACCGTATCCTGCGGCACGACAAGGCAACGGGCGCGCGGGAACCGCTGCTGCACGGCGCGGGCGACGGTGGACTTGCCGGAGCCGGAGTTGCCGCGGATCACCACCAGCACGCCCTTGGTCACGGTGTCTGCGGCATCAGGACGGCATCGAGTTTGCGGATGAATCGCGCCAGGTGCGGGTCGGTCGCGGGAAGACCGTGGGGGTCCAGGTCCCACCAGCGCCCGCCGTCGAACTCGGCGGGATCGAGCTGGTAGTGGCGCGTACGTTGACCACGGATCACGTAGTCGGGTAGCCGGGGCGCATTGCTGCGTCCCGGCCCCCTCAGAACTGGGCGTGCGCCTTCCGACGCACCCAGCTCAAGCAGACCTCTGGCCACTCGATGTGGTGATCGCCTTCCGGTCTCCGGCATGAAGTTGCCGGTGGCAGACCGCGTGTATGACTTCCAGGTTGGCAAGGTCATTCGTTCCTCCTTTGCTGCGGTAGACGACGTGGTGCACGTGGATTCCCCGGCTTTTGGCCATGAACCATCGTGCCCATTCGTAGACGCTGTCGGGTTCGAATCCCGCGCCTTCGATGAGGTCTTGTCCGCACCTGGGACACAGGCCCTGCTGCCGGGCTGCCAGGGACAGAATCAGTTTCGATTCCACACTCGGCATCCGTTTGCGGGCGCGTCGCCGCCAGTACTGCTCGAGTTCCGGATCGTCGCGCGAGGCGTCACCTTTGACGGCGATATGCCGCACGATCGGCGTCCAGGCGAGCTTGGTCATGTGCTTGCCGGAGCGGCCGAACACATGCCGATCCTCGCGGCCTGAATGGAACTTGCCCCAGTAGCGGCTCAAAATCCACCCCCAGCCCTTGTTCCGGTGGCGATACACGCCCCAGCGTTTCAGGGCTCGATAAGTGAATCGGTCGATCTTGTTGAAGATCTTCGACGATACGGCGTGCCGATAGTAGGTGGCCCAGCCACGCAGGAACGGATTTAAGGCGTTCACCACCTGATCAGCGGTGTCGCCCTGATGTTTTCGGATCGTGTCCCGAATCCGTTTCTTGGCTCGCCGTACTGCATCCTTGTTCGGCTTGATGATCAACTTGTCACCGAAACGCCGAATGTTGAACCCCAGGAAGTCAAACCCATTGGTGAGGTGGACGACGCGCGTCTTGTCCTCGTTGAAGGTCAGCCCTCGCGGGGAAAGCCATTCGGCCAGAGCGGCTTTGCGATCCCATGCGTCCGATTCCGTCTCGCAGAACACGACGAAATCATCGGCGTACCGAATAAGCGCCGCAGGCACATTCTTTCCGCGCGTGCCGCTGGCGGTCCGCGCAGCGTCGATGTGCTCTGCCATCCCGTGCAGGGCGATGTTGAGCAGCAACGGACTGACGACCCCGCCTTGCGGCGTGCCCTCGACCGTGTCCGCGAACCTGCCCTGCTCCATCACACCCGCCCGCAGCCACCCCTTGATCCTGCGCCGGCCCGGGAACAGGCCGATCGAACCGAGGAGGTGGTCGTGGCTGATGCGATCGAAGGCCGCAGACAGATCCGCATCCAGGACCCAGAGCCGCCGCGCCTTCTTCGAACTGGCCACCTTGAAGATCGCCTCGATCGCGTCGTGGCAACCTCGGCCCGGCCGGAATCCGTAACTGCGGGCCTCGAACCGCGCCTCCCATTCCGGCTCCAGAGCGTTTTTCACCCGGGCCTGGTCGATGCGGTCACGGATGACCGGGATTCCGAGCGGGCGCTGTTTCCCGTTGGCCTTCGGGATGTACACGCGTTTGACGGGCATCGCATCGACGGTCGGTTCGGCTAAGATATGCCGGACCAGCCGTCCACGTTCTTCGGTTTTGGAGCGCGACCGTCCCGTCGATGCCCGCCGTCTTCTTGCCGGTGCTGAGCTGGGTGACCCGTCGAACGCTCGTCACGACGTTCGCGCGGGAGCGCAGCATCAGCTTTTGCAGGTTGCGCACCTGCTTGTGATCACCATTTCGTGCTGCCCTGAAGATCCTCTGGCGCAATCGCTTTACGTGCGCCTCTTCCTGTCGCCAGTCGATGCTGTGCCACAGGTCGGCGTCGCCCTCGGGTCCGTTCATCGGGAAACCAGCGGCTTTCGCCGTCCTGGTGTTCCGTCAGTCCAACTTGTGCCTCGGTGCAAGTCCTCACCCATCGGTGTCTCCATGGTCCACCCGATCCACGTCAGCACCCTTTCGGGTCCGGCCATCAGGCCGGTATCCGCCGGGTTATGGCCAGCAGGTGAAAGTCCCTGTGTCCCTGGCGTTTCCCCTGGGCTTTCGCCCTGACGGCGTTCGCTTCTTGGATCATCCTGTTCCCGCAGTGGAATTCGCCCCCGTTGCCGTCGGGCTACCGGCCGACCTACCGGACCACTACGGGGTTTCCGCGTTCCGCTGCCGTTAGATACGTGCGGGTAGGGCGACGCCCTCTTTGAACCGACTCCCGCGGTGACCTTTCCGAGCCCTTATGGAGCGACCCGGTCGCGTCGTGCTTTTCAGCACCAGGAGTTACCACCGCCGACTGCATGCCATGGATGCGGCGTCGTTTTAACGGTCCGTACCGACGAGGGTTCACGGTGATTCGCCCGATCGCACTTCCCCTTCGCTTGTGGCACGGTGATGGCCCACCACGCCCTTGAGCTTGACCACCTCGGCTCAGCACCCCGGCGTTACCACCGACGCACCCGAGGCTGGGGATCGACCATCGGTCACAGGTCGAAAAGCTGACTCCTTTCATCATCAACTTCACTACTCAGGCAGCGACTTCGCGTCGCACCCACAGCGAAAAATCCACATGACCTGCGGTCTGGCCGACGGTGGTCGTGCGGGAAAGGAACAACGGTTGCTCGTCCACCACATCGAAGATTGGATCGAGACCGAGTTCCTCAGCGGCTTCCCGGCTGGCGGTGGTGAGCGGATGCTCTCCGGGCTCGACGTGTCCACCCAGCGGCAGGTGCAGCCCCGCCCTGCGGTGCAGGCCGAGATGGACCCCGCGCTCATCGGGGTCGATCAGCACAACGTAGGACACCAGATGTGGTGAGGGGGTCGCGGGTTTGGCGCGTCGGAAGATGCCGTCGGTCGAACCGAGCCAGTCCAAAGTCATTGTGATGTGCTGGTTTTCGAGATCGTCGTAGGCAGTGATACCCGCGACGATGTCGGCAACGACAGCAGTATCAGTCGATCTTGCTGATTCGGATGACGTGTAGATTCTGGCCGACCTCGCCGGGATAGCGGCGGGAGTGCATTTCGACCCGTTGCCATCCGGAGTCGGTGAATGCGCGAATTCGGCAGGCGGTGACGCATTCCTGGTCGGGTCCGAGGGTTTGGAAGGTCGCGCGGATGCTGTCCCAGTCGTCGGGGTGGAACAGCATGGTGTCGCCGTTTTCGCGTTCCCAGTCGATCCAGGTGGGGACTTGGTGGCCGATCCATTCGGTGAGGACAGGACGGTCGACGGAAGGAGTGGAGGCGAGCAGCGCGGCGGCAGGTCCGTCGGCGGGTCGCTCGGCGGCGAGTCCGAGTGCTTCGAGGGGACTGATCGGTGGCTGGCCGTGGTCGCTGATGTCGAGGTTCAGTCCGCGCATGCCGTTGTGCCGCTGGTCTTTTCGTCCGCGGGCGGCGGCCTGCCACAGCATGAGGTAGCCGGCGTTGTGGAGGACGGTGAACAACGCGTCGTGGGTGGCGTTGGGATCGGGGTTGATGCCCAAGGCCACCAGCTCGTCGATGGCGTCGTAGCGCACGACTCGGCGGAACATCTCCGCGGGCGAGAGGGTGGTGCTGTGGAAGTCGGTGTCGCCAGGCAGGCTGGACATGGCCCAGGACTCTTCGGTGAGTTGAGCTTGCAGAGTGTCGAGGTGGAAGCACATGCCAGCGGCTGGCCGGTGCGGTGTGAGTTCATCGTCGAGGTCGCCGATCCATACGTGCATGCCGTAGACGTCGCTCTCTGGGCCGAGGACCGGCACGATGCGCACGAATCGTTCTCCGCCGTCGCGCGCGGGGACCACGCGGTCGGTGGTTTCACCGCTGGCGCTGTGGCGTATCTGTTCGAGTACTTCGTCGAGGTCGACTCGCTCGTGTCGCTGCAACGAGCGGAGGCTGGTCCATTCCTTGGGGGCACCGTCTTTGTTGATGATGGTCATCGGTTGCGGTGCCATGGCCAAGGCTTCGACGAACAACCAGGTCAAGGACGGGTCCTTTCGTGGATCGGGTGTGCGATCGGGCTGGCGAGAAGCTGGTAGGGCTCAGGGCGCAGGCTTCCGCGCTCGTGCATGCGCAGTGTCGGGGCAGAGTGGTCGGAGTTCAGGCTGACGGGCAGCTCGAGTTGGTAGCTGGAGACGATGCGGCCCACCAGCAGGGTTGCTTCGTGCATGGCAAAGGCCATGCCGATGCAGGAGCGCGGGCCGGTACCGAACGGGTGCCACCAGCGGTCAGGGAATTCACGCAATCGCGCGGCCTGGAATCGGTCGGGATCGAATCGGTCGGCGTCGGAGCCCCACACTTGCGGGTCGCTCTGCGCGGCCAACGACAGCAGGAACACGGCCCTGCCCTGGGGAATGAGGTATCCACCGAGGGGGCGATCCTGGCGGGCGACCCGGAAGAGCCCCGGCACGGGCGGATGCAGGCGAAGAGTTTCGTTGAGTACGTTGCGAATTGCGCGCATTCCGGTGACTGCGTCGTAGTCCCATCCACCACGGGCGGTGACCTCGGCGCGAAGCCGATCCTGTAGAGCCGGGTCGGCGGCGATGTAGTGCAGGGCGGCCTCGAGCAGGGCGGCGGTGGTTTCGTGGCCGGCGACGAGAAACGTGAGCGTCTGATCTCGAATGTTGCTGTCGGGCAGGCGTTCACCGGTCTCGGGGTCCTCGGTTTCGAGCATCAGGCCGAGCAGATCGCCGGTATCGCGGCGACCGGAGGCACGACGTTGGGCGATGATCTCGTCGACGAATGCCCGCGCGGTCGCGACATCGCGACGCATGCGCGGGGCCTGCACCCGGGTGCGGAGGGCGCCGAGGATCGGCAGGTCGTTGGTTTGGTCGCTGGCCCAACGCAGGATTCGCGCCAGCGCCTCGACGAACCAGCGTGAGTCGGGCACGTCGCCGGCGTGACCCAGCAGCCCGAAGGGCCGCCCGAAACCCGCGCGGGCGATCACTTCGAGGGTGGCGGCGGTCATGTCGGCGTGCACATCGATGCGCCCACCGGGCGCGACGGCCCAGGCGTTGGTGAGGTCGTCGGCCACGGTGAGCATGGCCTCGTGGTAGGTGCGCATCGACGCCTGGGTGAAGCCGGGGCTGAGGATGCGATGTGCCATGCCCCACAACGGATCACGGCTGCGGGCGGTGAACAGCCCGGCGGGCACGAACCCCCGCAATGTCTCTCCCGGCCCCGCCAGGCACCGCGCCCAGTACGTTTCGTCGCAGGCTTGCGCGGCCAGGTGGGCACCGGCCACCACGATCACCCGGCTTTGCAGCAGCTTGCGCTGGAAGATCGGCCCGAGACTGCGCGACAAGAGCACCTCGTGCTGGGTGGGATGGTGGCGATCCACCGACGCCAGATCTCCCAGAACCGGAAGGCGGCCCGGGGCATGTGGCAGCCGATCAAGGGGCAACAACGACGCATTAGTCATAGCTCGAAACCCTCAGTTTGTGGCGAGCAAGCACGGTGAAATCGGATCTACCTGCGCACATGGTAGTTGCAGCAGTGATTGACGACACAATCGGGTGGTGCTGTAATTGATCTTGCGCTGGGCGGCATTCCCCCTGGTGGCGTCGCCAACTACATCCCGATCACTACAGGCCCGCCGGGTGCGGGCATGTCTTGCCTGATCGGATTCCGACCGCCATCCAATGCCAGGGATACGCCGCCCAGACTGCTGTTTGCTCCAGCACGCAACCACCGAGGATCCGGTCGGGCTGAATTCGGAGACGAATAGCCGGAAGGAGCCGGGCGATGGAGCATTCGCACAGTCCTCACACCACCCCCAAAAGCGCTGCCGCACGGTGGCACCGCGGCGGCCCAGATGGTTCGCGGCGGGCTTCGCCTGCGGATATGCCCGGCCACGCCTCGGGATGCACACACCCGCGTGGAGCACATGCGCCCAAGCATTGGGTCGTCGCGGAGATGCTGGGTGAATCTCCCACCGCGACTGTGGTGGTCGATGGCCGGTACACGCGTGGGTTCGCCAATCTGGCGCGGATCACGATCGCGCCGACGATCGCGATCGTGGCGCGGCTGCAACCGCTCATCGACCGCTGCGTCGTGAGCCGACAAGTCGAGACCGACCGCATCACGCTGGGATGTGGGGCGCCGATCGTGGTTGTCGCCGACCCTGTTGCCGGTCCGTACGGACACATCCGAGCGGTGAGTCTGTGGGCCGGTGGCATCGATGAGCAACCGCCGCCGGCTCCGGCGGTCGGCATCGTGGAATGGGACGCCGCTGTCGTGGTCGCGGCGTCGTCGGCGGGCCGCTCGCTGCTCTTCGACGACCAGCCCCTGGAGCGGCTCATGCTGCCGGAAATGCTGGCGTGCTTCGACTGGCTCGAAGATCGCTCCGGGTTCCTATCGCTGCTCAGCATCGACAACCCGGCCGATCAATGGTTCGGCGCTGCCACGCGAACGTTCAGCGACGGCTGCGTGCACAAGCTGCACCTCGCGGCACGAGCATCCGGCACCGCAGCCAGCCGCAGCGTTCGCGCGCTCGTGTGCGATATCGCCGACGCGGCACCGCCGACGGCACCCGACATCTACTCGAGTGCCCTGCGCAACGTGCCGATCCTGCCCGGCCACGCCCTGGCGCTCATCGATCTGAGCGGAATGTACATCCACGACTGGGTCGCAGACGACAACGATCCGATCAGCGGATGGGCCCATCACCGGCCACTGCTACACCCCGAGGACCAGGCCGCCATCGGCACCGTCTGCAAAGAGATGCTCGAGGGCACACGCACCAGGGCGCACGTGAGCGCGCGGGTCCGCTTCGACCCCGCCGACGAATGGATCCAGCTGGAATCGCAGTGGAGACGCATCGTGACTGGCGACCAGCCGCAGGCACTCGCCGACGTCGTCATCGTCCCCCCGATCCCGCCGTCCGTCACTGACAAATGCACCCGATGCCAGCGGATATCGGATCGTCATTGAACTCCGAAAAGGCAAGGGTGCAGCCCGGCATCCGAACCTAATCGACCGACCGAGGAGGCCGCGATGGACAACAGAGACTTCCGATCACGCACTGTGAGCCCCACGATCATCGACGGGGTAGCGCTGGACCCGACCTACGCTGCCGGAGCAGCATTGCGAGCCGCACAAGCGGCCCTCGACCACTACCGAACCCGGTCCTACAATCCCGCGGGCTGGGACGACGAGGAATCCGCGCGAGTCGCCATGGAACGCATCACGGCCTTCGACGCACGGGTTCAGCTCTTCGCCCCGCACCTACGCAATTCCATGAGCGACGAGGAGCTCGAACTCTATCGCTCCAACATGGAACCGCAGTGGCAGCAACAAGAACTCATCGCGCATTGGGCGGCCGCCGAGGCCAACCGAGACAACGATCCAGAACTGGCCGACAGACGCGCGGCACAGGTCAGCGCCGCCGGCATCGACGTCGATCGCGCCCGAGCGACCGCCGATCAGCATCAGGAATCGGTATGGCCGCCAACGATGTGGACCCGCATGGAGCAACTCGCAGCGGACTACACCGAGATCACAGCACAGTTGGGCAAGGATCCGTGGGCGTGAGCCCGACTGCGGCTGCACCCGCATGCCGTTTGAAGACATCGATCGCCGATAGAAACCGCCAATTCGGCTGATCGAAAAATTCTTTCATGAAATACCCGCACATACCATAACGAGGCGAAGATCAGACCACGATTTGCTTGCGCAGATATCGGATTCGACCTAATGTATTAGTAAGACCTCTTTCGAGGGGGCTATCCCGGCAACCGCCGTGCGGAACCGGATGAATTACCGAGCATTCTCACCGCTGACCAGTGGCCGAGTATGGAGTTCGCGGAATGTTCGGTACCCCTGCGATACCTATGCGCTTCGGACATGCATGTTTGAAATGTCGGAGCGCGTCGGGTCGGATGGGAGATGATGACATGAAGATTCTCGACAGGGGATGCCGACGTCCCCGCAGCTCCGACCGTCCGGGACTGGTTTGGGACCAGGCGCTGAACGAGCGATTCGAACGGCTCTACGACAAAATGATCGACCACGAGCGGCGCAGGCGCCGCCTGGTCCGACATTTCAGGATGCTCGACGACGAATAAACGTCGAGCATCGATGAGGCCGTAATCGGATCGCGGCACATGAGCTGCATGCGGACTCTTCTGCCAATCACACAATTCCCGCCCTGCGGTTACGAGCGCGTCCGTGATGGACTCGTCGTATTTCCGGGGTGATCGAATTCATCCGCTAACGAGCGGATGGCAACAATTCGGCCCCGCCTGAGTTGTGCCATTCCAGCTCGTCATGTGAGGCGGGTGGAATGGAGGTGCGCGGTGACAGATAAACCGTGTATTCACTGCGGCCGTACGTGCCGTGACCGAGTCCTGAACATTCATCAGATCAGCGAACGAACCGGGCATTCACCGGACCGGATCAGGCATCTGCGCGCACAAGGACATCCCCTGTACTCGCGTGCGTGGAAAAGCAGTGACGCCGCGAACGCCCCGATACTCCTCGAAGCGTCGGTAGTCGAGGAATGGATCCGGGCACGCAAGGCCGCACAGGAGCAGCGGCGATGAGGGCCAGCCACCTGTACAGGAGAAGCCACGGCGACCGTGCACGGCCCTGGCTTACGACGGCGGCATTGACAGCAGCGTGGTCAACCGGACTGGCACTGACCGCGTGCCCTGGACTCGCTGCCCCGGCACCGACCACCACAGGGTCTGGGTGCCCCGCCGTGATGGGAGTGTTTCTGCCGGGGACCTGGGAGACGAACTCCGGAGCCGACGAAACCGTCGCCGTGGGGCTGCTGGTCCCGGTCGCGACGACGCTCGCCGAGCGGTTCGGTGGCGATTTCGAGTTCCGATTCCCGGCGTATGCAGCGGCCGCGTTCGACGGCATGGCCTACGGCGACAGCAAGAATACCGGCGTGGCCGCAGCGCGACGTGTGATCGGCGAGGCGGCGAGCCGTTGTCCGGCAACGAAGTTCGTGCTGGCCGGCTACAGCCAGGGTGCCGACGCCATGGGGGATGTGGCCGCCTCGGCCGGATGCTCCGGTGATCCGGTCAGCGCCGATCGCGTGTTGGCGGTCGGTTTGATCGCTGATCCGCGACAAGGCACCGCCGGCGGCAAACTCGTCGGTCCGCAGGTCGACGGACAAGGCATCGCCGGTCCCCGCGACAGCGGGTTCTGCGCGCTATCGGCGGTGACCGCCGAGATCTGCGCGACCGGGGACAAATATTGTGCCACCAACGCCACCGAGAACCCGATCACCGCAGGCATCGGCCAGGCGTTGACGCGAACCGGGGCCGAACACGACGACCTCGCGAGCGCGCTGACCACCGACCTGTCCACCGCCGACATCACCGAATTGCCGGCCGCCCTCGACGAACTCGGTTCGACGACGTCGGGTACCGATCTGGCCGCGGCGGCGAGCAGAGTCGCCCAGACACTGGGTCCTTTGGCCGAGCTCAGTACCTGGGTTGAGGACAACCCGTCTGCGCGTGCTCGCCTGGATCAGGCAGCGGGGTCGGTGGAGAAAGTCGTCGCCGGAATTCTCGACGGCTTGCGCGAGTCGAACATCGGCGCGGCGCTGGATTCGCTGGCCGAGGTGGGAATCCGCCTGGCCGAGACCCACGCGGCAGGCGCGGCCCAAGCTAGCGCGGGGCAGGCCGCCGATTCGGTTGCCCCGCTGACGGCTGCGGTCACCTCGAGGGAATCGGAGATCATCGCGCAAGCCGCGCAGGGGCTGGCGGTGCTCAAACCGTCGGTGATGTTCGACCAGTTGATCAACGTGGTCGACAACGGACTCTCGTTCGCGGTCAACATCCCCGCCCTGGCGGACGCGCTGAACCGGATGATCGGCGTGCTGGGCGATCCCGCGACCGACATCCCCGGCAAGGTGCGTGCCCTGCACGGGGTGATCGGGGAAGTGCACACCCTGTTCGAGCCGCTGGTCGAGCTGGCCGACGGCGTCGATCTGCACACGGTGGCCCGGCTGATCGCGATGATCCCGGACACGACCGGCACCGCGCAGGTCGCCTCGATACTGGTCGACCTGCTGGCGAACCTGAACGTCAAACAGCTGGCGACGCAGGTCGGGAAGCTCCAGGAGAACGTGTGGGCGCTGGCCGAAACCCTCACCGCGGGAGGCGATCTCCTCGCCATCGGCACCCGGCTGCTGGAATTCATCCCCACCGCACTGGGATTCGCCACCCTCGCGGTCCAGACCCTGACCGGTGAATCGACAACCTCGTCGGGCACCGGGAGCACCGACATCACCAGTGCCGCGCGGACTCTGGTCGACTCCGCCGGAGGAGGCCAGGACGGTGCGGACGCAGTGGGACAGCTGCTGACCGAGGGCCTGCAGGCGGTGGAGTTCCTGCTCTCGGGTGTGCATCAGGACTACGGCAACTACGTCGTGGACTCCGATGGCCGGACCGCGGTGGTGTGGCTGACCGACTGGTTCAGCAACCGTATCCGCCAGGTTGTCGGGGTGCGGTGATGGCCGCGCCGTGGGCGGTTCTCGTGCCGGTCGTCGCTGTCGTCGCGATGACGGCGCTGATCCTCGGCTCCGGCGACCGGGCACCCGAGCAGGCCGGGTGTCTGCCGAATATGCCGCGTCCCCAAAGACAACCGACCTCCCGGGTTGTGGTGATGCCGGTGCCGGAGGGCACCTACTCCATCTCGTCCGGATTCGGACTACGCGAAGGTGGGGAGTTCCACGAAGGAGTCGACTTCGCCGCCGCGGCCGGAACCCCGATCTTGGCGGCGATCGACGGGACCGTGGTGGAGGCCGGACCGGCCTCGGGATTCGGCAACTGGATCGTGGTCGATACCCGCATCGGCGATCAGGTGGTGTCGACGGTCTACGGGCACATGGTCGACGGCGGCATCAAGGTCCTTGTGGGAGACGAGATTTCGGCTGGTCAGCAGATCGGCGAGGTGGGCAGCGCCGGCCAGTCCAGCGGTCCGCACCTGCATTTCGAGGTCGTTCCCGGCGGTCGCCGGCAGGGTGGAGAGCCGATCGACCCTCTCGAGTGGGTCAGCAGCGGGAGTTCGAATAGCGACGTCCTGGCGGCGTACAGTGTGCAGACCGCAAGGCCGAAATCGTCTCGGGATCGGCGTCATTGGGCACAAGCAGCCGGGTACGAGGTTGGCTGCGATCGACGCGAGGTGGTGGCGAGTGGGCCGCGACTGCAGGCAGGTGTTGTCCCGGAGGAATACGAGCCGTGGATTCTGCGCGCCGCCACGACCTGCGCCGAGGTCACCGGACCGATCCTGGCCGCACAGCTGCGTCAGGAATCGGGATTCAACCGCTTTGCGGTGTCACCGGCGGGCGCCGAGGGACCGGCGCAATTCATGCCCGGCACCTGGGCAGCTCATGGCATCGACGGCGACGGTGACGGGCGCACCGAGGTCACCTCCATCCCCGACGCGGTGATGTCGCAGGCCGCCCATGACTGCGATCTGGCCGAGATCGCGAAAGCCGGTCTGGCAGAGGGGCGTTTGCGCGGTGATCTGACCGAGCTGTGGCTGAGCATGTACAACTGCGGCGTCGGAGGAACTTTCGATTCCGGCGGTGTATGCCAGAACGCCGAAACCCTCGGCTACGTCAAAGCCATCCCCGAACTGGCTGCCACCTACGCGGCCGCCGGCACCACGGTAGGGCCGTCATGACCGGCCACGCTCGCCACACCGGCGGCGACACTTGTTGGACCTCGATGCGGTCACCGATGGCGTGTGAACGCCTGGTTCGCAAACTTGAGCGCCTATACGCGGACGACCCCGAAACTGCCATGCCGACAACAGATCTCACGAGGGAGGTGAGTGGCGATGAATGATGACGCATTCGATGTCGACGCCGCGATCGTGGAACGCGACGACTACACCGCCGAACAACCGGTCGACCTTCGTCGGCAACGGTTGCGTATCGGCAGTGACGACGGCGGCCCAGGAATCATCGAGGGAGAAGGCGACCCAGACCACAGCACTGGGAATGCGGGTGTCGGCCCCGACCCGTACGGCGTCGCGCAGACCGACGCCCCTGACCTCGATAGGCCGCCCTCGGCGGAGGACGTCGCCGCCATGCGCGAGGCCCGGCTGGCGATGCTGCTCAAACCCGCGCCGGGTGTGCACACCGACCCGGCACAGTGGGGGTGGCGCGGCCGGGTCAACGCACTGGGGTTACGGGTCCGTCCACGCCGCCGCGGCCCGGAGGTGGCGTATCGGCAAGCGGTGGAACGCATTCGGCAACCATTGGCGGGCACCTCGGTGATCGTCGTGGCGAACCCGAAGGGCGGCAGCGGCAAAACCCCGGCGACGGTGCTGTTGTCGGCGCTGCTCGGTCGCCATCGCGGGGGCCGGGTGGTGGCATGGGACGCGCACGAATCCTGCGGCACCCTGGCCGCACGCGCCGCGCGCTGCCCCGGGCAGCACACCGTGTGGGACGTGCTGGCGCACGCGCGTGAGCTGTGCACCGCCAATACCGACGCCGCGGGGCTGGCGCGGTTCCTGCAACGTCAACCGACGCTGGATGAGGTGCTGGCCTCGGACCAGACACCCGGCGGCAGTGTGTGTATCGGCCGCGAAGAGTGCGCGGCGATCCTGGCCGTGCTGCGTCGGCATCGGGAAATGGTGGTGATCGACACCGGCACCAACGACCGCGCGAGCGGCTTCCGCTGGGCCGTGGCGCATGCCACCCAACTGGTGGTACCGGTGATCGGGCGCCGTGATGTGATCGTCTCGGCCTTGCGGCTGCTCGACGGGCTCGCCGAGGACGGCTACGAGCAGCTGGCGTCGCGGGCGGTGATCGCCTTGTGCGAAGCCGGTCCGCAGTACCGCGACGTCGCCGACACTCTCGCTGCGGCGGGCATTACTCGTATCGTGCGGGTGCCGTTCGACCCGACGCTCGCTTCCGGTGATCGGATCGTGCTGACCCGCCTGGCACGGCATTCGATGCGGGCATGGACCGAGGTCGCCGCGACCGTCGTCGACACCGTCGCGGAAACCCTTGTCGCACGCCATCTTCCGATGGAATCGCGGTTCGTTCCCGAGTCCCGATGGACAGCTGGGACGGACGAGGCAACCCATCAACGACTGCTGGCCTACGCCATGCACGAAAGCGCACAGCAACGCACACAGAAGATCCGCATCCCCGCACAACCCGCCGCAGCCGACGACCTGGACACAGGCTGGTGAGTGACGTGATCAACCACCAAGGAGGTGACATCGGAATGAGTACTGAAACTCCTGCGACACAACGGATCCGGTTGGTAGCTCTACTTAGAGCGATTTGTGCAAGCGTGGTTATGGTCACGTGCGCGGCAGCACCAGCGTCGGCCCAGATCCCGAACCCGCTGAGCGGTATCAAACCGGATTTCGGGCTGTTCGACGGCGCCCTGGACGCGTCGTGGAAACGGATCGTGGCGTTCCTGTGGGCGCTGGTCGTCATCGGTGCGGCGGTGCGCGTCATCGTCGGCGCCTTCAAGGTCAAACGTGCCAAGGCCCGCGGCTACACCAACGACCTCGCCGAAGGCAGCGAAGAGCTGCAGGACGCGCTGGTCGCCCTCGGCCTGGTCGGGCTCGCGTCCCCGATCGTGGCCACCGTGCTGTTCGTCGTCGGCGGCTGAGACGACACGGGTGTGAGGAGGTCGATGCGATGCACAGGCACAGGAATCGATTCGCTGATCTGACACCGGAATCCACCAGTGCGCCCACGGGCAACCGTCCTGGCCCGCAGAACCCGCCTCGCGCCCGGCGGAGGCCGTCGCGGCGGTGGCTGATCGCCGCGCTAGTGACGGTGTCGATCGGAGCGGTATGGGTGCTCGCGACCCAATCGTGCGGGCCACGGCCTAGCGGTGACCACGATCGGATGAACACGGTGCGAGTGGCCCACGGCCCCACCGCGACCGCCGAGGGCGTACCGGTCGGGTACTCCCGCGACCGTGCCGGCGCGGCGACCGCGGCGGTCAATTCGATCCAGGCCCTGACCCAGGCTGGGCAGGGGCGCATCCGGATGGCCACCGTCGAACACGCGCTCGTCGCGCGCGATCCCGGGCCGGGACTTCGGCGGTCCCTGGGCATCGGCGCGAACCGCGCACCAGAGCGCAACGTCGTGAATCTGGTGCCCGCGGCGGTCTCCGTGCCGGAATTCTCGCCGTCGTCGGCGCGGGTGACGGTGTGGACGGTCGCGGTATCCCGCGCGGCGATCAATGACGGCGACCGGGTCTCGGTGATCACGGCCTGGGCGACGCACACTGTGTCGCTGGTGTGGGAGGCCGAGGATTGGAAGGCCAAAGACCTTGTCTCCCAGCTCGGTCCGACACCGGAGCAGACCGTGGCCCCCGACACGCAGTCGCTTCTGAACGAAGTCTTCGAATCTGGCTACTACAGCTTCTATGTGAACTGAAAGGCGGTGAGCAGCATGGTGATACGACAGTTCATCGCCGGGTTGGCTGCCGTGGCGGCACTTGTGGCCGCGCTGCTGACTACCGCCGTTCCGGCCGCCGCTGAGCCGACCAGCCCACCGGCTGCGGCGACGGGCTCACTGCCCCAAGGATTTCCCGACGATCTGCGGCAATATGTGGACGGAACCGACGAATTCCGTTCCGCACCATGGTTTTCCGGTGCCTGCGTGGACCGCGGCGGAGATATCGGCGCGTACGTGAACGCGGTCATGCTGGTCGAGGACCGGCTCATGTACTGGACGGCGAACGACGAGCAGAAGGCCCTGATGCTGGGTGCCGGTCTGCCCTCCAGTGACGCCAGCGTCGCGCGCGGCATCGTGACCAAGCGGGTTGAGCCTCCGAAAGAGATGCTGCCGAGAGTATTTCCCGCCGGTGACCCCTCCTATCGGCTGCCGGAGCCGACCTGCGCGGATGACATACGCCGGTGGGCAGGCACCCGGGCGTGGAACTCGTGGGGTTTCGAGTGGTCACCGCGCCCGGACGCACAATCGATGGTCGAGATCGCCAAAGAACTCGGTGACCGATCCGTTCCCGAGCTGGCCTGGGTCCAACCCTGTTCGGTGCACTTCTCCTACTGCTCGCACGCATACTTCGTCGACTGCACCAATTCCGACCCGGCCACCGGTGATCACACCCGATGCCTGGCATGGAATCGTACGGTCGGCAATCTGTTCGCCGGCACGGCGGAATGGATCGACGCGAACACCAGCCTCAGCGACCGCATCCAGCAGTTCACCGACGGCGCCTTGGAAGCCCAATACGCAGGCGGCCGGGCCGTCGCCCGCGGGTTCGCGTGGGCGTGGGACAAAGGGGCCGGGGTGGTGCGGTTCGTGACCGATCCGCAGAGCGTGATCGACGACTGGGCCAACAGCTCGAGAGACAGCGCGGTCGAACTGTCCGCCCGGGTGCTCGACGGGCTGGCCAGCGTGGGCCGATTCGACCCGAGCGCGGACTGGTTCCTGCGCTGGTACGCCTACAGCACCGGCATCGGGATCATCGTGATGGGCGCGATGACGCTGCTCGCGTTGTGGCGCGCCGCAGCCAAAGGAGAAACGATCAAGACCATCAGCGGCGACCTGTTCGGATACATGCCCGCCGGAGTGGTGCTGATGCTGTTCGCGCCGATGTTCGCGACCCTGCTGGTCACCGTCGCCAACGACGCCTCCGATTCCATCGCCCGCACGGTGGGGCCGGACATGGGCGAGCTGATCACCAACCTGCAACTGTTCACCGGAAAACTCACCGCGACCGACCTCGCCGGAGGCGTGCTGGTCGGGCTGATCCTGTTCCTGCTGCTGATCGCCGGAGCGTTAGCGGTGTTCTTCGGACTGCTCATGCATCAGGTCGCTCTACCGATGCTGGCGGTGGCGTCCGGGATCGGTTTCGGCATGTGGGTCCACCCGCAGTGGCGCAAGAAGGCCCTGCGCCCGGTGCTGGTGTTCATCGCGATCGTGTTCTCCAAACCCTTGCTGTTCCTGCTGCTGGGCACCGTGACCAGCCTGCTCAACTCCGCCGTGAGCGACGGCGGCGACGGGAAGCTCGGCACGCTCGGACAGCTCTGCCTCGTGGTGGTCGCGTTCTTGGTGGTCGGGCTGGCCCCGTGGTCGCTGCTACGGTATGCGCCGCTGCTGCCGTCACGCTCGGACGCGGCCGGGTTCGGGCAATCGAGCTCGTTGATGGCCGGTGCCATCGGCGGCGTGGGCACCGCCATGTGGTGGACCAGCCGCGGCGGACCCGGCCGCCACGGAGCGACGGGCCGGTCAGGGGGTAGCGATCGACCCACCCCAGCTGATGGCGGAGGAGGGTCCGGTCCGCAAGGGGCTCGGGATGGGGGTGGTGGATCGGCGGCATCGCCGACTGGCGCGCGGTTCGTCGGCGCGCTCGGCACCGAGTCCGGGACCCGCCCGCGCCGTGGCGCTGCCGGGGCGCGCCGGGTCACCTCGGGGCTGGGCAG
Organism: Nocardia brasiliensis IFM 10847; assembly: GCF_000710915.1. GTDB lineage: Bacteria > Actinomycetota > Actinomycetes > Mycobacteriales > Mycobacteriaceae > Nocardia > Nocardia brasiliensis_A. Next base: position 100,033 of record NZ_BAUA01000044.1, read on the forward strand.
CGTCGCTCGGGGTATGGGCAAGGCGGCGATGGCGGCGACTCCGATTGCTGCACAGGCAGCTTCGGGCGCACTGAACAAGGCGCGCAGCACCGCCGAATCCGCCCCGGGTGACGCCGAATCCGGGAGCGGGGAATGAGCATCGGCATGCGGACCTGCATCCTCGGCGGGGAGATCGCCCGCCGCAGCTGGCTGGGCTTGTCACGGCCGGTCCTGACCGCGTGGGCGCTCAGTATCGGTGCGGCGCTGGCGATCTATCTGCTCGGCGGGGGACAAGCCTGGACCATCGCCACCTCGCTCACACTGCTGGCGGCGGTGTTCGCCATGACCATGGAGTGGCGCGATAAACCGTCGCTGGCTGCGCGCCGTGCACACGATCTGCGCAACTGGACCCGGTACCGCCGCGGTGAACACGCCTACCGCAACCCAGACGACCCGGCTCACGGGGACCGGGCATTGGATCCCGGATGGGAGTTCCCGCCACCGCTGGGCAACACCGCGCCCCTGGCCGTGGCCGGCACGGGTTTGGACGATATGTTCATCGTCCGGACGGCCAATCCTGGTGAGCGCCCGTACTATTCGGTGACCATCGCCGTTGACGGCATCGCCGACGGGCTGCGCGGTGACGCCGCCTACGCGGCGATGTCGGCGGCCTTCGGGTCGTTCCTGGCGCAGATGGCGCGCACCAGCTCCCACGTGCGCGGCCTGCAACTGCTGCACCGCAGCGTCCCCCACGACATGACCCGCCACACCCGCTGGGCGCACACCCGTGTGAAGCGTCTGCACGATGCTCGCCTGCTGCCCGCGGTCGAGTCCTACGGCGTGCTCATCGACACCCTCACGCCGTTGGCGGAGGAACATCGGACGTTCGTGGTGCTGAGGTTCCCGCAGACCGAGGCGTTCATGGCCGACACCGCGCGACTGGCCCGTGGCAAGAACGCACCCATCGCCGGCGGTATCGCCCAAGTCGTGCGCGACGAAACCGAGAGAGCCACCAGGCTTTTGGCGATGGCAGGGATGGGGCGGGTGGACGTGCTGGGGGAACGGCGGATGTGCGCGGTCATCCGCGCCCTGCTGGACCCGAGTTTCGCGATCGACCGCCACCGCAACGCCACCTGGAACACCTGCTGGCCCAGCTACATCGGTGGCCGCGACTGCGTGGCCGTCGGCACCGACCCACGCTGGTGGACCCGAGTCGGGCACATCCGCCCACGTGCGATCGAACCAGTCCCACTCGGCCCCCTGTGGTTGTCGCCGTTGCTGACCGGTGTGGACGCCGATCCGGGCGACGACGACATCGCGCCGATGCCGACGATCCGAACCCTGAGCGTGCGCATGGATTTCGTGCCCGCCCACCGCGCCCGCGCGGCCACCAAGGGCGACGTCACTGCCGATCAGGCCCGCAAAGCCAAAGAACAGGAGAAGGGCAAACTCGACGACGGCTCCACCGAGGTCCTCGCCGACGCCTCCGAACGCCGCCGCCAGGACCTGATGCCCGGCTCGGGCCACCACGGCGTCATCTACACCGCCTCGATCGCCGTCACCGGCCGCAACCCCGACGACCTCGACCGTGCCTGCCTGCGCGTCACCGAAGCGGCCGGAGAAGCAGCCATCACCGACATCGACTGGTGCACAGGCGATCACGATGTCGCAATGTTCACCACCCTGCCCTTGGCGCGCGGCCTGGCCGCGACCCCGCACACCCGCTAGAAGGAGGTGCTCACCGTGCCGCTACGACACCACAGACGCCGAACCCGGCGCACCGCACCGCCGACTGACAACCTGGCCGAACGCCAAACATCCACTGCGGACACCGAATCTGCTCCACGGCGGGCACCGCGACGGTCCCGCTGGCTGGACCGGCACGGCTGGTATGAGCCCCGCAGCGAAGGCGCGTGGAGCACCACCCGCCAAGCCGAGGCGTGGAACCTGGCTACGAGCCGGCGACGGGTCCGCCATGATGGTGTGCTCGCCGGGTTGAACACGCTCTCCGGCGAGCTGGAGATCGTCGATGCGTTCGCCGCCTACGGCGCGGAGACCTCCGGCATCAACGTGTGCGTCATCGGTGATATCGGGCGCGGGAAATCCTCGTGGATCAAGACCGTGTGCGTGCTGCGCCAGCTTGTCGCCGGTCGGCAGGTGGTGGTGCTGGACAAGAAGCCGCAAGCCGGGTGCGGGGAATACACCCCCTTGGCCCAGGCTCTGGGCGCGGAGAGCATTCGGTTCCGCACCGGCGGGGCGGGAGCCCGGCTGAATCTGTTGGACCCGGCGATCAGCGCCGGGGGAGAGCATCACGGTGGCCTCGACGGCGTCGTGCCCGCCGGGCAGGAAGCCCTGGTTTTGGCCGTGCTCACCGACGCCATGGGGCGCGAACTCGACGAGAAGGAGAAAGCCGCGGTCGGGGCCGGACTCGGCCTGGTGAACGCCGAAGCCCGCGCGCAAGGCAGGGATCCGGTGATCCGGGAACTGGCCGTCCGGCTGCTCGACCCACGGCTCGAGGACGGGCACGGCTTCGGTGACCGCTGGAGCGGGCGCGCCTTGGAATGGGGCCTCGAACCCGGCCTGGCACTGCTGCGCCTGGCCGACCGGGATCTGCGGGGCCTGGTCGATGCCCCGACCAGCCCGGCCGTTCGCGACGCGCTGGAGACACATCCGCTGGTCCATATGGACCTGTCCGCGCTGCCGACCGACGGGCCCGCGCTGCGGGTGGTGATGACCACCGCGAACACCTGGCTGGCCAACAAACTCGCCTCGAGATCGGCCGCACACGAGCAAACCATCCTCGTCGTCGAAGAAGGCTGGCATGTCGCCGTCGGCTCCACCGGCGAGGTCTTCCGATCGAATCTGAAACTCTCTCGCGGACTGGGACTCTCGACGGTCTCGGCGTTCCATCACCCAGCCGACACCCCACCGGATTCCCCGGCCCGAGCGCTGATGGCCGAAGCATCGATCGTGGTCCTGTTCGGGCAAGCACGCGCCGACGACGCCGCCGAGACCGTGCGGCTGTACCGGCTGCCCGCCGGGACCGAGGAGACACTGATGCGGCTCGGTCGCGGACAGGCGCTGGTGAAGATCGGGTCACGGGACCCGATCCTGGTCACTCATATCCGGACACCGGCAGAGGTCGCGCTCACCGACACCGATGCCGCGATCACGGGGACACAGATCAGTGGGTTCGCTGCCAGTGAAGGGTTCCCCGAACCCGGGGCAGCCTCGATCAGCGATCTCGCTGTCCTGCGGGCCGAGTGCGACCCCGGAGGCCAGCCGTGAATGCGCGGCGGTGTATCCCCGAACCCGGGCAGCGTGAACCCCTGCTTCCCGCCGGGATGGGATTGGCCGGTCATTGCGTCGCCGTCGTGGTGGTCGCGGTCTTCGGCGGCGGCACCGTGTCCGGGGTGATCAGCGGGCACGGCGCGAAACTAGTTGCCGCCGAACACATGTCGGGGACCCTGGTGCGGCTGGTCATGAACCCGGCTGATCCGGCCAGTGCGTGGCCCAGCGACCCGCGACCGGGACCGGCATGGTTGACCTGGCTGTGCATCGTTCTGGTCGCCACCGCGTGGTGCGTGGGGATCTCCACCGCGCGTGAGGTCTACGCACAGCATGTCCGCCATCGTCGCCGGGATGGACTGGCGAGCGCGAGCGATCTGCGGGTCGTCGGGCTCGATCATCGCGCCGCCGTGGACAAAGCCGCCCGCGAATACCCACGGTTGGCTGCCGACACCTCACGCCGACGACGGCTCCGCGGGCGGTGGTGGCGGTGAGAAGCATTGGGCGACACCGGAGGCCGAACACGGCGCTGGCCGTGGACATCGGCGCGCTGGCTGATCAGCCGCGTCGGCACGTGTGGTTGCAGCACCGCGACGGGGTGATCGTGCACGGACCCACCGGCGCGGGGAAAACCTGGCGGGTAGCGTGGCAGCGCGTCGTCGACGCACCCGGATTCGTGCTCGCCACCACCACCAAAGCCGACCTCGTCGCGGCCACCCTCACCTCACGCGCAGCCCGGGGCCGGGTCGCGGTGTTCGACCCCGAACACCTCACCGGCTGGCCGCACAGCATCGCCTGGTCCATCCTGACCGGCTGCGCCGACCCCGACACCGCCATCCGCCGCGCCGACGCCCTGGCCCGCGCCATGCCCCTGGAAGGCACCCGCAACGGCGCCTACTTCGAGCAGAAGGCCGCCACCATGCTGCGCTGCTGCCTGCACGCCGCCGCGTTGCGTGGGTTGTCGATTCGTGAAGTGCGGGTGTGGGTTTCGTCGCGCACCAACCACACCGCCGTCGACATCCTCGCCGAGTCCATGCCCGACTGGGCCAGCGAACTCGACCAAATCCAGTCCTCGGCCAGCGAATCGGCCGACGACGTCCTCGCCGCCGCCGCGCGACTGCTCGAACCGCTGGCCTCCCCGACCCTGCTGGCGGCAGTCGACGTACCTACCGAAAAGTCCTTCGACGTGGCCGAATTCGTGCTCTCGGGCGCGAACACCCTGTATCTGGTGTCCAAGGGCACCTCGCGGAGCATGGCGCCGTTCGTGGCGGCGCTGGCCGCCGAAGTCCACTACGTCGCCGACCGGGCCTCCCAACACGCACCGGGCAAACGACTCGATCCGCCAGTGCGGCTGGTGCTCGACGAGATGAACAACGTCGCGCCGATCCCGGACCTGCCGCAGATCATGACCGACTCCGGCGGCAAGGGCATCAATGTGTGGGCCTTTGCCCACAACCAGGACCAGAACGAACTGCGGTGGGGCGCCGAGGGCGGCAAGGTGCTGTCCCAGTCCGCGCCCGCCATGCTCGTGCTGCCCGGCCTGCGGGGCGTGGAAGAGCTTTCGGCACTGTCGCGGCTGATCGGAGAACGCCGTCGTTGGGAAGCCACCCTGCACCAAGGCTCACGTAGCTACGTCCTGCACGACGACACCGTTCTGCGCACCGACGAAATCCGGGAACTGGCCACCGATCAGGCAGTGCTGATCTACCGCAATGCCCCCGCCATGGTGCTGCGCCTGCCCAGCGTCTGGGAACACCCGCCTTGGCGCACCGCGGTGACCCACTCCATCGCCGCGTTCGACGACATCGTCGCCGGGCGCACATCCCTACACGCTGCACGTGGCATTCGGGACGGAGGCCAACGATGAACAATGAACCAGCACAACAGGATCAGGACATGACCGGCGCGACTGTGCGGTTGGAGCCGTGCCGGTACAGCTGGCGCGACCTCGGCCAGGCGCAGGCCGCCGAACTGTGGGCGGAACTGATCGAGTGGGTGCAGTGGCTGCGGTGCCGCTATCAGCTCGGCTCCCGGGTGCCGGGGTGCTGGTACCGCCACGAGGTAGTCGTGGAGGAACTCACCGCGCTGATGGCCGCCCACACCGCCGCCTACTGGTGTGCCCCCGATGCTGTTGATCTGCCGCGCGAGGACATGACGGCCTGGCACACCCAATGGCTGTGGCCGACCATCGAACGGCTCACCCGCATCAGCGATTTCTCCGCCTGCCGACCGCACCACTGCCGCTATCAGGCCCATCCCCAGCCTGTGCATGCCGGTGTGGACGACTACCTCGCCGCACAATCCGCCCTCCGGCCCCCACGTGGCGGGCAGTCCGAGGCTGGGAGGTGAGCCGCGATGTACGCGATCGACGACCAGATCATCGACCGGGCCCGCATCGGCGACGACTACCTGCAACCGTTGCTGGCCGCGGTGCATCGCAACGTGTCGCTGCGGCCTCGATGTTTGTGCAGCGCAAGCGAAACCGGTGGCGTCGACATGTACGTGGCACGCGTCGGCGGACGCTACGTGCTCAAACGAATGCCCGGCACCGGACCCCACCACGCGCCCGGCTGCTCGTCGTACGCCCCGCCCGCGAACCTGACCGGACTGGCACCGCTGCTCGGCACCGCGATCCGCGAACAACCCAACACCGGCCTGACCCGCCTGGCCCTGGGCTTCCCGCTCACCCACCGCCCGGCACGCGCCAGCACCACAACCAGCGATCCCACTATGAACGCTGGGGCGGGCGAGCACGTCGACGAATCCAAACTGACGCTGCGCGGTCTGCTGCACTTGTTCTGGGACGATGCCGGATTCGTTCGCTGGGTGCCCGCCATGGCGGGCCGCCGGAACTGGGCCGCGATACGCCGCCACACCTATCTCGCCGCCGCAGCGAAAACAACGAAAACCCGTGACCTGTCCGAACTGCTCTGGCTGCCAGAACCATTCACCGTCGCCGACAAACAGGAGATCGCCGGGCGGCGTGCCGCGGCCTTCGCGCCCTATACCGGCACCACCGGCCCGCGTCGGCTGATGCTCGGGCTCGGCGAGGTCAAAGATCTCACCGCGGCACGGTTCGGACGGCACAAGCTGATCATCAAGCATGCCCCGGACTGCCCGTTCATCGTCGAAGCCGACACCGGTGCATCCCTCCGGCGCGCTTTCGCCACTGAACTGGCACTGCGGCAAGCACTTCCCGACACCAAGCTGATCACGTTGTTCACCTTCGGCGTCACCGGGGCCGGAGTCGCCGTCGCGGACCGTATCGCGGTGATGAATGTGAGCGCCGACTGGATCCCGTTCGAATCCGTCTTCGAGCACACCCTGATCACCGACTTGATCGCCCACCGCCGCCGGTTCACCAAGACGCTGCGCTACAACCAGCCGGCGACCACACCGTTGGCCTCGCTGATCCTCACCGACACCGACCCTCCTACCGTCTGCTACCTCACCAGCGCCACGACCAGCGGGCCACCACCGCCACTGGATTCAAATATTCCTCTGGCGCAATGGCTCTGGAATACCTCCGTAGCCACGATGCCACAGATCCCGCCGTCGGGTACCTGCCGCACGACCGGCGCCGGACCGAACCAGGCACCGGCCGAACACCCCCACTCCGAGGAGGTCCACCGCCCACCCGACACGAAGGAGGCCCCGTCATGGCCGATCAACGCCGCAACGCAGGCGAACGCTTCGACGAAGACGCGCTGCACAGCGACTTCCGCCACTACTACCAGCTAACCAACCTGCAGCAGTGGGCGATCGTCACCGAGGACGAACGACACCAACTGAACCACGAAATCGACGCCATCACACGCCGGTGGCTCGACGCACCCTCACCCTGGACCGACCACTGGGAGCACCTGGCGACATCCGCGCAACGCTGGGAAACCGATCCGCAGCAGATGCAACGATTCCTCGACCGGATCGCGGCAGACTACACCCGCACCGGCACGACCGACCTCGCCAGCGGCTTGCAGGTGCGCAGCCTGATCCTGGCGGGAGAACTCGTCGAATCCCGGCGCACCGACATCGGATTCGCCTCCGCGCCGACACCGGATCAACTCGAGTATTCCTATGGTTACGTCGCCAGCTACCGAACCCCGACCGACGGGACGACGTGGAACTCGCTGTCGAGCTGGGCCAGCGCACGGCAGTGGCTCATCGCGCGAGCCGCCGACAGCGACCCCGACACCCCGGTCGATATCACCATCACCGGACCAGACCCCCGCAGCGGAGCCGCGTCACGGCCGCTCATGACCGGAACCGGCCTCACAGCAGCAGAATTGAGCCAGCAGCTCCAGCACATCGAGGAACTACTCGGCACCCCACCAATTCCCACCGACCCGAGCGCACACTCCTGGCTCGACCAACTGCGCTACGAGGTCCTCTGCGACGCCTACCGTGCGACGCTGCTCGACGAACGCAATCCATGGGCGGTCGGACGGCGATTCGAACACCATCTCCACGCTGATGATCTGCGCTCCGCCATCCTCGATTACGGCGACCGAGCCGGATTCCTCAACACCGAGGCACTCCTGGGCACCATCCGTGGGGGAGTCCGCACCCCGGATTGGACCACCGCGCCGCGGACCAGCACGTGGCTCGACGACACCCTCGCCGACACCCAGCGCCATCTCGACGACTTCACCACTGAAGGACTCCGACTCACCTTCGTCGATCCAGACCAGCCCGAACTCACCACCGTCGGATTCGACGGCAGGACCTGGTATCTCGAACGCGGGCACACCGCAGCCGACCACCGAACGATCACCTACGACACCCCGCCAGCAACCTTCGCCGCCTGTGACGAGTTGCTCGCCGCGCTCTCCGAACCGGCCCCGGCCTTGCACGTTGCCGTGCCTGAGTGCATCACCAGCCAGCTTCGCACCTTCGACGCCGAACATCGCGCTGTGCAGCGGGATCTGGCCTGCGTCAGGCAAATTCGCGACGCCATCCGGGGTGGTGCACCCTACACGCTGCGACGACAACAGGAGCTGGCGAACTGTAGGCCGCGAACTCCGCAGCGCAGCGCTGTTGTCCGCGACGTCAACCGCATCACCACGGCGGACGCTCCGCAGCCGGAACCACCTGCGCCGCCAAAGCCATCGATGACCACGCCGCCGCCCAAACGCCGCCAGCCCCCCAAATCAGCTGGCCGGCAGCACCGGCGTCGGCTGTGACCAGGGAAGGAGGCAGCCCATGAGTAACACCAGGCCATCGGACTCTTCCGAAGCTCTGCGCGCGATTCGCACCCTGGTTCAGGCCCAAAACCTGCGTGCAGCCAAACAGCAACTACGCCAGCTACAGAATGACACCGACGACGCAACATGGTCGATGATCGTCGAAATCGCCAACACGCTGCGCTTCAAAACCCACACCGTCGCATTGACCAAGCTCCGCAAACTCTGGCGCGACAACGAGCAGTTCCGCCCCCTCATCGAAGCCTGCGTGCCAAAACCTGATGAACGCCGAGACATTCCACCGCAACCTTCGCCGCAATCAATAGCGGCAGACGGCTACCGGGCGAGCGAGGCCAGGGCGGGCAAGGTCGCTCAACGCATCGACCCGGACAAACGCATCGATCCCAACCGCCGATCCCGCAGCCCGAACACCAAAGTGATCGACGACTACGAGAGGAACCTCGCCCGCGACGAGCGCGACGACCCCGGCACGCCACGCCCCGAACTCATCGTGGACCGCCACGACTACGACCGCGACGTCTTCACCCACGTCCGCACCACACTCTGCGTGTCGTGCCGACTCGAACGTGCGGCAATCGATCACCACACCGAACGAGTCCAGGCCGGTCTGGGTGACGACGGACTGTGCGGCGAATGCCGCAGCCTCGGCCGACCCGGCCTGCCACCACTCGCTTCCGGCCACACCCTGGCCGATCAAGTACACGCCCGCCTCGACTACCTGGCCGAACACTTCACCACCGCAGACCGGGGCATCTTCCGGCAGGAATACCGCTACGGCAATCGGCACACCCGCCCCATCATCAGCGCCTGGGTCAAAGCCAACACCACAGCAGGTCCGGAACCACCCCGCCCCATCATCGACCACGACGGACCGAGCGTGAACGACTGGTGCACACAGTGCGAGGAGTTCCGTTATATCGCCTACCGCGACCACCGCAGAGGAGAGCGGGTACAGCTGTGCCTCGACTGCGACCCGCGAAACAAAGACACACTCGTGCCTGCAGGAAGCATCGAAGTTCGACACAGCCGCTACCAGCGCGAAATACGTGACGCAGCAAGCAAGGACAACGGAGAACAGACAGCTCCCGAGCGAGTGCAGGGTGGGCGAGAAGTAGGGGCGGGACAGCCTCCTACCTCGAAGGCTGTTGCTGCGGACGCTACGCCATCGCCCGCGAAGAGCACGGCTCCGCCCCAGACGACAGGCGCCATCAACGCGCTAGAAAAGGCCAGGACTGCTGCGCAAGAGCGCCGCCGCACAGTAGGCCGCCCCGCCGGAGGAGGGATGGCGACGAAACGATCGGTTCGGCGCTAGCGAATCGCGATTACTCGAGTTCGGCGGTCCCCGATGACGATAACGTGTTTGCCAGCCGGTAAATGGCGGCTATTGGGTACGACGATTACCTCTACATCAGGCTGGGCCGTCGCCCGTGTCAGCGCCGCGACGGCCTGATCGTCGTCGGATGAGGCTAAATACGTTCCTCCCCAGGCATATCCGTGTGCTTCGGCCCAGGCGCGTATGGGTAATCCGACCGACTCCGCACGCGCGCCGGGTGGAATCCTATCCCGGTTCAGGTATCCGAGGGCTTTCGCCCGGGGCGGTGTTGAAGGTTTGCGGTGCGGCAGCATGACGAGTTTCCTCATTGTCCATTGGGAATAGCGGATTAATTCGGTTGCGGTTCAAGCCAGGAGGAGGTCTTCGACTGCCGCCTGTAGCGCGGCCACGACGGTTGTAATGGGCGGTCGTGCCGAACCGTCAGGTAGGTGAAGCCAGCTACGCATGCGCAGCCCCGGGGTCGGTAGCGCCAGTGGCGTCGGCGCGAGGATCAGAACGATTGGGAGTCGGTAAGACGACAGCGACAATCGTTGGGCTACAACGGAATCGGTCGGACCCTCGCTGATGAATACCCAACGATCACCGCCGACCGCGAACACCGGCACCGCCGTCTCCAACAATCGATAGGCCGTTGCGGCCATTGGGCGTGGAGCAACTACGGCTGCCAGGGTCGGTCCTGTGGCACCGACGATGTGATCGTGGCCCGGAACGCGGAACGCTTCCAGTGCAAATTGCTCGCGGTAGGTTCGGCACCTTTGCTCGACTATTCGGGCGATGTAACTGTCGTCGCAGCAGTCGGCATCGATCAGAACGGACATCTGGTTGATCCCCTCCTCAGGCTGGCCGAAGCGAGGATCGGGCAATCTCGTGGCCCGATCTGGCGCTGCTGCCGACTGCGCTGACCTCACTGGACCGGTGACGAGGACGCGGTGCCCTTCCGCTCTCGCTGGCGATCCTGGCAACGATGCTGTCCACTGACCAGTACTCGGGATCGTTCTCGCTCCGGGAGAAGCCGGAATCCTGAGGTGCGGTGCGCCGGGTCTGGAGGCACCACGTCGCCGCGCAGCCCACACCGACTCCGACTACGAAGATCATGAATGTAAACATCGGTTACTACCTCCTTATCGGGATGAAGTCGTGATCGGACGCGCCCCGTGAACGCGTCGGCAGAAGGCGCAGGTTGCCTGCGCCCGGCCCGTGGATCTTCGAGTCCGCTGCGACAACAACGACCGGAGCCGGGGTGCGATGGCTCGTCATAGTGCGACCTCGCAAACTCTGGCGTCGGCGCGTATAAGCAGAATGTCGATCAAGCACGTATGAGGGATCGCCATCCCGGATAGATGGCCGAGAACTGTGACGACGATGTGGGCGTCGGCTCGGCAACACTCATGCAGGAGATCGAGGTAGGCCGGCGGCACCGTCGCCTGGGGTGACGACTCACGGAAGACTGCCGCCAGTTCGACCCCGAGTCCGCGGGCGACCTCAACAAGTCGGCGTTCCCAAACGTCCAGCTCGCCGGGAAGCAGGTCGACCCGCAAGTACCCGTACGCGAGCGGTAGCGATAACACATCTTCAACCGCGCCCATCATTCGACTTACCTCGCAGTCGCCGTAAATCGCCATATCCGTACATATAGGTCAATAACGAGAGCTAGATGGATTGAATGTAGACTACTTGGTAGGTCTACATTCAGCAATAGCTTCACGAGCGTTGAGTACGGTGGTAGTGGAGGGACGCCCGGTACTCTCGCGCTGCCAAGTTGAGGAGGTATGGTCCGATGTCAGAGCGTCGTGCAGACCCGACAGCCGTCAGCTTCCTGATCGGATACGAGCTGCGCGTGGCACGGGAGCGTGCCCGCATATCGCAGGTCGAAGCCTCCAAGGAAATCGGCTCCAGCACGGCGAAGATCAACTATCTGGAGACCGGCCGTACCCAGCAGCAACCTGCTGACATTCGAAAGTTGCTCGCGCTCTACGGCGTTGACGAGAAGCACATCGACCGCGTGGTGTCGCTGGCCGCTCGCGCAGATCAGAACCCTTGGTGGACACCGTTCGGTGAGGTGCTGCCCGACTGGTTCAAAACCTTCGTCGGATTGGAGGGGATGTGCGAGGGACTCTTCGCCTTCGAATCGATGAAGCTCCCGGGCCAGGTGCAAACGCCTGAATACGCTCGCGCACTGTTCGCGGACAGCATCGAGATCGCCCCGCTGGAGATCGACCAAGTCGTCAAGGCCCGGATGGCCCGGCAAAGACTGGAGACCGAGACGGCGCCGTTGAATTTCCGCGCGGTGATCGATGAGGCCGTGTTGCATCGGCTCGTCGGCGGCCCCGCGGTGATGCGCCAACAGCTCGAGCACCTGCTGGATTTGATGAAGCGCGACAATGTCGAACTCCACATCATGCCGTTCTCGGTGCCTGTGCACGACGGCATCAACGGAGACTTCGTGCTGCTCGACCTGCCCGGCGACCGCAGCATCGGATACGTCGAGCACTCCACCGGCGCCCTCTACGTTCAAGACGAAGACCAGCTGCGCTGGTACAAACTGGCAGCCGAACGGCTCTGCGCCGCAGCCCTTTCGCCAGCGGAGTCGGCCGATATGCTTGCTGAGCGCATCGCAGCGATCGACAACAACTAGTGGAGCAAATCATGATCTCGCGCCCGCTCACATGGCGGACATCCAGCTACAGCGGAAACACCGGCGGCAATTGCGTCGAGGTGGCGAGCGACGGTATCCGGGTCTACATTCGCGACAGCAAATACCGGCGCGACCCTGCGAACGATCCGGTGTCAGAGCCGATCATTGCCGTGACACCGGCGCAGTGGAAACACCTCGTCACGGTTGCCGTGACCGGCTCGAGCGCCGTCACGGAGCCCGCCATCGAGATCGGCGACACGGGTTGGGTCGAACTCCGTACCAACAGCGGTGTGATGCTGCGGTTCACTCGCCAGGAGTGGGTGGCCTTCGTGGCAGGCGCACGTGATGGGGAATTCGATAGAGAAGCTCTGGCGGCTTAACTGCAGTTCACGCCGCAGCTTCGGGCTGAAATTGATTGCCTCACTTACCTGTCAGGGTTAGTTCGAAGACGGCGCGGTTGCGTCCTGGGCCCTTGAAGTCGGTGATGACCGAGACGCCATTGATCTCGTGATCGCCAGGCACATTCGTGAAGCCAAGGGCGGTCCAGGTGACGTGAGCAGCTTCGTTGTCGGGTTCCGAGGTCAGGTAGATTCGTTCGCACTCCCATGTCTCGGCTTGTGATCGCACGCTGTCCAGGAGTGCCCGAGCAATGCCGCGCCGCTGGTGCTGCGGATGGACCATGACGTCCTGGAGGTAGACGTCTGCGGGATTGTCCTGGCTGCGGAAAGCGATGACGGCACCGACGATGCTGTCGCCGTCGGTTGCGATAGGGCATGTCGACGAGAACAAGGCGGCGTACAGCCAATAATCGGACAGGTTGCGGGCATGAACATATGGCTCGCCTCGCTCCATGAGCTGATGGATGTCACTGATGTGTTTGGGCTGCAGTGGAGCGATGATCATGGGGGCTGCACTCCTCGCGTGCGAATCTTGGGGGCGATGCTTGTCCATCGGGCCGGGAATCTACTCGCCTGTCGATGCGGCAAGGGCGATACCTGGAGTAACCAGAGAGTGGTGGCAGTTGATAGCCACGATGCCGAAACTCGCAGTTCGATTGTGGAGCGCACGTTTTCGCCTTCGTCTCGGTGGTGTGGACGGCCTCTCCGGGCGTCCACGGTGTGCGGTATGTATCCGACGCATAACCACCCTCCGTTCAGCACATTAGGCTCGGAGCGCTCGACCACGATTCGTTCCAACAGTCCAGCTCAGCGCACATGAATCGTTCGAAGGGAGAGGTCTTGGAAACGACAGTCCAGCCGAGCCAGGTCGCCAAGCCGCAGCGTCACAAGGTCACCGGGGACGTGCATCTGGTGCTGCGCCGTGGTGATGAGGTGTTGTTCGGTCGGCGGCAGAACACCGGATACGAGGACGGGGCGTGGCATCTGCCGTCCGGTCATCTCGAAGCCGATGAATCGGTCGTCGACGCTCTGCTCCGGGAGGCGGATGAGGAGATCGGTGTGCGGATCGCACCGGAGGATGTGCGGTTCGGCCACATCATGCACAACTCGTCCTCCGGCGGGCGGATGGCGTTCTTCTTCACCGTGGACACCTGGCAGGGTGAACCGACGAACCTGGAACCGAACAAATGCGTCGCGCTGGAATGGTTTCCGATTCACGCGCTGCCTGACCACATGATCGCCTACTGTCGCACCGCGATGCACCACCTCGCTGCGGACGAGCCATTCTCGGTGTACGGCTGGTAGCACCATGACCACGCAAGACAGACCGGTCGTGTGCGTCAGCTACCTGGCATCGGCCGAGCTGTGGAGCGTGCCGGAGTTCCCTTTCGCCAACCACGGAGCCGAAGTCCGGGTCACCGAGCAGTCGATCGCTGCCGATGGACCCATGACGGCCGCAGTGTTGGCGGCCCTCGACGTGCCAACGCTATTGGTGGCTAACAGAATCGGCAACGACGAGGCCGGCGGGCGGGTCGGCCGCTGGCTACAGCAACGCGCAGTGCCTACGACGGCTGTAGCCAGCGCCGAGGTCTCGACGCCGCGGATTGTGGTCGTCGCCGACGACCACAACACCCGCACGTGGTTCGCGCATTTGTCCGGTGTAGCCAACGAATTGACCAACGTGGACCTTTCCGCGCTCAGCGCCGCCGCGTTCGTCTATCTCGACGCTTACCAGCTCATCGAGGCAGCCGCGCTCCGTGTCGTTCGAGCGGCCCGCAATCACGGGGCGCGGCTGCTGGTCAACCTCGGCGGCACGCCGCTGTCGGACACCCTGCGGGTCGAGTTGGCGGGCTATGCGAATCTGCTGATCCAGACGAATGTCGACGATAGCTCGCATCGCGACGCACCGATCGTCGCTCGGAAACTGTTGGGGCAGACCTGTGCCCAGTGGGTGATCGTGACCGCCGGCGCTTTCGGCGCGCTCGCAGCCAGTCGCTCGCAACTGGTCACCGCCCCGCCTTCGGGGTCCCGGTGCGTCACACGCATTGCGCTGGAGCGGCATTCTCCGGCGGCGTGCTCTACGGCCTGCGCGCCGGTATCCCCATGGACCGCAGTTTGCTGCTCGGCTCGGCCAGTGGGGCGCTGCGGTGCGCACGGCAGCACAGCGCCCCACTGCCGACGCTGATCGAACTGGAGTCACTGATCACGATGCTGGCGCGCAGTTCGGCCAATTAGTAGAGGTCCCACTCCGCCAGGCGCGCAACGATTTCCTGCAACCGCTCGCCGGTCATCCGCTTCTTCACCGACTCCTCGGGCGATTCCTGGTCGGCACCGTATTGCCACCACACCTGCCCGGTCCTGCGGTCTGCGACCAGGAAGCGATCCTTGACCGCCGGACCACGAACGACCAGCGAAACAGTGAATGGTTCGGCGACCACGGCGTGCACCATCGTGTGATGCAGCGCGTAGCCGACGCCGACCGGTTCCTCACGGACCTGCAGGACGGGCAGTTTCGCGGGTTCGATCTGGTCGTCGACCTCGGCGTTGCCGAACAGGTAGTGCCGGTACTGCCCGCGCAGAATCCTGCTGGCGTAGGACCATCGGTGGTTGTGTGGCCGGTCGAAGTAGCCCGGCAGGAACACATGCAGCCGAACCCGCACGCCGGAGTCGTCGCTGAATAGGACGACCTTGTCAAGAATGTCGTAGTGCTCGCACAAGGCGAGCAGCTGCGGCCGGTTCGGCAGGTCGTCGAGCCGTGCGCGCACGATGGCCGGATCGGCGGCGAGTTCCTCGAAGAACTCGAAGGACGCGCGTTCTACCTCGTCGATGTCGTTCCAGTCGATCTCGCACAGTTTGTTCGCTGCCAGGTCCAGGCGGTCGGCGGCGTTGGTGTCGTTCATCGGTCTCATTCCTCGGGTTTGGCGCTGGATTTCCACAGTCGGCACACCGGCACGATGTCGGGGTAGGCGCTGCAGGAGGACGCGCCCATCACCAGCTCTTCGGCTGGGCAGCCGCCCATGCAGGCGCTGGATTTACAGTCGCCGCAGCTGGATTCGGTCAGCACGCTTGTGAACAGCTCGAATTCATTGGGGCCGTGGTTGAGCTGGACCTGACCGTCGGTCATCTGGGCGTAGTTCATCTTCGTGTCGAACAAGTACGAGCAGACGTAGGCCCTGCCGTCGGGGAAGATCGAGATCCGGTCGAGGGTGCGGCCGATGCAGCCCTGATAGCCCTCACCGGCGTAGCGGTCCATCTGGTCGCGGCGGGCGTAGGTCGGCTGGTACCAGACGCGCGTCTTGTATTCGAGGGCAACCTGATTCAGGTTGTCGCAGAAGGTGACCCATTCCGGTGGGGTCATGGCCATGTCGGGGTTTCCGTGGCCGGTGCCGATGGTGCTGAACACATGGAATTTCACCAGGCTGACGCCCAGCTCGTCGGCGATGTCGAGCAGCCGCAGGACGTCGGTCTCGTTGGCTTTGTTGACGGTGCAGATGATGCGCGTGTCGAATCCGCGTTCGGTCAGTTCTTCGGTTGTCGCGAGCGCGGTTTCGAACGTCTTGGGGCCGCGCACACGGTCGTGGGTCGTGGCGCTGCCTCCGTCCATGCTGACCTGGACGTAGGCGAAGTCCGAGGGCTCCATCTGCCGGAACTTCTTCGCCGCCGGCAGCTGCGCGTTGGTGGTGGTGATGACGTCCTCGTAGCCGAGCTTGCCCGCTCCCCGGATCGCATCGACGAAGTAGGGGTGCAGGGTCGGTTCGCCACCAAGAATGGTCACCTTGGACCCGCCCAGTTTCCGCCAGGTCGACAGCGTGTCCACGATCTGCGGCAGCTCCAGCTTGAGCGCGCGCTCCAGGCGCTCGCCCATATAGCAATGCTCACAACGTAATTGGCACGCCTCGGTGATGTAGAGGTAGACGTTCCGGAACCGCCCATAGGGCACGCGGTCGACCCGCTCGGGTTCGGGCATATCGATCTTGCGCGGCATCCGGGCATGGCCGTAGCCGTCTGCCCGCAGGGTCGGGGTGGGCAGTGAAACCGATGTCATTGGACTGCGCTCCGTGAGATCAGCAGTGGGGCAAGCAGATCCGCAGCCCCGGTGATGGTTGTTGTGGTGTCGAGCTGGGTGACCGGGATGCCCGAATCGGCGAATCCGGAACGGATTGCCCCGGCGGCGTTCTGATAACGCTGGATCCTGGCCTTCAGCAGCCGCGGCGAGTCACCCCGGCGCGGATGGAGCAGGCCCCCGCACTGGGCACAGGCCCACGGATCACTCGGTTTCGGGATGGCGGGTAGCCGGGGATCGGAGATCGGGTCGCGCTCGCAGCGGTGGCAGACCTTCCGGTTGTGCGCTCGCTGCTTCAACGTCTTGGCGTCGGTCACGACCTCGATCGCTTCGATGTGGTACGGCGGCGCGAACTCCCGCAGCACGGACACCAGCTGGTCGACCTGGCTTGCGGACCCGGGGAAGTTGTCCATCAACACGGTATGGACATCCGGGTCCTCGTAGACGCGGGTGAAGTAGCCGCGCAGTGCCGTTTCGACGGTGTCCTCGTCGATCCACCCCAGCCGCTGGCTGTCGGTCGCGGTGGCCGACAGCACCTGTCGCGGCACATGTTCGCGAAGGCGGAAGATCCGCCGCCCTGGCTCGCTTCCGAGCACCATGGCCAACGTGGTCTTCCCTGCGGCAGGCGGTCCGATCAGCGGAACGACCAACGACAATCCCACAGCCTGCTCCTTTCTCGATACCGAATCGGACAGCCCAAGCGTCCAGCCCGAGAAGGGGCGAAACCATGTCCCGTGCACGGGCCGCGATATGCGTCGAACACATACCGGCCACCCCCGAGGCGTGGTAGCTTCCGCAGATCAGGGAGATCGAGGGGGTCGATGCCCCAACGTCGGGCCGGAGCGGTCGGATGAAACGGATGCCGCCGCCGCGGCGCTACTGTGCGCATTGCGGGACCAGGCTGAACCGGTACAACGACGAATCCGTGTGCGCGGCTTGCGAACCCAGGATCCTCGAGCCGCCCGACCTGCCCCGCGAATTCTGGCAAACCGACCTGATGCACGACGCGCTGGCTACCTGGCATATGGGTCGCGTGATCTACGCCTACCGAACCCACCCCTTCCACGGCCGCCCGCTGGCGCAGGAAATGGTGGCCGGCTGGCTCAACCTCACCCAGGGCCAGCTGAGCAGACTCGAGAACGGTGCCGCACCAGAACAGCTGAGCAAACTCATCCACTGGGCCCAGACACTGAAGATCCCCGGCGATCTCCTGTGGTTCAAACTGCCGATGCGAAACGCCGATACTCTCGAGGATGTGAACCGCCAGGGATTCCTGCGAACCGCGGCAGCGATCACGCTCGCCCCCGCGACGCTGCTGGAGCTGATCTCCACCCTCAAATCGACGCCCGTACCCTCCACGGTCGGCGAGGCGGAAATCGAGGAGATCCGGACCGCGGCCAAACAGATCAGCTCGTGGGACGCCGCCGACGGCCGCGGTCTGGTACGCGAAGCCGTCCTCGCGCAGCTGCGTCACGCGGTGCGCCTGCTCGACGCGAACGCGACACCGAAAGACAAGGCCGAACTCCGCTCCGCGGTCGGGTTCCTCAGCCACACAGCGGGATTCATGGCCTTCGACCGCTACGAGCACACCGACGCACGAGCCATGTTCCAGCTGGCGCTGGACTGCGCCGAGAAGAGCAACGACTGGAGCCTTCGTGCGAAGGTGCTCTCCTCCATGGCCCGGCAATCGATCTGGCGGGGCGATCTCGAGGACGGACTGACCTCGGTCGAGCTGGCCTTCGTCCGATCCGATCGGCTCACCGCGACGGAAAGAGCGATGCTGCACACCACCAAGGCCCGCGCGCTGGCCAAGCTCGGCCGCGTGCAGGACACCGTGACCGAGGTCGGCAGGGCCGACGACGAATTCGCGCGCGCCCGCCCCGACAACGATCCCGCCTGGATGAAGTACTACGACCTGGCGCAGCATTCCGGAGACACCGGGCACGCCCTCTACGACCTCGCCATGGGCGGAGCGTTCGCCACCGAAGCACGACACCGACTCGCGACAGCGGTCAACGGGCACACCGACGCCTACCGCCGCTCCCGCGCCATCTCAGGGATCAAACTGTCATCTCTGGTGATGGCTCTCGGCGACCCACAGGAAGCGACGACCATCGCGACACGGGCACTCACCGACGCGAAAGGCTTGCGCTCCCACCGAGCCGCCGACGATTTGCGAGATCTGCAGAGATTCGCGGCCCGGCGGATAGACCAGCCGGGCGTAGCCAAGCTCAGCAACCGCATCAAGGGACTTGTCGCCATATGAGCTCAAAGATTTCGGCCGATTCAACCGGTGAGGTCCTGCGCGCTGCCTGCAAACATGTCGGCCTGGATTCCAGCGGAGCCGTTGTCCTGAACCGCAGCGAGAATGTCATCTACCGGCTTCCAGGCGCCGTCGTCGTACGGATAGCGCGGCCCGGCCAGCAAGCCGCAGCACAGCGCGAAGTCCAGGTGGCGCGATGGCTCGAATCAGTGGGCATGCCAGCCGTGCGCGTCGTTCCCGAGATCGATCAGCCGGTCGTCATCGACGAGCGCGCAGTGACGTTCTGGCAGGAGCTCCCGCCGCACCGGCACGGCACACCCACCGAGGTTGCTGCCGCGCTCCGAAAGCTCCATGCGCTTACTCCACCAGAGGATTTCGACCTGGGCACCCTGGATCCCTTTGTGCGACTGGATAAGCGAATCCAATCGGCGAGCACCATCTCGGCCGATGACCGCATGTGGATGCGTGAGCACCTAGCCGAGCTGAAAATGCGCTGGGATCAGCGACCGACCGGGCTCCCCTGGTCCGTCGTCCACGGTGACGCATGGGGCGGCAATGTCGTCGCCACCGAGGACGGTCAGGTAATCCTGCTCGACCTGGAACGAACCTCTACCGGGCCACCGGAATGGGACACCGTCCACACCGCGATCAAGTACCAGACGCTCGGCCAAATCAGCGCGGAGCAGTACCGGGCATTCTGCGACGTCTACGGGCACGACGTGACCGAGTGGGAAGGTTACGAGCTACTTCGTGATCTTCGCGAATTCCGGATGACCACCATGGCCGCGCAAACCGCCGTACGCATTCCTGTCGACCGCGCCCAAGCCGATCACCGAATCGCGTGTCTCCGTGGGAAGCTCGGTCCCCGGCCATGGTCGGGATGGCGACCTGTTCCCGGGCCCATGTCCGGGGCCGCGACAGTCGATGAAGACTAGTTTTACAGCCCGCGCCGATGTCGACGGTGGTTGGCGCCGGGGGTAGCTGACTTGACACGGCGACGGCCGGATGTGGTGGTTCGCTTTGGCGCGGGCGCGGGCGAGGGTGGGGCGGGTGTGGTCGTTGTGGATGGGGCGGCGGTGCGGTTGAGTGATCGTGCCCGTTCGATTCGCTGGCGTAGCTCGTCGGCGAAGTCGGCCAGCAGTTCGTCGCGGCCGGGGTAGTTGGGGATCGGTCTGAACTGACCGGAATAGGGCCAATCATTGAGTGCGCGAAAGCGGGCTTGGTCGGTGGAGCGTGGGTCGGGTAGGTGCTGGAGGATCCATCCGTCGGCGCGGTCGCGTAGTTCGCGCGCAGGGTCGTCGGTGAGGAGAAGAGAGGCGCCCAGGTCGTTGTAGTTGTCGGTGGCGATGGCCGCGATGAGCGAACTGGTGTCAAGTTGGTGGGCGCCGGCGAGGGCGATGGTGTCGAGCAAGGGTGTCCAGTGCCGGGATTGGGTGGCGAGTCGGTAGAGGACGGCAGGCAGCGCCCGGTAGAGGCATCGGTCGGTGTGGGAATCGGCGAGTTCCTTGACGTAGGAGTGGTAGTCGGCCCGCATCCGGTCCAGACGGTCGGGACTCACCGCGGAACCGGGTGTCGGTGGTTCGGTGCCGACGGGAGCGGCGGAGCTGAGTGCGAGGGTCTCGTGGGCATTGAGGTCCGCGATCAGGCACGCAGCGTCGTATGCGCTGACGTCGCACAGTGTTTCGGTGTCCGGCATGGCGGTGGCAGTCAGAGTGCCATTGAGTGTTGGGGTTTCTTCCCCCATGGGAGTGGTGACGGCAGAGGTTTCCCGTGAGCGCGCCAGTGGATCGGTGACAGGTGTAGTGGTTGTTGCGCGCGCGAGGACTCGGCGGCGTAGTTCGTGGGCGTAGTCGGCGAGTTGAACGTCGATGCCGGGCCAGGGTGTCGGTACGGGTGGACACTGCCGGGCGGAGGACAGGTCGCGTAGGGCGCGGAATCGTGGCTGTGTCGCGAGGGTGGGAGAGGGTCCGGTGTTGGCTTGCCCGACCAGCGCGAAGAGCGCGTGTTCGTCTGTGGCGGTGAGGGTCTCGTGAGGGGCGATGACGAGCGGGTTGGGGGTGGTTGTTGGGAGGCGGTGCCGGATCCAGCGGTCGGCGCGAGCACGCAGGACCGCGGCGGTGTCGCGGGCGGTGGCGAGGGATTCGCCGAGATCGTCGTAGTTGTTGGTGGCGATACTGGCGACCAGCTCGGCGGTGTCGAAGTGGTGAGCGTCGGCGAGAGCGATCGTGTCGAGCAGATCCCGGTAGGTCGGTGACTGTTTCGCGTCATGGAAGTACATGACCGGTAGGGCCCGATCGAGCAGGTATTCGGCGCGGGCGTCGGCGAGCAGCTGGTGGGCGTGCTGGTAGCTGGCGTGGATGCGGCGGTCGGCAGCGGCTTGTTCGGCGCGCATGATGTCGATGGCGGAGCGGTTGTCGTCCTCGCGGGCGAGCACGCGGGCGAAGCAGCGCAACGGTTCTTGCGGGTCGTCGGGTTGCTGGTCGCCGGAGATGTCGACAAGGGCGTCGGTGGCGAGGTAGAGGCGGTTGAGTTCGGATCCGCGGGTGAGACCGACATAGGCCAGGGCACGGCCGAGGGTGGCGTTGAGGAGCAGGTAGGCGCGGCGCACGGTGATGCCTTGGGCACGGTGGACGGTGGTGGCGTAGCCGAGTTCGACGTGCTCGCTGATGTAGTCCGGTGGCAACAGGACCGATCCGCGGTGGCTGGTACCGGTGACGGTGATCGAGCCGTCGGTGTGGACGCGGCGGATGCGCCACAGGTCGCCGTTGTCGACCTGCGTGCCGTGGCGCCGCCCGCCGATGATCTTCAGGTGGGGGTTGTTGGCGCGGGTGACGACGATGTCGCCGGGGAATCCGCAGTGCCCGTCGGACAACGGAATCCGGCCGCCATCGGTGCGCACGCGTCCGGTGTTGATGTGTGCGGCTTGGGTGGCGGTGTTGAGGGCGGAGACGTCGTTGAGGGTGGCGGCGATCATGACCGAGGAGATTCCGGCTGCGGTGTCGGCCAGGTGTGCGGTGAGGATGGCGGTGCGCAGTTGGTCGCTCATGCCGTGGGTGATCCGGCCGTGATCGTGGTAGAACTCCCACGCTGTCTTGGCGTCGCCGGCGCGGACAGCGAGGGTGGCCTCGGCTTCGTTCGGGTCGTCGAAGCGGACAACCTGTCGAAGCTGGGGAGCGCGGAGATCGCGGGCGATGGTGCGGATGATGCCGCCGGATTCGACGGCGGATAGCTGTTCGGGGTCGCCGATACAGCGGATGATCGCGCCGTGGCTGGTGGCCACTGTCAGGAGTTTGTCGAGGTCGAAGGTGGCGGCCATGGCGGCTTCGTCGATGAGAAGCATCGTGTCGGGTGTCAGTCCGGTGGGGACTCCGAAGGTGATTTGGGCGAACAGTTTGTGCAGGGTGCGGGCCGGGGCGTGGAGGCTGGCGCCGAGTTCGCGGGCGGCCGAGGCCGACGGTGCCAGCGGGATGACGGTCCGCCCGGCCGCCTGCCACGCTTCGGCGACAGCTTTCATGGCGGTGGTCTTGCCGGTGCCGGCCGGGCCGATCGCAACCGCGAGCCGCGTGTCGACGGTGCACAGATAGCGGGCGATCGCACGCTGGCCGGGATTCAAGTGGCAGGATTCGCGGGCTTCGACGCGCTTGATCGCCTTGTCCACAACAGGAGCGGATAGCTGTCCGCGTACGGGCGTCCGGGCAGCCTTGAGCAGACGTGTTTCGGCGTCCAGCACGGCGGGGGAGGTATATCGGATGGAGCCGGTGGTGGTGAAAATGCTCTCCCCGGACGCCCGTGCCACGGCGGCTGGGACAGGATCCGGGTCGATGCTCAGCTGGATCGAGTGCCTGTCGCGGACCAAGGCAGTGACGTGGGCGACCGCGTCGCGGTGTGCTTGGTCGGAGGCGAAGTCGCAGACGGCGAGGCGGTCCTCGACCACGGAGGCAATGTTGGCTTCGGTCCATGTAGGGCGGCGCCGTCCCACGATCTCGGTGACCTCGACCGCGATGACCGCAGGATCGTAGACGCTGCGCTTGTGCACGGCGCAGATCTCGTCGATCCGATCGAGCACGGCCTGCTCCGGCTCGGGGACGAGCCGGGCAACTACCTGCGCACGAGCGGCGGTCCGCGCCTGCGGCGAATCGAACAAGCAGCGATCGAGCTGGGAATTGATCGCGTACTCGAGTTGCGCTGGAGCAGCGGCCGGCAGCGCGGCGATACCGCCGAGGTCGACACCGACCGCGGCCGCGGTTTCGTTCGGATCGAAGGGCCGGGGCGCGTCGGGATGGGTGTGTTCCCAGTGCAGGCGGTCGACGAATTCCTGCCCGCTGCGGTGGCCGAACACGGCGCGGAATCGGACGCCCCATTCGGCGATCATGTGCCGCAATGTGGTCGGCAACGGCTTGTGCTGGCGCGTCTCGAGGGTCGCTTGCTGCGCGAGTTTGTACTGGGTGGTCAGCTTCGGGTTGTGTCCGTGTGTGTCCCGGTAGTGGGCGGCGAGTTGTTCGAAGCGGGCCAGGATGTCGTCGCGGCGGGAGAATTCGGCAACCATGGCTTCGGTTACGCCGACGACTTCGAGCACGGGCAGTTTGCCGCGCCCGCGGGTGCGTTCTTCGAAGCGCCATCCCATGCGCCGCTTGAGTTTTCCGACGATGGTGGCGTTGTAGCGGCATGACAGCGACACCGCTGCCGCGTAGAGCGCTCGCGCATCCAGCGCCGACCATTCGCCGTCGGAGCCGAGGACCTTTCCCGAAATCACCGCGTGCGTATGCGGATTCATGTCCCCTGCACGGTTGTCGTAGTGGGTGAACGCGGCGATGATCAGCCCGGTCGCGTCGATCTGCCTGACGCCGTTCGCGCCGCGGCGGGTCACCGCGTAGCGGGATTCGGCGTACTCCAGCACCTCTGTCACGGCCTCGAGGTGGCATTGCCAGATCTCGCGGCGCACCGCATCCGAACCCAGCCCCCACAGAATGCTGATCGATTTCTGCGGGGTGAACACGCAATCGAACCCGGCCACTGCCTTGCGCGTGCGGACTTTCTCCGCCGCCAGCGCCTCGGCGATCTCAGCGCGGTCCGGGACGCGACCGAGTGTCGTGGCGAGGTGTTCGCGGGCGGCATCGGTGCGCAGGATGGTGCGCTCGTCCCAGTCGGGCCGGCACCGCTGGGTGAGGGTGAATTCGTCGACCTTGCGGTCGAAAATGTTGCGAATGGGGCTGGGCTCGGTGGAATATTCGTAGAAGATTCTGCCGATTTGGGCGGCTTCGACCGCCTGTTTCGCCGTCTTCCCTTCGGCGATCGCCGCGGCGATGATGGCGTCCGCGTCAGGGTGCAATCCTTCCCCGAATAATGCCTGCATCTGTGCTTCGGTCACATTTCCGGACAAGCCGAGTGCACGCGCGCCGCGGCCCATCCATACACCCGGTGGGGTGCCGTGCTCGGTGTAATAGTCGGTGAGGTCACGGGTGCGGTCGCGCAGGCGATCACCGCTGGCCACTTGCCTGGTCAGGTACTCGTAGCCGTCTCCGGCGTGTAAGCGGTGAAGGGTCATCACCTCTTCGAAAATAGCGCGGAATGTAAACTCTAAAAAGACATTACCCACGAGTAAGCATGTGAATGCAAGAGGTGTGTCGATGAATAGAATAAATCCCATATGGGGAGTGATGGTGAGGAATTTCTGGAGGGATTGATGAATGTAACGAAGGGGTGGGATGTTGGATGAAGAGAGGAAATGAATGAATGATTCACCGCGCGGGACAGGCCGGGCGAAACGGTCCCGGGCGCGGGATTCGGGAAGGGAGGTCCGCGATGGCGGATACAGGGAATGCGCGCAAGTGGGCGCACGGGGTGATGGCGGAGATGCTCGCCGAGCAGGCCCGACTGGTGCGGGCGAACGAGTCCGATCTGGTGGAGTTCGGCAAACTGTACGGGCGGCTGAGGCGGGCGGCGTGCAGGCGGGACACCGCGATCGCCGCCGCGAACGCGCGATATGCGCGGGTGGAAGCGGAAGCCGAAGCCGGGGCAGGAGCCGCGCTGGCGCGCCTGCACGGACGGGGCATGAACGAATCGCAGTTGTGCGCGATCACCGGGCTCGGCGTGGGACGGGTTCGGCAACTGCTGCGTAGCGCGACACTGGACCCCGATCCTGGTGAGGACACGGGGATCGGGGAGCGCGATCTACCGGTAGCGGTCGTCGAAGTGGATGAGGGTGCAGCGGGGGATCATCCAGCGCAGGCCGGGCAGGGCGAAGATGCGCAGGGCGATGGGCGAGGCCCACGCGCCGTGCTTGAATGCGTACGCCCAGTGCCCGGCCAGCCAGATGACCAGGCCGAGCGCGAGCCACCCCAGTCGGCCGGGAATCGCGCGAGCCGGGGTCAACACCAGCGCGAGCAGTGAGTCGAACACGATGAAGAACCCGACGATCCGAGCCAGAGTGGGGAACGCCCACCACAGCAGCAGCGCGGCAAGTACGGCGACGGCCGCGATCCAGATCAGTCCCACGATCGATCTCCTTCCTCCGTGAATGGCTCACGGGCGGTCGAGGTGTTCACCGCAGCCCTGCGCATGCACGGGTTCGGTCGTAGTAGCGGGCCTGGCCGATCAGGCGCTCCTCGTGCTCGCACAGGGCGTGGATGGCGGCGGCGTCGAGCAGATCGTCACGGGCGACGATCAATTCGCGGACCTGACGCGACAGCATCAGCAGCGCTAACCAGGCCCCCGGCACCACCACGGACGGGACAGGTGAGGATTCGCGGACAGACATCGACAGCCACCTCCTGGTTGTCGTGCAGAACAGCAGCAGGGAGCCGCTCACGGATGAGCGGCTCCCTGCGTAGGTGACAGCGATCAGAAGCCGGGCTGATCCCCGACACCGGCACCGACCAGAGCGCGGTCACCGCGGCGGGCACCCGGCTGCTCATCGTCGGCCGCCTCGCGGACGTGCACCTCGGCAGTGACGTACTTGAGCGACGGCCCGATGTCATCGACGATCAGCTCAGTGATCCACTGCATAATGCCGTTGCGGTCCTCATAGCTGCGCTGACGCAGCCGACCGAAGACGACCGCCCGCATGCCCTTGGCCAGCGTGGCCGCGACATGATCAGCCAGCTCGGCCCACGCCACGCACCGCATGAACACCGTGGCACCATCGCGCCACTCGTTGGACTCACGATCGAACACGCGCGAGTTCTGCGCGACGGTGAAGTTCGCGACGGTCTGGCCGCTGGGCAACAGCTTGTGCTCGGGGTCAGCGGTGAGATTACCCATAACCGGGACGACGATTTCTCCAGCCATGACAATGCACTCCTCGAATGAGAAACGGAATTGGACTGACCCCAACCCCTCCCGACCCCCGATCCGGAGAACTCCGTGATCGGGCGGTGCCTGGAGGGCTGGCGATCTGCGGCTTCGCCATCAGGGGAGGGCCGGGCCCTGCGGGCCGGCGGGGGTTCTGCGGTGCGGGGATGGGGATCGCCGCGCTCTTTGCGGCGACCGGAGCGCCAGCGGAGGTTCGTCCCCATCGCCGTGCCGCAGGTTCATCGGCGGTTTACCCGACCACCCCTGATCCCCTTGGGGCAGATCGCCAGCACTCCGGACACCAGCTCGATCCGCGCACTGCTACTTGCCTGGGACCGCCGGACAGTTCACCCGTGCGCTCAACGTGACATGTCGAGGACTGGGACGCCAGTGCGGCGATGAGACGCGCGAACTGCAAGGTGTTGTTGGTGGGCATCGGGGTTCCCTGGTTAGAGTTGGAGGGGTCCCGGGCAGGTAAGGACTGCCCGGGACCCACTGTGTGCGGGGGATTTAGGCGGCGACGGGGGCCGCCCACCGCTCCATCTGTTCGCCGGTGATCGCCTCGACCAGCGCGGAAACGATGACTTCGGCCGCGGGCGGGGTGACGGCGTTGCCGTACTGGCGCACGCGTTCGCGTTTGTTGCCCAGTACGACGTAGTCGCGGGCGAACGCCATGGCCAGACCGATCTCGTCCGGGTCGAGCATGCGGAAACGCACGTCGTCGATATCGAGGTCGGCCATGGTGTCCGGATTGACCAGCGCGAACCGGTCGCGGGTGGAAACCGTGGGTACCGGTTGCCCGATGGGGCGGGCCAGTCCGTTGCTGTAGTAGGGCAGCAGTAGTGCTTCGCGGACCTGCTCGGGCAACGGGTCGGGGGTGACCAGTCCGTGGTGGTTGCCGCTGGCGGTCACCGTTGCCAAGGGGTCGGTGGCCGGGCGGGCGTCGGATGCTCCGCCGCGCAGTTCGGCGATGAAGGGCAGGAATGCTATGCCGGTTTCGGCGCGGGTGGTCTGGGTGCGTAGCGGCAGGCTGGCCGGTACCGCTTCCTTGCCGTCGCGGCCTTCGCACGGCACGACCAGGGCGTGGTTGCTGCCGTCGGCGACGATGGTGGCCAGTGGATCCAACAAGCCCACCGTGCGGGCGCGGTCGGACCGCAGCAGCGCCAGGAACGGGGCCGGGATCGCCAGTGCGTCGTTCTCGCGGGTGGTGCGCGTGCTCAGCGGCTCGGTGACCGGGGCCGCCGCGTCGCGCCAGGTGCCTCCGGCGGGGACCATGAGCGGGATGGCGTAGCGCTGCAACCCTGCCCGGATGCGGGCCATGGTCTTCTCGGCGAGGGGGCGGTCGCGGTCGCCGATGCGCTGGCCCGGTATCGACCAGTCGATGACGCTGGCGGCGGGGTAGGCGGGCGGTTCCACGATCGTGTTGCGACACCGGACGTGCGGGCACCGGTAGATGTACTGCTGGCGGTAGCGGCCCATATCCGCGCCTGGCGTTTTGAACACCTGCATCGCGTGGACCCATTGATCGCAGGAGGGGCAATAGGCCAACGGGCGCAACCATTTCGACCAATCCGGTGTGCGGCCCAGCTTGGTGTCCCAGTAGGCGACGTACAACCGGTCGCGCGACTGTGGTGCGACCGGGGTACGTGCGGGCTGGGCGTGCATCGAGTTCAACGCGATAACCCGTGTCTGGTAACCGAGTTCGCGAATCGAAGCCAGCCAGTGCGACCATTTGTCCCACTGGCGGACATCGACCACGTTCTCCACTACTCCGGCACGGATACGCCCACCGCGGGCGATCACCGTACGCAGGTACAGCGGAACCTCTTCCATGAGAGCGCGGCTGCGGTCGGCCTCCTCGTCGCGGGGAGTATCGAATAGGTCACCCTGCATGGTGGCGTCGTAGTCGCGTTTCTTGCCTCGCGCGACACTCCATTGCGGGCACTCCGGAGACGCCCAGAAGATGTCGGCGACAGGCAATGTCGCGACTCGCCTGCGTCCGTCTTTGCTGCTGAGATCTCCGCAGAAGTGGTCGGCGAGAGGGAAGTTGGCAGAGTGAGATTCGATGGCGCGGTCCCAGTGGTTCGCGCCGAAGAACACTTCGACGCCGGGTACTTGGCCCATCGCCTGCGAGTCGCCACCGGCGCCGCAGAACCACGACATGGCTTTCAACATGGGTGCGTCCCTTCGTATTCGGACGTGGGTCGGACACGACGAAGGGCCAGGCAGGTAAGGACTGCCTGGCCCTTCGAGGTGCGGGAGCTAGTTGATGAGTGGCTAGAACGGGTTGTGGTCGTGGACGGGCAGCACGTGGCCTGGCGGATAGCCGAGCAGAGCCTCGATCGGGTCGCTGAACATCGCGCTGCCGCCGGCGTAGTTGCCGCTGTGGGCTGTGTAGTAGACGGCCGGTTTATCCGGGTCGAGTTCCAGCGGTGTCAGGTTAGGCGTATTTCTGGGGCGGTTGTCTGCCGTCGAGCCGGTAGCGGTATTCGATGTACACGACCACCGCCGGGGCGGTGGCGCTGAGCCGGCTTTGCCGCCACCAGGGTGTGGCCACGACCCGACCGCCGTTGGTCTCGTCGATGAGGCCGACCACGGTGAGCTGATCGTGGCTGGCAGTGATACCGCGGTCTTGGTTGCGTTCACCGACCGGTAGACGTCCACACGTAGGCCGAACACCTCGGACCAATTCATGCCGGACATTCGTGAGGTCCTCTCTCAGAAGCGAATTCGGCGTCCGGAATCCCAGGTGCCGGAGCGGCACGGCGCGGGATCGATCCCACGATCCGGCAGGTGACTGCTTGTCCGAGGTGTTCGCCCGCGCATTCGGGGCTGGGGTCCGGGATGCGCTGGACCTGTTGCTCGGATCGTCGCGCGCGGGTTTCGAGTTCGTCGATTTCGCTGCCGACGCTGGATTCGTAGTAGTCGAGGGCTGCAGTGTGGTTGTCCGGATCAGGCAGAGAGGCGGCTTTCCACATGCGCAGGAACAAGCCGACTGCGGCAGCGGTCAGAGGCGCGGTGAGGCTGGCGCGGTGGGTGAGCAACAGGACTTCCACCGCCGTACCAGGGCGGGTGTCCGCACCCGCGGCGACGCGTTCGAGAAGCTCGCGGCAGTGTGCGCGCAGCAGCATCTCGCAGTACAGGTTCACATTGGTCAGCTGCATCAGGTAGAACGCGTGGAACAGCACATCGGCCTGGCCGGGGTGGCGCTGCTGAGCAGCCGCGATTTCCTCTTCGGTCCACTGGTGCTGCTCGGCGTAATTGCCGCATATCCTGCTGACCTGGCGGAGCAAGAGCTCAGCGGTGGCGGTGCCGATCGTGTCGAAATCCATTGCTGCTCAGTCCTTTCGGGAAACGGTAGATGGACCGGGCGCGAGTGCGTCCGGTCCATCAAGGGGAGGTCGTTGTGTGGAGGCCAAGCTGTGGCCACCAGGTACGGCACTACGGCCCGTGCCGGTTATGCCGAAATTCGTTGTTGCCACCTTTGTTTGGAGTTCGAGAGATGAATTGATCCCATCGCGGCATGCCTGCGGACCTAGTCCGGATCGGGGGTGGAGCTGCGATCAGGACGGTTGGTGCGGATGGGCCGGACGCGATGGACATGGGATGTGTCGCGTAAGTCGTCGTCGCCGTGGTCGTCGCAATAGGCCGTGGAGAGCCAGCGGCGAATCCCCCAGCGCTCCAGATCGATCCAGCGGGTCGCGGGCTTGTTGCATCCGAAGATCCAGCATCCGATCGAACCGTCGGGGAGCCGGTTGAAGTGCTGCACAGTCGATTTGCTGCTTCCCTTACCCATGACAGGAGAGTCCTTTCCGTTGGAGGAGAGTCGGCGCCGTCGGATCGTGGTGGCGGCACGATGAAGCCCCGCGCTGAGGCGGCGGGCAGGAGACCGGTGGCGCGCCGAGGCTTGGGGTGATTCAGTCGGGCTTGCCGCGGATGACGGTCCAGGTGACCGCTTGAAGGACCGTCGGGGTGATCGAGTGGTCGTGAGCGACGTGTCGGTAGAGGTCGGCGGCGGCGTCGTAGAAGCCGACGCGGCGCAGGCGGCGGGCCGGGTCCGAGATTCCGGCGACGCGTGCGGACCAGACGTCGATGACAACGGCGTCCGGGTCACCGAGGATCGCGGCGGCGAAGGCACGGGTCTTCGGTGCGGTCGCGGCGAACGTCGTCCACGGATCAGCGGCGACGAGAGCGGCGCGAGCACGGCCGACATTGGCACCGATCGCCCCTCGTGCCTCGCCGATGGTCAGTAGAGCGCGGGCGAAGCCGATCGTGCGCGCCCAAGGGGTGCGGGGCGAGAGGTGCGCGAGCACGATGGCGGCGGTCTCGACGGCGACCTCGCCCTCGATAGCGAGCTGGGTGGCGAGAGCACGTGCGTCGGGATACCAGCGGCGTCCGGCCTCGAGATCCTGTGGCGTCGCGGCGGCGAACACCCGAGCAATGTTGCGGGCGATGCGGCGAGGTGAGAGCCCGGCCGTGATGATCGGATCACACGACATCGGGTCACCACCGGGACGAATCCGTGACAGCGGGAGCGACCGTATGGGCGATGTTGTCGTCCGAACCCGTGACGGTGAATACGGTTGCGCTGCTGTCGAAATCGAGCCGTGCCTCGCGGGCCAGGCGCGCCGCGTCGCACGGAGTCCCAGCGGTGAGGTCGATTTCCCAAAGCACACGAAACTCAGGCATGAGCACTCCTCGGGAGCGGAAGGAAAGACTGCGGGACGGAAGGCCAGCGGCGGAGATCACTGCGGTCGGGCCAGACGGCGCGGCCGGTTGGCGCCGATGGTGAAGCCGCTGGCGATCGTGCGATACATCTCACGGGCGGTGAAATTCTGGATTCCGATGTGGCCCTGCGCCGCGGCGGCAAGGGAGTCACGGGTGAACAGCTGGTCGAGTTCTCCGCCCGCCACCAGACGGCCGAGAGTGAACGAGGCGCGGAACAAGGTGATGTTGCGAACGCCCGGCTCCGCTGCGCGGACGTTGTGGGTTTCGGCGGCGACGATGGCGTTGAGGTAGGCGTCGAGACTGCGGGGCGGTGTCGACATCGAACGGTTCGGGGAAAGTGGCTGTGGCGCAAGCAGTTCGACTATCCAGTCCGGCAGCACCACCGGTGGACGGGCAGACAGAACGCGGTAGGAGCCTGGTCCGATCCGCGATCCTGCGGCCACGACGTAGCCGCCGTGTCCCCGCGAGTCGATTCCGGCACCGATTCGAGAGGCGGTATTGGGCAGGCGCATACCGGCGGGAACCCGGTAGTAGAGGTGACGGCCATTCGGTGTCGCCACCGCGAAGGTGAGCAACGACGCCCGCGCCGATGCATCAACCGCGAGCTGGCAGAGGGTGTCGGCCCCGTCGTGGTCATGGCGGGTGTCGAGGTCTATCACATGCAAATCGCTGGGGCCGGTAGCGATTCCGATGTTGTAGGTGGGATTGCGTGTCCACCATCGAGTGATGCGATCGTGGTCGGTCGTGGCCTGGTTTGGCCAGGCCACGATGGCGGGACGTTTGGAGCCTGGCCGCAAAGGAAAGACCATCCACCCCCGCTCCGCCGCAGCGTAGGCGGCGTCACGGAATCTGTTGGGGGACACGGCGTATTCCTCCTCAAAGTGGTCGCGCCGGGCCCGGCTCTCCTGAGTGGGAGGGCCAGGCCCGGCGCGATGTGTGGATAGGTGCTCAGGGTCACGAAGTGGCCGCAGCGGGTTCGGGTGTCCAGGACACGACGGTGCGCCCGGAGGTCAGATCGGTGATCTCGATCGAGTCGACCGTTTCGCCGCATGCGTGGTTGTGCGCGACGATCTGTTCCGGTGTCGGCGTGTGCGCGGTGCACGCGTGCGCGACGGTGAGGAAAGGGGCCATCGATCCCCGGATGGTGGTGCGGGTCGTGGCGGCGACGCCTTTGCCGAAGTGCTCGGCCAGCTCGCAGCGTGGTGGCAGTGCCACAACGACTTTCGCGCCGACACTCAGCTTGTGCAGGACCTGGCCCTCGCGTGCGAGCCACCACCCGCCACGGTGGCGGCGCACCACATAGTCGAGCGGAAGTCGCGCGGTGAGCGCTCGGGCACCGGCCGCAGTGAGCGACCCGGAAACAGCTACGCGCATCTCGTCACCGCGATCTGTGACCGTGAACGCGGAATCGATGGTGTAGGTCGCGGTGCGGCGTTGCTGCCGCCCGCCGGTGGAGTCGCGGGTGAACGCCACGCCGGATGAGACCCGCCGTGCCGGGCCGCCGAGTTCGCGGCGCGCTGCCGCGGCCAGCTGGGCCGACCAGCTGGCCTCGGAGATCGGCGGATCATCGATCGACCGCGACAGCGTGACATGCAGCATCGAACCTTCGCGCTGCGCGACCACGGTGCTGCCCTGCGGGTTCTGGTATGCCGACATCGAGGGAACCTCCTTGAAAGCGATAGGGATTCACCAGCCGACCCCTGGGCGTGAAACGTGGCCGTGCTGGATCGGCGATGGGGTGAAGGATGGGGATCGGCTGGCGTGGGCCCGATGACATGCCCACGCCAGCCGACGACAACGCGCCCGGGGCCAGTCACAACCGCGGCGGCACCAGGACTGGCCGTGACGTGCGGGTGTGGTCGGTGGGGCGCTATACGCGGATACCGGCGGCGGGGAGGGCGGTCAAGCCGTTCCGCCGACGATCGGTGCCGGATATGTGACGGTTTGTGCCTGTTGGTGTGAGGCGCGGTGCGGCTTGACCGCCCGCGCCGCCGGTGTAGCGTGCGCCCGCCCACCGACCACCCGTACGCGACGAAACCGACACCCCGCACCTGATAAGGTCTGCGGCAGGATCGTCATCGCCCCTTTTCCTCGGGCGGGGGCAGCGTATTTGCGGGCACCGCTATCGTGTGGGTCCAGAATGGCTGACCAAGGTCTGGCGAATATCGTCTGCGCAGGTCACCAACTGTGCGTCACCGTCCGCGATGAATCGGTGACAGCCCGCTGACGCTGCCGAGGTCACCGGTCCGGGAACCGCGAGCACCGGGCGGCCGAACCGCGCGGCCCAGCGCAACGTGGACGCCGCCCCCGAGCGCGCCCCGGCCTCCACGACGACAGTCGCTGCTGACAACGCCGCGACCAGCCGGTTCCGGTCGAGGAACGTCTGCCGCCGAGCGGTCGAGCCCGGTGGATATTCGGTCACCACCAGCCCGTCGTCGGCGATCGCGTCCAGCAGCCGGTCGTGCGCGAACGGGTACGGGCGGTCGAGCCCGCACGGCATCACCGCCACCGTCACCCCGCCGACCGCCATCACCGCGCGATGCGCTGCCGCTTCGATGCCGAACGCTGCGCCAGCCGCCACAGTCCAGCCCGAACCCGCGAGATCAGCAGCGATCTCGGTGGCGACATGGTTGCCGCAGTCGGTGCTGGCTCGTGCTCCGATCACCGCGACCGCACGGTCGGTGACCTCCCGCAGCGACCGGTCCCCGCGCACCCACAACGCGACCGGCGGTGCGTCACCGACGTTGTCCGAGCGCGACGGCAGGCACTCCAACATCTCCTGCGGCCATTCGTCATCCTCGGGAGTCACCAACCGGCCGCCCAGACGCTCCACCAGGTCCAGATCCCGCGCCGCGGCCTTCAGGCCGGAGGCACCACGATCGAGGACATTCTGATCCACTGGTAGATCACCGGATTGCAGCATCAGGGCCGCTCGGCTGGGGCCGATCTGATCGATCAGCGCAGTCAGCGGGCCGCACGGACCCGATGCCGCGCGAGACAGTAACGCCCATGCCAGACGGTCAATGCTCATCGCGCGCCCTCCGTGCCGGAATCGGCTGTGGCGGCACCGATATCGACGCGCAGATCAGCGGCGGCTTCGATCCCGGAGTTGACGAGCTTGGCCAAGCGCGCGGGCGGCAGCGCCGTCTGCAACCCGATATCGAGTAGAACCGCCATCCTGTGCTCGGGATCAGAGGCCAGCGCCTGCTCGAGGGCAATCCCGGCCAGCACACCGTCGCCACGCAGATACGCACTGAACGCCAGCAAGGTAGCGGCCTCTGCTCGATCCGGGTCGGGCAGTGCACGCGTGAGAACACTCCACAGGTGCTCGGCAGCGTGCGCGTGCGCACCACCCGCGACGCCGAACATGACGTCGCGGACGGCCAGATCACGCAGCGCGACACTGACTTCGGCGATCGCGCGCGCCGGAATCGCCACCACGGCACGAGCCTGGGCGATGACCGACAGCACCCGACACAACGCCATCCTGGTGTAGGCGTCAGGATTGTTGATCTGGATCGCACGAGCCAGCCGCCGCTGCGCATCGGCGGCCGCGTCCGGCAGGTGAGCCAACACCTGTGCGCGCATCACTTTGTCGATGGCGATGAAATCGACCAACTCCTCTCGCGACGATCGCAGCACACGACCGGCAAAAACGTGTTGGGCAGCTACCTGCGAGGCCGAAGGGTCCGGCAGAAGACCGTGGAACTCCGGTGATTCGATGTTCCACCAACGAGCGGCTTCGCTGATCCGCGGCATTGCCCATGCTCCGGCGAGTACGACATCGCAGGCGGCCAGATCCTGTCGTAAACGATCGACCAGCCGTTGATGCTCGACATCGTTGGCACCGCAAGCGTCGTCGGGACGCGAGGCACGGTCATCGATGATCACCGCCAGCGCATGGACAGCACCAGAGCTCCGGCAAACCTTTACAAGGCGCTCCGGCAGCAGCGAATCTTGCCCTGCAGGAGGCAGATCGAGACGAGCAACGACCTGCACATCATGGGTGTGGGCAGACGATTGGCGCAGCACAGCGACGACCAACGACCGCTCCGGGACGAATCCCAGCATCGCCGGCACCGCGGCGATGAACTGACCAGGTTCCTTCAGCACAGCTTCGAACGACGACATCGACGACTCCTCAACGAGACGAGCCCGATAAGCGCGCCGAAACACCCGCGTACAGGTGTCCGCCGCGCCTTCGGGGCGGTGGGCGCAACGCGTCGACACCGGCGGCGTCAGTGGGCGGTCAAGCCGAGAAACCCACTCGTCCGGCCACGGTCGAACTGTCGGCACCTACCGTGGTCGGCACACGCGGCTTGACCGCCCACGCCGCCGGTGTAGCGTGCGCCCGCCCACCGCCCCAAAGGCCGCGTGGCGATATCGCCTAGTCGTTGATTCGACTGTCCAGTGACGAGTCCGGCACAGACAGGACCGAATTCCGTGATTGCGGTTCAGGATTCGAGCTGCCTAGCGCATCCAGACACATGGGGTTCACGGGCCTGGACAGAGCATGGTTGCCCAGTAGGTCACGCGCCTGACTGATAATCCGGCTGACACTCGAACGGCTGCGATCCATCTCGCGAGCGATCTGCGAGGGGCTCCACCCATCTTCGTGATGACGGGTGGGGACTC
Source organism: Nocardia brasiliensis IFM 10847 (assembly GCF_000710915.1). Lineage (GTDB taxonomy): Bacteria > Actinomycetota > Actinomycetes > Mycobacteriales > Mycobacteriaceae > Nocardia > Nocardia brasiliensis_A. Next base: position 135,849 of record NZ_BAUA01000044.1, read on the forward strand.
GCGCCACCACCGTGGGGTCACGGCGCCGGGCAGGGTCGCTCGCGCATATGAGTCTCGCGACCTGGATCCAGGATTCATCGCTGCGGGAGGGCTGAGCTGGTGTGCGCACATCGGAAGCGCATTCGTGGGCGTCGGGCACAGGGCCTGGGTCTGATTGATCGGGTGAGTTCTGCGTGCACAGAACTGCGGCAACTGGTGGCAGCATTGGCGAAGCCGCGTGCGCACGGGTGGTGATCGGGGTATGGGCGATGGCGAGCAGGGCGAGCGTCGCCTGGGCCTGGGAGCCCTCGACGATGACGGGCCAAATCCAGGCTTCCCGTTCCGAGATTCCGGCCATGACCGCGAGATCGCGCAGAGCGGTGAAGGACAACCGGAACGCCCCGGCCGCGATCAGCATGGTCATGAACGTCGTGAGCAAGTGGATGAGCCTGGATCGGGCGTGCGCACGCAGCAGCATCGTGACGCCGTGCACCGCTGTCATCAGCGCGACCGGGGGCACGACGGCGACCGCCGCAGCCACGATCGCCAGTGATCGAGCGTGCAGTACGGCGTGCACCGCATTGCCGGAGATGCTCACGGCGACGGACACGATCAGCACACACCAAAAGAAGCGGACGGAAGCAGAGGAGCCGAACTCGGAACGGGCATGGACGGGCTGTGCGCACTCGATTGCGCTCGTGCGCACGGAAGACCGGATAACGGTCATGAAGAACTCCATCAGCGTCGGACACCCGACCGCGCTTCGCGCCGGTGCCACACACGGGCTATTGCGCGGTCGGGTGCGGATGTCGAATCAGGCTGCGGCGAGTGGATGTGGTTCGCCGGTGAGAGTGGCCAGCGCGAGCGCGACCTCCTCGAGGCAGGCCCGCACGTAGGTCGCGGTCGAGCCGTCGGATTTGCTCTCGGCGTGGCCGGCATAGGCGCGGGCGATGGCATACCCGAAGGTTCGCTCGACCCAGGTCAAGGTCGTGTGCCGGAGCCAGTGCGTGCTGATCTGCTGCTTCTCCACCCACGGCAGCTCGAGTCCGATGCGGGTCCACAGGCCGTCGTAGCGGCGGCGCGTGATGGGTTTGCCGCTGCGGTAGCGCAGCAGTTGTTCGCCGGGATGCGCGCCGCGCGTCTGGGCATGGTGGAGCAGGTTGGCCATGAGTGTCGGGGAGACCGGTTGCCACCGTGAGACTTTGCCCTTTTCCCGTAGGAAGATCAGGCATTGCTGCGGATCCAGATCCTCCGGCCGCAGCGCCAGTGCCCCGCCGCGACGGCACGCGGTCTCCGAATGCAGCCGCAGCAGGAGAGTGTCCAAATCCGGGTCGTTGCCGGTAGTCGCCGCGACATGGGCGATCTCGGCGATCTGGCTCAGCGGCAGCCCTCGACGGGTGGACGGGACTCGGCGAGGTTTGGGCACCCGGCGCGCCGGATTGTCACCCGGGCGAATCAGTCCGTCGTTCTCCGCCTGCCGGTACAGGAACCGCAGGGCACCGATCATGGCTTCGGCGGCTCCGCGGCCATCGCGGGCATTGCGATCCTGCTTGGCGTTGCGCCGCGCGGTGTCTCGCATATCGGTGATCTCACCGACGGTCGGCTCGTCGAGGCGACGTGCGCCCCACAGCTTTTCGAGTGCCTTCCAATGGGTGTTGTAGGTCTTGAGGGTTCCCGGTGCGACCACCCTGGCTCTCACCACGGGGATGTACTCGGCGAAAGTTGGTGCTGTCGCGCGGATATCGAGCAGGTCAGCGGGGGTGATGCCCATCCGGGCCAGGAGCGTGCGGGCGGCGTCGAGTTCGGCCTCGTTGACCGGTTGCGCAGAGGTGGTCACTGCTGTCCACCCCCGTCGATCTGATCGCAGATACCTGCGACGAGAGTGTCGAATGCGTTCTGACAGACGATGATCAGCCGATTCTGATCCGGGTGCGCGGCCAGCAGCACCCGGTGGCCGATACGCACCCGCGCCGCCCGCCGGATCCGAGCGGGGATCGGCAATTGGCCGTTGCGGGCGATGGCGTACACGCCGTCCGATGGCGATGTGACAAGGATTACATCGGGCAGTACGGGCTCGATATGGATCGGCGTTCCCGCCTCCCAGCCCAACGACGACAGGACCGATCGTTCGGCGATCCGACCGGCATAGTTGACCAAGACCGACCCGAAGACCACCTTGACCCGGCTATAGGACGTGGGCGGCATCGCCTCGAGTCGTCCGCGCGCACGCGGGACGACAACCGATTCGGGAGAGGGCAAAGGAACGACCGGCGGAACAGTGCCGACCTGGTTCTTTGAAGGAAAGCCGCTGGTAGAAGGGCCGCCAGAAGCGTGTTCCAGTGCACTAGAGCACGGAACACGGTTGTTCTGTTCGTGAGTAGAGAAAGGGTGCGCCATCAGGGACTCGAACCCCGAACCCGCTGATTAAGAGTCAGCTGCTCTGCCAATTGAGCTAATGGCGCTTGCTCCGTGTTCCGGTGCGTGAGAAACCTTAACAGGCCGAGGGTGCAGATGTGAAATCGCGCCCTGACCGGCGCGGATGGGTGCGTCGGTTGCCGTGTTAACAACTGAGGGGGCGGTTCGGATCTATCCCGTGTAACACCACTGTGTCGACGCGGGATTCGCGTTGGTGCGAGCCCTTCGGGCTGGCAGAATGTCCGAATGTGGTCTCGACCGTTCCGCAGACACGGCGGGTTGAGCTGTAGCGGGCGGGATCGACTTGAAACGGGGTTGAAGATGAGCGTTGGACGAGGTCGGCGTCGGTGGATCCGACATATCAGCGGGCCTGTTGCCGTGCTGGCGGTGGCAGCGTTGGCCCTGTCGGGTTGCTCCTCGTCGAGCACGACGGACTCGTCCACGGTCATGATCGACCGTAATCCGATGCTGGAGTTGATCAAGCCGAAGCTGATGTCCCCGGTCAAGGACGGCGATGTCGGAGTGTCGCCGGGCGTGCCGCTGGCCTTCCACGTCGAAGACGGCCGGTTCACGAATGTGACGTTGGTCAACGCGCAGGACAAGCCGGTGGCGGGCAAGCTGGCCGCGGACGGCCGGTCGTGGGAGACCACCGAGGTGCTCGGCTACGGCAAGACCTACCGGTTGAAGGCGGATGCGATCGGCCTCGGCGGCGCCAATTCGGCGACGTTGAGTTTCACCACCAGTTCCCCGGACAGCCAGACCAAGCCGTATCTGCTGCCCGGCGAGGGCGAGGTCGTCGGCATCGGTCAGCCGGTGGCGGTTCAGTTCGACGAGAACATTCCCGACCGCAAGGCTGCTCAGGATGCGATCAAAATCACCACCGAACCCGCGGTGGAGGGCGCGTTCTATTGGGTGAACAATCGTGAGGTCCGGTGGCGGCCGGAGAACTTCTGGGCACCGGGGACCAAGGTCACCATCAACGTGAACGTCTATGGGCGTGACCTCGGCAACGGTCTGTTCGGGCAGGACAACATCCAGTCGCACTTCACCATCGGCGACGCCACGATCTTCACCGCCGACGACAACACCAAGCAGGTGGTGGTCGAGCAGAACGGCCAGGTGATCAAGACCATGCCGACCTCGATGGGCAAGAACAGCACGCCCACCGACAACGGTATCTACATCGTGGGCGACCGGTTCGACAAGATGATCATGGATTCGTCGACCTACGGCGTGGCGGTGAACTCGCCGGACGGATACAAGACGCCGGTCGACTACGCGACCCGAATCTCCTACAGCGGCATCTTCTTCCACTCCGCGCCGTGGTCGGTCGGGCAGCAGGGCTACAGCAACACCAGTCACGGCTGCCTGAACCTCAGCCCGGCCAACGCGCAGTGGGTGTATCAGAACGCCAAGCGCGGTGACATCACCATCATCAAGAACACGGTCGGCGGCACGCTGTCCGGCACCGACGGACTCGGGGACTGGAACATCCCGTGGCCGGTGTGGAAGGCGGGCAACGCAGACCGCGGTTAGTCACCGCATTCGGGCGGGCCATCGGTGTGAACCGGTGGCCCGCTTGCTATTTGGCGTCGAAGTAGCACTCGACGATCGCCGTGGTGAAGGGAAAGCGAACCGGCGTGGCACCGAAGGTGATGCGCCCCGCGTTCTCCGCGGCGGTGGTGATCGCGGCGGCGACCGTGTCGGCTTCCTCGGCCGGACAATGCACGATGACCTCGTCGTGCTGGAAGAAGACGAGTTCGGCGCGCAACCCGGCGTGCGACATCGCGTGGCGCAGGCCGGCAAGCAGCAGCAGGGCCCAGTCGGCGGCGCTGCCCTGCACGACGAAGTTCCTGGTGAACCGGCCGCGGGCGCGGGCCGCGGAGGTGCCGAACCCGCGGAACTCCTCTTCGTCGTGGGTCGGCTCGACCTCGGGCGCGGTGACCGGCGGACAGGTGCGGCCCAGCCAGGTGCGCACCAGACGACCCTCCTCGCCGGCATGGGCGGCGTCGTCGACATAGGCCATGGCGGCCGGATAGCGACGGCGGAGTTCGGCCACGTGGGCGAGGGCGTCACCGGAGGTCTGGCCGTACATCGCGCCCAGCATGGCGATCTTGGCTTGGTCGCGTTCGCCGCCGAACGCGTGGGCCGCCAGATCCGCGTACAGGTCGTCGCCGCGACCGGCGAGTTCCATCAACCCGGGATCGCGGGACACCGCGGCGAGCACGCGCGGCTCCATCTGGGCGGCGTCGGCGACCACCAGCCGCCAGCCGGGATCCGCGCGGATGGCCTGGCGGATCACCTTCGGAATCTGCAACGCGCCACCGCCATTGGTGGTCCACCGGCCGGAAACCGTGCCGCCGGGCAGGTATTCGGGCCGGAACCGGCCGTCGTGTACCCACTGTTCCAGCCAGGACCAGCCGTTCGCGGTGTGCAGCCGGTAGAGCGACTTGTACGCCAGCAGCGGCGCCACCGCGGGATGATCGATTCGCTGGAGTTCCCATTTCCGCGTGGACGACAGTGAAATCCCCACGCGGGCAAAAGCTCTGATGATGTCCTGGGGCAGGTCCGGACGCACCCGCACGCCGTTGCCGAACGCGCGGGACACCTCGTCGGCCAGTTCCGCCATCCGCCGCGGCTCCAGTCCGCCCGGAAAGCGTTCGCCCAGTAGGTTGTCCAGCAACTCGCGGTGGACGTCCGCGCGCCAGGGGATGCCCGCCAGGTTGAGTTCCGTGGCCACCAGCATGCCCGCCGATTCGGCGGCGAGCAGCAGGCGCATGCGGTCCGGGTGTTCGGTCTTCGCGGTCCGAGCCACCTGCGCCGCGTAAACCTCCAGCAGCGCGGTGAATTCGTCGACGCCGGGCGGCAGTGGCGCCGGGCCGGAATCGAACAGAGACGGCTGGGTCTCGGCGGCCCGGATCGGCGCGTCCGGCGGGACGGGCAGGTTGTGCAGGCGGGCCCACGCGGCCGCGAGCGAGCGGGCTTGGCCCGATTGGCCTTCCTCGTGGCCGATCAACAGAGACTCGGCGGCCTGCACGTCGTAGCAGCGTTCCACGCGCACGCCGGCCGCCAGCAGCGGCCGATAGATGTCGGTGGTACAGCGCCACACCCACCGTTCGACCTCGGGCCGGGACCGGACTGCCTGCGCGAGCGACGGCTCGTGCAGCACCGGGCCCGCAGGTCTGCCCTCCGGGTCGAGTGGGCACAGCCGGGCGCCGCCGTCGCCTGTTTCCGCCACCGCCCACCGCATGCCCAGAGTCTGGCAGCAGGGACCGACAATCCGGTGCGAGGTGTGCGGTCTGGTGGTTGGCCGGAATGCCGGCGCCGGCTGCGACCTCGTCGCGCACGGACCCAGGGGGCCTCGCGGATCGTTGCACACCTCGGCATGCGGCCGCATTCGGGCAGTGTGAGCCACCTGGTGTGCGCGGGTAATTCGTCGCGCACCTGACTGGTGTGGGCGGGCAGCATGTGATCGTCAAAATGAGGTGCCGACTCGCGTCCCGGTGCGGTGAACTCGACCCATGAGGATCAGACCGGGAGGCGGGCCGGACGCCGAGTCCGTCGCGGCCCTGCACACGCACAGCTGGCAGACCGCCTACGCGGGCATAATGCCCGACGCATACCTGCACGGATCGTTGCTCGAGGACCGGCTCGCACTCTGGCGGAACCGTCTCGACGGTGCACCGTCGGACGGCACGCTCTTCATCGCCGACGACGCGGACGGGTTGCTCGGCTTCGCCTATCTCGTCCCGCGCCCCGACGGCCGCCTGCTGATCGACAACCTGCACGTCCAGCCGCGGTTGAAACGTTCCGGTATCGGCGGGCGCCTGCTGCGGCACGTGCTCGCCTGGGCCGCCACCGCACACCCCGGCACCACCGTCTATCTCGAGGTCCTGAAAGACAACACCCCGGCGATCGCCTTCTACGAACGCAACGGCGCAACCCGCACCGACGAACGCACCGCCCACTTCGAGCAGGGTTTCGAACTACCCGAACTCGAATACACCTGGCTGCCTAGCGCTCTGCCCGGACCGGAGATGCTCTGGAACCGCTGATTGCTTTGGGGCCCGCGGCACTCGCCCCGCGCTACCGTCGTTCGGGCTGACCCTCTGCTGTCCGGGCTGACCGTTCGCCATTCGGGCTGGCCCTTCGCCGTCCGGGCCGACCTCCTGCCGGTCGGAGCGGAATACGGCCGATCCGCTGGGCAGTCGAAGGCGGCAAGGTTCTGATCGACGGTTACGTCGTGGCGGTCCTCGTCGTCGATGTGCCCCCTTCACCGGTGGGCCACCCAACGATGCGAGAACTCGACGATGATCGGCGAGCCCGGCGTGTGCTGCGTCGCGGCCAGCGAGGTCAGCCCGGCGAAGACCGCCATTCCATAAGAGCTGCGTGCCATGTGGCAGGGCATCGGTCGTTCCTTATGTGTGAGACATCGGTAACGGTGCACGCAACTCGTAGGCGATACAACTGTATCGTCGCCGTATGGAGAACACCGCAGTGCAGCCGTTGTCCGGGGTCCGGGTTGTTTCCCTGGCCGTGAACCTGCCCGGACCGCTCGCGGCCGCACGGCTCGCGGAGCTCGGCGCGCACGTGATCAAGGTGGAGCCGCCGGGTGGGGATCCGCTCGCGGCCGCCGCGCCGGACTGGTATCGCGCGCTGATCGAGAATCAGGAGATCGCTTCGCTCGATTTGAAGCAGGACGCGGATCGACGCAAACTCGACGAGCTGCTGCAACCCGCGGATCTGCTCATCACCTCGATGCGGCCCAGCGCGCTCGTACGATTGGACCTCGCCCAGCCGCAGGAGCGTTTCCCGCGACTGTCGCTGATCGAGATCGTCGGTCACGCCGACGACCCGGAGCTGCCCGGCCACGACCTGAACTATCAAGCCGTACACGGCACCCTCGTCCCGCCGCAGATGCCGACGGTGCCGGTCGCCGACATGCTCGGCGCCGAGCGAACCGTCTCCACCGCGCTGGCCGCGCTGGTCCGCCGCGCGGAAACCGGTGCGGGACAGCCGTATCGCGTGGCCTTGGAGGAGGCCGCCGCCCGCGCCGGCGATGCGGTCCGCTATCGACTGATGGGCGCCGACGCGATCCTCGGTGGCGCGTTCCCGGGATACGGCATCTATCGATGCGCCGACGGCTACGTCGCGCTGGGCGCCGTCGAACCCCATTTCTTCATGCGCACATTGGCCACCTTCGGCGCCGACGGCAGCCACGAAAGCCTGCGTACCGCCTTCGCCGACAAATCCACCGCCGAACTGGAAGCCATCGCCGCCGCCAACGACCTCCCCCTGAACGCCGTCCGCTCTTAGCCACCCCCTTCCCGCACCACTTCTGCTCTCCCGCACCACCTCGCCATGCCGCAGCGGGTCACAGCTAGTGCGAAGTATCAGAACGAGTGCGGGAGCACGCCGTCGAAGCATCGGCCGCGCCGCGCTCCCGCGCCCGGTGTCCGAGTGCCGGAAACGCCTCTGCACCAAGGCGGCCGCACCGTGGAGGTGCTTGGCTGGCATGGCGCGCACCTTTCGCCTTCCCGCGCGCGTGTCTGCACGCTGACACGCGCGCGGCGCAATGAAAAGTGCGCGTCGGCCCTCCGGACCCGCGCGTGGCGCCCGCCCGGTTCGGCCGTGCGCTTGGCTCGCCGACGTCGCAGGTGAACAGGAACGACGCGGGCCCGGCGCCCCGCCGGTGAACTCGTCTCTCCAGGTCGACGCAGCAGCCCGCAACAGGCACCCCAAACCCCACCAACGAAAAAAGGGCCAGGTCAGGGATTAACCTGACCTGGCCCGTGCGGGTGACCGACGGGACTCGAACCCGCGACAGCCAGGATCACAACCTGGTGCTCTACCAACTGAACTACGGTCACCATTGCCGGGATGAATACCGGCGCCGTCGATATTAGCGTGTCTACCCTTCGAGTCCCTAATCGGTTTCCAGCACGCCGCTGACCTGGGCTGATTCGACGGCCGATGCGGCGGTGCCGATCTCGGCGGCAACGGCGGCGATCTCCGTGGTGGTCGGGCCGGGGGGTGCGACGAACGCCGTGCGCCGGTAGTACTCGAGTTCGCGGATGGATTCCTTGATGTCGGCGAGCGCGCGGTGGGTCAGGCCCTTCTCCGGCTGGCCGAAGTAGATGCGCGGGTACCAGCGACGGCACAGTTCCTTGATGGAGCTCACGTCGATCATGCGGTAGTGCAGGTGCGCGTCGAGCGCGGGCATGTCGCGGGCAATGAAGCCACGGTCGGTGGCGATCGAGTTGCCCGCCAGCGGAACTGTCCGCGGCGTCGGCACGTATTGGCGGATGTAGTCGAGCACCTGCTCCTCGGCTTCGGCCATGGTGACGGTGGAGCGGCGTACCTCTTCGGTCAGCCCGGAGCGCGCGTGCATGTCGACGACCACCGGGGGCATCGCGGCCAGCGCCGCGTCGTCGGCGTGGATCACGATGTCCACGCCGTCACCGAGGATGTTGAGGTCGCTGTCGGTGACGAGCGCGGCCACCTCGATCAGCTTGTCGCTGTCCAGGCGCAGGCCCGTCATCTCGCAATCCATCCACACCACATATTTGTCCGACACGGCAGCAACATTAGCTCTGTCCGATTTGCGGCGCCGTCGCGCCGCGTGTTCGCGACGCGGTGCCCCGGCGGGTTTACGGGTGTGGCGACAATCTCGGCGGGGCGTGCCGCTGCTGTTCGGGCGTTGCGGGGATACAGTTTCGGGCAGATCGGCACAGGCGTTTTCGGTACGACAGCAAACACTGCGTTAAGCAGTTCGAGTCAGACCCAGACGGAGGACGTGCGATGAATACGCCCCAGGAGAAGGCGGCCGCGGCGCGTAAGGCTGCCGAGGAGGCGGCGCGGGTAGCGGCGGAGGCGGCGGCTGCCGCGGAGGAAGCGGAGCGCGAGCTCGCCGAGCAGGAAGCGGGGGCGAGTAAGGCGAAGGCGCAGAGCGCGGCGGCGAAGGCCGACGAAACCGCCGCTGCCGCCGAAGCGGCCGCGGCGAAGGCCGACAAGAAGGAAGCCGCTGCCGCGAACGACGCCACGGGGTCGGCGGCCGCGCAGGAGATCGCGGCGGGCTACACCTTCGACGGGGTGGCGTTGGAGCTCGGCACCGTGGTGGTCGACGGCGAGGTGGATACCACGGCGCGCGTGCGCATCCCGATGCGCACGATGAACCGGCACGGCCTGGTGGCGGGCGCGACGGGTACCGGTAAGACGAAGACTTTGCAGGGCATCGCCGAACAGCTTTCGCGCGCAGGCGTTCCCGTGGTGCTCGCGGATATCAAGGGGGACCTGTCCGGTCTCTCGCAGCCAGGACAGGCCAACGACAAACTCAGTGCGAGGGCAGCCGAAACGGGTGCACAGGACTGGGCGCCGACCGGGTACCCCACCGAGTTCGTCTCGCTCGGCACCAACGGCATCGGCGTGCCGATCCGCGCGACGATCACCTCGTTCGGCCCGGTGTTGCTCAGTAAAGTGCTGGGGCTCAACGAGACTCAGGAATCGACGCTGGGACTGATCTTCCACTGGGCGGACAAGAACGGCCTCGCCCTGCTCGACCTGAAGGATCTGCGTGCGGTCATCACGCATCTCACCAGTCCCGAGGGCAAGGAAGACCTCAAGGGGATCGGCGGCGTCTCGGCGGCCACCGCGGGCGTGATCCTGCGCGCGCTGGTGAACCTCGAGGCCGACGGCGGCGACACGTTCTTCGGTGAGCCGGAACTGGATCCGAGCGACCTGGTGCGGGTTGCGGGCGGCCAGGGTGTCATCACGCTGTTCGAGCTCGGCGCCCAGGCGGCGCGGCCGGTGATGTTCTCCACCTTCCTGATGTGGGTGCTCGCCGACCTGTTCCAGACGTTGCCCGAGGTGGGCGATATCGACAAGCCGAAGCTGGTGTTCATCTTCGACGAGGCGCACCTGCTGTTCGCCGACGCTTCCAAAGCCTTCCTGGATCAGGTGGAGCAGACCGTCAAGCTGATCCGCTCCAAGGGCGTCGGCGTGTTCTTCTGCACTCAGCTGCCCACCGATATCCCGAACCCCGTGCTGTCGCAGCTGGGCGCGCGGATCCAGCACGCGTTGCGCGCCTTCACCCCCGACGACCAGAAGGCGCTGTCGAAGACGGTGCGCACCTACCCGAAGACCAGCACCTACGATCTGGAGAAAGCACTCACCTCGCTCGGCACGGGTGAGGCCGTCGTGACGGTGCTTTCGGAGAAGGGCGCGCCGACCCCGGTGGCATGGACCAGGATTCAGCCGCCGCGTTCGCTGATGGACACCATCGGCGACGACGCGATCAAGTCGCGCGCGCTGTCGAGTTCGTTGCAGGGTAAGTACGGCCAGACCGTCGACCGCGAGTCGGCTTACGAGATCTTGGCCGCGAAAGTGGCGGCAGCGGAGCAGAATCCGGAGGTCGTCGCACCCGCGCCGGGACGATCCTCGAAGGGTGACGATGAGTCGACCGCCGAGCGGATCATGAAAAACCCTGCGGTGAAGAGCTTTCTGCGTTCAGCCGCCACCGCTGCGGGCCGGGAGATCAGTCGCAGCATCTTCGGCACGCGCAAGCGCTGACCGGTTGCCCGCTCCCGACTCGGCCGGCCGGATCGGGGGCGGGCAACCTGCAGCGGGATAGATGTTTCAGCTCGCGTCGCGATCCAGTAGGTGTGGTTCGCGGCGGAGCAGTTCCGTGCAACGGCCGCCCCGTACGCCGATCACCGACATCGCGGGCCCGCGGTGGTACGCACCGGTGCACGGTACGACCAGCAATTCGCCGGGGCGCAGGTCGGCGGGCAACCGGACGTCGGCCGCGAGGATGACGTCGCCCGCACGCCCCGCCACGGTGGCGCTGGACAGCGGCCCGGACGGCCGCCGATTCGCCACCACCGTGCCCGAGTAGGCGCCGGTCGGGGCGCCGCCGCGCTCTTCGCTGTCGATGATCACCGAAATACGGCCGCCGTCATTGTGTTTCACCGACAGCACGCGGTACAGCGTGACACCCGCCCGCGCGACGATGCCGCGTCCGGGCTCCATCGCGACGTTCGGCCGGGGGAAATGCTGTCGCGCACAGGCGGCGTCGAGCGCGTCCTCGATGATCGCGGCCAGCTCGGTGAGGTTCATCTCCGCGTCGCCGTTGCGGTAGGCGATGGCGTGACCGCCACCCAGGTCCAGGTCGGTGAGCAGGCGCTCGTGGTCGCGGCGGACCTGCGCCATCTCGGCGACCAGCCGCCGGATCGCCTCGCCGTAGTGGTCCGGGTTGTAGATCTGTGAACCGAGATGGCAGTGCAAGCCGATCAATTCGAGGGTCGGTGTGCCGAGTACCCGGGCCACCGCGGTGGCGATGTCACCGAGTGCGAAACCTGGGGCGTCGCCGTCGTCCCAAGTCGGGTACCCGTCGCGGCCGATCCCCGGCGCGACGCGCAGCAGCACGCGCTGCGGTCGGGTGGCGATCGAGGCGAGCACGCCGATCTCGTCCAGCGATCCGACCACGATCCGGCCGACCCGGCGGGCCACCGCAGTCTCCAGCGTGGTGCGCGGAGTCCGGTTGGCATGCAGGATGATTCGCTTCGGATCGACACCCGCCGCGAAGGCGGCGTTCAGGTCCGCCGCTGTGGACGCGACCACCGAGAGTCCCTCGGCGGTGACCCAGTTCGCGATGCCGCGCACCAGCAAGGCCGTTGCGGCGTAGCCGATCTCGGCTTCGGTGAAGGTCTTGCGGTACACCCGGCAGCGCTGTCTGACCTCGCGTTCGTCGACCACCCGCAGCGCGGTGCCATACCTGTCGGCGATCTCGGTGAGCGCCACACCGCCGAGCACGATCCGGCCCTCGGCGTCGTAGGCGGCGCCGGCGGGCCACACCGCGGAATCCAGCTGTGCGGCCGTTCCCGGCCGAGGTGGCGACAAGAAGTCCACTAGCGTCACGGCTGCTCTCCTGATCCGCTCCCCGCTTTCTCTGTGCTGCGGGGCCTACCAACTACTACGCCCTTGCGTAGACCCGGGGCAGGTCGCTTAGCGCAACCTTGACCACCGGCCTCGCGATCTTGACGAATCACTGACGCCATGCCCGTCCGCGAGTTCGGCGAACCGCGCAACCTTCGCAAACTCGGCCCTTTTCGGGGCGAGTGCGCTGAGCCCGCGAATGCCATTGCGCCACTCGCGTTCAGCGATCGGTCGCTGAGTCCCGAAGTGGTGCCGCACCGGCCTGCCGCCGAGTTGCGCACGGGCAGGCCGGTGGGCGCTCACCTGCCCGCTCAGTACCCGACGTCGCGACTCAGCAGATCCGTGGTGGTCTCCCGGCGCACCAGCTCCCGGCACTGCCCGTGGCGCACCGCCACGATCGGCGGCCGGCCGACGCTGTTGTAGGACGAGGCGAGGCTGTGGTGGTAGGCGCCGGTGCTCGGCACCGCGAGCACCTCGCCGGGGCGCAGGTCGACCGGCAGTTGCACGTCGGTGGCCAGGATGTCGCCCGCCTCGCAGAACCGTCCCGCGACCGTCGCGGTCATGCTCGCGCAGGTGGGGTGCCGGCTCGCGACGACGACGCTGTAGCGCGCCCCGTACAGCGCGACGCGCGGGTTGTCGCTCATGCCGCCGTCCACGGTCACGTAGGTGTGCCCGCCTTCGATGTGCTTGACCGAGAGCACCCGATACAGCGTCACGCCCGCGTGCGCGACGATCGCGCGGCCGGGTTCCAGCGAGATGGTCGGGCGCGGGAAGTGCTGGCGCGCGCAGGCCGCGTCGAGCGCGTCCTCGATGATGGCGGCCAGGTCGGTGAGGTCCATCGCGATATCGCCGGTGCGGTAGGCCACCGCGTGCCCGCCGCCGAGGTCGAGCTCGGTGAGCAGGTGGCCGTGGTCGGCCCGGACCCGCGCCATCTCGGCGACCATCCGGCGCACCGCCTCGCCGTAATAGTCCGGATCGTGGATCTGCGAGCCGAGGTGGCAGTGCAAGCCCACCAGGTTCAGCTTGGGCTGGCGCAGGATGCGGGCCACCGCCTCGGCCGCGGTGTCGCCGCCGAGCGGGAAGCCGAACTTCTGATCGGTGACACCGGTTTTCACCGCGGGATGTCCGTGCACGTCGATGCCGGGGGAGAGGCGGAGCAGGACATTCTGCGAATCGGTGACCAGCGCCGAGAGCAGGGTGATCTCGGCCAGCGAGTCGACCACGATGCGGCCGACCCCGGCCTGCACCGCGGCGGTCAGTTCGTCGAACGATTTGCCGTTGCCGTGCATGATGATCCGGCGCGGCGCGACACCGGCGGCGAGTGCGATGGCCAGCTCCCCGGCGGAGCACACGTCCACCGACAGCCCCTCCTGGGACACCCAGTTGGCGACCGCGCGGATCATCAAAGCCTTACCGGCGTAGATGATCTCGGCCTCGGGGAAGGCCTTGCGGTAGGCCCGGCAGCGTTCCCGGACCTCGCGTTCGTCCAGGACGTAGGTCGGAGTGCCGTACTGGTCCGCGATATCGGCGAGGGCGACCCCGCCGATCGTTATGCGTCCCGCGTCGTCGTAATGCGTGTCCCGCGGCCATACCGCCGAGTCGAGGCGCGAGGGCATTCCCGACTTCAGCGACGGGAAAATTTCGAGCAGCGTCACGGTGTCTCCTGTGTGCGCCCCCGCTATTCCGTATGCGGGGCCGTTGTCAGGACTACGCCGATTCCCCCTGGGCAAACGTCCAGCTTACGGGTGCTTGACGAGCCGAGCCTCGATCTTGACGGAACCTTGACCAGGCCCGTGACCGCGGTCTCAGCCGCCCAGCTTCCGGTAGAACGCGCCGGCGATCGGGGCGGTGACCGCGCGCGGCCCGTACTGCCCCGCGACGCTCATTCCCTTGCTGATCAGCCCCGGCACGACGCGCATCTTGTTGCGGGCGAGCGCGTCGATGGACACCTTCGCGGTGTACTCCGAGGAAACCCACATGAAGTCGGGCACGAGCCGGTCCACGATCGACGCCTCGGCGGGATCGGGCGTTTCGGTGCGCACCGGGCCGGGCGCGAGCAGAGTGACATGCACGCCGGAATCCTTCAGCTCACCGCGCAGCGACTCGCAGAAGGTGTTGGCGAAGGCCTTGCTCGCGGCGTAGGTCGCGTTGTTCGGGATCGGCATGTTCCCCGCGGCCGAGCCGCTGATCAGGACGCCGCCGGCGCCGCGTGCGATCATGCCGGGCAGCACCGCGAGCGTGAGGTCGTGCACCGCAACGGCATTCAGTTCCATCTGCGCCCGCTCGTAGGCGAGATCGAGTTCGGCGACCGCGCCGAAGGTGGCGATCCCGGCGTTGTTGCACAGGATCGCGATATCGCGCGCGCCGAGTTCCTCGACCAGTGCGCCGCGTTGCGTGCGGTCGGCCAGGTCGACCGCACGCACCTCGGCGGTGATGCCGTGCGCCAGCGTCAGCCGCTGCGCGAGCTCGGTGAGCACCTCACCACGCCGGGCGACCAGGATCAGCGAGTAGCCGCGGGCGGCGAGGTCGGCGGCCAGCGCGGTGCCGATGCCGGAGGAGGCGCCGGTGACGACGGCGCGGTTCTCGGAAGTGGGGGAGGGCAGGCTCACGCCAGGAGCCTAAGCGATGTTTCGGGACGGCGAGGCGGGCGGTCGGTCGAGACCCGGTCGGCTACTTCAGTTTGCCGACCGGACCTGTCTGCACGTCCGTCGGCGCGGGCGAGCGAACCGGCAGCAGCGCGCCGAGCCCGAGCGCGAGCACGAGGACGAGCCCGACGATGCCCGCTCGGTCGGTGTCGAACAGGATCGTGAACAGGGCGAACGAGAGCGGTGCGAGGAACGACACCGCGCGCCCGGTGGTGGTGTAGAGGCCGAAGATCTGACCCTCCCGGCCCGGCGGGGCCAGGCGGGCGAGGAAGGATCGGGACGCGGACTGCGCCGGGCCGACGAACACGGTGAGCAGCAGCCCGAAGATCCAGAACATCAGCGGGCCGGACACCACCAGCAGCGCGAGGCCGCACACGATCATCGACACCAGCGAGACCACGATCACGCGTTTCGGCCCGCCCCGGTCGTCGAGCCGTCCCGCGACGATCGCGCCCAGGGCCGCAACCACATTGGCGGCGATGCCGAACAGCAGCACGTCGGCCTCGGCGATGTCGTACACCCGGACCGCGAGCACCGCACCGAAAGTGAAGACGCCCGCCAGTCCGTCGCGGAAGACCGCGCTGGCCAACAGGAACCAGACGATGCGCTGATCGACCCGCCACAGCTCACCCAGATCCCGGAACAGCACCTTGTACGACGCGAAGAAACCGGCGTTCGCGGCGCCGGGATCGGCGTCGGTGCGCGGTAATTCGGGAACGGTGAACAGCACTGGCAGCGCGAACGCCGCGAACCAGACCGCCGCGACGACGGCGACCAACCGGATGTTGAGTCCGTCGTCGGTGGGGATGCCGAGCAGCCCGCGATTGTCGCCGTCACCGGAGATGAAACCGAAGTAACAGATCAGCAGCAGGAAGATGCCGCCGAAATAGCCCATGGCCCAGCCGAATCCGGAGACGCGCCCGACGTTGTCCGGCGTGGACACCTGGCGCAGCATCGCGTTGTAGGGCACGCTGGCCAGCTCGAAGAAGGCGGAGCCGAGGCCGAGTAACAGCAGGCCGTACCCCAGATAGTGGTAGTCGTCGTGCACGAAGAACAGCAGTGTCATCGACGCGATGCAGAGCCCGGTCAAGAAGGCGAGGGAGCGTTTGCGTTTCGCCGACGCGTCGAACCGCTGCCCGAAGATCGGCGCGGTCAGCGCCACCAGCAGCCCTGCGGCGCCGAGGGTCAAGCCGAGCCAGGTGCTCGACGAAAAGGGGCCGGGTAGATCGTCACCGACCTTGTCGGTCAGGTACACGGAGAAGACGAAGGTGAGGATCACGGCGTTGAAGGCGGACGATCCCCAGTCCCAGAATCCCCACGCCACCACCTGTGCGCGCCCGGCGGCCTGTCCGACAGTCGCTCGCGCGTTCACCTCGGTCATGCCGCGCAGCCTATCCGCCGCGGGCCGCCGCCGGTGGCCGACGAAGCGGCCTGCGCGCTGATTTGATACCGGGGTGCTACGCGCGTGCCGCGGGTCTCGTTCCGGCGAGTTACCGGCACGGTAGCCGAACGTTATGCACTCAGTTGCATAGTACTGGGTGTTACGGCTAATCTGACGCCATGGCCCTCGAGCATGCGCTGCTGGTATCGCTGACCGAGCGGGCCGGCTCGGGATACGAGCTGGCGCGCCGCTTCGAGAAGTCCATCGGCTACTTCTGGAGCGCCACCCATCAGCAGATCTACCGGGTGCTCAAGCGCATGGAAGAGTCGGGCTGGCTGAACAGTGAGTCCGTGGTCCAGGAGGGCAGGCCGGACAAGAAGGTGTACTCGGTGAGCGCCGCCGGCCGCACCGAGCTGGCTCGCTGGATCGCCGAACCCTCCGATACCGGCACCCCGCGCAACGAGCTCGCGATCAAGATCCGCGCCGCCGCCTACGGTGACATCACCGCGCTGTGCGCCGAGGTCGCCCGCCACCGTGACCAGCACGCCCAGCGCCTCGAGGTGTACCGCCTCATCGAAAAACGCGACTTTCCGGTCCCGGATCAGCTCTCCGGGACGGCTCTGCACCAGTTCCTCGTCTTGCGCGCGGGCATCCGCGTGGAGACGGGGTTCATCGAATGGTGCGACGAAGTTCTGCAAGCCCTGCGCCCGAGTGCGACAGCCCCGCACCCGGATTGACCGAAAGCGAGACGCGCCGATGAGTTCCTTCCCGCACCTTTTCGAGCCCTTGGACCTCGGCTTCACCACCTTGCGCAATCGCGTGGTGATGGGGTCGATGCACACCGGCCTGGAGGACCGTGCCTGGGATACCAACAAGCTGGCCGCCTATTTCGCCGAACGCGCCCGCGGCGGTGTCGGCCTGATCATCACCGGCGGTTACGCGCCCAACCGCACCGGCTGGCTGCTGCCCTTCGGTTCCAAGCTGACCAACAAGACCGAGGCCTACCGGCATCGGGTGATCACCAAGGCGGTGCACAAGGAGGGCGGCAAGATCGCCATCCAGATCCTGCACGCGGGCCGCTACTCCTATGTGCCGGGCAGCGTTTCCGCGTCCTCGATCAAAGCGCCGATCAACCCCTTCCGTCCGCGCAAGCTGTCGTCCAAAGGGATCGAGAGCACCATCGACGACTATGTGCGCTGCGCGCGGCTGGCCCAATTCGCCGGCTACGACGGCTGTGAAATCATGGGCGGTGAAGGCTATTTCATCAACCAGTTCCTCGCGCCGCGCACCAACAAGCGCACCGACAAGTGGGGCGGATCGGCAGAGAACCGCCGCCGGATCGCGGTGGAGATCGTGCGTCGCACCCGCGCCGCGGTCGGTCCGAAGTTCATCATCGTGTTCCGGCTCTCGATGGCCGAGCTGGTCGAGAAGGGGCAGACCTTCGAGGAGATCGTCGCGCTGGCCAAGGAATTGGCGGCCGCGGGCGCGAATATCCTGAACACCGATATCGGCTGGCACGAGGCGCGGGTGCCGACCATCGTGACCTCGGTGCCGCGGGCGGCCTTCGTCGAGTTCACCGCGAAGATCACCAAGCAGGTCGACATTCCGGTCTGCGCGTCGAACCGGATCAACATGCCCGAGATCGCCGAGGAGATCCTCACTCGCGGTGACGCGCAACTGGTTTCGCTGGCCCGCCCGTTCCTCACCGATCCGGAGTGGGTGAACAAGGCCAAGCAGGACCGGATCGACGAGATCAACACCTGCATCGCCTGCAACCAGGCCTGCCTCGACCACGCGTTCCAGCGCAAGACCGTGTCCTGTCTGTTGAATCCACGGGCGGGTCACGAGACCGAGCTTCAGCTGCTGCCCACCCGCCGCACCAAGCGGATCGCGGTGGTCGGCGCCGGACCGGCCGGGCTGTCCGCCGCGGTCAACCTGGCCGAGCGCGGTCATCGCGTCGATCTGTTCGAAGCCGACGACAAGATCGGCGGCCAGTTCGACATCGCTCGCCGCATCCCCGGCAAGGAAGAGTTCGACGAGTCCATCCGCTACTACCGGCGTAAGCTCGAAATCACCGGCGTGACAGTGCATTTGAACAAGCGCGTGAGTGCGCCCGAACTCATCGCAGGCCGCTACGACGAGGTGGTGCTCGCCACCGGCGTCAAGCCGCGCATCCCGAACATCCCGGGTATCGACCATCCGATGGTGCTGTCCTATGCCGAACTCGTCCGGGAGGAGCGGCCGGTCGGCAAGCGCGTCGCGGTGATCGGCGCCGGCGGCATCGGTTACGACGTGAGCGAATTCCTCACCGTCGAAGGCCATCCCACGCTGAAGCTCGACGAGTGGAAGCAGGAGTGGGGCGTCGACGCCGACAACGAGCAGGCCCCCGGTCAGCTCACCGAGCCCAAGCCCGCGCCCGCCGCGCGCGAAGTCGTGCTCCTGCAACGCAAGTCGACACCGTTCGGCAAGGATCTGGGTAAGACCACCGGGTGGGTGCACCGTGCTGCGCTGAAAGCCAAGGGCGTCGACCACATCGGCGGGGTCAACTACGAGCGCATCGACGACCACGGCCTGCACATCAGCTTCGGCGAGAAACGGCAACGCCCCCAGCTGATCCCGGTCGACAACGTCATCGTCTGCGCCGGCCAGGAATCCGTGCGCGACCTGGAGGACGAGCTGCGCGCCGCGGGTGTGAACCTGCACCTCATCGGCGGCGCCGAACTCGCCGCGGAGTTGGACGCCAAGCGGGCCATCGATCAGGGCACGCGGCTGGCAGCTCGGCTCTGAACCGACGCCAGACCTCGAATGTGACGTAGCTCATATTTGCGCTGTCGTGGAACCGGACGTGCCGACGCGCGTCTAAAGCCATGACAGGACAACAGCATTCGAGACAGGAATTGGTATGAGGCTGCGTACGGCCAGTGTCTTGGTTTTCGCCGCGATCATGGGGTCGGGGCTGCTCGCCGCCGGCTCGGCGACGGCAAGCCCCATCGGGCTCGGCGGATTCGGTTCGGTCCAGGGCGCCACGCCGCCCGAGGGGTGCGTGCCCCCGCCGCTGGGGTCGGACGGCAAGCCGTTGCCGCCGCCGGTCGGCCCCGATGGCAAGCCGTTGCCGCCGCCGTCCGACCTCGACGGCAAGCCCTGCCCGCCGCCCGGCCGGTAGAAACGACCTTCGCCACCGCCCCGTCATCGCTCACCGGCGTTGCATTGTGCCGCATCCATCCGCGTCCGCTGCGCCGGTGAGCACCGCGAGTTGCTTCCTCGCGGGGCCGAGTGGGCGCTTGCGCCGGGACTCGGCTCGACGCCGTCGAGTGGGCGCCGATCCGGATTACTGTGGGGGCGTGGGGTTCTCCGATTACGCGCCAGGTGATGTCGTCTACTTTCCGGAGGGGCCGTTCAGCGGTGTCTGTGCGGTCGTCCGGGAAGTGGACGCGCGCAGCTCGACGTTGCGCATCGACTTCGGTGAGGGACTCGCGCACCGGGAAGGCGGCGTACTGCGGGAGCGGCGGCATCGGCTCACCGTGGGATTCGACGAAGTCGAGTTGGGGTAGGCCTTGTCCAGCCGTTCGCGACGGGTCAGGCGCCGCGGGGCACGTACATGATGACGGCGACGCCGAGCAGACAGATGAGGGCGCCGGTGAGATCCCAGCGGTCCGGCTCGAATCCGTCCAGCGCCATGCCCCACAGCAGCGAGCCCGCGACGAAGACGCCGCCGTACGCGGCGAGAATGCGGCCGAAGTCGGCGTCAGGTTGCAGGGTCGCGACGAAGCCGTAGCAGCCGAGGGCGAGTATCCCGGCGCCCGTCCACGCCAAGCCGCGGTGTTCGCGCACCCCCTGCCAGACCAGCCAGGCCCCGCCGATCTCGGCCACGGCGGCCAGCGCGAAGAGCAGGATCGAACGTAAGACGGTCATAGGCACGCAGCGTAGAAGATCAACCCGCGCCGTCCGGGCCGGCGCCGTGCCCTCACCTGCCGGTCACCGCGCGGTGTCGGCCGTGAAAGGTAATGGGCAGGAGGGGCTTTCGCTACAGACGAACAGATCGTCGCACCCTGCGGCGAGCATCGCGCGCAGCGTGTCGCGTACCTCGGTGAGCTCGGCGAGCTTCGCGTCGACCTCCGCGAGTTTGCCGGCGGTGCGCACTGGCAGGCCGGCCTCGCGGACGCGCCGGGGTGCGCTGCCGAGCAGCTGGGCGACCTCGTCGAGGCTGAACCCGAGTCGTTGCGCGGCCTTGATGATCCGCAAGATGGTCAGCGTCCGCTCGGGGTAGCGCCGGTGCCCGCCCAGCGAACGATCGGGTCGGCCGAGCAGCCCGCGCCGCTCGTAATAGCGCAGGGTCTGCACGTTCACCCCTGCGGCCGCAGCGAGTTCGCCCGAACGCAGCCCGTTCACGAACCGCTCGCTTCGATCGCCTGGGCGGCGAGGCCGTCGAGCACGGCGACCCGCGCGGTGGGGACCTCGATGTCCATCCACACCGTGTCCGGATCGCGAGGCGTGAACGCGAAGGTGAAAAACGAGCAGCACCCGGATTCGCGCGCAGCGAGGTCCCGCGCTGTTTGCTCCGCGGCAGCGGCAACCGCCAACCGCAGCACATTCGGCGACGGCCGCTGCACGGTCCGCACCGCCGCGGCGAACAGTGCGGCGAACTCGGCCTCGCGTGCCGGCTGCGCGGCGGTGGGCAGCATGCATCCCCGCACCGGAGCCCAGCGTAACTCCACGGGCCCATCGCCTCGTTCGACTGGTTGTGCGGTCATTGCCTACCTCCCACACCGAAAGCGCCCGATCAGCGCCGCGTAATTCGATGCTAAGCCGGTACCCGGGTACCGGATGCAAGCCCGAATCCGAGCCGGCGGCCAGAGGGCAGCCCCCGGAAATCCCGTTGTTCCCCTTGCGTAGCGGGTGTACCGTCGCGCGCATGCAGCGCGCACTGTGCATCACGACGCCGGACGACGTCCCGGCGCGCTGACTCTTGTTCTGACAAAGCCCCGGGCGGATGCCCGGGGCTTTGCCGTGTGGTCATCCGCCCCTATTCGGAGGAGACCTCATGTACGACCATCGCAAACTCGGCCGGGAACTCGGCTTGTTCGACACCGACCCGTTGATCGGGGCCGGCCTGCCGTACTGGTTGCCCGACGGAGCGATCGTGCGCCAGTGTCTGGAGGATTACCTGCGCGGCGTGGAACGCCAGGCGGGCTACCAGCACGTGTATTCCCCGGCCCTGGGCAAGCGTGAGCTGTACGAAATATCCGGGCACTGGGCGCATTACCACGAAGACATGTATCCGCCGATGGACCTCGGCGGTGAGCAGGTCGTATTACGCCCCAGCCTGTGCCCGCATCACGCGCTGATCTACCGCTCCCGTTCGCACAGCTATCGCGAACTGCCGCTGCGCATGGCCGAACTCGGTGCGATGTACCGCTCCGAATTGTCGGGCGTGCTGGGCGGTTTGACCAGAGTACGAGGTATCCAGCTCAACGACGCGCATATCTTCTGCACCCTCGACCAAGTCGCCGACGAGGCCGCGGACGCCCTCGCGCTGATCGGGGCCGCGTATCGCGCGATGGGTCTCAGCGCGGTGCGCTACCGCTTGTCGCTACCTGGCCCAGGCGGCAAATACGTTGCGGCACCGGATATGTGGCTGCGGGCGAGCAAAATTCTGAGCGAGGTACTCGACCGGGCGGGTGTGCCGTACGACGCGGTCGAGGGTGAAGCCGCGTTCTACGGTCCGAAGATCGACGTCCAGGTGCACGACCACGCGGGCCGGGAGTCGACCCTGTCCACCGTGCAGGTCGACTTCTATCAACCCGATCAGTTCGATCTGCACTACGTCGGGCCAGACGGCGCGAAGCACCGACCGGTCATGGTGCACCGCAGCATCGTCGGCAGCGTCGAGCGCGCTGTCGCGCAGCTGATCGAAGAGCACGGCGGCGCGTTCCCGGCCTGGCTTGCTCCGAAACAGGTTGCCGTGCTGCCGATCTCGACTGCCGATGAACCCGCTGCGGCGCAGCTGCGCGATCGGTGTGCGCGGGCCGGTCTGCGCGCCGAGGTCCTCGGGGCCGAATCGGGCAGCCTGGCCGCGCGGGTGCGGGAAAGTCGTTCGGCACCATACCAATTCATTCTCGGCCCGAACGAGATCGCGCACGACGCGATCGCGGTACGGCTCCGGGACGGACGAAGACTGCCTGCGCAGTCCGCGGACGACGCGATCGCGCGCATCCGGGGGCTGGTGGACAGCCACGAGACCCGACTGTGGGCCGACTGATCGCCTGATCGGCGGGCCGGTGGCAGGCAGCAGCGTGAACCGATCAGGAATCGAGAAGCGCTGGTCACCGGCCCGCACCTAGCGTTATCGACATGAACATCACCACTGACCAGATCACCATCGACGCCGTCACCCTCGAGGTGACCGACCCCGCCGCGGCAGCGGAGTTCTACGCGGCCGCGTTCGGCCTCGGCGACAAGCTGCGGGTGCGTGCTTCGGACGCGCCGACCAGCGGATTCCGCGGTTTCATCCTCTCGCTGGTCGTCTCGCAGCCCAGTACTGTCGACAGCCTCGTCGGCAGCGCCGTGCAGGCGGGCGCGACGATCGTCAAGCCCGCGAAGAAGAGCTTCTGGGGCTACGGCGCGGTCGTGCAGGCCCCGGACGGTGCGATCTGGAAGATCGCGACCTCGGCGAAGAAGGACACCGGCCCGGCCACTCGGGAGATCGACGACTTCGTCGTGCTGTTCGGTGTGGACAACGTGAAGGCGACCAAGCAGTTCTACGCTGATCGCGGTCTGACGGTCGGCAAGAGTTTCGGCAGCAAGTACGTCGAGTTCGAGGCGCCGTCGGCGGCGATCAAGCTGGCGCTGTACGGGCGTAAGGCGGCGGCCAAAGATGCCGGTGTGGCCCCGGAGGGTTCCGGCTCGCATCGCATCGTCCTCGCGAGTGGGCTGGGCGCCTTCGCCGACCTCGACGGCTTCGAATGGGAGCCCACCCCGAGGCCCGCCGACCACTGAGCGCCTACCATCGGCCACGATGCACAGGGACTTGATGCTCGACTCGCTGGACGGGCTTTCGGTGGGGGACGCGCTGGGGTGGGAATTCCCCATCATGCGCCGCTCGATTCGCGATGTGCGCGCCGGCGAACTCGCCGGCGGGCCGTGGCGGTGGTCAGATGACACCGAAATGGCCTGCACGGTGGTCGACGAACTCGCCCGGCACGACCGGATCGACCAGGATCGGCTGGCTGCCGCGTTCGCCCGGCGCCTCGATCCGGCCCGCGACTACGGATTCCTCGCGATCGCGACGTTGCGCAGAATCGGCGAGGGCGTGCCGTGGCGGACCGCCGCCGGCGCCGCGTACGACCATCAGGGTTCGTGTGGCAACGGCGCGGCGATGCGAGTCGCCCCGCTCGGCGCCTACTACGCCGGCGACCCGGAACGGATTGTCGCCGAAGCGATCCGATCCGCCGAGGTGACCCATCTACATCCGGAAGGCGTCACCGGGGCGGTCGCGGTGGCACTGGCCGCCGGGCAAGCGGCGCAGGCGCGACTGACCGGGACCCGGCCTGCGCCAAGCGAATTCATCACTGCCGTAGTCAACCGACTGGACCACGGCGAAACCAGTGCGCTGATCCGCCATGCGCGCACCCTCCTTGGAACGTCCGTGGCGGTGGCCGCGGCCGAACTCGGCAACGGTTCGCAGGTCACCGCGCAGAATACAGTTCCGTTCACCCTGTGGGTCGCGGCGACGCACCTGGCCGACTACCCGAGCGCGATCACCGCTTGCCTTGCGGCGGACGGCGACATCGACACCACCGGTGCGATCGCGGGTGGCATCGTCGCCGCCTTCAGTGGCGTCGGCAGTCGCGCCCAGTCGATCGCGGGGGTGCCGCCGGTGTGGCTCGCGGCCCGCGAACCGTTGCCCGGCTGGTTCGATCCCGTCCGCGCGGTGCGGCGGCGCACGGGACGCTTGCGGAGCTGGTTCCCCGGCGCCTCCTGACGGTCTCGGCACCTGCACGAAACTCGTGCTCGTTGACTTTTCGGGTCACGGCTTCCATCATAATGTGAACAGTGATCGCAATGTGTTCACTGATTGCATAAGGTGCCCGGTGCGACCACGGCGTATCTCGGAGGCAGGAATGGCAGAGCTCACCGACCGCGCCCGCGATATTCGGCAGCGGATCATGACGCAGGTCCGGCGGGAGGGAAGGGCACCGACAATTGCCGAGCTCAGGGCCGAGTTCGCGCTGTCGGAGGCGGACCTCGCCGCGGACCTGCGCGACCTGGAAGGCGCCATCTGCGTGGCACGGCAGGACGCGGAGCACGCGGACAGTCCGGTGTTCCAGGATGAGCCGCTGGCGCGGCCGCAACCCGCGGTCGGGGAGATCGTCTACGCGCGTCCGTTCGCGACGTTCGAGAACCACTATCGGATCACCGTCGACGGCGTGCAGCGCTGGTTCGCCGAATGCGCCGTCGAGGCCTGCGCGATCTCGGGGCAGTTCCCCGGCGCGGAGGTCGTCGTCGAGTCGGTGTGCAGGCAGACCGGACAACCGGTGCGCCTGGTCGGACGCGACGGGGTGCTGCTGGACTACGCGCCCCGCACACTGCGGGTGCATCTGGGGTATCCACTGCGGGAGATGCCGCACCGGGTGGTCGGATGGTGTGACTACAACAGCTTTTTCGCGTCCGAGGAGGCCGCCGATCAGTGGCGCCGGGCGCATCCCGAGGTCAAGGGCGTCACCCGTGCCCCCGAGCAGATGGGCCGTCTCATCACCGAATTGCTCGGCAAGGGCAGGCTGGACTACGACTACCAGCCGGTCTTCCCGCTGCTGCCGCTCCTGCGCAACCTACGGCGGTTCGGCCTGGTGGGACTGACCCAGCGGGGCGTCCCTCGTCCCGAAACGTTCTGGTTCCCAACGCTTGCGATGGCCCGAGACTGGCGGCAGCGGTTGGGCGGCTTCTTGCGCTTCCGGCTCCGCTGAGGTCGGCTCTGCTGCACGGCGTCGAACATGCAAATCCATTGCCCTGGTCAGGTGGGGGTAGGCATGATTCGGCCCATGGATGTGTCGTCGCCTACCGTGCTGCGCTGGCAATTCGACCTGGTCTGGGCGCTGTTCGAATTCCATCTGGAGCAGCTGACCGAGGCCGAGATCCGCTGGGAGCCCGCGCAGCTGTGCTGGACGCTGCGAGCGGGAGCCGACGGGAGCTGGGTGCCGGACTGGGCCGAGGTCGAGCCCGATCCGATCCCGGTGCCGACCATCGCCTGGCTCAGCTGGCATATCGGCTGGTGGTGGAGTGTGACCATGGATCATCTGGCGGGTCGGGTGCCCCGGGAGCGGCACGAGATCGAGTGGCCGGGTGACCAAGCCGTCGTCGCATGGCTGCGCGGCTTGCGGGCCGAGTGGTCGCGCACGTTGGATCGAATCTCCGACGCGGATCTCCTTGCCCCGGCGACGTTTCCGTGGTCCGGCGAGGACGGCAAGTCCGTCGCGCACACCCTCGCCTGGGTGAACGCCGAACTGATGAAGAACGCCGCCGAGATCGGGCAGTTGCGTCTGCTGCATGCGGTGCGCAACGGTCAGTGAGGCAAGCGGTTTCGGGCTGGGCCCGGTCTAAGCGTCGATTGTGAGGCCGGTGATCAACTGCTCGATCACCGCGCGAACCGCGGCGGTGTCTTCGGTGGATTCCGCTGAGTGCGCGAGGATTTGGGCCGCCTCGTCCAGGGCGCCGACGATGATCAATGCCAGTGGCCGTACGGGTTGGCGCCGAATGCGTCCCGCGGCGATGGCGCCCGCCAAGGCGTTTTCCACCCGGCCGATCGTGTGCCGCAACTCGATCTCGCGCCAGAGGTGCCAACCCAGCACCGCAGGGCCGTCCAGCAGTGCGATGCGCCGAACCTCGGGTGCGGTCGACGCGTCCAGCCAGGCCAGGCAGCCCACGATCAGGCCGGCGATCGGATCGTCGGACCGGGCCTCGGCCACCGCCGTGCCGATCACCTCGACCAGGCTGCGCTCGAGGTCTTCGAACACCGCCTCGAACAGTTCGCGCTTCTCGCTGAACTGGTGATAGAGCGCGCCGCGACTGACACCAGCGGCCTCGGCCACCGCGACGGTGCTCACCGCCCCATATCCGAACCGGCCGAACAGATCTCGCGCCGCACGGATCACCGCGGCGCGGGTGGCGGCCGAGCGTTCGGCCTGGGTTCGTCGATCAGCGTTCATGGCGACGTAGCAGTCTATCCACGCCGCCGCACCCCTTGACCGCGGCGGCCACCTTCGTGGAACATACAGTCATCCTGTTTGTATCTTAGAAGGATTCGGATCATGTCCGTTGGCACCAAGGATCTGTTCGAGCGCTACCACGCCTGCTGGGCTGATCGCGATCCCGACCGCATCGTCGAATTGCACACGCCCGACTCGATTTTCCATCTGCATTCCGGGGGCAAGCCCGCGCACGGACGGGCCGAGATCCGCGCCGCCGCCGCGGAGACTTTCGCCTTGGTCCCGGACCTGACCTTCCACCTGGTCAATCTGCGAGTCGGCGACGATTTCTGGGCGGTTCAGTGGAAGTTGTCGGGCACCTCGGTCACCGGCGCCGCCGTCGATGTGGACATCGCCGACGTGGTCTTCGTCGAGGACGGCGCGGTGCGCGAGAAGCACACCTACGTCGACGGCGTGGCGATGCGGGCCGCACTGGCCACCCCGGCCGGCAGCGCCTGACGAAGCCGAAACCCCGCCGCTGGACCACGTCTGGCGGCGGGGCAGACCGGCGGGTAGCCGGTGATCTCCACATGCATGCCCAGTACCTCACCCCTTGATCCGAACAGTCGTGAATCGCCCGCGCTACCGGCCGCGGCCGCGAGATCCGCTGGCCGCTGCGCGGTTTCGGGTACCGTCTGCGGCCGTCATGGCAAAGCCGGGGCTCTGCCCGCGCACCGGGGAGGATCGGGGATGTGGAACGGCGGGATGTCCCGACGGGGTCTGCTGGGTACCGCGCTGGCCGCGGGTGCGCTCGCTGCGTCGGCGTGCGCGCCCGCCGCCACCGTCGGCGAAAGCTCCCGTAGCGACTGGCTGGCCAGGCAACTGCTCGGGGTCGGCGCGGACGGGAACGATCTCACGTTGACGTATTTGAAGACCCTTGTCGACAACGGTCTGCCCGCGACGGAGCGGCGCAAGCGCATCATCGTCGTCGGCGCGGGTCCGGCGGGGTTGAGTGCCGCGAACCTGCTCGCCGCGGCCGGCCATCAGGTGACGGTGTTGGAGGCCAACGGAAATCGGGTCGGCGGCCGGGTCAAGACCTTTCGCGGTGTCTTCACCGATCCTGCCCTCTACGCCGAGGGCGGCGCGATGCGGCTGTCCAGCGCACAGCCGCTGGCGCTGGCGCTGGCCGACAAGTTCGGTCTGCCGCGCAGGCCGTTCTACAGCGCCGACGTGCACCCGGACACCCCTACACCGGCCACGCCGCCGGTTTGCTACCGCTCCTTCACCGGTGAGGAGTGGTCCAACGGGCCTGTAATGCGTTACGCGCCACCGGCTCCGGCGGGCCGCGGACTGATCAAGGTGAACGGAAGCGTGGTCTCGCGTAGCGCCTACGCCGCGAATCCTGGTGCGGTGCACGCGGGTTTCGGCTGTGCGCTGTACACGGCGAGTAACATCGCTCTCGATGCCGAACTGCGCAAAGATGTTGTGCAGCAGTCAGGTTCGATAGAGCGGCAGGTCGAAAGCTGGACCGGCTTACTGCATGCCTACGAAAACCATTCCCTGCGTGACTATCTGCGCGAGCAGGGTTGGCCGAAAGCGCGGATCGATGCGGTCGGGACGTTGGAGAACCTGACCGCACGGCTGGGGTACAGCGTCGTCTTCCCGCTGGTCGACCACAACTTGATCCCGGCAGGCGCCACCTACTGGGAACTGGCGGGCGGCATGTCGACGCTCACCGACGCGCTGGCCCGGCAGCTGGGACCGGCCGTCCTGCTGGGCAAGCGCATGACCGGGCTGGAGCAGACCGAGCACGGCGTGCGGATCCGGACCACCGCGGAGGCGGGCGACGAGGCCTCCGACGGATGGCCGATCGATCCGGTCGAGTCGTTCGAGGCGGACTACGCGATCGTGGCGATCCCGTTCAGCGCGGCGCGCTTCTGCACGTTCGACCCGCCGTTGAGTTACGCGAAGCGCCGGGCGATCATCGAACTACAGCACGACTCGGCGACAAAAGTCTTGCTGGAGTTCAAGAGTCGATTCTGGGAGCAGGGCCCGTCCGGTTTCCGCGGTGGACGCTGCGTCAGCGACTCACCGAACCGGTGCACCTATTTCCCGTCGCACGTAACGGATTCCGACGGCGGCGTCGTGCTGGCGTCCTACACGTTCGCCGAGGACGCGATGCGCTGGGATGCGCTCACCGAGGGAGAGCGCATCCATTTCGCCCTGGCCGGCATGCGCGAGCTGTTCGGCAGCCGCGTCGACGCCGAATTCACCGGTGTCGGGATAACCCAGAGCTGGGCGCGCGCCCGCTACGCGCTCGGCGAAGCGGCCATTCCGGCGCCCGGCCAGCTGCACGAGCATCATTTCGCCACTCGCTCGATCGAGGGCCGGGTGCACTTCGCCGGTGACCACACCAGCCTGAACACCGCGTGGATCGAAGGCGCGCTGGAAAGCGGTGTCCGCAGCGCCCTCGAAATCCACCGGCGCTGAGCCGCAACCGGTTTCGTCAGCTCGGCGCGATATCGGCGACGAACAGTCGCAGCCGCTTGCCCGTGATCGCGCGGACGAGCCCGGTCTCCATGCGCGGCACCAGCGGCAAGGGCGCGACGGTGCCGCTGTCGACGATGCGCGGGTTGACGAGCCGGATCGCCCGGCCGCCGCGGCGCAACTCGGCCTCGCCCGCGGCGAGTACGTTGCGCGCCCAGTCGGTGGTGCCGTGCCCGAGCACGATGCCCAGCCCGCCCTGGAAACCGAATGTGTTGACCGGCGTCTCGTAGCGTTTGCCGGATTTGCGTCCCCGGTGTTCGATCACCGCGAACGTCGGCAGGTAGCGCGATAGGCGACGGGCGACCGGGTTCATGTACCGGCTCTGCCAGCGGCCGAACCAGGTGGGAAAGAACTGCGGGCCACGATTTGCCTGGGTCATGCGTCCTCCGTGCACTTTCGGCCGCGAACGAACGGTGTGGGGGCGGCACCGTCGCAGTCGAGCTTAGAAAGCACGGGGCCCCGCCGCATCCGACTCAGGGTGGACCGGAGTGCACCATGGACTCGCAGCTCCGGTGACCTCGTCTGATTTCCGCCAGCATTTCGGCTCGGCCCTCGTAACGTCGACAGCGTGTCAGAGACCAGCAAGGCCATCGTGCAGCGTGCGTGGAAAGCGTTCGCCACCCACGACTTCGACCAGATCGCCGCGTTCTTCACCGAGGACGCGGAATGGCTCGCCCAGGCGAACAACGCGACCGCCGTCTTCCTGAACGGCCCGAGCCACATGGTCGGCCGCGACTTCATCGCCGACTTCATCGCCAACGGCTTTCCGAAGCTGTTCGCGAAGGACGTCTCGATCGTTTTCCGCGGTTTCTACGCCGACGGTGATCGGGTGACGGTGGAGGAGACCATGACCGCCACCCTCGCGAACGGGAACGCCTACGAGAACGACTACTGCTTCGTCTTCGAACTCCGCGACGGCCTGATCCATCGCGTGCGTGAGTACATGGACACCGCCCGCGGCCACCGCATGGTGTTCGCCGGCTGATTTCCGCATGCCGGGCGTGCGCGCCCGGCTCAGCGTTGCTTCGGCGGCCACCAGGCGCCCATGCCGAGGGCGATCAAGCGCATCTGTTGCACGGTGCGATCGACGAGCAGTTCTTGTTCGCGTGCCGGCGCCGAGATGTAGGCGGCGATGCCGTCGGAAACCGTGGCGACCAGCAGGTCGGCGGCGATTTCCAGGTCTGCGGGGGACCAGGAGTCCAGCGCGCGGATGCGGGAGAGGTCGGCGACGAGTTCCCGCACGATCAACTGGATCTCCAGCGCGATGGATTTGCGCAACGCCGCCGATCCGCCGTGGCGCTCCCTGGTGAGGAAGCCGAACAGTTCCCGCTTCGGGTCGACCTGCGCGAACACGAAGCGCACGGTGTCGGCGAGGCTGGCTTCGGGATTGCGCCGCACCTCACGCAGCGCGAGCCGCAGGGCGGTGATGCCGTCGTCGACCAATGTCGCGCCGAGATCGTCGAGCGAGGCGAAGTGCCGGTAGAAGGCCGTCGGCACGATGCCCGCGGAACGGGCGATCTCACGCAGGCTGAGCGCGGCGAAGCCCCGGTCGGCGGCCAACGCCAGAGTGCCGTCCATGAGGGCCTGTCGCGTGCGCTCCTTGCGCTCGCCTCGGGTTGCTGACTGCTCGCTCATCACGGTGAGCATACATCCGTTCACCATTCCACTTATCCAAAGATGTTGTTCGGGTCACATGTTTTGCCGGTTGACACCCGACCCCTGCTATCGGTCACACTAGTTGAGTGTACAGACGTGCACTGAAATTGGAACGCGACGTCGCGGGACCTGCGCCACACAGCCCGGCAGTAGGACCCCGACGTGGAGGTACGGAGAACGAATGGTGGATCTCATCAATCTGGTGCAGACCCTGACCACGCCGCATCCGCTGGACCGGTACCTGGAACTGGTGCGTCCCACGCTGACCGCGCGGGAGATGCGTGCCGAAATCGTCCACGTCGACCGGTCGGTGCCCGGCTCGGTGACGCTCACCCTGCGTCCGACCCGCCAGTGGCAGGGTCACGCCGCGGGCCAATACGTGCAGATCGGCGTCGTGATCAACGGCGTCCGGCATACCCGCTGCTATTCGCCGGTCGGCCCCGCGGGCGGCCGGGGCAAGCAGGTGCAGCTCACCGTCAAGGCCCATCCCGAGGGTTTGGTCTCGCAGTATCTGTACCGCAACGCCCGGCCCGGACTGGTGGTCGACCTCGAGCCCGCCGCGGGGACGTTCCGGCTGCCCGACCGGCGGCCCGACCGAGTGCTGCTGATCAGCGGCGGCAGCGGGATCACGCCCGTGCTGTCGATGCTGCGTACTCTGGCCGCCGAGGACTATCCGGGCGAGGTCGTGTTCCTGCACTACGCGAAATCGCCCGACGTGGTGCCGCATCGCGCCGAACTCGACGCGATCGCGCAGCGGCACAAGAACTTCCGCATCGAACTGCGGTATCCGTGGCGGTCCGACACGAGCAATGTCAACCGCAAGGCGCCGTGGGTCGACGTGGCCACCGCGGCCGCCAGCGGGTATTTCGACTACGACGAACTGGAGCGGGTGGCGCCGTGGTTCGCCGACGCGGAAACCTTTGTCTGCGGCCCGCAGTCGCTGATGGACGCGGTGCGCAAGATCTACCAGGCCGAGCAGCTCGACCAGCGGCTGCACAGTGAGGAATTCACGATCTCCCTCGCTCCGGTCGACGCCGAAGATGCCTACGGCACAGTGAGTTTCACCGCCACCGGCGTCACCGCGGACAACAGCGGCGCCACCCTGCTGGAACAGGCCGAAGCGGCGGGACTCACCCCCGAATACGGCTGCCGGATGGGAATCTGCTTCTCCTGCACGGCCGTTCGCCGTTCCGGTTGCACCCGCAACCTGCGCACCGGCGAGACCGACAGTGACCCGGATCAGCCCATCCAGCTCTGCATCAACGCCCCCGTGGGCGACGTCGCGATCGACATCTGACCGAACAAGAGGAGCAATCGATGACCATCCTCACCGAAACCGAAGACGGACCCCTGGTACTGAGCCCCGATCAGGTCGAAGAGCTCGGCCGGGCGCTGGACGAACTGCGCGCCAAGGTCGTCGCCGATCTGGGCGAGCGTGACCGCGAATACCTGTACTCGATCATCAAGGCGCAGCGTGGTTTCGAGATCGCAGGCCGCGGCCTGATGTATCTCGGCTTCCTGCCGCCGTTCTGGCTGGCCGCCGTCGCCGCGCTGAGTGTGTCGAAGATCCTGGACAACATGGAGATCGGCCACAACGTCATGCACGGCCAGTACGACTGGATGCGGGAGCCCGGCGTGAATTCCCGTGTCTTCGAATGGGATACCGTCTGCCCGGCGGACCAGTGGAAGCATTCGCACAACTACCTGCACCACACCTACACCAACATCCACAACAAAGACCGCGACATCGGCTACAGCATCCTGCGGATGGACGAGGCCCAGTCGTGGAACGTGCTGCGCCTGGGGCAGCCGCTGTACGCCTTCGCGCTGATGGTGCTGTTCGAGTGGGGCGTGATGGGCCACGACCTCGAGGTCGAGAACATCGTCGCGGGCAAGCGGAAGTGGTCCGACATCAAGAAATTGGTGAAGGGGCAGTGGCGCAAGGCCGGCAAGCAGGTGCTCAAGGACTACGTGATCTTCCCGGCGCTGAGCGGCCCGCTGTTCTTCAGCACGCTCGCGGGCAACGTGACCGCCAACCTGGTGCGCAACCTGTGGGCCTTCTCGATCATCTTCTGCGGCCATTTCCCTACCGGCGTACAGACGTTCACCGAGGAGGAGACCGCCGACGAGACCCGCGGCGAGTGGTACGTGCGGCAGATGCTCGGCTCGGCCAACATCACCGGCAGCAAACTGTTCCACATCATGTCCGGCAACCTGTCGCACCAGATCGAACATCACCTGTTCCCGGACCTGCCCGCCGCGCGCTATCCGGAGATGGCGCCGGAGGTCCGGGCACTGTGTGAAAAGTACGGATTGCCGTACAACACCGGCCCGCTCGGTAAGCAGATCGGTTCGGTGTGGCTGAAAATTTTCAAGCTCGCACTGCCGCCCGGCTTGGTCAAGAGCGAGCCTTCTCCCGGTGTTATCGTGATGCGTCAGCGAAAGGCAAGCGAAGTGGGCGTGTGAATGATTGGGAAATTCGAAAGCAACAAGGACCTCATTCAAGAATTGACGTCCTCGGGTGCGAAGCATGTCGGCAATATCGCGAGCATCATCGCGGGCACGGTCGCGGAGGTCACCAAGGAGATCGGTGAGTGGATCACCGACGGGATCGAGATGCGGGAAGCCGCCGCGGCCGCGCGCCGGGACGCGGCGGCGCAGCGCGATCTCGATCTCGACGATGATCTCGCCCCGCCGGCCGCCGAAGCGGTGGTGAAAGATCCGGTAGCGACCGAGGCGCCCTATGTGGACGCCGAAGTGGTCGAGCCGGAGCCCGGCGAGACGCGCTGATCAACCCGTCGCGCTGATCACCACACCGGCAGCCTGCGCCGGTGCTCGGTGACGTCGGTGATCAGGTCGCGGTATCCGTCGGTCAGTTCGGCGAGCCTGCACCATTGCAGGTGGGCTTCCCCGTCCACCTGCACGCGGTGCGCCTGCTGCGGCGCCGTTCGTAAAGCTTGTTGTGCCGCAATCCATTTCGCCGCCAGTCGATCGATGACCGCGCCGAGGGTCTCGGTGTGCAGCGAGGCGCCGCCGCGGTGCTCGACGTTGCCCGCGACCCAGCTGTCGATGCGTGCGACGAGTTCGGCCCGGTGGGTGTCGATGTCCTCGATCAGCTGACCGCACGCCACCACCCGCCCGGTGGTGACGCCCGGTGCGTGCGCGGCGTCGAGCGCATTGCGCCGTCGCTCATGGCATTCGACGAGTTCGCGGGCGGCGGTGAGCACGCTGTGCTTGCGGTGATTCGGCTCGTTTCGGAAGGCGCGCAACAACTCCGCGGGTGGTGGCAACTCTTCGATGCCGATACGGACGCCTGCGTATTCGGTAGGCATGTGCACACCCCTGCGGTCACGATCCAATTCTGGATGCGCCAGGGCCGAGGGGGATTTCGGGGAGGGGCACCCCTCGGCTCCGGCGCAGCCCCGCGCTCGGACGTCACCCCCACAGTCCACCAGCACGGCAAAGAAACCGGGAAATCCGCGACGATGCGATGAGGAAGACGGCCCGAGAAATCGGGACTCTTTCAGGAAAGCGCGGTTGTCGAATCCGCGCAATAGTATGGTGTACAAATCTATCCGGCGCCGATGAATCGTTATGATCCGTCACGGAGCGGTCACATGCGGATACCGTCGCAGTTTCCGACATCGCCACCTCAGTTCATGGGCAGCAACCGGTTCGGCGCGGCGGCTGCGGGCCGCCGTGCGATCGGCTAGCCTCGATATTCGTGCCTGCCTACGTGTCATCGCCCGAGCTCACCTTCGGGTTCATGTTCGCGCTGGAAGACCCGGAGCGAATCGGCGAGGTGGTGCGCACCCTCATCGTGCGCAAGACCGTTTCGGTGTTCCGGCTCGCCCGCCTGTCCGACGACGACGGGCCGCCGGAGCGCTACGTGGTGAACTGGGCCGCGATACCGCAGATCTCGATCACCACCGAGGCCCCTGACCCGGACGAACTGCAGGCGCAGCGCATGATGCTGGTGAACGCCTTCCTCAGCGAGGACGGCGAAGTGAGCCTCTATTCGGCGCAGGGCACCGGTCCCGGGTGAACGTGGCGCCCGCCGCGCACATTTCGTCGTCCCGCGTGCGTGTCAGCCGACCGACACGCACGCGCCGTAGGAAACCTTGCGCGGCACCCGTGGCGGGCACTGGGTGTGCCTAGTCCTGGCGCCAGTCCGGTACGCCGAACAGGGCCATGGTGATCTGGTACAGATGTGCACCGAGATCTGGTAGCGCCTGCGCCCCAGGGCCGTCCAGGCAGTCGCGGATGCGGTCGTCCACGGCGCCGATGAGCGCCTCGAAGATATCGGGCGGGACGTCTACCGGGATATCGCCCGCGGTGCGGCCGATCCGGAAGGCGGCGTGCATGCGGTTGGCGAGCAGCGTTTTCATCGCCCGCCGCTGCTGCGCGACGATCGGCCCGGCCACCAGGCACTCGATGTGCAGTGCCCGGGCGTAGACGCCGTTTTCGGATAGCACGCGCAGGTAGGTCTCCAGCGTCCGGCGGATCAGGACCCGCCATTCCGAGCGCGGCGTGGCCTGCACGCTGGTGTCGAGTTCGCCGAGCACCAGGTCTACCGCGGCCTCGAAGGCTTCGGTGAAGCAGTCGTCGCGGCCGCGGAACAATTCGTAGAAGGTGCGCCGGGAGACGCTGGCGCGAGCCACGATATCGCCGACTGTCGTTGCGGCATAGCCGCGTTCGGCCACCGCCTCGAGCACACCGAGATACATCCGCATGCGTTGCGAGTGTGCGACCGCCTCCGGCGCCAGGCCGTGGGTGCCGCGCGGTAGGCGGCCGCGGTCGACGCCGGCTTCGAGTCCCATCCCCTGAGGATAGTCACCTTCCAGCTGGTGACCCAGCTCATACTTGCCTACCGGTTGTGGTCCCGGTTACTCTCGCATTCGCTTTGGGTACGGCAATGTTTTTAAGCGGGTCTGCCAGGAGGTTCGATGTCGATGAGGACAGTTCGCCGTGCCGCAGCACGGGCCGGGGTCATGGTGGTCGCGGCCGCCATGACCGCGCTATGGGTCGTGCCGAGCACGGCCGTCGCCGAGACGCCGCCCGACGGCGGTGAACTCGCGCAGGCCTGGCTCGCCGCGCACGACGGCCCGCCGAAATATCCCGGACCGGTGCACATCGACTTCGACGTGCCGGTCACCATGAGCGACGGGACGGTGCTGAAGGCGAACATCTATCGTCCGGTGGACGCGGCGGGCCGGATCGTGGACGAACCGCTGCCGACCATCGTCAACCTGACCCCGTACACGAAGTTCGTCTCGCTGCTCGCCGATCTCGCGCTGAACATCCCGGTGCTCTCCGATGCGCTGATCGAGCTGGTGAATCGCTTCGACTTCGGTGGCACGCCGTTCGACTCGATCACCGATCTCACCAGGGCGCTCAGTGGCGGCGCCGCACGGACTTTCGGCGCGGATCGAAAACTGGTGCAGCAGGGCTACACCTACATCGTCGCCGACGTGCGCGGGACCGGGTACTCCCACGGTGACTGGAAGTTCTTCCAGAGCCGGGAAACTCAGGACACCTTGGAAATGATCGACTGGGCGAGCAAGCAGCCGTGGTCGGACGGCAATATCGGTATGTCGGGTATCTCGTACTCCGGTATCAACCAGTTCAAGGCAGCCGAGCAGAACCCGCCCGCGCTCAAGGCCATATTCCCGGTAGAGGGCAGCACCGATACGCTCACCGATGTGGCTTTCCCCGGCGGGGGACTGGGCTTGTTCGGTCCGCTCTACATCGCGGCGGTCGATCTGATCTCGAATTTCCCGGACCCGGTCGGTATTGCGCTCGGTCACCTCGACCTGAAATGGCTGATGGATCGGATCCAGACGCCGCTGGAATTCTTCGACTACATCCTGATGGCGTTGTCGCTCACCGTGGACTCGGTGCCGGAACCGCTGAAACAGCAGCTGTTGCCCGGCAGCCCGCTGCGGTCGGCGTTCACCGACAGTCATCCGGAACAGATTCGGGTGCCGGCCTTTGTCTATGGCGGCTGGCACGACATCTTCGCCGCGTCCAGCGCACGGTCGTTCGACGATATTCCGTTGCCGCCGGAGAAGAAGAAACTGATCATGGGCGACACCTATCACTTCAACCCGGGTTCGGGCCTCGGCAACCCGGGGCGGCCGCCGCGTCTGGACGTGTTGCAGATGGCGTGGTTCGACAAGTGGCTCAAGGGAATCGACAACGGGATCGACCAGTACGGGCCGGTCGCACTGTGGCAGCAGGGCGGCGGCTGGACCACTACCTCCTCGTTCCCGCGCCCCGGCCTGGATCACCAGCGGATGTACCTCTCGCCGGTCCGTAGCGGCACCGCCAACAGTGTCTACGACGGTTCGCTGACCGCGCAGACGCCCCGGGACGCCGCACGATTGACGGTGTCGCCGGTCACCGGGATCACCTCGCTGTGCTCGCGCGACGCGGCGGTCGAGTCTGCGGGCGTCATCAGCCTGGCCAACTTCTGCGGCCGCGACGACCGCATCCACGAGTCGGGCGGGCTCACCTTCACCGGGGCTGCGGTGACCGAGCCGACCGAGCTGTCCGGACCGATCACGGTGCACCTCAACACGATGTACGACAACATCGAGGGCTACTGGGCCGTCAGCGTGAACGATGTTGCGCCGGACGGACAATCGACCGTGCTGGCCAGCGGGCAGCTCGCGGCGTCGCTGCGTGCGGTCGACGAGGAAAAGAGCGAAAAGGACGCGGACGGCGACTACACCCGCACGGTCTACAAGCTGACTCTCGCCGATCGGCAGACGCTGGTGCCGGGGCAGCCGACCACACTCGATGTCGCGGTCAATCCGGTCGATGCCGTGCTCGCGCCGGGACATCGATTGCGCGTCAACGTCTTCGCGAGCAACTTCCCGCGCGGCTTCCTGCCGCCGCCGCTGCTGTTCGACGGTGGCATCGGCAACGCGCTGGCACCGCAGCATCTGGTGCTCGATCCCGCCGCGCCCAGCTTTGTGAACGTGCCGACGAGCAGGCCGCTGGGCTGACCTGATACCGGCGCGCCGCAGCGGACGATCGCGGCGGCCGATAGGCATCTCGCCGCCGCGCACATCTATTCGTCGGCGTGTCGATATCAGATCGTGGCGTTCGCGCACTTCGCGTACGTGACAATCGATGCAGGTCGCATTTGTTTGCGGCGTGGATCGAAAGCATCTGAAAGGGGCGTCGATCATGGAACCCGAAAATCCCGAGATTGCCGCGAAAGCGGTCGACGCGGTCGCTCCGATTCGTGTGCGCGGTGATCTGGATCCGGAACTGTCACGCTGGATGTGGTTGGTGAAATGGATTCTCGCCATTCCGCATTACATCGTGCTGTTCTTCCTGCACATCGGTTATATCGTGCTCACGATAGTCGCGTTCTTCGCGATTCTGTTCACCGCCAGGTATCCGAAGGCGCTGTTCGACTTCAATGTCGGTGTCATGCGCTGGACGTGGCGGGTGGAGTTCTACGCGCTGTCGGTGCTCGGCACCGACAAGTATCCGCCGTTCAGCCTGCAACCGAACGCGGAGTACCCGGCCGATCTCGAGGTCGACTACCCCGAGCGGCTCAGTCGTGGCCTGGTGCTGGTGAAGTGGTGGCTGCTGGCCATTCCGCACTATCTGATCCTGGCCGCGATGATGACCGGTGGCGCGACGTTCGCGATGAGCGACGACGACTCCTGGTACGGCAGCACGAGCATCCCCCTGATCAGCATCCTGCTGATCGTCGCGCTGCTCGGCTTGCTGTTCACCGCCCGGTACCCGCAAGGCGTGTACGACTTCGTCCTCGGCATCAGCCGCTGGAGCATCCGAGTGCAGGCCTACGCCACGCTGATGCGCGACGAGTACCCGCCGTTCCGGCTCGATCAGGGCGCCCGCGAAACCCGCTGACGACCGAGCACCTTCGCACCGGATCCGCCCGCTGGTTCAGCGGGCGGATTCGTATATCCGCCGCACCACGTCTTCGATTTCGGGCTCCTCGATGGACAGGTCCCGCACCTCGGCGCGCTCGGAGACCAGCGCGAGCAGCTGTGCGGCGGTGGTCTGTTCCGGATCGAAGGCCAGCCGCTGACGCATGCCGCCGCCTTCGGATTCGAGCAGCTGCGCGCACGGCAGATCGTCGAGATCCGGTGTGGGCTCGGCCAGATCGACGACGAGGACGCGGCGCGCCCCCACCGTCGCGGCCAGCCCGGTCAGTGACCCGTCGTAGACCAGGTGTCCGTGATCCACCACGAGCACTCGGCCGCACAGTCTTTCGATGTCGCCCATGTCATGGGTGGTGAGCAGCAGCGTGGTGCCGCGCTCGGCGCGCTCGGCCCGCAGGAACTCGCGCAGGCGTTGCTTCGACAGCACGTCGAGTCCGATCGTCGGCTCGTCCAGAATCACCAGTTCGGGGGAGTGCAGCAGGGCCGCGGCCACCTCCGCGCGCATGCGCTGTCCCAGCGAGAGCTGGCGTACCGGCGTGTCCAGCGTCTCGGCCATCTCCAACTGCTCGACCAGCTCGTGCTCGCGTTTGCGCGCGGCATCGGGCTCCAACCGGTGGATGGCCGCGAGGATCGAAAACGATTCGCGCAGTGGCAGATCCCACCAGAGCTGGGAGCGCTGCCCGAATACGACGCCGATCCGGGCGGCCAGTTCGCGCCGCTGCCGGACCGGTTCCAGCCCGCAGGTGCGCACGCTACCGGCGGTGGGCACCAGGATGCCGGTGAGCATTTTGATGGTCGTGGATTTGCCCGCGCCGTTGGCGCCGATATAGCCGACCGCGGCGCCGCGCTCGATCCGGAAAGTCATGCGGTCCACCGCGGTCAAGGTCTCGCGTCGCCGCCGCCATCGGCGACCGTCCTTGCGGGACAGGGTGAATTCTCTGGTCAGGTTCTCGATATCGATGATGGCCTCTGCCGCATCGGAATTCGCCATGTCAGCCGCCCCCTCCTTGGTAGTGCCGGGTACCGAAGCGCCAGAGCACCAGTGCCAGCAGCCACACCCACAACACCGCGAGCGGGACGAACCACGCCAGCCAGGCGGGCAGCAGCGGCGGGCCGGGCAGCCCGAGCAGCGCGACGGTTGGCAGGTAGGCCGTGAACGACACCGGAATCGCGAAGCCGAACAGCAGCCGCAGCGGTGTCGGAAAGACCGCGGCCGGTTGGACCGCGGCGAACGAACCGCCATAGGTGAAACTGTTGGTGAGTTCGGCTCCGTCGATCAGATAGAACTGTAATCCCGCCGCGCACACGAAGATCCCGCCGAACAGCGCGACGCCGCTCACCAACGTGACTACGATCAGGGCGAGAGTCGCTGGGCCCCAATCGATATCGTTGCGCAACAACCCGAAGCCGAGCACCACGATCGCGACCGCCGCCCGGGCGAAGCGGCGCAGCGAGATATCGCTCGTGACCAGTTGCAGCAGCAGCGGCTGCGGGCGCAGATGGTAGGCGTCGAGCTGGCCCATCCGAATCAGTGTCGGCAGCGTGTCCAGATGACCGAACAGGACCTGCGCCAAGGCGAAGGTCGATTGCCCGAAGCCGAAGAGCAGCAGCGCGGCGTTCAGATCCAGCCCCCCGAGCACCCGGACGTTGTGGAAGATCACCCACACCTCGGCGAATTCGACGAGGCCGATCAGGAACGCGCCGAAAACCTCACTGGCGAAAGACAACCGATAGGACCGCTGCGCGCGGATCCGCGAGCGCAGCACCGCCGCGTACGGGGTGAACCAGGTGCCCGCGGCGGCGCTCGGCTCAGCCACCCTGCACCTCCAGCTTGCGTCGGCCCGCGGCCAGCAGCAGCCGCCCGGCCAGGCCGACCAGCAGCACCCAGAACACCTGCACCGCGAGCACACCCACCGCAGCCGAGCCGGTCGTCCGGCCGGACAGCACGTCGATCGGGGCTTGCAGGATGGACGGAAACGGCGTCGCCTGCGCGATCGTGCGCAGCCAGAGCGGGAACATGTGCACCGGCACGAAGAGCCCGGCCAGAAACGTGCCGCAGATCTGGTACACCACCCGGATGCCGCGGGTCTCGACCACCCAGAAACCGATCAGCGCGACCACGAACAGGCAGAGGAACGAGAGGGCAACGGCGAGCAGCACACTCACGGTCCCCAGCAGGTAGGGGCCCGGGGTGGTCGGCATCGCCAGACCGAAGGTCAGTACGCCGATCAACACGCTCGGCACCCCGCGCGGCAGGATCGTGCACGCCGCGCGCCCGATATCGCCGGCCAGATAGCCGAGCTGGATGTCGACCGGACGCAGGAAATCGATCGCGATGTCGCCGTTGCGCACTCGATCCGACAGGTCGAGCGGCGGCCCCATGAACTGCAGCGCGCCGAGCAGCCCCTGCGACAACCAGACGTAGGCGCCGATGGAACCTTCGGTGTAGCCGCCGAAGTCGCCCGCCGCCCGCACCGCGGCCAGCATTACCGCCGCCCGCACGAATCCGAACACGCAATTGGTGAACAGTCCGGCGAACATCGCCAACTTGTACTGGGACTGCCGCCGAAATCCGGCCCGCGCCAACTGCGCGTATACCGCGATGACCCGCCGAGGGTGCCCGGTCGCAGCGACTTGCCCGTCCCCCTCCACACTGCCGTGCACAAAGAGTCAAGCCTAGTGCCTCCGGCAACTCGAGGTAACCCCTCGCCGAAGCAATTCGACGAAGTGCCGGGCCAGCGCATGACAGCGCGCACGTTGATTGCCATACTCAGCGGAGCGACAAGCGAAGATCTGACGCATGTGTCCAGGTCGCACAGTAGGCTTGTCTTCGAATCATGTCGCGGTAGCGAAGGACTGGTAACCCGGGAGGGGAACGGTGGACACGCTGAAGCTCGACCCGGCGGCGGTAGCCGCATACACCGCGATCGCGGACGCGGTCTCCCAGCAACTCGCCTCGGCGTCGGCCGTGGCGTCCGGCGCGGTGAATCAAGACCAGCTCGCCGCCGACCTCGGACTGATCGGCGCCGATTTCGCGGCGCGGTTCGCCACGGCGGTCTCCGAACACGCGCAGGCGCTCTCGACGGCGGGCCAGTTGGTCGGCACCTACGGGCAGGTACTGCGCGACTACACCGCGAATATGCAGGGTGTCGACGGCGACACCGCGGGCGCCATCACCCGGACAGGGGAGACGCTGACATGAGAAGCCTTTCCGGACTACGCAGACGGCCCTCGTCCGCGCCGGCGCGCACCGACAATGCCGTGCCCGCAACGACCTATCTCGACCCGAATGTCGATCCCCCGATCGTCGCCGCGCTGGTGCGGCCGCTGCTGCAACTGCGGTCCACGCTCGGTTCGGGGGTCGCCGTGCC
This sequence comes from Nocardia brasiliensis IFM 10847, assembly GCF_000710915.1. Classification (GTDB taxonomy): domain Bacteria; phylum Actinomycetota; class Actinomycetes; order Mycobacteriales; family Mycobacteriaceae; genus Nocardia; species Nocardia brasiliensis_A. The sequence continues at coordinate 177,885 of NZ_BAUA01000044.1, forward strand.
GAATCAGACCGCGACCGCCGCGCTGTCGGCCGCGAGCACCCAGGCCGCCGACACCGAGGGCCCACACCGCGACGGCCTGCACGCGCTGGAGTCGACCTGGACCTCACGCGGCGCCGACGCGGCGGTGCCCGCGCTGCGCACCACGCAGACCGAGATCGGCGAAATCTCCGACCGCGGACCGGCTTACCTGAGCGTGCTCGGCGACGCGCACGCCACCAGCGCGCGCGCCGCGCGCACGGTCGATCAGATCATCGCCGACTTCCGCAGCGACGCCCGCCAGATTCTCGGCAACGCCACCGCCGCGCCCGACACCGACGCGGTGATCGCGCGGGCCACCCAGGCCCTGCGGGACGCGCTCACCACGGTCAACGCCGCGCAGACCGAAATGGACGACCACAGCAGGCGGCTCGACGCGATGGGCCCGCTCACGGTCACGCAGCCGTCCGGGGTCACCACGGCGCAGCCGTACTCGTCCGGGCCGTACTCGTCCGGCGCCTATCCACCCGGGGTGACGAGCCAATACGTGCCGGGCACGACCGCCAACGGGCAGCCGATGGATCCGGCGCTGGCCGCGCAACTGCAGTTGCAGCAGCAGTTGATCTCGGCGGGTGTGCAGGTCGGCACCGCGGCGATCAACGCGGGCGTCGATATCGGCACGAACATCATCGACAAGATCGCCGGCGTCGGCACCCACATCATCGACAAGGTCGCCGAGGTCGGCACGCACGCCATCGATACGGTGGCGGCCGGCGCGGACAAGGCCGTGACCGAGGCGATCCGGCCCGGCAGCACCACCGGCGACGGGCCGAACGGCTCGTCGAATTCGAGCGCCTCGCCGAAGCTGTTCGATTTCGGCGCGGGCGCGCGTACCCCGGCACCGAGTGGTCCCAGCGGTCCGAGCAGTGTGATTCCGCCGTCCGGGCCGGGCTCCGCGCCGACCGCGAACGAGGCGCCGCCGAAACCGGAGTCGAGGCCGGCCCCCGCGCCCGCCCCGGCGCCACCGGTGGTGGACGACGCGCCGTCGCGTTCCGCCGCGCCGGACCAGCCGCACCCGCCGGGCGCCACCGGCGGTGTCGCGTTGCCGCCGTCGCCGCCGCCGGACGATCGGGAGCACAAGCCCCGCGAAGGCCAGCTCGGCGTGACCGTGCCGACCGCGGTGGTCGCCGTGACACCGGTGCTCGGCGACTACGACGATGACACCCTCTGACCCGAATTCTCCGGGTCGGCAAGAGGGGCAGGGCAATCCGTTCGATACCGGACTGCCCATGGTGCGCACGCCCGTCGGCAAGGCGCGCAAGCGGCGGCGTCCGTCCGGCCGCCGGTCCTCGGCGCGCCGCCGAGATCCGGAGGTGTACGTGCCCGAGCCGAACCCGGACGCACCGGCCGCCCGGCCGCGGCGCACCGGTGACTGGGAGCAATGGCTGGACCCGCCGCCGCGTACGGCCGAGCAGGTACCGGAGCCGTCGGTGGCTCCGGATCGGCGGCGCGTCCCCGTCGCGGACGAGGACGATCGAGCCGCCGGCTACGACGACAACGTCGCCCCGCCGCCCGCGATCATCAACCGGTCCGGCATCCATCCGGGCGTACCGCTGCGTCACCCGACCCGCCAGCGCAGCAGGCAGTCGAACGGCAACCGGATCCTCGCCGTACTGATCGTGCTCGGCGTCGGGATCGCGGTGGTCTCGATCCTGTACACCGCGATCAACGGTCTGGGTGGCGACGACAAGCCCGCCGCGGCCAGTTCGACGGTGCGCGCGCCCGGCGCGGTGACGACGGCGGCGACCAGCACGGCACCGCCCGCACAGGCCTCGGCGATCGCGACGCAGGGGTGCGAACAGCGACGCACGCCCGACATCGTGTCCGGCACCGATCCCGGCGGCACCGCCAACGGTCCGGACGCCATCCTCGCGTTCGAATACGCCTACTACGTGGAGCGTTCCGGATATCGGGCGCGCGCGGTAGTCGCGGACAACGCGATCGTCTCGCCCGCCGACCAGATCCAGCGCGGGATCAACCAGACTCCCGTCGGCACCCGCTATTGCGTCCTGGTCACCCGGGCAAAGGACGGTGACGACGGACTCGCGCACTGGGAGGTGAAACTCACCGAGCAGTACCCCGGCGAACAGCCGCGCACTTTCACCCAGCTCATCACGACCCGTACGCTCGCCTCGCGCACACTCATCACCGCGATCGCCTCCGGCTGAGGCGCACCCGCGCGGTAACGCCGATTCCCGGGGCAGGAAAAGTACTGTCTGGGAACGCCGTTCGCGTATGGATACCGTTCGTCCGATAGGGAGTTGTCGGCGAGGTGTGCTGGGCACAGTTGGGGATCGGGATATGCGTGTTTCTAAGCGGACGGTGGCCGAAACCGCCGCGGTGGTGGCCTTCATTCTGTCTGCTGTGGTGGCCGCGCCGCCGGCCGACTCGGCCTCGGCGCCGCACCCCGAATCCACTGTCGTTCAAAGGTAGTACACGCTGGTTAGTGGGGCTTTCGATGCTTGCCTGGTGACTCGCGGTCTGCGAAAGTAGTGCACCGGATAGTTTCGTTTTTGATTAGCTCCGTGCAGAAGGCGAGTCGGCAGATGATGTCGATGCTGTGGATCACCCTTCCCTACAGTGCGTTTCTGTCGTTCGTCCTCGGTCACGTGTGGCGTTATCGGCACGATCGGTTCAGTTGGTTCGGCAATCGCGAGGACAGCGACCCCGGCCAGCGGTTCGGCACGACCGCGCTGCGCGTCGGCATCGGTGTGCTCATCGCGGCGCGGGTGACCGAGTTGCTCGTCTCCGGGCCGCACGGCCATCCGGACGGCCCGCTCTACGTGGGCCTTGCCGTCGTCGAGATCGGCGCGCTGGTCGCCGCCGCGATCGGCGCGGTATTGCTGTTCGTGCCCGACATCATCGGTGGGTCGGCCCGGCCGGTGATCAGCCCGTTCGACCGCATCACCTTCCCGTTGATGGTGACCGCGCTGCTGTCCTGGGTGGCGATCAAGTTCGATCCGAACTCCACCGAAGGCGGATATCGCACCGCCGAAACGCTTTTCGTCTGGTTCCGGTCGCTGTTCAGCCTCCACCCGCAACCCGACGTCATGGTGCACGCGCCGCTCATCTATCAGGCCCGGGGCCTGGTCCTGATGGTGTTCATCGCGATATGGCCCTACACCCGGTTGGCCGGTGTGATGGCGGATCCCCTCTGTCGGGCGCTGCTGCGGATCAAGGCCGAACCCGCGCCGGAATCGCCGCGGGCGCTCGCGACCGGCTAGCGGCGGTGCACGGAACCGGCTGCGCCGCAACGCCGTACAAGACCGTCCGGTATCCGGCATACTGCTGCTCCGGGGCAACGCCGTTTCGCTGATCGTGCCTCGCGGACGAAAGGCGGACCCATGGCGCAGGACGAGCGCATCGACGCGACGGGACCGATCGAGCGGCGCACCATCGAGGTGATCCCCGACGCCGAACGGCACGGCACCCCGCGCAGCCAGTTCACCCTCTGGTTCGGGGCGAACATGCAGATCACCGCGATCGTCGACGGTGCGCTGGCGGTGGTGTTCGGGGCCGACGCGCTGTGGGCGATCCTCGGCCTGCTGATCGGCAACATCCTCGGCGGCATCGTGATGGCATTGCATTCGGCGCAGGGCCCGCGCCTCGGGTTACCGCAGATGATCTCCAGCCGAGCGCAATTCGGGGTTTTCGGGGCCGTGCTGCCACTGCTGCTCGTCGTCGTCATGTATCTCGGGTTCGCCGCGACCGGCACGGTGCTCGCCGGTCAGGCGGTGAACAAGATCCTGCGCATCGAGGACGCGACGGTCGGGATCGTCGTGTTCGGCGCGCTCACCGCCGTGGTCGCGGTGACCGGGTACCGGCTCATCCACGTGGTGGGCCGGATCGCCACGGTGGTCGGCATCGTGGGCTTCGGCTATCTCGCGGTCCGCCTCGCCGCCGAATACGACGTGCGCGCGCTGCTCGGGGCGGAGCCGTTCGATGCGGCCACGTTCGTGCTGGCCATCTCACTCGGCGCGGGCTGGCAACTCACCTTCGGACCGTACGTGGCCGACTATTCGCGCTACCTGCCGCGCTCGACCAGCGACCGCACCACCTTCTGGGCGACTTTCGCGGGGAGCGTGCTGGGTTCGCAGTGGTCGATGACGTTCGGTGCGATCGTCGCGGCGGCGGCGGGAAAAGCCTTCCTGGGCAACCAGGTCGGCTTTCTCGGTGAGCTGGCGGGGCCGTTCGTGCTCGGCTTGCTGATCTATCTGGTGATCGTGGTCGGCAAGCTGACCGTCAACTGCCTCAACGCCTACGGCGGCTTCATGTGCATCCTGACCTCGGTGACCGCGTTCACCGGGCAGTCGCGCGCCACGCCGATCGTCCGTGCCGCCTACATCGTCGGGTTCACGGTGGTGTCGATGCTGATCGCGATCGCGGCCAGCGCCGACTTCCTGAACAATTTCAAGAATTTCGTGCTCACGCTGCTCATGGTGTTCACGCCGTGGAGCGCGATCAACCTGATCGACTACTACCTGATCTCCCGCGAGCGGATCGACATTCCGGCCCTCTACGACCCGGACGGTCGCTACGGTCGCTGGAACGCCACCGCGCTGGCCTGTTACGCCCTCGGCATTCTCGCGCAGGTGCCGTTCCTGGCCCAGCAGCTCTACACCGGTCCGCTCACCGAAAAGCTCGGCGGAGCCGATATTTCCTGGATCGTCGGTATCGTCTTCACCGCCGCGATCTACTACCGCCTGGCCCGCCGCAGCAGCAACCCACCCGACCGAATGATCTACCCACCGGGCACCACCGACGACGTCGCCCATCGCTGAACACGTCACGGCCACCCCGAGATTGCCGCCGGGCGGCCGGAATTATTTGCCGCCGAGAGGTTTTCGTCTGACCAGATCGGCGTCCGCCGTGCTGCCGAGCAAGGTCGTGACCTGGTCGGCGGGCATCGGATAGTGGAAGTGCCAGCCCTGGGCGGTGTCGCAGCCGAGGTCGCGGAGTTGGTCGGCCTGGTGGCGGGTTTCCACGCATTCGGCGGTGACGGTGAAGCCGAGGGCGTGGGTGAGATCGATGATCGTCTCGAGCAGCAACAGGTCGGTCGGGCTCGCGGTGTCCGGCGTGCGGATGCGCTGGACGAACGGGCCCGCGAGCTTCACCACGTGCAGCGGAAGTTGCCCGAGGTAGGCGAGATTCGAGTAGCCGGTGCCGAAATCGTCGATGGCGATCCGCACTCCCGACTCGGCCAGCGTATGCAATGCCCGCAGCGGCCGGCCGGTGGTCTGCATGAACGCGCGCTCGGTCAGCTCCAGTTGCAGCAGGCCCGCCTCGATGCCGGTTTCCGCGATCACCTGCTGCACATGATCGAGCCAGGCCGGATCGGCCACCTCGGCGGCCGAGACGTTCACGCTGATGGTCGGGGTATGCGGGTAGCGGGTATGCCATTCCCGGCCGTCCAGGCAGGCGCGTTCGAGCACCACCGCGCCCAGCGCGCCGATATGGCCGTTGTCCTCTGCCAGGTCGACGAACCGGGCCGGACTGAGCACGCCGAGATCGGGATGTCGCCAGCGCACCAGCGCCTCGACGGCGACCGTTCGCCCGTCCGCGAGCGAGACGATCGGCTGATAGTCGAGGAAGAACTCGCCGTGCCGGATGGCCGAGGGCATGGCCGCGGACAGTTCGGCACTGGTGTGTTCGCGCCGGCCGCGATCGGCGTCGAAGATCGCGTAGCGGGCGCGGCCGGCGGCCTTGGCCCAGTACATGCTGGTATCGGCGGCCTGCAGGAAATCGCCGGTGGACGAGCGATCCGCGCGCTCCTCCATCACGCCGATGCTCGCGGTGATCGCCAGATGGTGCTCGTGCACGTAGAACGGCTGCGACAGCGCGTGCAACACCGTGCGCGCCACCGCGGCCATCTCTTCGACGCCGCTGGAATGCGGGACGAGCACTACGAATTCGTCGCCGCCCATCCGGGCCACGAGCTGATCGGCGCGCGTGGTGCAGGCACTGAGCCGGGCGGCGGCCTGGGCGAGCAGCTCGTCACCGACCGCGTGCCCGTAGGTGTCGTTGACGGTCTTGAAATGGTCCAGATCGACGTAGCAGAGCCCGACCCTGGTGCAGTCGGCGAACGCGGCCGTGAGCGCGTCGAAGAAGCGCGAGCGGTTCGGCAGCCCGGTCAGCTGGTCGTGGTGCGCGCGATACTGCAACCGTTCGCGCAGCGCCCGTCGCTCGGACACGTCCTCCACCAGCACCAGCGTGTACTGCGGCTGTCCCTGCTCGTCCCGGATGAGCGAGACGTTGATGTGGGTCCACACCGTGCCGCCGTCCCGGTGCCGGTACGCCTTCTCCAACTGCACGTTGTCGTACTTGCCCGCGAGCACCCCGGCGTACTTCTGCCACATGTCCGGGCCGTCGTCGGGGTGCGTCAGATCGGTCACCGAGAGCCGGCACATCTCCTCGGGCCGGTAGCCGAGCATGTTCGCGAAGGCGTTGTTGACCTCGATGATGCGCCCGGTCATATCGGAAAGACCGGTGCCGATACCGGCCTGGGAGAACACCGCCCGCAGCCGGGCCTCGCTCGAACGCAACTGCTGCTCGACCATCCGGCGGGCGGCGATCTCGGCGGTGCGCACGCTCTCCTGCTCGGCGAGCAGCCACGCGCGGAACGCGCGCAGGTAGCCGGTCGCGAACGCACCGACCAATTCGGCCACCCGCCCGGCGGGGACGCCACTGGCCTCGGTGAGGTATGTGTTCAGCACCGCCAGGGTGCGGCCGAGCACCTCGTCGCCGACGAAGTGTGATTCAGCCAGCCGGGCGCCCAGTTCCGCGACCTGTTCGGCGGGGGCGCCGGTCTCGGCGGCGATCGCGAATTCCTCGGCCAGCGTGTTGAGCAGCAACCGGGACTCGGCCGAACTCATGGGCACGACATGATCGCGCGGTCCGCCACCGAGCGCGGCCGCCCATTGCTCGGCCAGTTCGGCGTGCGGTCCGCCAGGATCTGAACCCCTCCCGGCATCCCACGCCATAAGCTCTGATCGTAGTCCGGTTTGCTGGCGCTCGCCCAACTGCGGGCGACGGGCGAACCCGGCTACGATGACGAAGCTTTCGCCGCGTCGATCGTGAGCTGGCGATATTTCCAGGAGGGTTCGAGATCGATGACCAGACCGAGTTGGGCGCCCGAGGGAATCGATCTGGATCGGCCCAGCGCCTCCAGGGTGTACGACTATTTCGTCGGCGGCATGCACAACTTCGAGATCGACCGGACCCTGGCCAGGCAGATCGAGGCGTTCACGCCCAACGTGGCCGAAACCATGCGGGCCAACCGGGATTTGCTGCGCCGATGCGTACGGTTCCTGATCGATGAGGGCATCACCCAGTTCCTCGACATCGGTTCCGGCATCCCGACCGTCGGCAACGTGCACGAGGTCGCCCAAGGTCGAAACCCTTCGGCGCGAGTCGTTTACGTCGATATCGACCCGGTCGCGGTGGCGCACAGCCGGGCCATTCTGGACGGCAATCCGGCCGCGGCGGTGGTGCGCGCGGATATCGGTGACCCCGAAGCCATCCTGGCCGATCCGGCCGTGGCGGAACTGATCGATTTCGAGCAGCCGGTGGCGGTGCTCGCGCTCGGCGTGCTGCACTTCGTCGCCGACGACGCCGACCCGGCGGGCTGCGTGGCCCGGCTGCGTGACGCGGTCGTGCCCGGCAGCTACCTGGCCATCACCCACGCCACCGCCGACGGACAGCCCGAGGAGGTGCTCGAGGCCCAGAAACTGTCCGGACGCACCTCGACCGAGATCGTGCTGCGCAGCCGGCCGGAGATCGCCGAGTTCTTCGTCGGCTGGGACCTGCTCGACCCGGGGCTCGTGCACCTGCCGCTCTGGCGTCCGGAGAACGCCGCGGATATCGGCGAGTTCCCGGAGCGGTCCGGGGCGTACGGCGGCGTCGCCCGCAAACCCTGATCGACGCTCAGGCGCTCGCGGTGCGCAGCGCGAACCAGCCGGTGCTCGGATCGGCGAACCCGTGATACATGAGCCGGACGCGCTGGTCGACCTCGAAGTGCCGGTAGACGACCGCCATCGCGCGGCGCATGGCCGCCTCGCGGAAGTCCGCGGTGCGGCGAAAACCGATGGGGTGCTCGGGAAGTAGCGCCAGCCGGGTCAGTTCGGCGGGATCGTCGAGATCGAGGCCGACCGGTGCGGTGGCGCTGATCTGATGGTCGTGCAGGATGGTCCCGACCTGTCCCGGTTCGGGCAAGCCCGCCAGAAACGCGCGGAACTCGGTGTGCAACAGGGCCGATCGATCGGCGTCGGCCGATTCGGCCTGTACCCGATCGATCAGGTCGGCGTCGGGGCTCGGCCCGGAGTCCGCGCTCATGGGCGCTTGTTCGAGCAGATGCAGGATGCTGCCGCCGGGCAGCAGCGGTTCGGGTGCGAGGAATACGGTGATGCTGGGGCAGCGGCAATCCTGCCCGAACAAACAGACCTTGACGTGTGATGGATCGGGCATGGCGCCTCTTCCATGGAACGGGCCGGGCAACGCGACCCTGAACGGATCAGGACTTCGATGGATGCCGATCGCCGAATGCGGGCCGCTCCGACGCTCGACCGTGCCGCAGTTTTCTCAGTGTAGGAGCCCGCGCGTCTCCTGTGCACCCCTGCGGCAGGGTCGATCGCGCTCAGCGCACCGGGAAGTCGAAATAGGTCTTGGGGAAGGGCTCGTCTTTCAGGGTGAAGTGCCACCACTCTTCCGGCAGATTGGTGAAGCCGTGATCACCCATCAGCTCGGTCAGCAGCGTCCGCACGGCGCGCTGGTTGCCGCCGGTGGCGGGGTTGGCGGTGTGCGCGGCGGGGTCGAAGCAGTCGTACCCGGTGCCGAAGTCGAGGATGTTGTCGCGGAACCGCTGCTCGGCGGGCAGGAAGCAGGCGCGCAGCGGATCACCGGCGCGGTAGGGCTCGGGGTCGGCGGCGGGCAACGCGACGATGGCCAGATCCAGTGTGCTGCCGCGACTGTGCCCGGACTTCTCGGCGATGTAGCCGTCGCGGAACAGATTCGCCTTCTCCACGGTGGGGTAGAACTCCTGCTTCATCCGCACGTCGCCGAGATCCTTGGCCCAGGCCACGAAATGGTCGACCGCCCGCTGCGGCCGATAGCAGTCGTAGGTCTTGAGCGTGAGATTCATGGGCCGCAATTCCTGCTGCACCTGGGCCAACGCGCTCGCCGCCTGCTTGGTCAGCAGGCATTTGGGTGCCTCGTAGCCGTTGACCCGGGTGCCGAGGAAGTTGTGTTCCCCGTAGTACCGGGCGTCGACCAGGATCGTCGGATCGACGTCGGTGATGGAGACGAAGGCGGATTCGTCGGCGATCGGCGCCGTGGTGGTGGGGTCGGCCGCGGGTGGATCGGCCCTGCGCTGCGTGCAGGCGGGGAGCGCGAGCAGGAGGGCCCCGGCCACCGCCACGATGGCGAGCCGTCGGGCGGACAGCACACTTCTCATGGTTCTCCTCGTAGTCAGTTGCTGCCACAATGACGGGCCGCCTCGCGGTGCGCGAAGGTTTCGGCGGATACTGGACGCGTGAGTTTGGGCGACGAGGTGCCACCGGGCGTGGTGCAGGCGATGGAGGAGACCATCGGTGTCGACCCCTGCGCCGAACCGGGCTGGTTCCGATTCTGGTTTGCCGATCAGCGGTGGGAATGGTCCGACGAGCTGGCGGCGATGTACGGCTACGCACCCGGCGAGGTGGAACCGACCACCGAGCTGCTGCTGTCGCACAAGCATCCCGACGACCGCGAGCACGTGGCCAGCTGCATCGCCGCGGCCGCCGAGACCGGCCAGCCGTTCTGCGGCAGGCACCGAATCGTCGATGCGAAGGGCGAGGCGCGTGAGGTGGTGGTCGTCGGCGACCTGCTCACCGACGAGGACGGCGCCATCGTCGGCACCTCCGGCTACTACGTCGACGTGACCGAACGGCTGGAAGAGCAACGCCAAGAGGTGTTCGAGGAGATCCTGCCCGAGGTGATCGAGGCCAGGGCGGTGATCGAGCAGGCCAAGGGCGCGTTGATCCTGGCCTACGGGGTGAACGCGGAGCAGGCGTTCCGGGTGCTGCGCTGGCGCTCTCAGGAGACCAATACGAAGTTGCGCGATCTGGCCGCGCAATTCGTCGCCGAACTCAGAATGATCAGCAAGGACAGTGCCGGGTTCCGCACGCGCTTCGACCATCTGCTGCTGACCGTGCACGAACGCGTCGACGCCTCCTGAGGACACTCACCGGCCGGTGAGTGACTCGCCGGCGGCCAGACCGAGCACCAGCGGCAGAGAAACCAGCGCCAGACAGGCGAGGGCGTTGGTCCACTTGTAGGCGACGACGATCGCGATGAACTCGCGCAGGATGGCGCTCGGCAGGTAGTAGAAGGCGGTCCGCGCGCCGGTCACCTCCGCGTCCAGGCGCAGCCTGCGCGCCAGAATCGCGGTGCGCAGGATATGAAAGTTGCTGGTTACCAGCACCATTCGGGTCGTGGTGCCGCGCTCGCCGAGCAGTCGCTTGATGAACAGCAGGTTCTCCCGCGTGGTGGTGGACTTCTCCTCGCGTGCCACGCTGTCCTCGGGGATGCCGCGGGCGAGCAGATAGTCCGCCATCGCGGCCGCCTCCGATACCGCCTCGTCGGAGCCCTTGCCGCCGCTGGTGATGATCACGGGTTTGCGGCCTTCGGCCAGTTCGGCCCAGTAGATCTGGGCGGCGCGGTCCAAGCGAGCGGCCAGCAGCGGCGGTACCCGCGCGCCGACCAGACCGGAGCCGTGTACGACGATCGCGTCCATGCCGGGCTGGTACGGCAGCCGACCGTAGAGCAATGAGTACAGCACGAAGCCGGTGAACACGAAGCCGAAGTAGCTGACGGCCATGAGCAGCGACGCGAGCAGCACCGACCGCACGCTGCCGGTGGCGATGGCGACACCGAGCAGCACGTAGGGCGCGAGCAGCACGATGCCCGGGCCGATCGAGAGCAGGTTGGCGATCCGCAGCCCTTCTCGGCGCAGCATCTGCATGCCGTTGGCCAGCAATAGCCCGGCGAGCACCAGCACCGCCAGCGGGGAGAGCACCACGAGCAGGCCGGCCAGTGCCAGCGTCAGATCCACCTGATCGCCCGACCCGATCGCCCACACGCCTAGGACGAGGACGCCCGACAGGAGATAGATCCCGTTGCTCAACCGCCGACGATCGAGATGGAAGCGCAACGCGAAGACACCCAGCAGAATCAGGCCGACCGTGAGCAGGATCACCCGCGCACGGTAGCGCCACGGCGGTGTCCGATTGCGTCGGGGCCTCGGTTAGGCAGCTGTCGGCGCGGAATTGTCCGTTAGGTCCCAACGGTTTCCGGTCGCTCAGTGTTCGGGCTGTGACAGCCCGTGCAGCAGGTGGTCGACCGCGCGCCGCAACTCCGGCGGCGCCAGATCCAGGCTCGGCAACTCGGCGATCAGCTGCGCGGCGAGTTCCCTGATCTTGACATTCGTTGCCTGCGAACGCTTACGCAGCACGCCGAACGCCTGCTCGGCATCGATACCGTAGGCCAACATCAACGCGCCCTTGGCCTGCTCGATCACGGCCCGCGCGGCCAAGAGCTCGGGTAAGGCACGTCCGAGGGACGGTTGGCCACGTTCCTCGAATGCATTGTTCATGTCGGCTGACTACCCAGTGATCGCCAGGTTATGGGTGCTCGATCAGGTCCAAAAGCCAGCGCGGTCCGATGGTGTCCGCGCCCAGCGCCTCGACCCGCTCGCGCAGGCCGCGATCGGCGGTCACGACGATGATCGTCCGGTCGATATCGTCTTGGACGGCGGCCAGCACCACGTCGACGATCGTGTCGTCCCCGGACCCGTAGGCCGGCACCACCCGCAGTGCGTCCGGCGCGTCTTGCGCCGCCGCTTTCGCGGCACCCTCCAGCACGACCACCACCTCGGCCGGTTCGGTCAGGCGCTGATCCAGCACGGTCAGCTTGGCGAGCAAGCCGCGGGCCGCGCCCGCACGGTCGCGCCACCAGCCATCGGGTCGCGAGCCGACGACGTTCGCGGCGTCCACCACGATCAGTTGCCCGGGGTCGTCTGTCACCACACCAGTGTGCGCCGTGTCCTCACGCGGGACGGCCGATCGCATCGAGCACCGCCCGGGCCTGTGCCTGCGCGCCGGCCGCGTTGGGGTGGAACGGGAAGGCGACCAGCTGCGGGTTCCTCGCCGAGAACGGCAGCAGCCCTTCGACATAGCGCACCTCGGGCGCTCGGCAGACGTCGTGGCCTGCCGTGGCGGCGAAGGTGTCGACGAGTTGCACACCGGTGTTCGCGGCGACGTGGGCGAGCATGGCGTTCAGCCGGACGAGCTTCGCGCGCAGGTATGCCGCGTCGACGTCCGTGGCGGGCAGTTCGGGCACGCACCCGGTGGCCGGGAGCGCGTCCAGGTAGTTCACGAGCAGGATCCGCGCGTGCGGGGCCCGTTGCCGGATCCGGTCGATCGTGGCCGCGATCTCGGGTTCGGTGGCGCGGGTGCGGGTTTCGATGGGATCGCCGCCCGCGGCGGTCAGCCGTGCGGCGCAACCACCGCCGGCGGGCAGGCCGGGCAGCAGCGCCGCGGGTGAAAGGCATTGCGGGATCAGCTCTTGCAGGCCGAGATCGTTGCCGCCGATGCTCAGCGTCACGAGGTCGGTGGTGCGCGTCAGCCGGTCCAACTGTGGGGGATTGGTGCCGAGCGGCACCGTCTGCGCAGCGGTCAGGTCCGCGGTTTTCGCGCCGCCGCAGCTGGCATCGTGAAAGACCGGAACCGACAGTGCGGCCGCGACGAGCCTGGGATAGTTCGTGGCCGATTGGTCGCAGTTGAACGGGGCGAACTCGGTGGTCGGCGGAATCGCGGTGAGCACGTCCGCGGTGAAAGAGTCACCGAGGGAAACGTATTCGCGATAGGCCGGTGCGGTCGGCTGCGCCGCCGCGGGTGCGGCGGCGAGTGCGATCGCGGTGGCCAGTGCGGCAGACCAGCGGACGGTGTGTTGCCCCACGGGCAAACCTCGATTCGGCAGCAGCGTTCCCGGAATCCCAGTACTACCGGGTGGAAGTGTCGGCCCGGTTAACCAAGGCGACCGGTTATTGCGCGCGGAACACCACGACGCCCGGCACCGACCGGACGTATTCCGCCAACGGTGAGTCGACCACCTTGTTGTTGACGGCTAGCGACGACGCGTTGCGGAACATCGGACCGGCCGGCGTCATGACGAAAATGCCGACGTGGGTGACGTCCAGGCCGGGCGCGTCGGCATAAGCGCCGAGGTAATCGCCCGTGCGGAGCTGACCGATAACGCTGTCGTCGACGGCGTCGGCCGGAATATAGGTGATGTCCCGATCGGTTACCGGAAGTCCCGGAAGGTACTGCCCACCATCGGCTTTCGCATTCAGTCGCTTGGCGACGGTAATGGCGCCCGGACTGAGCGAGCGGGTGATGTCGGTCGCGGCGACGCGCGGGGTGTGCGCCCAATCGCTGAAGAAATGTTTGCGATGGGCGAAGTCGACGACGCCGTCGGTGTACCGCGTCTGGATCAGGTTGGCGGTGAAGTCGTCGCGCGTGGTGGATCGACTGAGTGCCTCGACGTAGTCGAGATAGGTGAAGCAATCCACCCGCTGCAAGTCGACCACCAGTTGCTCGGCCCGGCCCGCGGAGCCGATCAGCGTGTTCGCGACGTACGGCGTCCCGAGGAAGGGGCGTGACACCCGCTCGATCGACTCGCCCTTGCTCTGCGCGCCTGCTCCGGCCGCTAGCGCGTCATCGATCCTGCGCGCCGTGACGTCGTCGTAGGCGGCGTCCGGGGTGCCCGAGGCCGCGGGCAGCGCGGTCGCCGCGCCGATGACCAGCGTGAGCAGGACGAGCAGGACACGGGCGAGCATGCGCAAAGCGCCTCCAGAAGTCGATCGAGGTACGACGGCGTTCCCCACGGTATCCGGAAATCCCCAGTTGATATGTGACGTACGTCACATATCTTGTGGTCATCCGGGTACTCCCGCGCTGCGACTCCGTAGTGATCGCGCAGTGGGCCCAGCGGGCCCGGCTCCAACTCGATGTCGCTCGGACCGCCTGGTCGCACAGGCGGCGGGCGAGTTCTCGGTACTCCGGCCTGACCACCACATTCGAACGTCGAAATTCCTGGAGGTTGCTGCATGAGTCGTCACGCTCCGTTCTATGCCGAGGTGCAATCCCATTACGATCTGTCCGACGATTTCTTCGCGCTGTTTCTCGACCCCAGCCGCACCTACAGCTGTGCGTATTGGAAAGAGTCCGGCTACACCCTGGAGCAGGCGCAGCAGGCGAAAATCGATCTGGCACTGGAAAAATGCGCATTGGAACCCGGAATGACGCTGTTGGACGTCGGGTGCGGCTGGGGCGCGACGATGCTACGCGCGCTGGAAAAGTACGACGTGAATGTCATCGGCCTCACGCTGAGCCGCAATCAACGCGACTATGTGCAGGCGCAACTGGACCGGCGGGCCAGTGGCAGGCGCGCGGAGGTCCGGCTGCAAGGATGGGAGGAATTCGACGGGCAGGTCGACCGGATCGTGAGCATCGGCGCATTCGAGCATTTCCGGCAGGAACGCTATGCGGACTTCTTCGACTTCGCCTACGGCGCACTGGGTCCGGACGGGATCATGCTGCTGCACACGATCGTCGTGTACGGCCTCGACCATATGCGCGCCAACGGTATTCCGCTCACCCGGCGCGACATCGACTTCATGCGGTTCATCCGCACCGAGATTTTTCCCGGCGGTCAGCTGCCGATCCCGTGGGGCCGATTCCCGCGCGGGGTACGGGAATACGCCGAGGCGGCCGGTTTCGCGGTGACCCGGATCCACCCGTTGCGGCTGCACTACGCGAAGACGCTCGACCACTGGGCCGCGGCGCTGCAGGAGCGCGAGGACGAAGCCGTCGCGCTGGTCGGCGCGCAGACCTTCGAGACCTATCTCCGCTATTTCACCGGCTGTGCGCACCACTTCCGGGTCGGGCACATCGACGTCATGCAGTTCACCTGTGCCAAGGGGGTGCACCTCAGCCATTAGTGCCTGTTCGCCACTACGAGGGAGCGTGACCCATGACTGCTGAAGACCTGCGCGTGGACCGGGCACGGACGCCTGCCCTGCCCGCGGCCGCCGAATCCTTTCTGGTCGCTCGCATCGGCGAGGACCTACGGCACGCGGCCCAGGTGTCGATCGACGACGCCGACGCGGGCACCCGGTTCGCCGCGGAGGCGCAGGCGAAAGCGGGCGTGCTGGTGATGTATCGGTATGGGCGCGCCGAGACCTGCGCGGAGACCGCCGAACACGCGCTGCGCGAGGTGCTCGATCTGTTCCTCGATGTCTATCGAGACCATCCGAATTTCGACGCGGCGTGGACCAGCCGCGGGCTACCGGGCTAAGCGTCCGCGGGCACCACCTGGTCGGGGCGAGCGGTGTCGTCGAGTGCCGCGTGCAGGTTCTTGATGACGCCCCGGGCCAGCGCGTGGTTGCCGACACCGCCGACGACCGCGCCGATCCCGGCCGGGATCACCTTGCCGAAGGCGAGCGCACCACGTTTGACGATGAACTGGACGACGAATCGTTTGATCGGCGAATCGTCCATCCGGCGCAGCACCGGAAGCTTGTTGGCCAGCATCGTGTCCCATTGCTTGGCCGAGCGGCCCGCCGCGCCGAGCGCACCGGTACCCGCCTGTCCGAGCACGACCGCGGAGACCAGCGGCGGTCGCGGTGCGGTGGCCTTGTTCCCGGCGACCTCCGACGCGCCCACCGTGTACACCGTCGAGGCCTCGATGAAGAACACCGTGTCGGCGCCGGCCGCGGCCAGCCCGACCAGGGTCCCTACGCCGGGAACGGCCGCGCTCAAGCCGACCACGACGCCGCTCGCGGTCACCGCGATCAAATAG
This sequence comes from Nocardia brasiliensis IFM 10847, assembly GCF_000710915.1. Taxonomy (GTDB): domain Bacteria; phylum Actinomycetota; class Actinomycetes; order Mycobacteriales; family Mycobacteriaceae; genus Nocardia; species Nocardia brasiliensis_A. The sequence goes on from NZ_BAUA01000044.1 coordinate 193,815, forward strand.
TGCCGTCCGAGCCGCTCGACGATCTGGTCCGGCGATTCGACCGGATGCCTGCTCTGCACGAAGCCGACGTACTTGTCCACCAGTGGCTTCTGTAACCGCGCCGACCGATCGATCATCGAGACCACACCCTGATCGAGGAACTTCCGCAGCATTGCCTTCAGTCCTTCCGTTCTGCCCGCGCGACAACATGGTGGTTGCCCACTGTCGGATCGACACGGTCGAGCCTACGGTCGTCACGCGGCGGTGTCGGTGATTCCCACCACTGTGCGCGTGTGCGGTCAGGTCGTCGTCAGGTCCAGCCGGGCCACCTCGACCAAGCCGACCCCTTCCCTGGCGGTCTCCAGGGTGAACCGGGCGGCGTCGCCGGTGATGTCGAGTGCGGCAATCGAGTTCCCGAAATGCGGGCCGCTCACCTTGGTCCAGCGCACCGGGTCCGCAGAGATGCCGCGCCGGTCGGCGAGCCACCGCAGCGCCGCGGCGATCGGCGTGGCCCAGGACAGGGCGAACACGGGCCGGAACCGTTTCGGTGGATCGTTGTGCACGGGCGAGCACACCAGTTGTAGCACTTGGGATTTCGTCGGGTGGCCGTAGTCCGCGCGGGCGGCGTAGCTGTGGTGCACGTCGCCGGAGAGCACGCAGATCGTGCGCGGCGCGTCGGGCGCGGTACCGATCCGGTGGATCAGTCCGGCCAGGCGCTCGAACGACGCGCGGAACGCGGGCCAATGCTCCAGATCGGCTGCCTGCCTCAGCTTTTCGCCGAGCCTGCCGCGCAGCCCCGGCTGGTTCGCGGCGCGTTCGTTGAGCGACTGGAGGTGGCTCAGCGCGTGCGGCATCAGCCACGGCAGCGACGATCCGAGGAGCAGATGGTCGAACTCGCCCGCGGCATTCGCCTCGATCCAGTCGAATTCCTCCGTCCCGACCATCAATCGCTGACCGTCGAGGATGCGCCCACCGCGGGTATCGATCATCAGCAGCCGGATCCGGCCGAAATCGCGCCGGTAACTCCAGCGGGTCGGTCTGCGCCCGTCCACCTCTCGATCGGCGCGTTCGGCGAAATCTTCCAGCAGAGTGCGCACGTCCGCGCCCGACTCGGTGACCGCGCGGTACAGCTCGTTGTCCGCGAGTTCGGCCGGTCCGAGATTGCCGATGTGCTGGTACACCCAGTAGCTCGCGAGCCCGGCGCGAATCCGGCTGCGCCACCAGGGCTTTTGCGCCATCTGCGTACGCCAGGTGCGCGAGGTGTTCCAGTCGTCGCGGATATCGTGGTCATCGAAGATCATCGAGGTCTGCACCGTCGACATCAGCCAGCGGATCTCCGGATCGCTCCAGGTCTCGTGGTACAGCTCGCCGTACTCCCGGAACGACACCACCTCACCCCGCGGTTCCTGGTCCCCGCGCCGCTGGTGCAACCAGGCCCGCAGCTGTGGCGTCGGCTCGTCGGCGTACACCTGATCGCCCAGCAGCAGCAAGGCGTCGGGCCACCGGTCTTCGGGCAGGTCCCGCATGCGAGACGCGTAGGCGTCCAACGCGTCGACGCCGACCGCGTCTGCCGCGGCGTGCGCCGTCGCCTTGGCCGCCCGGCACGAGCCGAACAGGATCTTCTCGACCGGCCGGGTGCGGATCCGGCAGGCCGGAAAACGCGATTCGGGCTGCGGCCACACCGATACCCCGTCCAGTCGCACCTCGTACGGCGTCGACGTGCCGGGCGTCAATCCCGTGACGAGCACCAGCGCGAAATGCTGCTCGCCGACCCGAAAGGTGTTCGCGCGCAAGCCTAGAACGTCTACTTCGCACGCGCTGTCCGTCTCCACCCAGACGGTCGCCGAGGTGGTGTCGACGTGCCGTAACACCGGCCCCAGAAGCAGCTTCGCCATGCACTCCGACGTTACTTCGCTGAGCGGCGGCCCGGTCCGGAACGCGGATGCCGATCCCCAGTTGCGCGCCAGTCGAGTTGCTCGCCCGGATGTGGTTCCTTGATTAGGCATTCGACGCAGCCAGAGACGGCGCGCCACCGCCGTTTCGCTCGAATTCGCGGACCATTCCAGGAGTTTCGTCATGCCTCTGCTACGACGTCTGTCCACCATCACGTTCGCCGCGGTGATCATCGCCGGACTGTCCACCGCCACCGGATCCGCCACGCAATACGAAGAGCGGGAGGTCTTTTCGCCCGACGGCACGATCAGCCGGGTCGTCGCACCGGTCCAGGACCAGACTCCGGCGCCGCGCTCGGCGGTACAGGCCGATGTGGTGGCGATCCAGCAGACCGGCCCGTCGAGTCAGCGCTTCGATCTCGTCTTCGTCGGTGACGGCTATACCTCGGCCGAGCTGGGCAAATACCAGCAGCAGGCGACGAGCCGCTGGAACGAGCTGACCCAGGTCGAACCGTTCAAGTCGTATAAGAACTCCTTCAACGTCTGGGCCGTGAACGTGGTGTCCCAGCAGTCCGGGGTGGACAACGATCCCCGCGGCACCTATCGAAATACCGCGCTGGACATGACCTTCTGGTGCGGTGGCACGGAGCGCCTGCTCTGCGTCAACGAGAACAAGGCGATGCAGTTCGCCCGGCTCGCCCCCGAGGTCGACCAGGTGGTCGCGCTGGCCAACACCACGAAATACGGCGGCGCGGGCGGCCGGGTCGCCACCTCGTCCGGCGGCAACACCGCGGCGGGGCAGATCGTGCTGCACGAACTCGGCCACACCATCGGTGGATTGGCCGACGAGTACGACTACCCCGACGACCGCTACACCGGCGGCGAACCGCGCGAGGTCAACGCCTCGATCTACACCAGCGCGCAGATGCAGCAGAAGCGCACCAAGTGGTACCAGTACCTCGGCAAACCCTCACCCGACGGCGGCGTGGTCGGCACCTTCGAAGGCGCGGTCTATCACAAGCGCGGCGTGTACCGGCCGACGCAGAACTCGTTGATGCGAGCGCTCGGGCGGGAATTCAACCTCATCGGCCTGGACGCGATGAAGGCCGCGATCGAGCGGAAGGCTCCGCCGAACAAGCCCTGATCCAGCAATTCCTTTGAGCCAGTGAATTTTTCGAGCCCCGCGCGGAAAGGTCGCGCGGGGGATGACAGGAGTGGATTATGGCGGCGATTCCCAGACCGTGGCAACGACTGGCCCTGGTGAGCGCGGTGGGCGCGATGCTGCTGTGCGGCGCACCCGCGATGGCGCAACCGGCAAGCGGGCCAGCGTTTTCCGGCGGCGAGGCCCAGCCGGTCTTCGACGCGGCCGCACCGATTCGCAAGGACCTGTGGGTCCGGGCGCCGATCGACAGCGACCGCGACGGCAAGGACGACGAGGTGCACATCCAAGTCGTCCGTCCGGCGGGGGCGACCGGCAAACTGCCGGTCGTGTACCAGGCGAGCCCGTACTTCTCCGGCGGCAACGACGTCACCAACCACGGTGTCGATGTCGAGCTCTACGTGCCCGGCGGGCCGGAGGGCCGAATGGCCAAGGCGCCCGGCGAGATG